>CAZQDD010000042.1:0-29804 GCA_964591805.1 uncultured Acidobacteriaceae bacterium | reverse complement strand
ATACGACTCCCGCAACCAATTGAATCTATTCGACTTTTAACCGGACAGCCGTGATGCTCTACAAAAAGGTGCCCAGCGCGCTCGACACGCCAATGAGCGGGAACTGGACCTAGCCAGTCAGCTCCTGAGTCTTTCATGGGCACGCTTGGGTTCAGCCCTTTAGTGACGGCCTGGGAGATAACGGCTTGGCGCTTCTCTTTTAGCAACTCAATCAGCCGCTGCTGCTCCTCCACCAGCGCATTGATCTTCCCCGTCTCCAATTCGAGGAAGGCAGCGACAGCTTCCTGTTCGTCGATTGGCAGGCTTACGATTCTCATCCTACTCAAGTGAGTGGGACCAAAATGCTGGATGGTCGCCCCGGCCTTGAGCAGATCAATTTGAGTACTGAACTGGGTCGAGACAACTAAATGCCTGATAAAGGGCCTAATCATCTTGCCAGCGATCCCTCTGAGACGAATCAGACCTGTATACGGTATTGAACCCGCCGTCTCAGGTCCGACCTCGCACACGGTTCCCATACTCGCACTAGCGCTGATCAGAAGGTCGCCTTCGACCAACCGAAACTGTAGCCATGTCTTTTCAACTCGCTCCGGATCAAGGTAGTTACATCCTTCGAGGCTGGCCCACGCCTCCTGGACACCGGATATCCTTAGCAACGGAACACCAGAGTCCCGAAAATCGACTGCCATGATGCCAGGTCCCTCTTGGAAGTCAATGCAACAACGAAATGGCTTGACTTCCCAATGCTCCGGCACCTCGCCCAACCACTCGATGCCGCTTTCCTTGTACCTGGGATACCGGGGCAGGCTCATGCTTTCTTTCCTTTGGGCGCGTTGAGCATATAGAACTCATGCAGCTTGGCCTGAAGGAGCTGCTTGTCGGGCATGAGCGTTTTGTACTCGGTGATCAGCGCCGGAGAAAGGGTCCGGCTCATTGCATATTCCACCACCTCATCGTTCTTGCTGGCGCAAAGCAGCACGCCTATCGAGGGCCGCTCGTGCGGCTTGCGTACATCGCGGTCAAGCGCCTCAAGATAGAAGTTGAGCTTGCCAAGATACTCCGGCTCAAAGCGGCCTACTTTCAATTCAAAGGCCACCAGCGCATTGAGTCCGCGATGGAAGAACAAGAGATCGAGAGCGAAATCCTGCCCGCCGACCTGTACCGGATACTCGGAACCGGCAAAGCAGAAGTCGCGGCCCAGTTCCAGCAGAAAATCTTTCATCCGTGCGAGCAATCCGCGATGCAGATCGGCCTCGCTGTGCTCCTCCGGAAGCCCGAGAAACTCAAGGGTGTAGGCATCTTTGAAGATGCTGCCTGCCTCAGGATGCATTTGTCGCAGCGCTGCTGCGACTTTTGCCGGGGAGAGCACGGTGCGCTCGAAGAGCGCAACCCGGAACTGCCGCTCCAATTCGCGCTTGGTCCACCTCTCTTTGACGGCCATGCGGAGGTAGAACTCCCGCTCTTCTGGCCGCTTGCTTTGGCCGAGAATGATGAGGTTGTGGGTCCATGGCAATTGTCGCACCAGTGGTGCGACAATTGGTTCGTCCCGATAGGTTTCGTAGAATTGCCTCATTCTAAGAAGGTTGCTGCGAGTGAAGCCACGTTGTCCGGGTTGTGTCCGGGCGATGTACTGGGCCAGCTTCGGCACTACCCCGGTGCCCCACTCGGCGGCCTCGATCTTCCGGCTGATGTACTCGCCCACCTGCCAGTAGAGGTCGATCAGCGCCGTGTTGACGGCTTGGTAGGCTTGCTGTCGAGCGGCGGCAATGAGGCCGACCACCTCGGCAAAGGCTGCTTCATCCGGCGCAGGCGGTGGCGCGAGTTTGGTTTTTGGGCTCATTCGGCCAGACCTTCCAGCATGGTCATGATCTTAGCCGTGACGCCCTTCAATTCGGCGTCAATCTCTTCCAGCGAGCGCGGCGGCTTGAAGACGTAGAAGTGCCGGTTGAAGGGGATCTCATAGCCGACCTTGGTTTTGTCGTGGTCAATCCACGCGTCGGGCACATGGGGTAGCACCTCGCGCTTGAAGTATTTGTCCACCTCTTCATTGAGCGGTACGTTCTCGGTATCGCGAAGACTGCTGTCCGGCTGCGGCTCGCCCTTGTTCTTGCCCTTGGCTACCGGAACGATGCTGCCTTGCTCATCCTTCAGAGGACGCTCCACGGTGATGGTGCGGTAGCCAAAATCCGCGTTCTTGAAGATGCGGCTGATGGGTGCGCCGTCCCTCTTCGCCTCCTTGAACTTGCCGAAGAGGCGCGTGATCTCAGCGATGTGTTCGTTGCTCAGTTCCTTGCGCTTGCTGCCCAGGCTCTTGCGCATCTTCTGCCAGAAGCCGCTGGCGTCGATCAGTTGCACCTTGCCTTTACGCGCGGCGGGCTTGCGATTCGACAGAATCCAGACGTAGGTGGAGATGCCGGTGTTGTAGAACATGTCGGTAGGCAGGCCGATGATGGCCTCGACCAGATCGTTCTCAATAACGTAGCGGCGGATTTCGCTCTCGCCGCTGCCAGCGCCGCCGGTAAAAAGTGGCGAGCCGTTGAGCACGATGCCGAAGCGGCTGCCGCCATCCTTGGCGGGGCGCATCTTCGACAGCAGGTGCAACAAGAACAGAAGCGAGCCGTCGCTGACGCGGGGCAGGCCGGGGCCGAAGCGCCCATTGAATCCCTGCGTCTCGTATTCCTGGCGGACGGCCTTCTCGACCTTCTTCCACTCCACGCCGAACGGAGGATTGGAGAGCATGTAGTCGAACTTCTTGTGCGGGTGGCCGTCGTCGGCGAGGGTGTTTCCGGCGATGATGTTCGCAACGTCCTGGCCTTTGATGAGCATGTCGGCCTTGCAGATGGCGTAGGACTCGTCGTTCAGCTCCTGGCCGTACATGGTGAGGCGGGCCTCAGGGTTGTGCTCGGCCAGGTACTCGCCGGCGACGGAGAGCATTCCGCCGGTGCCCGCAGTAGGGTCATAGATGGTGCGGACCACGCCGGGCTTGGCGAGCACGTCGTCATCCTCGACGAAAAGCAGGTTGACCATGAGGCGGATGACTTCGCGGGGAGTGAAATGCTCTCCGGCAGTGGCGTTCGATGCCTCAGCAAACTTGCGGATTAGCTCCTCAAAGATGGTGCCCATGTCATTGTTGCTGACTTGGTCCGGATGCAGGTCGATTCCCGCAAATTTCTCCGTCACCAGATAAAGAAGTTTCCATTTCTCCAGGCGATCAATCTGGGTATAGATGTCAAATCGCTCAAAGATGTCCCGGACGTTGGGAGAAAAGCTCTGAATATAGACGCAGAGGTTGTCTTTGATGTGGTCCTGATCGCCCATGAGCGTCTTCATGTCCATGGGAGAGGCGTTGTAGAAGCTCTGCTTGGCCTTGCGTAGCAGGAAGGGCTCTGGGTTGACTCCAGACTTGTTCCGGACGCCCAACTCAGCCAGCACGGCCTGCTTGGTCTCCTCCAAAACGCAATCCATACGACGCAATACCGTAAACGGCAAAATGACCTTGCCGTATTCCGACTGCGAATACTCGCCGCGCAGCAGATCGGCAACCGACCATATAAATGAAGAAAGACTCATGTGCTTACAGTCCGAGGCAAAACGATGGATTTTTCACTGCCTCTAATCTTAACTCTGCAAAGTCGCAGATGACTGACGGCGCGAGATTTATGGGAGCCTGCATTTCAATGTGTGAAAGGTTTGCGGCGAAATAGCTCAGACATGAGCCGGACAGTATTGGCATTGCCATGCCCGTCGGGTGGGATCAATCTGGTGCTCCTGCCGCGGGGCAGGAGCCTCAAGTGCGGGCGGGAAGACGGGCATCGGACGCAAAAATGGCGGAGCCTGTGGTTTGGCTCCGCCATCTTGGTTGGTTGGATTATGCCGCCTTGGGCTTCTTTTCCGCCTTTGCGGCTGGCTTGGGCGCGGCCTTCTTTGCAGCTCCCGCCTTGTCCTTGGCGGCGAACTCCTGTTTGACCTTGGCGGTGATGGCGCTTATGTCCACCTTGTAGAACTCTGCGGCTTCCTTGAGCAGTTTGCCGGTGTCGTTCGCAGAACCGGCTGACTGGAGAATGACGATCTCCACCAACAGGCGTCCGAGAATGCTCTCCTCGGCCTTGCGAGTAAAGGCCGTCAGCAGCTTGGCCGGTGTGTCAGCTGGGTTTTTCGCCTTCCCGATGCCGTGCTGACGTAGAACGATGGCGAGACGGCGTTCGTCCAACATTGCGGCAAGACGCTCGACCATGAAAAGCAGGTCGCGCTTCATCAGACGAACGGGAACGGCCTCAACGATGGCACCCAACACCCGAAGGCCGGTCGCCTGGGCGAGTGCTTCTTCGCGGCGGCGCTTCTCTTGTTCTGCCTTGACGCCAGCATCGGCGGCAACGTTCGACCGTTGCTTCTTGGCGTGATGCACAGGGCATTCGGGATTCGCGCAGACGCGCCGCAGTTCGCCCTTCTCGCTGCCTTCGGTGACAATGGCCTCAGTGGTGAACTTGCAGGTCTTGTACTCCGGCCAATCACGCTGCTTCTGGTTGGTCGGTTTGTCGCTGCGAATCTCGACGTACTTATTGCGGGGTACAATGGCGCTGCCATCCTTCGGCGTTCCGTAAGCCGTGCTGATTTGTACCAGCTTCGGTTTGGCAGCGATGGTCTGGCGGACGTGCGCTTCGACCTTCGCGGAGTAGCACTTCGGATCGGAGCACTGGTCCGCGTGGGTGAGGCCCTCAAACAAGAGAACATTGTGGCCGGTCCGCTTGGGGCAATCGAGGCACGCTCCGGCTTCGGGCACAAGTGCGGCGTCCTCTTTTGAGAACGGCGCGGAAGCAAGCTCCAACAGAATGTTGTGCTCAATCCACTGTTGCAGATGGCGGACGGGGAGCAAGATGTGCTTGGTCTTGCTGCCGTTGGTGTACTGCTCCTGATAGCAAGCGGCGAGGGCTTCCTCCTGCTGCGCGGGCTGCAACTTCGCCAGCAAAAGAGCATGGCCCAAGCCGATCTCGTCTTGCGAGAATGCCTCGACCACTGCGGGGACAAGCTCGACCAATTTCAATCGAGCGAGGATGAATGCCGGGGCCTTGCCAACCTTGGCGGCAATCTGTTCGATGCTGTACTTCGGTTCTTCAAGCCGCATCAGCGCGGCGAAGCCGTTGGCCTCGTCGAGCGGATGCACGTCGCGGCGCTGAAGGTTCTCGACGATGCTGGTTTCGAGTGCCTGGGCGTCGGTCAGTTCGACGATGCGGACGGGCGCGGTTTCGAGTCCGGCCAGTTGCGCCGCGCGGTAGCGCCGCGCTCCGGCGACGATCTCGAAGTGCTGGCCCACGGGCCGCACAACGAGAGGCGCAAGGATGCCTTGCGTTTTGATGGACTCGGCCAATTCGCTAAGCGCCGTTTGATCGAAGCTGCGGCGCGGGTTGGTTGCCGACTCAGTGAGGCTCACGAGCGGCAGGTTGCGATACTCGGATTGCGTTTGAACTGCGGTTGTCATGGGGATTCTCCTTGTATGGTTGTCGAGCGTGAATGCGTAGGCGGGCACAGCCAGTGCCCGCCCGTTGAATGGCGAGTTACTGGCTCCGGCTGCGTACAAAGGCTTCATAGAAGCCCTGAGACCGGAGGTTTCTGTCCCAAGTCCGGGCGAACGCTTCGTGTTGCTGTTTCAGCCCTGAGAGGGTAAACAGTTTTTGCGCGTCGTCGCGGTAGCTCGAATACTGCTCGATGCCGAGATAGTCATTCCGCCAGTAGTACGGGGCGAGTACGATCTCGCTCCCGTCGCGGCGCATCTCGAAGAGCATTTCTGGGTCGCGCATGGCGTCGCCGTTCTGCTTGCCGTAATGGGCGACAGAAACGGACGGCAGGCAGTTGGGGCCGCTGATCTCGATGTCCTCGATGTCGAGCGGCATCCACGGCGGATTGTCGATGTGAAGATGGAAGCCGGGCGGGAGCGGCCCGGCCTCCATCAGGATGAGAGCCAGGGTCCGCATTACGCCACCTCCGCAACGGCCTCGTTCTCTTGGGTTGGTTCGTCCACTTGAATGGCGGCGAGAATCACGGCGGAAGTGCGCTGGATGACTTCAAGGCTTTCAGCCAAAAGCGCGGCGTTGCCCGCGTACATCTGGATGTAATCGCTCGAAGCGGTTCCCATCTCCAAACCAACACTCTGGCCAACGATGAAGGCCACGGCCTCGGCTTCGGTTTCGCGCACGGTCGCGGTGGTCATGGTGCGGCGTTCGGCCTTGTGTAAAAGCTCATGCGCCGTTTCGTGAACCAGCGTGGTGAACTCCTCGGCCTTCGACTGGCCCGGAAGCAAAGCAATCTTGCCGCCGTAGGAGACACCCAGCGCCGGGGCGATCTTCTCATTGAATTCCAGCTTGATATTCTGCTGTGCGAGAAATGCAATCATCCGGTCGCGGTGCTCGCCGACTTCGCCGGTGATGTTGTGCTCAAACTCGGGCAGGTCCGCGCCTTCGGTCTGGCTGAGGTCAAACACGTACACGGCTCGGAAGCCAATCAGCATGGGCGCTGGCTTCGCGTCTTGCTCCTGCACTGCCGTGTCTCTCTTCCGGCGATGGCCGATGATCGGCGCGAGAATCTGAATACCTTTCTCGCCCTTCTTCACAAATCGGCCAAGCTCGTTCCATGCGCGAATGCCCGCTACTCTCGTGGCTGACGGGCGCTGTCTGGCGATCTGCAAAATGTTGCCGAACGAATAGGAATGAAACCTCGCCATCGCGCCAAGGTACGCGGTCAAGGTTTCGCTCTTGCCTGCCTCAAGCTGCTGAATGAGGTAGTCCACGGCCTGCTTGATGAGTTGCTGTGTGGGGTTGTCTTTCTGGCTGGTGCGCTGCTGGTAAGGCGACTCGCTGCGGTTCTGACGTGCCGCATTCTTCCTGTGCGGCGCGGCGTTGCTGATAACGGTTGTGCCATTGCTGGCGGCGAAGGCTGTGTTGCTGATAGTGGTTGGCATGACTCTGTTCCTCATTTGCTGCCCGCTGTGGGGCGATCTGCGTGCATGAGGGAGAGCACTGCCTGAAACCCAAATTTCTTTTGTTGAGTGCTCCCGCTTCATGGCTCTTGCGGCGCGGCAGGGGCGCGGAGGGTTCTGTCCAGGCCGCCGCAGGCGCCGCGTCAGCGGTCGAAGCGCAGCGGAGAGCCTTGACAGGTTCCGACCGCCTCTGCCATAAAGCCGCCTGAAGCGGGAGCACGTGACGAAAGAAGAAATTTAGGACCGATTCCGAATCGCATTCCGATTATCAGGACCAGGCGTTCCGGGGCAGAAACAGAGTCTGTTACGAAAGTCAATTTTCGGCAACCAGTCCCGGAGAGACAACTGACGAGAAATACTTATGGGGATCAATTTCGTCGGAAGCCGTCTCTTCAATTCTTGATCCCGGCGCATTGCATGGATGGATTCTTCTTTGGTAAAGTTCCGGCATCATGAAAAAGATCTTGATTGTCCTTGGTCTGTTTGCGGGCATTGTTGTTTTGGTCTCCGTGGGGAATTATCTGTTCCCTGATCCAGAGCGGGTTTTGAATTGTGTTGAATGGTGGCGTCCACTCATTGCTTTTCCCGAAGGCGTCGCTGCTTGGGCGGTGATCTTTACGCTGATTGTCATCGGTTGGCAGTCTTACGAGACGGCTCAGGCAGCAAAGTTTGGAGCCCTCTCTGCACAGGGCTTCGTGAACTCGGAACGGGCGGTGATTGTGATTAGAAGAAGATCAAGAAAACGAAGCACTGATGCTGATAAATGCAAAATCATTGGCATAAACAGAGGTAGGACGTCTGCTCAAGTATGTTCAATCTCCAATTTGATCGAGGTTCAAGATGCTGATTCGCAAGTCCCGGGTAGGGCGTTGGAGCCCTTATCACTGCCAAGAAGTGAATTGACAACGAGCGGGCATTACTTTCCGATTCGTGAGATTAGCTTTGAGTGGTGCAAGGAAAGGTTAGAGAAAGCAGCCATGAAGAATGGAATTCTGTTGGTCTTCATTGAGGTCAAGTATTGGGATATGTTCACCGACAAAAAACAAAGAGGCGCAACACCACACGTCACGCGCATGTGCTTCACGGTCGACCCGTACAATCGTGGGTTGCATCGCTACGCCACGGACTGGACGTGCCACGAATAGACATTACCGAAGAAGTAATCAGCCAAGCGTAGATTGAGTGCTGAGGCACCCAAGCGAATCACAGACGTGCAGCGTAATAGATGGGCTCAAGTGAAAGCTAAGAAGTAGACAATCTTAAATAGGATTCCCGGCTCTCATCCCCGGATTTGTCTGATTTCTTAGCCACGTCCGCCAAAATGCGAGTTATCATACGCTGTGCCACAGAATGAGACAAAAACATGGACGCTGTACAAATCGAGCACAAATTCGGTGATATTTGGGGAGCCAAAGGACGCGGTCATGAAGCAGATGCAGATGCAGTCCGGAATGGCGAACCAAAGTATCTTGCAAAGGCATTGGAGAAGGCCTGCAAGGTCCTGACGAAGCGCGTTGAAGGATTGCCGAGTGATGACCCGCTGCATTTGTGGATTGAGGACGCGATAGGGACAGCGAAGGCCAGAGCAGATGCGTTGAAGACCGAGAAGCTTCAAGACATGAAGGGAGCCGCGAAGACCGGGAAGTTTCTAAATCACGCTTTCCCGCTGTGGGAAGCCTACGCAGACTCACTTCATCTCATCCATATGTACCTAAAGTCCAAGAGGCTCTAAAAAGAGCCCGTTTTAGAATTCTTGATTTTCAAATTCTTCAGAGTCTGAGGATCGACCTCAGGTTCTCTGTGCCATGAGGATGTGCGAGACCACGCCAGTTGGCGTCATGATGTCCCTTTAAGCATTCGGTCGGGTGGCCCGGGCTTTTGATCTTGCGGGCATTACCAACACAATGGGCGCGGACCTCAGTCGCTCCGCACGGAGTTGCAGCCTCAAGGGGCATCTCCGACCCTGGAAAGATTCTCGCTTGGATGGTGGCGAAAACTACAGGTTAAGGATTTCTCTTCATTGCGCGAAGCAGCAGCCCGGAGACAATGCCGATCAGTTGGACAGCGGCACGAGCCTCGTCGTCCGACACTGACGGCACAAATGGCCTGCCATGTCCGGTTCCGGTTTTGTTGCGTAGCGCATTGACCGCACACCCGGCCTCATAAAGTGACCGTTCTACACGACGCTGCGGGGCCTCGCCGGGTTGTGCGGGCGTTTGTGGCGTTGCAAGCCCGAGTGCGGTAAACGCCTGACCGAGCAACGTCGGGAAATTGGCTTGATGCGAGTAGTGCCCGTATTTCTCGGTGATGACATGGGACGCCGTGGCTTCGAGAAGGTCCTTGCCAGTCCCGACAAGAAGTGCTCCATCCTCGCTGCCGCGCTGGGCACGGCGCACATACGCCTCAAGCGCGGCGGTCATCTGAACACCGGATAAGTTGTCCAGCGTGCTTGCATAGAGCTCGCCGTCATCGGAGAGCATGTATCCTTCTAGGCGAAAGGATTCGCGCGTGTCCAGAATTGCCTCTTCACCTACGAAGTTCGATGAACCGGCGCGGAAGCCGCCTTTACCTCGGATCAATCCTATTAACAAGGTTACAAACGTCTCGGCTTTGTCCGGTGCATTGTCGATGCCCCAGGAAAGCACGGCGCGCACGCGCTTCGCCTTGCCGACTACCTGGCCCTGTCCCTTCGGATCGCCGCCGCTGAGCCCGGCGCGATTGATCTGGAATTCAAGGTCTGAATGACTCGGTTCGCGTGTCACCGATTGAGCATCATCAACGAGCCGGGCCACTGCCACGATGATGGCATCGTTGACGGGTGCTTTGTTTGAACTCATCGGCCCTCCATCGGCGGGTTTAAGAGCGATAGGAAACGGCGCAATTTACAACTTCAGAACAACGTTCTTGACGATGTCGTCAATAAATTCTTCCGCCTGAAGCTGGTCGATTTTGACAGATGAAGGATGGGCCGCTGAATTCCGGCGGTCCAGTTTGGCCTTCAGGATCTTGTGGATGTCTTTGCTGATAATGCCTGCGGAATTACAGATTTCGAGCACTTCGGATTCTTTCAGCTCGTCCGCAAAATCCTCCATTTTGCTAATCGTCTTGACCGACTTTTTATGATGCCCTTGGTACACGAGTGGCCATTGGCTGTTAAATTTGGCGAGCTCCTTTCGCAGGACGTGATCGCACAGGTGGTGATAGGCGAGGTTCCACGCCATCACAATCGCTGCGCGAAATGCGCCGTGCTTGAAGCACACGAGAGCCTCGTCAAGAAACGTTCGTTCGGCCAGATCAGGAACGGCGCTGGGCAGATTAGCAAGCAGATTCGTCACCTGCACCGTGATCTGGCGGGTTCCAAACTTCTTGTCGAGTGACTCCCGAACGCGCATTTCGAGTCTGAAGCCTTCGGTTCTCTTGAGCAGTTCCTTGGGCTTCTTCTTCTCCATGGACGCGAGAAACGGACTGATGGAAGACGGGGGATCGAGGTGCAGCTCCTCATAGCACTTTCGGATATCCGGCGCTTGAAAGTGATCCTGCTTCTTTTGTGTGTGGAGATACCACGCAAAGAGCTTGATCCTTTCGACGTGGTTCCACGCCGCGATATTCGAGATGTCCTGCACCAGCTCCGGCAAAGTCATGTTCACGCACCGATGGCATCCGCGGCATCGCCGCCGACGTGTGTCAACTTCCAGCCCTTTCCGTTTTTCTGGAAATAACTGTTGTTCTTTGTCATGAAGCGCAGCGGTTGGCCGACTTCCTTCTGGCTCGGCCACTTCATGGCCTGAAAGCAGGTGAAAATGTGGTCAATGGTGACAGTGTCGATGTTCTTTTGAAGCTGCAGCCATCGGGCGATGACAAGGTACTTCTGATTATCCGATTTGGGGTCTTTCTTGGTGGCGTAGTCCTTGAAAGACTCCTGGGCTCCCGTGAGTTCGAGATCGGATAAAAATTTTGGCTGTGTATACTTCCTGGGTTTGCTGGTTTTGTGGCCGTCGCCCGCGATTACGTCCTGCGCTAAGTCCTCTGGCTCCGTGTCCGGCTCTGCAGCGTCAATCTCAACCTGCGCCGCATCCGGCTTTTCGCCTTTTGGAAGGAGATTGGCCATTGCAGCGGGCGGAGCATAGACGCGCGACGGGGTACCCAAGCGCTGGAAGGCGTGTTCCATGGCGCGGAATCCCTGCTGGAGCGTCTCGTCATCGCCTTCGACTTGAAACATCACGAAGGTGACCTTTCCTTTGGAGTCGCGTGGTGCTGTGTCCCTTGTCTTTGCCATTATTATCGTCTCCTGGTGAAATGCCGTCGATAGGACTACTGCTGTTGAAGACCAATCCACGCGCGCGTCTGGGCTTCAGTTACAAAGACTGCGTTAGCCTTACCGGTCGTGTTAGCGGCCGTGTGGGCGATATCCCGCACCTGCGCACTGCTGAGGGCGCCCGAACCGTTGTATTCGGCCCAGGGCATGCGATAGGTTTTCCCGTCGTCCGCGGTGATAGAGCGCGAAAATCCCTGCGCCTCCATTGCGGCGTGAAGGGCGTCATAGTCTGCGTAGTTGGCTTGGTGCAGTTCCACGCGCACGGTGAAGTTGGCCACGATATTCTCCTTCCATGCTCAACCCTCGAAATGGCTTTGTTTGTGCCACTTGCAAATCTCCCCGGCAAGAAATCAGGTATCTGATCCGGAATGCCGCACTCGATCTGATGTTTATCGTAGCATAAAGTATTCTGATATTAGTACATTTTTGATTCTGGCAATTAGTTAAAACTGTAAAATCTGCGGAAAACTTGTTTACTATTAGATATATAAAGAATATTGACTACAAGGAGAGCGGATGAGACGGGGCATTGAAGAGCGTTTGGAGTTCATCGAATTTCGGTTGTTCTGGGAGGGACGAATCAATCGATCCGACCTCATGGATCGGTTCAAGATCTCAACGCCGCAAGCGTCAAAGGATTTGAGCCTTTACGAATCCGAAGCTCCTGGAAATCTGATTTACGACACCAGCGCAAAACGGTATTTCGCCGCTCCAAACTTTCAGACGAAGTTTTACCTGCCTGATGCTGACAACTACCTAGCACAACTTCGTAACGTTGCCGATCATACTGTTTCGGCGAATCAGACTTGGCTGGACGCATTACCAGAATCCGAGGTAATGCCGATTCCACATCGCCGCGTGAGTGTACAGGTTCTGCGATCCGTAACCGGAGCCATCAGAAACAAGACATCCCTGGACGTATTTTATCAATCGATGAACGAGCAACGTCCTGGAGCCATTTGGCGAAAGATCAGCCCGCATGCACTCGGCCACGATGGCTTACGCTGGCATGTGAGAGCGTTTTGTCATCTCGACAAACGTTTCAAGGACTTTTTGCTATCTCGCTGCCTGGATTCAGGCGATGAGCATGAGGCCGGAGTGTCGCCAAAGGATGACAAACACTGGAACGAATTCTTCAGTGTGGTCCTCATCCCCAACCCTAAGCTCAGTGGCGACCAACAGGCCGTGATTTCACAGGACTACTGCATGGAATATGGCCAGATCGCCATACCCGTCAGGAAAGCCCTGCTCTACTACTTCAGAAAAAGACTTAGGTTGGATGTTGCGGAAACGCTCGACGACGATCGAGAAATGCCCGTCGTAGTTTTGAATCAAAGAGCGTTTGAAGACGCAGTCGCGGAAGCGGCGCCTAGATAATCGTTAGAGAGGCAATCTAGGCCCTGAATGCACATTCGTATCTCGACTCTGTGCCGAGTCCCTGGGAGATCTGACGGCTTAGGCGGGATCGAAAATGGCGATACGATGTCGGATTGCTTCGATTTGTTCGCAATCTGCATTTCTGCAGGCCCGTGGTGGAACTTAAGGGATCGCCTGAGATCAGGTCTGAAGAGTCATCTGGGCAAGCGAAACGTTACGCGGCTGGAGTCTCAATAATGCTCACTTTGGTCTCCATGCACGGACGCACATTCAAATTGGTGGCGCCGATTTGAATCCAAGTGTCAGTGCGTTGGTAAATGTCCAGGCCGCGGCCAATGCGAATACTCCAGCCCGTATCTGTCCGCAGCTCCCGGTCATGAATTTTACTATCGAAGCGCCAGACGAATTCTACTCCTGCATCCGCCAGACTTTCGGCGAGCGACTTGAACTTGGGTTCCACTTCCCCTTGTTGGAGCTCGTGATCAATTCCCGTAATGAGAACAATTTTCTTGATCGTTCCGACCTGAACGCAGAGCTCGCAAAGCTGAATGAAGTTTCGTAGCTGGTGGTCACGACGAATATAGGGGTCCTCGATAATCAGCTCCTTCGCACCAATTAGGTAGTCGCCAAACAGCGCTTCGTAGGAGTAGCCGGTATCTCCGTAGTGTATGTTGATATGTTTTTCTCCGAGCCCCGCGCTCGATGCACTTGGCGACAGTGAGGCCGACGCCGGCTGGGTTGGCACGCGCTTTGTAACCAAGGACCGAGAGGCCAGGTCTTCGATTGGAGGGGGCGGACTGCTGGGTGGAGTTTGCACGGATAAGTCACGGCGCGGATCGAGAGTTGCAACGATGCCCCGCGATTCCGGGCAATGCACCTCAACAAACTCGCCCGCATGATTGCGATAGCCAAGGTGAATCTGAGCGAAGTCATCGTCTTGCTTGCGTTTGTTCAACTGCTCTTTGACCCTACGTCGGCCTTCGACGGCATAGGCAACATATTCGTCAAATTCAGTATCGGAGCATTCGCCGGACGGATGCAGCAGTTTCAGAAATGCGGCAACGGTTTTGTAAACTGCCGTTTCGTCACGTCCCTGGAATCCGTCCCCCAGTTGAGCACGTTTTTTCACCGCGGTGTAGAAGTTGCGGTGCTTGTTCAAGTAGTGAAGCGCCTCGGCCAGGTAGTCCGTGATGAATCCATATTCGTTAGTTAATAGGTTACTGGAATTGGGCGGCAGCTCCCATCCCGGTATGTACGTGTGAAAACGGTGAATGACCGCAATGTCGAACTCTGGAGGCAATGGCTTGAACAGGTCCTGGCTCGGATGCGCAACGACGGCCGAGATCGAATCGTAAATGTTGCCGAGAAACGCAAGGCTCGCGGGCGCGGTGACTTCGGTACCCAGGCTGAAGCGCCCGTTTGCCATATAGTCCTTTAAAATTTGCACTGTACCGGGGTCTTTGATTCTCATGCCGCCGACTTCGTCAAAGGCGACAACATCCCAGTAGCCAATGATCCCAACCTGTCGCCTTACTTTGTTGTAGAAAAGGATTGCAGTGCTTGTCTGTCCGCCGCTAATTAAGGTCGCATAGGGTGAAAATTCTGAGAAAGCATAGGATTTGCCTGTACCTGGCGGACCAAGCTCGATCAAATTGTAATTCTGTTCTACGAGAGGGACGAGTCGCGTTATGTAGTGAAACTTCTGCCGTGGGGTCAGTCTTTGCGGTTCTAGTCCGATGGTGGCTAGTAGGGCATCCAGCCATTCGTCCCGTGTGAATTTCTCTCGACCGTCAAGATAGACATCGAAATCGAAGCGGGAAATCTGGATGGGGCGGATTTCCTCGATGAGGAAGGTATAGTCATCCTCCTCGACCGCATTGTAGGCGATGGTGGCTTCACACCAGAGGCCACCCTCAAGCAGGCGTTGATTTTCGCGATAGTGACGCTCGTGGATGGCAATGCGTTTGCTTCCAAAATTCTCCATCTCGGCCCAGTGTCGCTTTTCGGATTCCTTGTGAACCACGCGAACCTTGTCAATGAATTTGTGGCTCCCGGTGCGCTGAACAAGGGACTGAGCGGCGTTGGATTCATTCGGATGGACGAAGTTGCCTTGAATAGTCTCATTTACCGCCTGCAATCCAGCCTCGATTTCGTCGGGATCGTCGGTCGCACAATAGCGCGCGAGCAAGAATTCGAGGACAAACGTCGGGACGTTTGTTCCTTTCTTCACGCGTTGGACGAGATCTTTGCGAACCACCCGACCTGGGAACACTGCATTAAGCTTGGTACTAAGTGGCGTCATCTGGGCATTCCTTTAGTGGTGAAAATCCGTAACCAGCTTGAGTGTCGCGAAGATCTCACCTGTGGCGGGATGAGCTGCGCGGAGTTCAATGGTACCGTTGAACCCTTCCTGGATCCGAATGGGAACCTTGATCGATTGGCCCCCCAAAATGTGCACCTCGCCGGTAGCCGAATCGGCGTAAGGGCTGGAAGCGACTTCGGCAACCTTTTTGCCAGTCGAGTCAAATCCTTCGAGGACGAAGCTCGCCTCCGCCGGCTGGAACAAATCGCTGGAAGGCAGACTGACTTCTACTGTTGGTCGTAGCGTTGTTACCGTGCCTTTCTTGGAGCCCCGGTAAGTCATGAACAACTCGACGAGGACCGCGGGCTTCTTGGAGGGTGGCTTGAGTTCGACGTAAACGACGGGTAAAACACATTCTTGTAGGGATAGCCCCTCATGAAAATAGCGAACTCCCTTAGTAAACGTGGCCAATCCCCGTGCCGCCACGTAGCGCGCAACGTCTCCCCGGATTCCAACCTGGGCGGCTTCCACGCACACGACCTGAGAGTTTGGCTGTCCGCTCCCGAGCAACGCCCTATTCTTGACTTCAACCCACTCGCCAGGCGGTTTCGGAATCGCGTCACCGCTCCCAGCGCTGTCGAACCAGCAGAAACCATGATCGGTGGCCAGCACCGCCGCGCCGAACCCTATGTCAGCGAGCCGATTCAACGCCAAATGCAAATCACGCAAGGCGCCGGGCAGCAACCCGAACAGATAACTCGGGTTGTTTTCACCGAGTTGGTCAATTTCAGACGTGCGGACAACCAATATTTCGACATTCTTGAGATGATCGAGATCTTTGGCGGCTAGCAACTCCGAAAGCTCTACGGCACCAAAGCGGTTCGGTCCCACGATCTCCTTGATGTAGTCGAGTCGTTGCGGCAAGGCCGGCAAGGCCCTGCCCTTAACGACGGACACCAATTCGTTACCTTGAACTGCGACTCGAAAATCCTCCCCGGCTCCGGGTAACAATGCCGCCATGCCAATCTTTGTAATCGTCGGCAGTTGCGCGCAAACGGCCTTCACTTTGACGGAGTGGCGGCATGAAGCCAGGGTTGCGAGCTGTTCGGCCAAGTCATAACGAAGCGCATCAATCCAGAAGTAGGCTACTCGCTTGCCTTCCTGCCATGGCACCCGCACGAACTGATCATAGGTGTCGTTGGCACGCGAGCGACCCGGCGCCGGCCAACCTTCCTTAATCACGGCGTCTTGAAAATAGCGCGCCGTTCGATCCAGAAGATTCCGATGCGCGGTTCTGGCTCGTGCCACCACGTCTGCCAATGGTCCCGGCTCCGGCATCCAGTCCTGTGCGACGCTTTCCATAAGCCGATGGGCCGTGTCGAGTCGGAACCCGCAGTTAACTTGGAAATCAAACCAGCCGTCGATACCATTCGGCGGAGCGCCCTTGAGAACCATTTCGAGATCCGTCACCGCTTGCAACACATTCACACAGCATCCAGCCAGCTTCCACTCTCCCGCTCGGGCGCCATCACGAATCCAGAATGAGTGAGAACGCTCCGTTACAAGTCGCGTAGCTTTCTCGAGATCTGCTGCGAGCGCAGCATTGGCAAAGGTATTAAGGAAGCAGCGCTCTTTAAAAGCGAACGTGTCGAGCGCCCCGAGGTCTTCCATATTGCCGCAATGGGCTTCCAAGCCCAACTCGTCTGCGACACGGTTGGAGAATTCTTCGTAAGTCTGTTGTGTACTCGTCCTGTCGCGCAACGTCGCGCAGAGGTCCAAAACGAATCGGTGATACTTCGGCGCTGCTTTCAACACTCCACTCAGTGCGGGTGGCAGAGGCACGGGGAGGTCCGCCGCGAATTCGCTGAATAGTAGGAACCGCCAAAGAATGTTTCGTAGTTCGTCAACTACCGTCACACCTTCTGGCAAAGTGAATCCGAGCGTCTTGCTGACGAGAGACTGTAGTTCCTTGCGCCAGTGCGGCGATAGCTTGAGCGATTTTGCGTCTTTGGAGTTAACACAAAGAAAGCGAACTAGAAGATCCCGAGTTCCGTCGGCCCTTAGCAATCCACTCAATACCGGTGAATCATTTGCTCCGGTGACGAGGCTATTGATTTCGAGAAAGGTGGGCTCCCCGTGTTGGAACATCTCTTCAATTGCGCCGGCCTGTTCGGGAAGAAATCGCTGACACAAGGCAAAGTAGCTGTCCCCGTCGCCGTCCGGAAATGCCCCACCGGCAAGCACGAATGGAGTAAAAGGGTCGAGACACACCGCGTCCTGGTCGAGTGGACGCGGTCTTGGCAAGTACAGCACGAGGCTGCTGGAATGGCTCGTGTCCTGCCCCAGTTCCACCAATGCTTCAAGCGCCAGCTCCCGGGCGGTGATGATGTCATCATCCACTTCTATTAGCCGGCTCTTCTCGTCAGTGAGCGAGCGGGCCACCTCAAGGAGTCGGCGTTCGGGGTCAAAGATGGTTAGCAGTCGCCGGTCGTTCAAGACCTCGCGCATGTGGTCGGAGAGGAATTGCTCAAATCTCTGCATCACAAGTTGCTCCGCTCTCCTCGGGGGTGAGTGCAATCGCCACTCACAAGTTCCAGGTTTCTTTTAGTTTTGCGACCGTTTCGGCTTGATGCACGGCGAAAACGGCGGGCGTCCATTCGGTTTCCTTCAATACGCGCGATGTTATCTGGAACGGACTGCCCCCTGTCTTTTTCTGGTAGTATTTCTCTTTTTTCTTGTCGAATTCCCAGTTTAACGCCGCTGAGTTCTGGCGGCGATTTAACAGTGCCAGATTGCCGAGTAGATGGAGCGACTGCTCCCGGGCGATTGGGTCCGGCCACCATTCAATCCACTTGCTGTTGGCGTCGGGAGTCTGAGGAAGGATATGCTCGACTGTGATGGTGTCGAAATCGTAGGTCGCTTCCCCTGACGACAAGGCTGCATCAAGGCGAAGCAAAACGAAGGTACGCTTGGGTGGCGGAGACAGGTTATACACATCGCCGCTGATAGCAACTGCGGCACTTTTCTTTTCTTCAGCCGAGGTCAGCAAAGATGGGAGAATCCCCGACTTCGATTGGTCGCTTGCAATCTCTTCGAGGAGCTTGCCATAGCGATCGATTCGGTTGTTAATGTCGAATCTATTTAGCCAGAGGACCGCGGCCAGTTTCTCCAACTCCGCCAATTTGGCAACAATCACTGCAGGCTTCTCCGCATAATGCGTAATCAAACGTAGGGCGACTGGCATCCAATCCTGATCGCCAATGCGGAGCAACCAGCGCAGGGAATGATTGGCCTGTTTCTCAAGGGCTGGGTCAGCGCATTCAAAGTCTGCCTGGAGAATAACCTGCATCGCATCCGCCATGGGCAGCAACTCGTCGTCAATGAAAGCCCCAGGATGAGTCGTGGGGACGGAGGCTCTGAACCCCTCAAGCACCGTGGTACGGAGCTTTTTCCGATCATGAATCATTCGGATGTGCGAGAAAAGATCTGCGAAGCGTTGGGTGCCGAGTTCCACTTCGGCGTCTTCCCATTTTGTGACGAAGGCATCCTGGGTAGCGGCGGAAATCCGACCGATGATCTCTGATTTCAAGATGTCCGCTACGGTCAAATCCAAGCCACGGTCATTCAGGACGGAGAAAATACGAAAGGCAGATTCCAGACTCGCTGTGGAAACGATGACGAGATAGGTGTGCTGGAGCAAAAAGGCAGCTAAGGCATCACGGCGGGCAGGATCGAGCTTGGACAATTCAGCGAGGAGCGCCTGAGCATTCTCGGCCAGGTGTTTTTGGGGGTCGCTCAGGTTACCCGCAAGTAGCCCTGGTAACTGTGAAAGAGTCGGGTGACGCAAAAAGTTAGTCTCAAAAAACGCGTGGTCGCGTTGCCGTAGTTCAAGGCGGCAACGGTCTTCTGTGCCCACCAACGGATCGCCCTGCTCCAGGACAAATTCACCGAAAGTGGCTTTCCGTTTTTCATCCGTAAAAAGCGTGCGCAGGGCTGAGAGTAGAAGGGCAAGGGTGGTGAGTCGCTGCTGACCATCAACCACATCTGCTTGCGGCTCGTTCTCCTGCTTGATCACGACAATACTGCCGAGGAAATAAGGGGTCACACTGTTAACGTTCATGCCGACGTTGAAACCTGCGCTGGCGGCCACTAAGTCGCTTAATAAGGTTTTGGCTTGATCCGTCCCCCAACTGTAAGGCCGCTGATAGGCAGGGATGGAAAATACGTAGTCCCTGTGGAAGACGTCGCGAATCGCTTTCTCTTTGGCATCAATCTTTGGCACAGATTACCCCTCGAAATATTCTTGCAGCTCGTCCTTCGTTGCTGTTTTCTTAGTCTTCTTGACCTTTTTCACCGGTGCCTTCACTTCGCAGATCTCCTCAAGGCCATGGGCGATTGCGAGGGAACGGTCGGCTTTGCATTTTTCACGTACGCGGTCGGACCAAAGCGAATAGGCAAGGTGCGACCAATCGTAGTCCCCCTTCTCCAGTTCCTGCCAACATGCCTTTAAATCCTTCTGCCATTTAGGCAAGCGGAAGAGCTTCCAGAGTGGAGCCGCGTTGATGAGTACGCCGTCATTCAGGTTCGGCTTCCACTTTGGAGCCCAAACTTCGAGCTCAGTGCGCAGTTCGATCAGTTCGCGGCGGAGACCTTCGAGTTCCTCCAAGCGATTTCTCTCCTTGGCGCCCCCCTCGTTGGCGGCCAGGACGGTGCGCAAGTGGGCGATTTCCTTTTCAACATCCGTCAACTTTGGCAGCACGAATTGCTGGAGGCACTTGTATAGAGTGTCGGGCGTAAGGCGATGGTAGTAGAGCCAAAGCGTGTAGCGACCGCTGGCAGTGGAAAGCGGCCAGTAGATCGGTGCCTGGCGTCTACTCTTCGAGTAACGTTTTAGATGGTCGGCGAAAAAGCCTGAGGGCCGTCGGAACCACTCGCGCAGAGTTGGCACACTGAGGAGCTCACGGATTTCGTGTTCCATGGCTTCGTTTTGGTCGGCCCAGAGTACGGAACCAGCGGCGTGGACGCGGCGTTCGATGTCGAACAGTTGCTCTGGATCATCCACGAGGATGCCGTCCCAAGCCACGTCGAGCGGGTAAAGGGCTTCGGTCCGCTGCCGGCGACCAACTTCGGACGAAAGCGGCAGACCGTCTTCTCCCTGGAGCATACCGGGCGAGCAGATTGGCAACGGCGCAAATGGGTCAGGCAGCTCCGGCGCAGGCCGCTCATTCGTGGCGTACCGGATATCCCAGCGGCCGAAGACGCTGCCTAAAAGGTAAGACAATACTCTGTTGACAGATGGCGACTCCCCGGGATCGTCTGTTGGAGGGTCAACCATATCCCTCGTAGTTTCCTCTACTACCTCAATGATGTGATTAGGAATCGTAATGTCGGCACTGCTAACTCCATAGGCCTTCGAAACAGAGCAATTAAGCCGAGTTGCGCTTGCAATCTCCATTTCTTTGCCACGCCGATGTTCGAACTGATGATTAGCATTTTGGGTGCTAATTGAAGGGCAGCCAATAAACGGTAAGCCGATAAATGCCGCCGTTGTTTCATTTCCCACATCTCTTTTAAGCTTCTCGCGGTATAGCTGCTGGGCCGACTCTGATATGGCGCGACTCGATGTTGCGTCGAGGTCCGGCAATGGAATACGTTTCAGAAAGCCCGCCTCCCATTTCCTGCTTGGAGTCATCGTCCGCATGAAGAACTCCACAGCCTCCGAGTTCAGAATCCCCAACAAAAGCCAAGAATCAATCGAATCTGTAAATATTCCCTGTCCGACATCGCTAAAAATGCATCCCGCAGGCATGATACGAACTCCAAAGCCCTTTACAGACACGCGTGGATAGGTGAACCCCTTCTGGAAATACAAATTCGTGTTTTGGACAAACCTTGAAGCACTCCCGTAGAGGGTTGCAACTTGGGTTTTTATTGCTGCCCCATTCTTGTCCCAGTCGACGTAAAGGTAAATGTCCTGGTGAAACTTAGCGAAGTCGCCCCCTTTGGGATATGGTTTCCATCGTTCAGAAGGCGATGGAATTTCCCACCGAGTCCTTACAAATCTCTCGTTATCGCTCGTTGCGAGTCCCACTGCGACGGTCACTCCCGCCGATTCTAAGGCCTTGTTCGACAAAAACAAGCCGCGAACTCGCCTTGAAACCCAGTAACTGAACGGGCTCCCTGGTATGGCCCGAAGTTCCTGGGGAACGCTGAAAAAGCCACGTCTATGGGTGATGCAATCAATTAAGCCCTGTTCTTTATTCTCTGTCTCGTTAAGACGGAAAAAACTTATGAGCCGTTCGGAGGGTATTTTGGCTTCTAAGACGAATGCGGCTGTTTCGACGAACGCACCATCGAGAACGCCGAAACCAAAGTCGGCGTAACACAAAACATCTGAATGCCGCAACAGAATCTCTTCCCGCCAGAGCCGCATGGAAGAAAGGAAAAAAGCGGTTCGAGAGGTAATGCTGCCAAGCAGCCCTCCCGTTTCGAGTAAGCCAAGCAATCGCTCCACAAATACGCAATAGAGGTCGTTTTTACTGCTCGGGTATGTCCGATCCTGGTAAGCCTTAGCTAGAGTTGGTGGCGACCCGAATGGAGGGTTCATAACCGCCACATCGTAGCGTTTGCGGCAGAGATCAATAAAGGCGAAGCCCTGAGCAGCATCATTGGCAAAGAGGCGGCGCTGGAATCCTCCGCCATTCTCCGTCTGCTCGGCGTAGGCTTCGAGTGCATCGTAAATTCGTTGCTCTGCCTCCCGCCAGAAGTGCTCAGCGACGAGTCCTTGCAATTCGAGCTGTAACGGATCAGGCTTTTCGTCCTCCGGAAATAGTGGCGCTTGCCGGGGCACGGGATGGCTCCGAGCGAGGGCGCTTGCCTCGGCAATCGCAGACCGGATTTCCTCCTCGATTCGGAGGAGAGAACCAGTTTCACCAGCCAGGGCCATGTGATCGAAAATCTTCTCCAATAAGAAAGCAAAGGCGGGCCGTTCACTGATTTCGAACTGCTGCTCTACGAATTCGCGAAGCAGTTTCTTTTCCCCCGGCATCGGTTCAGCGCAAACGATATTGGATCGGGTGATACGGGGCCTATCGGCAGGCTTAATACCGGCTTCGTGCCAGGCGCGCTGGGCGCGCAGCCAAAGACTCAGACCGGCAATTTGCGCAGCACGTGGATCGATATCAATGCCATGGATATTGTGCTCGATAATGAGGCGCGGCACTTGGAGAAGGTAGGCCGCTTTATCAGAGATGTTGGCGACGAAAGCGACGAAAGGGGCGAAGATCTCTGTGGATTTCGCCACTTCGTCTGGGCCGTGCGCAATCTCCCATGCTTCGTCGTAGATCACGGTGAGGAGGTCGAAGGCATATAGGCCGAAGTGCATCGAGCCGCAAGCTGGATCGAGCAGCCGGATCTCGCGCGGGTCTTTGAGCGGACGATGCGGGATGTGGACGGGCTGCCGCAGCAGCTCTTCCTGCGAAGCTTCATTGCCGACTGAGCTTTCTGGCGCAGCTTCGCCGAGTTTCAAGAAAATCTCGGTCGGTCGGCGGACAAGGAAGGCGCAGCGATCTCGCAGCACGGTTTCGCCGTGCCTCATCTCATACCAGAGTCGGCCGAGAGTGTTGTCGGTGAGGAACTCGACGACATAACGCGGAGTAAAGAACTGGTTGCGGACAGCCAGTTCGCGACTATTACGCGGTGCGGAGGATTCCTCGCGCATCTTTTTCCGCTCGGCCTCGTCGTTGTAGTACTGATAAATCCAGCCAATGGTCTCGTCGGCCTTCCAGATTTCTGCGAACTGCTCGGCAGAAATGGCTTCGTTCTCGGCGGCCTTGCCGGTACCATTTAGCTCTCGAAGTACTTCCTCCAGAGCGTCCTTCCGAGGAAACAGCAGCGCAAGTGGGCTGAAGCGATCAAAAAGCACGCCAAGGTCCAGGGCGAGTTCGTCAAACAAGCGGTAGAGATAGACGAGGTAAGCTTCGTGAGTCTCGCCCAGCGCGTTGCCAGCCGTCGTCATGAAAAGCTGAAAGCCCTCGGAGTTTACGCCTTGACGTACGCATTCCAGCACCAGACCGCGTTCCTCGCAGAGCCGGAGCGCAGCAAGACGATTAAGTACCGTAAAGGCCTGCTCACGGATGACACGCGCGACATTCTCTGGCTTAGCCTGTGTGCGCGTGAGGGCCTCAGAGGGTTCGCCGCCCTCCAGGTGGTTAAGGCGCGAACGAAGTAGACGAGCGACCTCCAACTCTTCATCGGCGAGATGGTCCAGCATTTCACACTGCGTAAGTGTGCCATCAGGCTGGATGCCGTAAAGCTCCTGCAGTTGAGCGGTGAACTCACGGTCGAACACCCGCCGGCAGGCGGTGATCGTCCGCTGGAGGAGGTTCCGAGTTTTTTGGTCAAAGGCCATGAGCTATTCGAGTTCCAAGTCCACAGGACGATCGGCATCGACCGCTTCCTGCAACTGCGTGATGAGCGGTTTAATTTCGGCGCCGGACTCGTAGCGGCGGCGGGCCTTGATGTGTGCTCGCTCTCGCGGTGTAGTGGAAGTGGTGCTGGATGGTGTTGGTGTAGTCGGCGGCGGCGGCGGTGTTGCCTTGATCTCGGCGACTTCCCTTGCACGGATTTCAACCTTAATGCGCGTGCTCGCAAGGGTGCTGTCGGCTTCGAGCTTGCGGTTTACGAGGGTGCGCATGCCCGCGAGATCGGAGGCAGTTCCCAAATCCAGAGCGTCTAATTTCTCGGAGAAGTTGGCACGGTCCGCTTCCGGCAGCGTTGCCCAAAGCGGCGTCGAACGTATGTCATCGCGCTCCTGGTTTAGCGTCTGGGTGAATTGGCTGGTGAGCAGTTCGGCGTTGGTCTTTACGAGGATGTTCAGGTTTTGGAGCCTATTGCGAAGATCTGCGCCTACCGTGAAAAAGTCTTCGCGTTCAAGAATGCTGGAGATCGCGGCGCGTAACGCTTCTGAGTCGCGCAGCAGAACCTCAGCCGCACCAATCTTCGGTAGGAGAGGAATCTCTCTGAGCAGTTTTCCAGCATCAATTGCGCTTTCATTCAGCTTGTGCTCAAAGGCCTTCCGCACGTCGCGCGCCCAGATTAAGTTGTCGATGAGTTCGCATTCCTCAGCGCCGATGACAGCGGGTGCTTCTGATGCGTCGCCTTGGAGAACCTGCGAGAGCTGCTTTTGCAGGCGAGCGGCGCGTTCAGTACCGGGTAGGCCTGCCGCCATTAGTTCAGCGGCGAGCGAGGCGTACTCACGCTGGAACTTCGGAAAGTGTTCCTGAACGCCGCGACTGACATTCTGCGGCATGGGCAGGATGTTCTGGCCGGTAATATTGAGCAGGCGGGTGGCGGCTCGGAGCAGCGTGTCCTGCGGAAGTGTCTCGTCATTGGTGGCCACGTCCACCTTGATGAAGGCATTGTTGTTTTTCAGGCCTTCTATAGCTTTCTCGCCGGCAACCTTGATCCACTGGGAGCCCACGCGAATACGGATGCGCCCGGAAATGAGTAGCGCGGCTACGAGGTAGCGCGTGGTGTCCTTAAACCAACCGAAAGGTGCGCGGCTAAAGTCATCGAGCAGTTTGCGACCGTCCACTTCGCCGTGTTTCTTAAGGTGATCGAGGATGGCGATAAGTGCGGGATGAGCATCATTGATGCGGGTAGCGTTGCCCCTCTTCTGGACCAGACTTAGTGGGTCCACCGCGGACGCAATCGTAGACAGATCTTTCGTTTGAAGGAGACGTTCGGCGAGATTTGTTTCTACGTTTTCGGGCGCCTCCTTGAAGCGATGAAAGACATCGGCTGCCACAAATTGAACCTGTGACTTGCAGGCGGCGAGAAGCTCGGTGCCGCGCGATGCGACGGCGTTCGGTTTGCCGCGGAAGACGAAGCTTCCCTTGAGAAAGCCGCTCTGAAGGGCGGTATCGAGGTCCCGCTTGAGGGTGTCAGCACGCTGGCCTTGGGCGCGCACAAAGTCCGCGACCTCTTTTTCCGCCGCTTCAGCACGATGCCGGAGATGGATCTCCTCGCATTGGAAGATCTCTTTGATGAGGTCGCGTATGTGAGCGCTGTCTTCTCCGGTGAGATAGATGATCTGCTGGTTCGACAGGACGCGGGAGTCGTTGATACGGTCAGCCTGCGTAGCGCTGAGTTCTGCGGGCGCGACGATCTCGAGATGGAGTTCGATCTCGGATTTTTCGTGGCTGATTTGTAGCGGCATGGAGCCTTGCACAAGCTTCATCTGTACCTTGACCTTCAAAGTACCCTCTACCAGGGCTGAGGGTTCGGGAGTAAGTAGCTCGCGAAGTCGATCAGAGAGGATGCGGTTGGAATCTGAAGTTGAGGGCTGCAACAGTGATTTCTCCGTCATGATTTGCGAAACGGCCTCGCTCATGAACCGGAGTGAACCGTCAATCTCTGTAAGCGGCAGGCCTTTCTCCGCAAGCAAATCATGCACAGCAAGCTCGACCTGTGGCATCATCGGCGCGGACGAGAGATTCGGATAGAGCAAAGCTGCGATGTTTTCACGGCTAACCGGAAAACCCTCAATAAATTGCAGGACCACGATTGTCTTGGCGACACTGAGATGCAGGGAATTAGTGCCGAACACTTCGCCCACTCTGTCCACGGTTTCCACGATCTGACGGTTGGCGCGCTCGATGTCACGTCGCAGAGTGTCGTAGAAGACATCTGCGGTGGCTAGGGCGCCGATGGCCGCGTCCGCCAACAACTCGTGACCAGACCGATAGCCGCTAACATCCACCAGCACGTCCTGAATGACCTTGATGGCTGAGCGCAGTCCGATGCCACCGGTGGACCGAGCAAGCGAACGGAGCAATTCCATCAGCAATGAAAAATGCTGGGGCAGGAAGGGATAGAGCTGAACGAACGCCTCTGCTGTGAGGGAGGATTGAAGAAGCTTTGTATTCTTGAGCTGCGTGGCGTGCAGCAGACCGCCCTCTTTTTCCTTATAGCGCGAACGGAGAAGCGCCTCGCCGGCGGGAGACTTGCGAAGCAGGCGACGATAGGTGATCTCGCGAATGTCGGAGGACTCGATGTCTACGCGCAGGGGTTCCGGGAAACGATCCTTGAGTTTGAAAAGCGGGCCTGTGACTGGAAGTGTCTGCTGGGCGGTGGCAATTACCCAGGCTTTTCCGAACCCAAGGTTTTTCAAATTCTCGGCGAGCCCTTGCATGTTGAGAATCAGTTGCGGGCTGCCTTCGAGGAATTGGCCAACCTCATCAATGATGAAGATGACGCGCCGTGAGCCAGTGCGGCGCTCTATGAGATCGAGCATCTGTCGCACGCGCTCGTCTTCGCCATAGCGTGCGCTGACTTTAGTGTCGTTGAAGGATTTAGCGTCGGGCCAGATTTCCGTGTAAAATTCTGGGACAATGCGGGAGGCGAAGGCGACCCCGAGCAGGAGGTCGTTCTTGAGGAGATCCCACGAGTGGCCACTAGCTACTTCCCGAAATCGGGCCTTGAAAGCGTCGAGCTTGCCATCTTTCTCCAAAAGCAATTCGAGCAGAGCCAGCTTCTCATCTCTAGAATACCCAGCCCAAGCCATGACCTCGTCGTAGAGCATCCGTGAGACACCTTGAGCAGCAGCCTGGACCGAGGCAACCGCCGCCAGATCCAGCATGATGACGGTGGCGGGATATCTATTGGCAACGGTGGACAGCTGCTGGCGCAGCGGGACTCCCGGAAATTGATTCTGCAGCCACTTTAAGAAAGGTTCCCCCTTAAGCTTCCGTGACGGGTCAAAGGCGAAACCAAGATACTTGGTAAATGAGCTCTTGCCGGAGCCGTAGAAACCGGACACCCAAACGCCAATTTCATGTCCCGCGCTTGCCGAAAAGCCGTCGGCCAGGTTGTTGAGAAAGCGCTCGTAATGGCGAGAGAGATTGTCAGTGACCTCATACTCGCCGATTTCGCGTTCGAGCTGGTCCTCGGAGTCACCGGCGTAGTTGATGACAGAGGTAATCTGTCGGTCAATCGGACGGGTCTGATCAAAGATGTCGCGAATGATTTCCATGTTTTGGCTTCACTCAATCAATGTGTGGCGAACGGTAATTGCCATCTTCCTTGTGCACGCCGAGAAAACGCCGACTGTAAGCGCCGCCCGCCGTGCCTGGATACAAGACGATGGTAGGGAAAGAAAAACGTCCAACAAGCTGTTGTTCCACCGCACCAATCCTTAGAAACGGATGCAGGGCCTCTAAGTCGGTGAGGAACAGGACGGAGGTGGAGTCGTGCCGGTGCGCCTCGATTGCTCGAAGAATCGCATCCCCCACGACATTGTCATTCACGAGATGCGTGGTTAGCGACCGCGTGATCACCGAAAAATCATTTGATTGCAAGAGCGCGGCCGCGATCAACGGCTCGCGCAGATCATGCGTGCGAAAGTAATCGTTGAGTACCGCAGTCATCGAGACATGTTGCGGCTGAAAGCCATCAACCTTCAATTGTGCTTCCCATTCCGGGAGGCGTTGTTTGACTTCAATGATCTGTTGCGGCGGAAATAGCAAGTAATAAACTGGATCGAACCCTGTCGGACGAATCGAGCCCATCCCGCTCTTAAGCTGTCCGCGCAACTCGTTGAATTTTTCACTGAGTGAGCGCATCTAGCATGTCCTCCATGTTTTGATATTTCCATTCCACCCGTACCAGTGCACCGGAGTGCTGAATGAAAATGTGGCCCTGCGTGGCTGCTTTTTCCAAGGAAGCAATCACGTCGGCGGGCAAGAGGCCGAACAACGCCCAATCCCGGCATCGCACGATATCCTGGTCTTCGATCCCAGCGAAGTGCATTTCGTAGGCGAGGAACACGATCGTTTCAGGCATGATGAATAATGGCCGGATTTGCCGCTTACCGAAATGATTCGACGCAATCAATTCAAAATCCGCCAAGGTCCCGAGGAGATAACGCGTGACCCGTTCCACCGTGCTCTCCGACCAGCGCTTTTCCAAGGCGCCTCGATTGACCGCCCGGTCGATGAAATCGCGAGCATCTTGCTTGGTCACTTCACCGGTCGGGGACGAGTATTTGAGCCAGAATACTTCTCTTATGAAGTCGTGGAGTATCAGGTTTGCGCGGGCGGTGTAAATCAGGATCAACTGGCGAAGCAGACCACGACTTACCCGCTTCAAAAGAAGATTCCGTAACCACTGCGCCGGCTTACCTCCGTCGATGAGATACCTCTGTGCGAATGCCCGCCCCACCAAATCGTCAACCCGCACCTGGGTCGCTTTGCCGAGGGCACCAGTGGCTCGTACACGAGCCTTGAGTTCGCCAACCGTCATACCCGGTTCCCAAAGCTCCAATAGTTCGAACGTCTCGGCAACCATGCCTTGAGCTTTCGAGAGATTGGTGGTGTAGTGCAGTGCAGTCGTCATTTTCTTGCGTCCGCAAAATAGGGCAGGCACTGTACTTCCTGCCGGAAGGCTGCGAAATAGTGTTTGGCCAGTTCGCTGAGGCCCGCTTCGGTGAAGGCGTCCTCGATGGTCCCAATCTGGACGGGACCGGCATCAACTGAGATAACCTCTCGACTCTCGGCTTCGAGCACCTTCAAAGCGTCCTCGTGGCGCTGGAGCACCGGGTCGAGGAATACGTGTTCTTCGGGTTGGATAGCCCGTTGGATCGACACTTCGTCTGCCAAAGCGAGACGAAAAAGATGAACGCACCTTCGTTTGCCAATGCGCTCGTCGTGCAGACGCTTGGCGGCTGAGGTGGTGGCGTTCAGGGCCGCATAACTTGCGGCGCGGGGAAAATTGTACTCAGAGATAGCGAGGCCGTTGGGTGTAAGAAAGGAGCTCGACCACCAACCAAATGATCCGATTTGCCCCAAAAGCCCGACTGCCATCCTGACCCTAGCGAAACGGTAGGGTAGTTCGGGCATGTCGGTGGTCGGCGTTAGAGTACTCAAAGTGTAGCAACCCTCGATTTTTGAAGAGAATACGAGTGTAATTTGACGGTCTGTTAGGCTGCAAGCGCACGTTCTATGCCAGAGCTAACCTGCGAGCAACTAAGCTACTTCGCCAATTGTCAAGAAACCCGGTTGAGTAACGATTGGAACCTTAAGGCAATTCAATCAGCGCTCCTTACGGGAGAGTGGAGCGAAGATGCCAGAGACTCCGATTCAAGACGCCACGTTGCGGGTAGATCGAGTTCGCTCGGCAATCGGTGTGTTGCCCGCTCCGCAAACGCCCGTTTAACGACAGCTCGGGTTTGTGCATACCGGCGTGGATCAGTACGCGATCTTCAGTGAGCCGCTGGGAGATGACTGAGCCCGAGGCGCAGCCCGGCGCAGAAGGGGATCTGGATAATCATCTTGATTTTGGTTGATAATCATCCACAGGATGGTTGATTATCCGCCTGCTGTGGCTCGCAAGAGTGCGGGCCGCCGCGATGCCTGGTTTCAGTCCTACGTTACGACGGTGCTCCAACGAGATATACGGGATTTGGCAAATATTTCCGATTCGACCGCCGTTCCACGGCTGCTCTCCGTAGTGGCCGCCCGCGCGGGCGGACTGCTGAACTTCGCCGACCTGTCGAGAACGATGGCCCTGCCGCAAACGACATTGAAACGCTACTTCGCCCTGCTGGAGGCGACTTTCCTCGTACAATTGCTGCGCCCTTGGGCGAGAAATCTCGGGCAGCGAGCCATCCAGACTCCCAAGGTCTACCTGAACGATGCAGGGCTGTTGGCGCATCTGCTGGGAGTCACGGTGGACCGCCTGAAGAGCGAGGGGAATGTGGCCGGATCGGTCTTGGAGAACTTTGTATTGATGGAACTGCGCAAGCAATGCGCCTGGAGCGCGACTCGGCCGGAACTATTCTA
>CAZQDD010000041.1:0-31231 GCA_964591805.1 uncultured Acidobacteriaceae bacterium | reverse complement strand
GGACGCGACCGCCGCGACTGGTGGCTGCTCGGACACGTCTGGCTGCAGCGCTTCGCCTACCGCCAGTTGTTCTCCCTCGTGCTCATCAAGACGCTGCGGCGCGCCATCGATGGCCGTCACTTTTCCTGGGACAAGCTGGATCGAACTGCAACCGTAACCGAGCCCATCCGGCACACCGTTGATAGCAAGCTGTGAACTGTTCGCGGCCTGGCGGTAGTCTTCGCGCTGCGGGCCGTGGGCGATTTCCGCCGGACAGTTTTTTAAAGCGTGGGCGCGGCACGCCATTTGCGAATTGGGACACCCGGGTCTATTCGCCGCGGCTCCAGACACTTGCATTCGTCTTGCTCGCGGTGCGAATCTTACAGCGACGTGTCTGAACCCACGCACCCACACCTGCCCGACGGCTCCCGCCCAGTGCTCTCCGCTGCGGCGGCCAAGTTGCGTCTGCTCAAGAGCCTCAAGTGCACTACGAGCTTTGAGAAAGCGGCCTGGCAAAGTGGCGCCCGCCTGGTGGCCGGCGTCGATGAGGTCGGCCGCGGGTCGCTGTTTGGATGTGTCGTGGCCGCCGCCTGCATTCTCAATCCTGCCGATCGCATCCGCGGATTACGCGACTCCAAGCTGCTGCCGGAAGAGACTCGCGAGGAGCTTGCCCTGCGCATCCGGCGGCGCGCCATTGCCTGGGCCGTCGCCGAAGTCGACGCCGCCGTCATCGACCGCATCAACATCTACCAGGCCAGCCTGTTGGTCATGAAGCTGGCAGTTGAGCGCCTGCAGCCGCGCCCGGATTTTCTCCTGGTCGATGCCGCCACCCTGGATACCGGCTGCGCGCAGCGGAAAATCATCCATGGTGATGCGCTTTCGGCTTCCATTGCCGCCGCATCCATCCTCGCCAAGGTGCATCGCGACGCCATTCTGCGAGCCTTGGACCCCGTGTATCCCCACTACGGCCTTGCCAGCAACAAGGGATACGCCACCCCGCGCCACAAGCTTGCCCTGCGCCAGTACGGACCCTCGCCTCTGCATCGCCTGAGCTACGCGCCCGTGGCCGCCGCCAGCCAGGGACGGCAGCGCAAACTGGATTTTATGTTCGAGGAAATCCCATGCTGAAGCTGCTCTGTGTCGTAGCGCATCCCGATGATGAAGCGGGATGCTTCGGTGGAGTTCTGGCCAGGTACTCCGACGCCGGGGTCCAGTGTTCCGTCCTTTGCCTTACCGCCGGAGAGCGCGCCGCCAACCGCGGTGACGCCGTCGGCGATGAGGCACTCAAGGCCGTGCGCCGCACGGAATTTGCCGCCTCGTGCCATCACCTCGGCGTCGCCCACTGCCAGGTGCTGGACTACTCCGACGGCGCCCTGGATCGCGAGGGCTTCTACACCGTTACTGGACGGATCGTCCACGCCATCCGAAGCCTGCGCCCGCACGTCGTCCTCACCTTCGGAGCCGAAGGCTTTGTCACCGCCCATCCCGACCACGGCATGGCCGGGATGTTCACCTCCGCTGCCTTCCAGTGGGCCGCCCGCAGCACACGCTACGCCAAACAGCTTCAGCATGGCCTCACCCCTTGGCAGGCCAAGAAACTTTATTACGCCACCGCCGAGTTCTCCTTGAAGGAGCGCCCGGCCGTCTCGTTGTCACCGGTAACCGCGCGCATCGCTGTCGGCCCCTACATCCAGCGCAAGAACGAGGCGTTCGCCAAACACACTTCGCAGAGGCCTTTGCAACCCATCTTTGAGCATGCCCAGCAGCAGGCCGGCGAAGACGAACTGTTCCATCTGGCCGCCACCGCCGATGTCACCGCAATGGCAATGGAGACCGACCTGTTCGCCGGGATTGGGGAATAGAGCAGGCGCGGGGTTGCCGTGTATCGGGATTGTTGGATACCAAGCAACTTCTTGCCCACGATCGGTCACGGCCTCAATGAGTGCGGACCCATTTGGCCTGTTCGCAACATGGGACGCGCAAAGTCGCCGCAAAAGAAAACCACTCGCGCACGGAATTGCCCCTCTCGATTGGCATTGACGAATCGTATAGTGTAGCTATACGCTATACGAATGATCAGGAGCTTCCGTCACAAGGGACTGAAGCAGTTTGCGGAGTCTGGCTCGAAGGCCGGCATCCAGCCTAAACATGCGCCGCGGTTGAAGCGATTGCTGACCGCTCTGGATGTGGCAATCCGGCCCGAAGACATGAACGCACCAAGCTATGACCTGCATCCATTAAAGGGAAATCTCGCGGGACACTGGTCGGTGAGCGTGAGCGGCAACTGGCGGCTCACATTCTTGTTCGAAGGCGAAGACGCGGTACTGGTGGACTACCAGGATTATCACTAGGAGGGTAAGGCCATGATTTTCAATCCAGCGCATCCCGGAGAGGTTTTGCGAGACTACCTGGGCGAGATGACGGTTGCCGAGGCGGCGAAGCGTTTGGGCGTGACCCGCGCGCATCTGTCGCGGATTTTGAACGGGCGGGCGGGAGTTTCGGCGGCAATGTCTTTGCGGCTCGCGGCGGCCCTTGGCACCTCGCCTGAGTTCTGGCTGAAGATGCAGATGCAGTATGACCTGTGGCAGGCGCAGAAGACCAAACAGCCGAAGATTCGCCCGTTCCCTCGGGTAGCAAAGATGAAAGATTTGGCGCTAGCCTGAGAGAAGGGCGGGCGGCACCACCGGAGTCACATCAATCAGCGAGTGCCAAAGATCACGGCTCAGTTAGGCATGGCGCATCTGTGAGTTGTAGAGAACAGCCTACCCGTCGCTTCGAGTTTGTTGGATACTGGGCGATTTTGCATCAGGAATTTTGAAGGGATCTGACCTTACCTACGGAACGAGAAACGCGAATGCCTCCAAAGAAGTATCAGTAGCCACATACCCGAAACGAACACAAAATTGGAAAGAACTTTGCATAAGATGTTCCGTTCCGGAAAGAGGAGGTGTTTCGTGAATCCACCCCATTCCAGAAATAGTGCAGCTGCCAGAGTGAAGAATACAAGTACCACAAAATTGTGATAAACAGAACGCATGCCTAAAGAGAAGTCGCTGCTGGCGAGTAACGCTGCGAGCCAATCAAGAACAAACGCTCAAGCCACCATCGTCCACGGTGAGGTGACAAACTTGCGCATATAGCTCACTATCTTGTTTCTCATGCAATTGTCACAGAGTCTCTCACTTCCAATGAACGATTCCAGAGAGACAGGTTCCGCCGCACTTCTCCGCATGTGGTTGATACTCTAGGCCCGAACGTGAATAAACTCCAGAGTTTCTGGATTGCTGACGAGAACAGGCCATATATCCAACTATCGCAAAACCGTGATCGTTCTGGATGTCAGCGCAATAGCAAACGCCCTGAATTCCTTCAGGGCGTGCGGATCGATCCGTGCTCATGCACTTGTCTTTGCTCTTCCAACCTTGAAACCTTGAAACGTTGAAACCTTGAAACTTTGCTCTACATCCCCGGCATCTTCATCCCCGCCAGGCGTTTGGCAAAGCTCGGTTTGCCCATCGACTTGAACATCTTGCGCATCTGCGCGTATTGCCGCAGCAGGTTGTTCACCTCCGGAACGCTGGTTCCGGAGCCGCGCGCGATTCGCTTGCGCCGCGAGCCGTTGATGACCTCGTGATGGTCGCGCTCGTAGGGCGTCATCGAGTTGATGATGGCCTCCACCCGCGTCAACTGTTTCTCGTCCACCTTGTTGCCCGACTGGTGCATCTGCGCAAACGGTCCCACCTTGGGCAGCATGCCAAGAATCGACTGCAACGAGCCCATCTTCTTCACCTGCCGCAACTGCTCGCGGAAGTCACCCAGCGAGAAGCCGTCGCCGCTCAACGCCTTCTTGGCAAACTCCTCGGACTTCTTCTTGTCAATCTTTTCTTCCGCCTTTTCGATCAGCGAAAGCATATCGCCCATGCCCAGGATGCGGCCCACCACGCGGTCGGGATGGAAGGGCTCAATGGCGTCGTACTTTTCGCCCACGCCGAGGAACTTGATCGGCTGTCCGGTGACCGAGCGGATCGACAGGGCCGCGCCGCCGCGCGCATCGCCATCCATCTTGGTCAGCACCACGCCGGTCAGGGTCAGCTTGTCGTGGAACTCCTTGGCCGAATTCACCGCGTCCTGCCCGGTCATGGCGTCGGCCACAAACAGCACTTCCTGCGGTGCCAGCAACTGCTTCAGCGACTGCATTTCCTCCATCAACTGCTCGTCGATGTGCAGCCGTCCGGCGGTGTCCACAATGAGCACGTCGCAGCCGTTGATGACCGCATCGCGCCGCGCTTCCTTGGCCAGCCGCACCACGCTTTCGGTGTTGCTCTCGACGCCTGAGCCTTCATACAGGTGCGCGCCCACGGCCTTGGCCACCACCTTCAACTGCTCCCGCGCCGCGGGACGGTAGACGTCCACGGAAACCAGCATCGGGCGGTGTCCGGTCTTTTTGAACCAGCCCGCCAGCTTGCCCGAGGTCGTGGTTTTACCGGAACCCTGCAGGCCCGCCATCAGCACCACGGTTGGCGGCTGCGAGGCGAACTTGAACTTGGCCGTGTCGCGCCCCAGGGTCTCAATCAGCTCGTCGCGCACTACCTTGATCACCATCTCGGCGGGAGACAGCGAGGTCAGCACTTCCACGCCAATCGCCTTCGCCCGGATGTGCTCGATCAATTCCTTGACGACCTTGAAGTTGACGTCCGCCTCCAGCAGGGCAAGGCGGATTTCTTTCAAAGCTTCGTCCATGTTCTCCTCGGTCAGGGTTCCCTGGCCGCGAAGGTTTTTGAATGCACGCTGCAGTTTGTCTGTTAGATTCTCGAACATCAGATAAGTCCGGGGAGCCGCGCAAGGCGGTCCATCTGTGAAGTTTTCTTGAATTACCGGGCGTCAGCGGCCGGAAGGCCATCTTTCGGCCGTACCCGCCGCCAAGCCGTTGCCGCCTAACTCAGCGGGCAAACCCGCGAGGCCTCAGAATATCACGCCAGCGGGATCACCCGTCCCGGCTCCGGGAAAGCTCCCAGGCTACGGCACACCATCATGGCTCCAACCTGCCGGCCCTTGTGGTCCAGCACTGGAAACGCCGTCGCTTCCACCGGCGAGGATGCTTCTTCCTGCCGCACCAGCAGATTGACCCGCACCACCTTACCTTCGTATGCCGCCTGGGTCAGCGGCATTTCCTCCGGCTCCAGCATGCGTTCGCCATGCGAATCGAAAAGGCCCAGCGCCTCCGGGCAGTCGTCCATGCTGTTTTTGTCCATGTCAATCTCGCCGAACAGTGTTTTCGCGGCAAAATTGGCGTACACCATCTGCCCGCAGCCATCGCAGGCGATCACCGGCTCGGTCATCAGGGCGGTCACTGTGAATAGCCGCTCAAGTTCGCGGGAGACTCTTTCCATGGCTACCCTTTCCGAAGTCGTAATTCTGCAGGTCTCTAAACCAGCCGCGCAACTATAGCAGACCGGGGCAGCCGCCCCAAGGTGAATTCTCGCTAATTTTCAACTGTGGTCCCGCGCTGGCACCTCAGGTTCCCAGGGGGCAGCCCGCCCAATCCCCTAGCCGAAAACTTCTTTGGCCGCCAGCGCCGTGTTGATGTGGATCGTCACCGTGTCCTGGGCGTTCTGCGCGTAGCCACCGGCCAGGGTGGTCATGATCGGGAAGCCGTGATCGCGGGCAAAGTTGAACACCGCCAGGTCGCGCTGCTTCAGTCCCTCGATGGTCAACGCCAGTCCGCCCAACTCGTCGTACTGGTAGGGGTCTGCCCCGGCGATGTAGCAGATCAGTTCCGGTTCAAAGCGCTCTCTGGCGCCCCTTAGCGCCGTATCCAGCCACTCCAGGTATTCGGCGTCGGTGGTGCCGTCCGCCAGATTCACGTCGATGGACGAGGCCGGCTTCCAATACGGATAGTTACTCTCCTGGTGCAGCGAAACCGTGAATACGTCGCGCGCCGCGCTGGTCTTGACGTGCGCCGCCCGCTTGGGAGCCAGCAGCGAGGCCGTCCACGAGGCTTGCGGAAACGGCTCCGGGTCGCCGGTGCCGAAGATCGCCGCGGTTCCGTTGCCCTGGTGCACGTCGCAGTCCAGCACCATGGCGCGTGCAATCTGGCCGTCGCGCTGCATGCAGCGGATGGCAACCGCGACGTCGTTGATCAGGCAGAATCCTTCCCCGTGATCCGCAAAGGCATGATGAAAGCCGCCGCCGATGTGGACGCAGCATTCATTGCGCAGCGCCAGTTCGGCCGCCACAATCGATCCTCCGGTCACATGCCAGAACGCCTCCACCAGCTCTTTGCTGTACGGTACTTCCAGCTCCAGTTCCTCGCGCGTGCTCAGCGTCCCCCGTTTCAGTTTGTCCAGCCACAGCTTGGTGTGGACCAGCAGCGCGTCCTCGTCCCGGCACGGCGGAGCCACCACGAAGTCACTCTCCGTGAAGGCTCCCAGCGCCAGCAACCGGTCCCGCATGGCACGGTATTTGCCCGCGTGGAAGACGTGTTCGCCAATCGGCAATCTTGCTTTTTCCGAATAAACCAGCCGCGTCCCAAGCCTGCTCATCGCAATCCTGTCCTGCGTGCCCGGTATTTCAAATGTGTTTCAGGTTTGTAATGCAATCCGCCCACCCACATGGGTCCCTTCCCGTTTATCCGATGACAAATTCTGCGATCGGGCTGCCCCGCCGCCTCTTTAAATTTTAAATCGATAGATATAATATATCCCCTGCCTCTGTTATCCTTGGGCGGTTCCATCTTTCATCGAGCGCGCCATCGGTTGCCACGCGCAAGGCCCTTTATCCGCCGGAGATTCATGATTCGCCAACGTCGATTCCTTTCCGTCATTCTTACGTCCCTGCTTTGCCTCTCGGTCTCCTGTAAAAAGCCCGTCCAGGCTAACGCAGGCATACCTGCGTTTCCCGTCAAGGTGGAGAAGGTCGAACTGCAGCAGGTAGGCGACTCCACCGAGTTCCTCGCCACCTTGCAATCGCGCACGGCCGCTGTCCTGGAACCCGAGGTAGAGGGTCAGATCACCAAGATTTTTGTCGTCTCCGGCGCCGTGGTCGAACCCGGCCAGGCCCTCATGGAGATCGACCCGCGCCGCCAACAGGCCAACGTCAACCAGCAGGAGGCAACCCGGCAGTCGCAGCAGGCGACCCTGGCTAACAATCAGCTCCGGTTGCAACGCGCCCGCAAGCTGTTTGAGGCCGGCGTCATCAGCCGCCAGGAATATGACAACGCGATCAGCGACCATGATTCCTCCAAGGCCACCGTGGATGCCACCGAAGCTTTCATCAACCAGCAGCGGGTCCAGTTGCGCTACTTCACCGTTCGCGCCCCTGCCGCTGGTGTCATCGGAGACATTCCCGTCCGCGTTGGGGATCGCGTCACCAACACCACCATCCTCACCACGCTGGATCGCGGGGGCGAGCTCGAGGCTTATATCAATGTACCCGCCGAGCGTTCCTCCGACGTGCACAACGGAACCCAGGTCGAGCTGCTCAAGCCGGACGCTACAACCGATGTCACCACCCAGGTAAACTTCGTGTCGCCCCGGGTTGATGCCGCCAATCAGCTTCTGCTCATCAAAGCGCCCGTTCCCAACCCCGACCGCCGCTTCCGCAACGATCAACTGGTGCACGCCCGCGTCATCTGGAAGCAGCTCAGTAAACCGATGATTCCCGTCACTGCCCTGTCTCGTCTTGGAGCCCAGTCCTTTGTCTTCCTCGTCGTGCAGCGCCCAACTGGCGCTGCCGCCCTGCAGAAGCCGGTCAAACTCGGCGCTCTGATCGGCAACAGTTACGTTGTCGAAGAGGGCCTTAACTCCGGGGATACCGTCATCGTCGGTGGAACCCAGAACCTGGTCGATGGCATGCCCGTCATTCCCCAGGCCTAACCGGCGTCAGCGACCGGCGGGCATCCTTTTGACCCGTTGCAGGTCGCAAAGCTCCGCGGAGGAAAACTTTGTTCGTCGATTTTTTTATTCGCCGCCCGGTTTTTGCCATCGTCTGCTCGCTGCTCATCATTCTCGCCGGCGCCATCTCCATTCCCACTCTGTCCATCGCCCAGTTTCCGGTGCTGGCTCCGCCCCAGGTCACGGTCAGCGCCTACTACACGGGCGCCAACGCCCAGGCCGTGGAAAGCGGCGTCACTACGCTGCTCGAACAGGCCATCAACGGCGCCGAAGGCATGCGTTACATCGCCTCCAACAGCGGCAATGACGGCTCTTCGTCCATCACCGCCACCTTCAAGCTCGACCGCAATCTGGACATTGCCGCCGTCGATGTCCAGAACCGCGCCTCCACCGCCCAGGGACGCCTGCCCGCCACCGTCCAGCAGACCGGCGTCACCATCAACAAGAACTCCGGTTCCTTCGTCCTCGGCTATGGCGTCTTCTCCCCGGACAATCGTTACGATCCGCTCTTCATCTCCAATTATCTTGACGTCTATGTGCGCGACTCGCTGAAGCGCGTCCCCGGCGTCGGTGACGTTATGATCTGGGGCGAGCGCAAGTATGCCATGCGCCTCTGGCTGGATCCGGTCCGCCTCGCCAAGCGCGGCCTCACTGCCGAGGACGTCACCAACGCCCTCGCCGAGCAGAACGTCCAGGTCGCAGCCGGCTCCATCGGCCAGGCTCCGATCGCCGCCGGACAGCTCTATACCCTCAGCGTGCGCGCCTCCGGACGCCTCACGGACCCCGCCGATTTCGAGCGCATCGTTGTCAAGCACTCCAAGGATGGATCCATCGTCCAGCTTCGCGATGTCGGCCGCGCCGAACTGGGCGCCGAAAGCTACGCTGCTGATCTCACCTTGAACGGATATCCCGCCATCGGTGTCGGCATCATGCAGCTCTCCAATGCCAACGCCCTGGAAGTGGAGAAGGGCGTTCAAATCGAGATGGCCCGGCTCGCCAAGCAATTCCCCCCGGGTCTCCAGTATGCGGAAGCCTTCAATGTCACCACCGCCGTCCGCGACTCCATCCGCGAGGTTCTCATCACCCTCGGCGAAGCCATCCTGATTGTTATCGTTGTCATTTTTTTCTTTCTCCAGACTTGGCGCAGCACCCTTATCCCCGCCGTCACGATCCCCGTCTCTCTCATCGGCGCCTTCGCTTTCGTCAAGCTCTTCAATTTCTCCATCAACACGTTGACCCTTTTTGGCATCACCCTAGCCACCGGCCTTGTGGTCGATGACGCCATTGTGGTGATTGAAAATGTCGAGCGCCATCTCGAGGAGGGAATCCACGACACGCGCCGCGCCACCTCGGTCGCCATGAGCGAAGTTACCAGCGCCGTCATCGCAACTTCCATTGTCCTCATCGCCGTCTTCGTGCCGGTCTCGCTGTTTCCTGGAACCACGGGCCGCCTCTACGAGCAGTTTGCCCTCACCATCGCTTTTTCCATTGCCCTCTCGGCCTTTAACGCGCTCACGCTTACGCCGGCGCTGGCCGCGCTCCTGCTGCGCCACACGGATCGCCAGGCCAATCCCGTTTTCCGCACCTTAAACCGCGGCATCGCCTCCCTCACCGAAGGCTACCGCCGTCTGCTCACCCGCATGGAGAGCGCCAAAACCCTGGTGGTGGGCGTCTTCTTCGTTGGTCTTGCCTTGACCGCGTGGGTTTACAAATCCGTTTCCACCAGCTTCGTCCCCGACGAAGACAAGGGGTACTTCATCGTGGTCGTGCAGGCGCCCGATGCCGCCTCGCTTGAATACACCGGCAAAGTCAGTGCCCGCGCCAGCGCCGTTATCGTGAGCAACCCTGACGTGCTCGCAGTCCTGGCCGTACCCGGATACAGCTTCGACGGTGTTGCTCCCAACCGCGGCCTCATGTTTGTCAATCTCAAGCCCATCGCCCAGCGCAAGGGCAAGCAGCACTCGCTGGAAACCATCATCAACTCCCTGCGCCGTCCCCTCGGCTCCATCACCGAAGCCATGGTCATTCCCTTTGCCCCACCGGCCATCGAAGGACTCAGCTCATTCGGCGGCTTCTCCTACGAACTTCAGCAGACCGGCTTCAGCACCCCGGAAAACCTCGAAGCAACCATGCAGAAACTCCTTGGCGCCGCCCGCCAGCGCCCGGAACTCTTACCCCGGTCTCTCTACTCCAGCTATACCGCCCGCGCCCCTCAGATCGTGGTCCAGATCGATCGCGAAAAGGCGGAGAGCCTCGGCGTTCCCTTTTCCCAGATCAACGCCGCCCTGCAGACTTTCATGGGCTCCACCTACGTCAACGACTTCGATTTCAACAACCGTTCCTACCGCGTCTACGTCCAGGCCGATCAGAACTTCCGCGCCAATCCCGCCGACATCACCCAGTATTATGTCCGCTCTGACGCCGGCGCCATGGTGCCGCTCTCCAACATCGTTACCCTCACTGACTCTGCGGCTCCCAGCATCATCAGCCATTACAACCTCTTCCGCTCGGCGGAGATCAACGGTTCGGCCGCTCCCGGATACAGCTCCGGACAGGCCCTGGCCGCCATGGAGGATATCTCCCACAAAGTCCTGCCCGTCGGCTACTCCTTCGAGTGGACTGGACTGGCTCTGGAAGAAATTACCGCCGGGAACCAGGCATTTCTGCTCTTCGGCCTGGGGCTCCTCGTCGTTTACCTTGTCCTTTCTGCCCAGTATGAGAGCTTCGTCCTGCCGTTCATCATCCTGCTATCCGTGCCCATGGCGATTCTCGGAGCCCTCGGAGCCCAAGCCATGCGCGGCCTGCAGAACGACGTTTACTGTCAGATCGGACTCGTGATGCTCATCGGCCTCGCCAGCAAGAACGGCATCCTCATCGTCGAGTTTGCCGAGCAACTGCAGCGTGATGGCGTCGAGCTGTTTGCCGCCACCGTCGAGGCTGCCCGGCTCCGCCTTCGTCCTATCCTCATGACCTCGGTCGCATTCATTCTCGGCGTCTTACCCCTGGTCTTCGCCTCGGGTTCCGGCAGCGCCGGCCGCCACTCCGTCGGAACCACGGTCTGCGGTGGCATGATCGTTTCCACCATGCTCAATCTCTTTCTCATCCCCATCCTCTACGTCATCGTGCGCAGCCTCATGCCCATTCCCAAGCCGGAAACCCCGGAGTCGGAGTCGGTACAGTAGGCGCACGCCAGAATCTCGTAAGAAGGTTCTGACTTCGAGTGGCGCGAGGAATCACGGCATCGCCCGCAGCTCTGACAAGGATTCCGGGGCCACCGCAAAGCGGCCCCGGATTCCCTGAACCGCGACCCACGGATCACGGCAGGGAACTGGGCGCCAAGGCCGCGCGCCCATCGTCCCGGCAGCTTTACAATCGCCTCGCGGCAACGATACTCTCCGCATTGTGCAAACCACTGAGCCGGCTCCGGCAAGCGAAGCGCCTCGCCCCACGGGCGTTGCCCTCACCGCGCTCGCCCTGGCCGCGCTGGTTGCGACTTATCTTATCCACGGCCTGCTTCACCTCACCGGCGGACCCCTGACGCCTGCCGCCGTCCTTGAGCAACTCCTGGTGTGCTTTGGTGGCGGCGCTGAATTGCTCATCCTCTGGAATTACTGGAGAGGCCAGAACTGGGGCCGAATCCTCATTCTCCTCTGGTCTTTTGTCGTGGCCGCCAGAGATATTTCCGTTCTCATCGATGGCAACGCCAGCCTGACCTCCCTCATGAGCCATCCTCTGAGCTTCTTTCGCCTGCTCATGGCCATTTTCCTGCTCTACTGGCTCAACACTCAGCCGGTGCGCGCCTGGTTCAAGAAAATGTCAGCCACCGCCGCCGATCTCATTGCCGATCACCTCGCCGGCAAGCTTTGCACCGCCGTGGAGACATCCTCCGGCGACCTCTGGCGTCTCAGCTTCGAGCACGACACCGAACTCACCCTCGCCTGTCCCTGGCGTATCGTCCTCGACGAAAACCTCGCCTTTGCCAGCACCTCAGCGCCCGCGGCCGGAGCGGTGTCTGGCGCCGCGTATCCGCCAGCGAAGTGCCCGCCCGAGCCTGGCGACAAAGAGGACGAAGCGCGCCGGCTGCTGCAGAACACCCGCGTCAAGAGCGTGCGTGTCGCTCCCCGCACCTCCGACCTTTTCCTTACCTTCGAGATGGGGATCGAACTCCAGACCTGGAGCACCGATCCGCACGCCCACCAGTGGAAATTTTCCGACCCTCTGCTCACCGTTACGGCCGACGCCGTAAACCTGAGTTCGCAGCTCATCCCGCCATCCCCTTCGCAAGATAGCGCCGCGCCCACTTCACCCGGGCCGCAGGACTCGAACGACTGACCACGCCGTCCTGTGCTAGGATTTCAGAGTGCGGCCTTTCGGGGGTGCACAGTCGGGGCGTAGCGCAGCCTGGTAGCGCACCTGCCTTGGGCGCAGGGGGTCGCTGGTTCAAATCCAGTCGCCCCGACCAATCCTTTCCCAATTTTTCTGCCCAATCCCGTGGTCTCAAGATGACGCCGCCCCATGGGAAGACGCCCTCCTGCCGGCTCCGCCTGCTCGCGGACCCGCCGCCGTTGCGGCCGCAACAAATTCCCCGGTTGACTTTCCCGTCTACTTCCCGCAAAATGCAATCTACATGACGCTCCAGAGCTCAAACCCGCACCCGCAGCCGCGACCGCCGGTCCCGGTCCTGCGCGCGTGGAGAGAGCTTACGTACTTGTAGCAGTACAGCATTCATCTCCAGACCCGCAGGCTCATCGCCCGCGGGTCTTTTTCTTTTGCACAAGGGAAGTTCGCCTCACACAATCGATTTCCGGCCGCTTGTAACCAACGTTCCGGCAGCCACGACAGGATAAAGGACCCATGAATTCATTTAGTGAAGAAGTCACTCTCGAAGGACACATTATCGACTCCTGGACCCTCCCACGCGCCTTTGACGCCATCATGGACCTGGGTGGCTCCTTCGATGTGCAGGAGATTCAAGTCGGCCGCGCCAAAGACGAGGTTTCCTTCGCCCGTCTCAAGGTGTATGCCGAAAGCGAGCGCAAGCTGGAGGCCATTCTTCTTGCCTTGCAGTCGTTCGGCGCCGTGCTCGCCTCGCGCGAGGACGTCTCGTACAAGCCTGCGCCCGCCAACGGCATCCTTCCCGCGGACTTCTACTCCACCACCCATCTGCCCACCCAGGTTCGTCTCAACGGCCACTGGGTCGATGTCCAGAACACGGAGATGGATCTCGCCATCGTCGTCAGCCCCGCCTATTCCGAGGCGCGCATGATTCCCTCGTCGGCCGTTTGCCAGGGCGAGCTCGTCGTCGTGGGCCACGATGGCATCCGCATCCTGCCGCCGCAGCGTTCGCGTGAGCGTGAGATCTTCAGCTTCATGGGCAGCAACGTCAGCTCCGAGCATCCCAAGCGCCTTGTCATCGAGGAGATTGCCCGCCAGATGCGCGAGACTCGTTCCCATGGCGGCAAGATCCTGATCGTCGCCGGTCCTGCAATTGTCCACAGCGGCGCCGGCCCTCAACTTGCCAAGCTCATTCGCGATGGTTACGTCCAGGTCTTGTTCGGCGGCAACGCCATTGCTACTCATGATGTCGAGAGCGTGCTGTTCGGAACTTCGCTGGGAGTCGCCCTCCACAACGGCCAGCCCGTCCCGGGCGGACATCGAAACCACATGGCCGCCATCAACGCCGTCCGCTCCGCCGGATCGCTCCGCAGCGCCGTCGAGAGCGGTCTCCTGCATGAAGGCATCATGTACGAGTGCATCCAGAACGACGTTGAGGTAGTCCTTGCCGGCTCGGTGCGCGATGACGGCCCCATGCCCGGCGTCATCACCGACACCGTGCAAGCCCAGCTGCGCATGCGCACCGCCCTGGCCGGTGTGGAGATGGTCCTCATGATCGCGACCATGCTGCACTCCATCGCCACCGGAAACATGTTGAAGGCTTCGGTCAAGGTCGTCGCTGTCGATATCAATCCTGCCGTTGTTACCAAGCTCGCCGACCGTGGAACCTTTCAGGCGCTGGGCCTGGTAACCGACGCCGAACTCTTCGTCTGCGAACTTTCGAGCGCCATCGACGCCCTCGAACAAACGCAGGCCGCGGAACTGGAAGTCGCAGAGTCCGGCACGTTTTGAGCGAACGCCCCCGGCGCCGTCCCGGCCAGACCGGAGCCATGAAGCTGGCTGAAACAAAACGCCCCATGGCATCGCCGCAGCGCGCGGTGCTGCTATGGGGCGGCTCCGACCCTGATCGCCTCCAGCCAACGCGCGGGATCAAGGGTTCCACGGCTTACAATGTTCAAGCCTGAAACACCGGATTCCCGTGCTTCCGGAGCTCTGCCACGGCGCCCGAACCTTGCCCTCCCACAACGCCATCATCGAGCGAACGCGATCGGCCCGCGCTGCCTTATAATAAATTGTTGCTGTTTCCCAGGAGCGCGTAAACATGCCTGTAAAACCTACTGAAAAAATCTGGCACAACGGAAAACTTATCGACTGGGACCAGGCCATGATTCACGTCATGTCGCACGTCGTCAATTATGGCTCTTCGGTCTTCGAGGGCGTTCGCTGTTACGAGCTGCCCACCGGCCCCGCCATTTTCCGCGCGCACGAGCACGCGCAGCGCCTGCTGGATTCCGCCAAAATCTACCGCATCCCGGTCGAATACACGTGCCAGCAGATCGTCGATGCCATAATTACGATCGTCGCCGTCAACGGCGTCTGGCCCTGCTATATCCGTCCGCTCATCGTGCGCGGCTATGGCGAACTCGGCGTCAACCCCATCGGCGTGCCCACCGAGTTCTATGTCGCCGATTATCCCTGGGGCAAGTACCTGGGCAGCACGGAAGACGTCGGCGTTGACGTCTGCGTCTCGTCCTGGACCCGCCTTGCGCCCAACACCCTGCCTTCCATGGCCAAGGCTGGCGCCAACTACATGAACTCCCAGCTCATCAAGATGGAGGCGGTTCTCAATGGCTACGTCGAAGGCATCGCCCTCGACGCCAACGGCTATGTCAGCGAAGGATCCGGCGAGAATGTCTTCCTCGCCCGCGATGGCAAACTGATCACCCCGCCGCTGGGCAACTCGGTTCTGGCCGGCATCACCCGCGACTCTGTCCTGCGCATCGCCCAGGACCTGGCCATCCCCGTCGTTGAGCAGATCATTCCGCGCGAGCTTCTCTACATCGCCGACGAACTGTTCTTCACCGGAACCGCCGCCGAAGTTACCCCCATTCGCTCGGTCGATAAAATCCCGGTTGGCGATGGTTCGGTCGGTCCCCTTACCAGGGCGATTCGCAAGGAACTCTTCAGCATTTTTGACGGCAGCAAACCCGACCGTTACCACTGGCTCACGCCAGTTCCAGTGCCCCAGAAAGTCGGCGCTTAGCCCTCAACCGCACTCACCTGGCGCGGGCCCAGTGCCCGCGCCATTGCCTTGCAATCCCGCCGCTCGATCCTCCCACCTGGAATCGCGCCCTTGCGTTTGACCCGGCTTCCCGAATAATCTCTTTGCGCGCCTTGCGAAGGAGGATTGATGACCGCACAGCCTACTCCCGAATTTGCCGTGCTCTTCCGCGACTTCATGGTGGAGCGCATCCGCGACGAACACGCCTGCACTAATCGCGTCTTTGCCGAACTTCATGATGGCGATTGGCGTCCCGATCCCAAGTCCCGCTCGGCCCGCGAACTGGCCTGGCACCTGGCCGCCAGCGAACGCTGGTTTCTCACCGCGGCGGGCAAGCGCAATTTTGAAGGCGGAGGGGATCCCCCGCTGCCGGCCGCGCTGGCCGAGATCGTTACCCACTACAATGCCGGATTCGAGCCTGACCTCGACCGTCTCCTGGCCCTCACCGGGGAACAGCTCCTGGAACCCACCGACTTTTTCGGCACCAAGCTGCCCCTCTATGTCCTGCTCAACTTCGCCCACATTCACACCATCCATCACCGCGGCCAGCTTGCAACCTACCTTCGTCCCCTCGGCGGCAAGGTGCCGGATATCTACGGCGGCAGCGCCGACACGCCCTGGCAACCCTAGCCGTCGCAGAGTTTTCTGCCGAGGCATGACCATGGTTCGTGACCATAGTTTATTGCGCCCATTCAGGCAACGTGGTAGCTTCGGTTTACTCTCATTTTGAAAGAGATAGAGTTGATGAGCATCGATGATCTGTTGCGCATAGCCGTCGAACGCAAAGCCAGTGATCTTCATCTCAAGGTGGGCAACTATCCCCATCTCCGCGTGGACGGCGAATTGGTGCCCCTCGCCGACCAGCCCCGCATCACCGGCGAGGACATGCTCAACATGGCTTTCAGCATGATGTCCAACCGGCAGAAGCAGAAGTTCAAGGAATTTGCCGAAATCGATTTGGCCTACGGCGCCGCCGGTCTGGGCCGTTTCCGCGTCAACGTCTTTCAGCAGCGCGGCAACGTCGGCATCGCTCTGCGCGTCATTCCCACCAAGATTCTTCCCCTTGAGGAACTCCACCTTCCCGCCATCACCGAGCGCATCTGCGAGGAGGCGCGCGGCCTGGTGCTGGTCACCGGCGTCACCGGCTCGGGCAAGTCCACCACCCTTGCCGCCATGGTGGACCGGATCAACTCCTCGCGCCCCGAGCACATCATCACCATTGAAGACCCCATCGAATTCCTCCATCGCGACAAGAAAGGCTTCGTCAATCAGCGCGAGGTCGAAGTCGACACGCCATCTTTTGGCAGCGCTCTGCGCGCCAGTCTGCGCCAGGATCCCGACGTGATCCTGGTCGGCGAAATGCGCGATCTGGAAACCATCTCCACCGCGCTGCTGGCAGCCGAAACCGGACACATGGTCTTCAGCACCCTGCACACACTCGACGCCGCCGAAACCATCAACCGCATCATCGGCGTTTTTCCACCTCCAGAACAGAAACAGATCCGTCTCCAGCTGGCGGCAACTCTGCGCGCCATCATCAGCCAGCGGCTCATCAAGCGTTGCGATGGCGCAGGCCGTGTCCCAGCCGTGGAGGTGCTTGTCACCACGGCCTACATCCGGGAGTGCATCTCAACTCCCGAGAAGACGCGCAACATCCGGGAGGTGCTGCAGCAGGGAGGCTCGCAGTACGGCATGCAGACCTTCGACCAGTCGATCTACGATCTTCTCCAGAAGGGCCTGATCTCCTACGACACGGCGATTGAGAACGCCAGCAATCCCGATGACTTCAAGCTGCGGGTGCAGGGAATTTCCGGCACTGCCGAATCCACGCGCGACCATCTCTCGCAGCAGCTCGGACGATTCTAATTCCGCCGGAGAGTCTGGTTGCCAGGATCGACGGCCGCTGTTTCGCTTGCTTAAATCTTCCATCGGTCTGAAACTGTTCAAGCCATGGCATGGAAGAAAAGCGCGGTCAAGAAGATCTACACGGAAGCCTCTTTGTACGAATACGCGCTCGGCGCGCTGGGCCGGCAAATGCGCACGGTTGCCGAGTTGAAGCGCCTGATGCGCACTCGCGCCGCCCATCAACCCGACTGCGAGGACCTCGTCGAAGCGGTCACCGCGCGTCTCAAACAGCAGCGCTATCTCAACGACTCCAGCTACGCATCTGTCTACTCGGTCTCCCGCCGCGACAACCAGAAGTTCGGCCAAATGCGCGTCGTGCAGGACCTTCGCGCCAAAGGCGTACACCCGGACGTGATCGGCAAAACCATCGGCGAAACCTACGCCGAGGTGGATGAGCAAATACTGGCGCGCCAGTTCGCCGAGCGCAAGCATCTCAGCCAGCCCAAGGACCAGAAGCAGGCCGCGCGCATCTTCCGCATGATGGCGCGCGCCGGGTTTTCCACCCGTGTCATCGTCGGTTTGCTGCGTGGCTGGCGGGTTGGGGACGAGACTCTCTCCGCCCTCGAGCAGGAGCTCGAGATGGGGACACCCGAAGCCTTGGGCGAGGACGAATCGTGAAGCCGCAACTGCAGCCCGACTGGTCCCAGGCCGTCCAGCACCTGTCCGCCTCCGATCCCAAACTGGGGGCGCTCATCGCCCAGGCCGGCCCCTGCACCATGCAGATTCCCCACCACTTCAGTATCTTTTATTCGCTGGCCCGCTCCATCATTTATCAGCAACTGGCCGGCGCTGCCGCCACAGCCATCCTGGGACGGGTCGAGAACCTGTTTCCCCGGCGGCGCATGACTCCCCAAAAGCTGCTCGATATGCCCGAAGCCTCGCTGCGCGCCGCCGGGCTTTCGCAGAACAAACTGGCTGCCTTGCGCGATCTTGCCGCCAAGTGCCTGGACGGCACCGTACCGCAGAAACGCGAGCTTGCCCGCATGGCCGATGAAGCGATCATCGATCGCATCTCCCAGGTGCGCGGCATCGGCCGCTGGACGGTGGAGATGATGCTTCTGTTCCGCCTCGGCCGTCCCAACGTGCTGCCGGTGGACGACCTCGGGGTGCGCAAGGGCGTGCAGCGCCTTTATAAATTGCGCACCCTCCCCGGTAAGGATGCGATGCGCCGCCGCGCCCGCAAGTGGGAGCCATGGTGCTCTGTCGCCAGCTGGTACATGTGGCGCTGCGCGGAGCTTCCCGACTCCCGCAAGCGCAGTAACGCCAAACCCGTTGCGCGCCGCAATAAAAGCGCAACCGAGGGTGCGCCAACCAGCAAAGCCGGGGTGAAAAAGGCCGCCGGATAGGCAGCCTTCGAGTGCGAGGATGCCGAGGCCGCCGCTACTTCAATTGCACGTCGAAGGTGGCGTGGCAATGCACGTCGGGCTTGAATTCCACGATCTCCAGCTTGTCGTCCTTGCTGATGTAGATAAACACCGGCTTCTTCGGAACCTCCGGCAACTGCACGATCTTCACTTGCCCGCCCGCGCTGGTAAAGGTTTCAAGGTCGAGCTTTTTTGCGCCCATAAAGCCGTACCGGATGCGGGTGGCGACCTTTGCGTTGTAGAGCGGCTTGGAGTCGGCGCCGGTCACCGTAATCAGCGCCGAGCAGGTGCCCAGCTCCGCCGCTATCTGGGTGGGCGCAACCGCGGCCGCTTCGCTCTGGGCGATTCCCGGCCGGGGATGAAACAGCATGAGGCTCAACAGCAGCAGGTTAGTCAAAGATAGCTTATGCATATTCTCCAGGGTATCGCAACGCGGTTAGGGCTGCATGCTCTTCAAGGCCGCCGCCAGCCTCTCCTGGGCATCGCTGAGCCGCCCGATCATCTGGACGTCCACCAGCGAGTGGCTGTTTTCCAGCCGTTCCCGCAGCGCGCTCACCAGTTGGTGCAGCTTCTCCAACTGCGCCAGGGCCCGCACCTTGCTGGAATTGGTTTCGCCATAGTTCAGCGCCAGCGAGCGCAGCACCCCGTTCAGCTTTTCCTGACCATCCCAGCCGAGGTCGCACCAGCGCAGTCCCATGCCTACCGTGGCGCGTGAAGAGTGTACCTCGGCCACGCCGTTAATCTGCACCCCGTTCAAGGTGAACTGGCCGCTGACAATATCGCCCTTGGCCGCAACGTTGACACATTGCACATAGCACCCGCCCGAACTGATATCGCGCAGGGTGCCCCACATTGGCGTTACAAAGGCCGCCGAACGCAATGTCACCGAGCCGTTGCAGGGATAGCGGTCATCGCTGCGGCGGTCGTTCGAGGTGGCTTTCTCCATCCGGTCCCGCCACGGACTCGTGCCCTTCTCCAGGCAATGCAAGCCAACCTGATACGTGCCATCCGGGTTGGTGTTCACCCAACTCACATTAAAGCGGCACTTTTCTCCGCCGCTCTGCAGGCCAACCACATCGCCTGGGTGCAGCGGGGCCTTCAATCCGGTAATCTTCGCCCCGGAGAGGCTGATGTCGATCGTTGTCGCCACCTGATGAAAGGCCTTTCCGTTGGCATCAATGCCCAGGACCCGAACCTCCATCGTGGCGGGCAGACGGGCTTCCCGGCGCTTGGGAAGTACCGAAACCTGGTTGACGGTTTTAGCTGGGTAATCCATCGTTCGCCTCTATACCTATAAGAAACCATTATGTCGGCTAAATGGAAGATTGTCACAGTTTTTCCATGATTCAGAAATCAGACTTTTTAGGGGGCCAGTCGCGATTGGAACGGACGGTTCCATTCTTGCCCCCGGCCCAGTCCCGAATTCGGAGATGGTAGAATCTTCTTTTCTCTACTTGGGGCGTCCGCTGCCGTGCTTCTGGCGCGGCTTTCCGGCCCCTTGGACGCACTGAAAGTGACCTCTATGCCTACCGGAAACGATGTTCGACGCATGTTTCTGGACTTTTTTGTCCAGAAGGGGCACCGCGAGGTACATAGCTCCTCGCTGGTCCCCGCCAACGATCCCACCCTGCTGTTCACCAACGCCGGCATGAACCAGTTCAAGGACGTCTTTCTCGGCGCCGAGAAGCGCGACTACACCCGCGCCACCACTTCTCAGAAGTGTGTCCGCGCCGGCGGCAAGCACAACGATCTTGAGAATGTCGGCTTTACCAATCGCCACCATACTTTTTTTGAGATGCTTGGCAATTTCAGTTTTGGCGACTATTTCAAGCAGGACGCGATCGCCTACGCCTGGGAACTGATCACCTCACCCCAGTGGTTCAACATGCCTCCCGCAAAGCTCTACGTCACCATCTTCCAGGGCGAAGGCGGGGTGCCGCGCGATCACGAGGCCTTCGAGTTCTGGCTTAAGGCCGGCGTCCCGGCCGAACGCATCTTCGAACTCGGCATGAAGGAAAACTTCTGGCAGATGGGCGACACCGGCCCCTGCGGTCCCTGCTCGGAGATCCACTATGACATGGGCATCGCCTCCAGCGACCGCAAGCTTCCCGCCTGCGCCGCCGGTGAGTGCAAATTCCCCTGCGAGTGCGGCCGCTACGTGGAAATCTGGAACCTGGTCTTCATGCAGTTCGACCGCAGCGCGGACGGCACCCTGAACCCGCTGCCCAAACCATCCATCGACACCGGCGCCGGACTCGAGCGCGTTGCGGCCGTCATGCAGGGCGTGGTCAGCAACTACGATACCGACCTGTTCGTCCCGCTCATCCAGCGCGCGGCCGAGCTGACCGGCGCGGATAAGAATAAGAGCGCGGAACAGAAATCCACCAGCGCCGCCTCGCTGCGTGTGATCGCCGACCACAGCCGCGCCGCAACCTTCCTCATCAGTGATGGCGTGCTGCCCGCCAACGAAGGCCGCGGCTACGTGCTGCGCAAGATCATCCGCCGCGCCATCCGCCACGGGCGCCTGCTCGGCCAGACCCAGCCATTCCTGCACAAAATGGTCGAAGCCGTCGTCAAGGAGATGGTCGGAGCCTACCCCGAACTCGCCGACTCCGCCGAGCGCGTCGCCAAGGTCATCGAGGTTGAAGAAATTCGCTTTGCGAACACGGTTGCGGTTGGCCTGGCCAAGCTGCAGGATCTCCTCGATGCCGCCCCGAACGGTACCCTGCAAGGAAAGGAAGCATTCAAACTCTACGACACCTTCGGTCTTCCGCTGGATTTCATGACCGATGCCGCGCACGACCAGGGCGTTGCCTTCGACCAGGCGGGGTTTGACCGTGCCATGGAGGAGCAGAAGACAGTCGCCCGCGCCAGTTGGAAGGGCGGCTCGCAGAAATCTGCGTCCCCGGTCTTTGCCGCGCTGCCGCCAACCATCTTTGAAGGCTACAAGCAGGAGCAATCCTCCGGCTGCGAAGTTCTCGCTATCGTCGTCAACGGACAGGGCGCAAAGCAACTGCTCCCCGGCCAGCAAGCCGAGTTGGTTCTCGACCACACTCCTTTCTACGCCGAGAGCGGCGGCCAGGTGGGCGACCAGGGCTGGCTCTACTCGGCCGACCGTACCGTGGTGGTTGCTGAAGTCGAAGGCGTGCACTCGCCCGTGCAGGGCGTTCGCGCCCACAAGGTCAGCGCGCGCCAGCCCATCGCCGTCGGCGAAAAGCTCATCGCCGTGGTGGACTCCAATCTGCGCTCGGCTACCCGCCGCCATCACACGGCTACCCACCTCCTGCACGCCGCCCTGCGCCAGGTTCTCGGAACCCACGTCAAACAGGCTGGCTCGCTGGTCTCGCCCAATTATCTGCGCTTCGACTTCTCGCACTTCTCCAGTGTTTCCGGCGAAGAGTTGCAGGAGATTGAGGACATCGCCAACCGCCAGGTGCTGCGCAACCAGCGCGTCCAGACCGTCGAAGACGTTCCCATCGACGTTGCCGTGAACGAGTACCACGCCATGGCGCTGTTCGGCGAAAAGTACGGCGAAAAGGTGCGCGTCCTCAAGATCGCCGACTTCTCCACCGAGCTCTGCGGCGGTACCCACGTCTCCGCCACCGGCGAAATCGGCCTCATCAAGGTTCTAAAAGAAGGAAGCGTCTCCAGCGGGGTGCGCCGCATCGAGGCGGTCGCCGGCGAGCAGTCGCTACGCCACTTCCGCCAGGATCACGAACTCGAAGGACTGGTCTCCACGCTCGTCGGACGCAGCGAACTCAGTCCCGCCGAAGCCCTCAAGCAGGAACTCGACCGCCGCGAGGACGAACTCAAGCGCCTGCGCAAGGAACTGGATCAGGTTCGCATGAAGTCCGCCGCCTCGGCCGTGGCCAGCGCCGGCGAGAACGTGAAGGATGTGAAAGGCGTCAAGGTTCTCGCCCACCGTGCCGATAACCTGGATCGCAACCAGCTCCGCACCCTGGTCGATCACTTCCGCAACAAGATCGGCTCCGGCGTGGTCATCATTGGCTCGGTCACCGAAGGCAAGGTCGCCATCATCGTGACCGTCACCAAGGATCTCACCGCCAAACTCCAGGCCGGAAAAATCGTCGGCCTGGTCGCAAAGAAGGTCGGCGGCACCGGCGGAGGCCGTCCCGACATGGCCGAAGCTGGTGGCAAGGATCCGCAAGCGCTCGACCAGGCGCTGCGCGAGAGCTACGCCACGGTGGAAGCCCTGCTCGCCTAGCGCAAGTTTTGCACCGGGGGCCGGACGCGCCATGCGCCCGGCCTTTCGCAGCGATCGTTTGGATCGTGCTCCGCGGCACTCACGTCGGCCGCTCCCGCATCCCGCGCCGGTTTCAATCGTCCAGCCATGACCCGGCGTAACCATGCATTCTTGCTTTTCGTCTTTCTTCCCGATTCATCCCTGTTTTGGCCGTTCACTGACTGGATTCCCCGGGTTTCAATCATTGCTGTAGGGCTTTCAACGGCCTTATAATTGAATCACAAAGAGATAGCGTTCATGCATGCGCGCCGGGAATTGGCCCGTTAGGTCTATGAAGATTGACGTCTGGATACTCCGAACTCCGGCGCGTCACCACCTCCGTTTGATGGCGGTAGCCTCGGCTGTGCTTGCGCTGGTTCCTTTGCTGGGGGCACAACAGCTGCGGCCAACTTCGGAGAATGGACGCATCGTCTGGACCAATGACGCTTCACCGCTTCCGGCCGAGCCTTCTTCCGCTCATGCCGCCTACGCCGCACGGCCTGCGAAGCAATGGGTCTATTGGAGCAACACCGAGCACCGCTATAAGGTAATCCGGAGCGTGACCCCGAAGGCCATTCGCTCGGCGCGCGCTGTTGCCGGAGAAGTCTCCACCTACATTGAGTCACACCCCCTGCTGGATTCAAGTCCGGCTCGTGACAAGGATGGCGACAAGGATGAGCTTGCCGCACAGGATCCGAACTACTCCCGGGTCGCCGTAAATCGTTCCGTTGACGCGGCCGAGATCGACCGCTACATCGACGAAGCGGCTGCGCGTCATCATGTGGACCCCAACCTGGTGCGTGCCCTTGTCAAAGTCGAGTCCAACTTCAATCCCCGTGCCCGCTCCACCAAGGGAGCCATGGGATTGATGCAACTGATGCCTGACACCGCCCGCATGTACGACGTGCGCAATCCCTTTGACGCCGCCCAGAACGTCGATGCCGGGGTCCGTCATCTAAAGGGACTGCTGGAAAATTACGGCGGAGATGTTCCGCTCTCGCTCGCCGCCTACAACGCCGGGCAGGGCGCGGTCGAGCGTAACGGGGGGATTCCGCCATTTGCGGAAACGCGCAACTACGTGCAACGCATCACCCGCCTGATGGGAGGGGGTTCGGAGATGCACCTCAGCAGCTTGTCCATGCCCATCCACATCCACCGCGATGAACGCGGCGTACTTGTAATCAGCAATACGGACTAACTTTCGGGCAGCTTTCGGGCCTTGAGATAGGTGCGTGGATGACAGAACAACTCTTTGGGCGCGCATGGAAACGCTGGCTGACGGCGTTTGGCATGCTTTGTCTGCTTGTTCTGCCCGCCCCGGCCGCCAATATTCAGGCCAAGAAGCAGCAGGCGCGGTCGCAATTTGAAAATGCCGGACGCATGCGCGAAGAACTCAACGGCCTGCCCCAGAAGGATCGTTCGCGCCGCGAATACCAGCGGGTCATGGACGCCTACCGCCGCGTGTACTACGCTGCGCCAACCAGCAGCAAGGCCGATGCCAGCGTGGTGGCCGTGGCTGAGCTGCTCGCCGAAAGCGGGCGCGCCTTCAACGATGAAAAAGCGCTCCGCTCCGCCATCGCCCAGTATGAATTCCTCCGCCGCGAATATCCCGGCAGCAAGTATCGCTTCGACGCCCTGTTCACCATCGGCCAGATTTATAAGGACGATCTGGAGGAGAACGACAAGGCCCGCGAAGCTTTCCAGGAGGTCATCCACCGCTATCCGCATCTGCAACTCGCCGCCGACGCACGCGAGGCCATCGCCGAGATGGACCAGCAGGCGCACCCCAAGCAGAAGCCGCGCGACTCTCACGCGGCGGAGCCAAAGCCGCCCGACTCCCGCCCGCTGCCCGCCAAGGCGCCGGACTCCAAAGCGCAGGACCTCGCCGCCGAAACGCCGCGTAACCCTCTGCCTCTCGTTACCGGAATCCGCCACTGGTCCACGCCGGACTACACCCGCGTCGCCATCGATCTCGAGCAGGAAGTGAAGTACGAGGCTGGACGCGTCCCCAATCCGGACCGGATTTTCTTCGACCTGCACGATACCAAGCTGGCTTCCACCCTGGTCGGCAAAACCTTCGAGGTCTCCGACGGTTTTCTGCGACGCGTGCGCATCGCGCAATTTCAAAAGGGCATGGTGCGCGTCGTGCTCGAGGTCGATGACGTCTCCGACTACTCGGCTTTCCTGTTGCCCAATCCCTACCGCCTCATCATTGATATACATGGGCGCAAGTCCAACGTTCCCCAGACCATGGTTGCCCGCGCCCAGCGCGATGAAGAGAACAGGGCTCCATCTGCGCCGGTGAAGCCGGAGACCAAACCGGAGTTGGCAGCGCCCTCCGCACCGGCGCCACCCGCCTCGCCGAATACGGCGCCCGCAACCTCACTCGCAACCCCACTCGCAACCTCACTGGCAAACCAGCCCGCGCAACCGGCTGGCGCCCCAGGCGAGCCGGCCGTCAACTTCGGACCCAGAATGGCCGATGGCAGCTTCTTTTCGCATCCGTCACCGGCTGCGGTGGTCCATGCGGCAGGTAACCCAGGTTTTTCGTCCTCGCGGCCTTCCACCGGTGCGGCCAATGCTGCACCGCCTCGCACCGCCCCGGCAAAGTCCCCACCCGCTCCCATTTCGCCCAGTCCGGAGGTGGAGTCCACCAAGTCCGAGGTTGCCCATCTGGATGGCCCGGAGCTTAAAGCCACTGACAGACCCACTTCCGAGCCGACCGCACAGGTTGTAGCGCCGCGCGACTCCGATAAAACCAAGCTCGCTGCCGGCAAGAAGAACGCGCACTACCCGGAGATTCATCAGGCTCAGCCCACCGCCAATGGACAGCGCTCCCTGATTCGCGCTCTCGGCCTCAAGGTTGGGCGCATTGTCATCGATGCCGGGCACGGCGGCCATGACACGGGCACCATCGGCCCCAATGGCCTGCTGGAGAAGGACCTCGTGCTCGATGTCTCGCTGCGTCTGGGCCGCCTGCTGTACGCCAGGATGGGAGCCGAGGTGGTCTACACGCGCGATGACGATACCTTCGTCCCCCTGGAAACCCGCACCGCAATCGCCAACCAGCAGCAGGCCGATCTGTTCATCTCGATCCACGCCAACTCCAGCGCGGATCCTTCGGCGCGCGGGGTTGAGACCTACTATCTCAATTTCAATCCTTCCCCCGATGCCCTGGAAGTCGCCGCCCGTGAAAACGCGGTTAGTGAAAAATCCGTACACGAGCTTGGCGACCTGGTGAAGAAGATTGCCTTGAAGGAGAAGGTTGACGAATCGCGGGAGTTCGCCGCCGACGTGCAGCACGCCCTCTACCAGGGGCTTGCAGGGAAAGACCGGTCCATGCGCGACCGCGGCGTCAAGAAGGCTCCATTCATCGTCCTCATCGGCGCCAACATGCCATCCATCCTAGCCGAGATCTCCTTTGTCTCCAATCCCGGCGACGAGCGCAGGCTGGAGAGTCCCGAGTACCGCCAGAAAATTGCCGAGTCTCTTTACAAGGGAATTGCCCGCTACATCAACGGACTCAGCGGAGTCAAGGTGGCAAGCGGGGTCGGCACCGGCGAAGGCGCGCAATAGCCTTCTCTTATTAGAAGCGCATCACAATGCAATCGCCCTCCCATAAATATAATGATGAGAGGGCGAATTCATTTCGGAGTGAGCGATTACACCAGCACGGACTGGAATTCCTCGTACGCCCCTTTGAAGTCCGTAATCTTGTGGTCGCTCTCGAAATACCAGATCCTGGTTGCCACCTCTTCGATCAGATCGTGATCGTGCGTGGCCAGCAGCACCGTGCCGGGATAACGCTGCAGCGCGATGTTCAACGCGTTGATTGACTCCAGGTCCAGATGGTTGGTCGGCTCATCCAGCACCAGCACGTTGGGTTTCTGCAGCATCAGCTTGCAGAACAGCAGCCGCGCCGTCTCACCGCCGGAGAGCACTTCGGTGCGCTTGTTGGCCTCGTCGCGGGCGAACATCATCTGTCCCAGCAATCCGCGAATCTCCTCGTCGGCTGCGCCCGGGTTCCACTGGTGCAGCCACTCGAAGGCCGACATGCCCGGCTTTACCAGCGCCTGGTGGTCCTGCCCAAAGTATCCCACCGCGGCTTCGTGGCCCCAGAGCACCTTGCCGGCGCTGAGGAACTCGCCGTCGTAGCCGCTGCTCGCGCGTAGTTCCTCCATCGGCGTGGTCGGCGAATTGGCCAGCAGGGCATGGATCAGCGTGGTTTTACCCGCGCCGTTGCGTCCCATCAGCGCAATCTTCTCTCCGCGGGTCACGCTTGCGGTAAACCCCCGCACCACGGCGAAGTCCGCGTAGGATTTGCTCACGCCTTCCAGTTCCAGGATGTGTTTTCCGGAGGGCCGCTTCGGCTCGAACTTCAGGTACGGACGCTGAATGTTGGACTTCGCCAGCTCGGTCACCTGCAGCCGTTCCACTTCCTTGCGCCGCGATTGTACCTGGCTGGAACGGGTGCCGGCCGAAAAGCGGGCAATAAAATCGTTGAGCTGGGCAATCTTCTTCTCGCGTTGCGAGTTCTGCGCCTCAATCTGCGAGCGCACCTGGGTCTTGGCCAGCACCATCTCGTCGTAACTGCCGGTGTAGGTGATGATCGTCTGGTAGTCGATGTCGGCAATGTGGGTGCACACGTTGTTCAGGAAATGGCGGTCGTGCGAGATCACGATCAGGGTGCCGTCGTACCGGTTCAGAAAGCCTTGCAGCCAGTGGATCGAGTCGAGATCCAGGTGGTTGGTCGGCTCGTCCAGCAGCAACGCCAGGGGATGCCCGAACAAGGCCTGTGCCAGCAGCACGCGAACCTTCTGCCCGCCTTGCAACTCGCCCATTCTGCGCTCATGAAGCTGGTCCGGGAGATCGAGTCCCTGCAGCAGCAGCGCGGCATCGCTGGCGGCGGAGTAACCGTCCTCTTCGCCCACCGTGCCCTCCAACTCGCCCAGCCGCATGCCGTCCTCGTCGCTCAGCTCCGCTTTGGCATAGATCAACTCGCGCTCTTCCATTGCGGCCCACAGACGCTTGTTTCCCATGATCACCGTATCGATCACGCGAAAGGCGTCAAAGGCAAACTGGTCCTGGCTGAGCACACCGAACTTGCGCGGGCGCACAACCGTCCCCTTCTGCGGCTCCAACTCGCCGGTGAGAAGCATCATAAAGGTAGTCTTACCGGCCCCATTGGGACCGGTAAGACCATAACGCTTGCCCGGCGTGAATGCCGTGGACACTTCGTCGAACAGGACTTTAGCGCCGTAGCGCATGGAAACACTGGAAACTGAAATCATAATGTCTTGAGTAGTGCTGGAACTGCCGGAAGGCGGGACGCACTCGATTGTCTTTAGGATATCACGCCGCCCGCTCGCCTCCACGCAGCCGGAGACTCAACCAGCTCCGCCCGGGAAACTTCTGCGCTCCCGCCGTGGTCTAATAGAGAGAGGATCAGCCCGAACCCATGAAACCTCTGTATCGATCATTGTGCGTCCCGCTCCTGGTTTTGTTATTCACCACCCCTGCGTTATTTTCTCAGCCCAAGGCGATCTCCGCGTTTCTCCCCGGCGCCTTCGCAGGCTGGGAACAGAGTGGCGCGCCCCAACTCGGCACCGATCCGCGCAAGATCGACAGCGGCTCATCCAGCGTGCTCAAGGAGGATCGATTTACCGGATTTGAGGTTGCCACCTACAAGCGCGATGACCGCACCCTCACGGTCAAAGCCGCACAGTTTGAAGATGCAGCCGGCGCTTATGCCGCCTTTACTTTCTATCGCCAGCCCCTCATGCGCGCCGAAGACATCGGGACGCTGGCCGCCTCGCTCAACGACCGCGTCCTGTTCTTCAGCGCCAACATCCTCGTCGATGTGCAGTTTGACCACGTCACCGGCATGAGCGGGGCTCAGCTCCGTGAACTGGCCGCGCATCTGCCGCAGGCCAAAGGTCCGATGGCGATCCTGCCCACGCTTCCCACTCACCTGCCGCGCAAGCAACTGGTGGCGGAGACCGCGCGCTACCTGATTGGCCCCGCCGCCTACTCCGCGCTCAACATCGATCTCAGTCCCGAGCTCATCGACTTCAGCAAGAGTCCTGAACTCCTCTGGGCGCGCGTCAACGGAGAAGCTCCCGGCTCGGCGGAGATTCTGCTGGTGGCCTATCCCACGCCCCACATCGCCATCGACAAACTGCCCGCCTTCGAGCAGTTGGCTCCGCCTTCGAGCGGCGCCACCAGCGCCGCCAAACGCAGCGGTCCCATCATCGCCCTGGTTCGCGGCGACATTTCTCGCGGTGATGCCGACAGAATTCTGGCCAGCGTCAACTACGACGCCAACGTCACCTGGAATGAAAATGCCGGCCAGAGCAGACGCGACAATATCGGTAACGTGGTCATCGCCGCGCTCTCTCTTGCCGCTATTCTTTTCCTCATGTCGGTCGGCGCCGGAGCTGTTTTCGGCTTTGGAAGGTTCTACCTGCCCCAATTTAGGGCCAGAAAGGCCGGAGAAACCCGCGACAAGGGAGAAATGATTCGCCTCGATCTTCACTAGTGAAAATACCTGTAAGCTGGTTGCAAGCAATAGGTTAGGCTAAGAAATAGGCAGGAAGTGACATTTTTTGTCACCAGTGTAATATTGAGCCAAAAAGTTAAGTTATTGATTATAAAGACATTTGATTCCGAGAATTCCCTTGACACCCTGTTTTATGCGCTCATAGTATTTCTTCAGAAAGTTTTGACGGTCTAGCCTCCGTTGGAACTATTCTCCCTTGAAGAAAAGGTCGCCCAGTTGCCGGGTGGCCTTTTCGTTTGTACCACTCAATCCAAGGCAACGAATCTCCACGGCACCGCATCGTTTCCCCATGTCTTGGACCCGGCGGCCGGTTCGTCCGCCCCCGCAGAGGTCGACCCGCACCCGCGCTCGTCTCGTCGATGCGCTCCATCATGAACATCCGCTCCGGCAAGAAAATTCTGAACCTTGTTACAGAATTTCCGTCCGTCATGCGGAGGGAACCGGGAGTGCCCGACTGGTTGGTCATCCTCATGGATGGCGATACCGCCAAACTTATGCGCACCGTCGTCCTTCTCAGAAATGAGGAAGCGGTGGCTGCCGCCCGCTCGGCCGGTAAAGTGGGCTCCGCGGACCTGAACCATTCACCATCCAGCCACTGGCCGTCCGCAATCATTGGCGAAAAGGTGAATCCTTTGGAGGTCTCCCCAACGATTCACCATCCAGTTATCCCCCACCCCTGAAACGATTATCAGACCAGTCAATCGTTGTCCCAAGGCAAAGGAGCGGGGCTCGTTTGCCTGCAAACGTAATTTTCGCGATTTACTGCACAGGTTGCAGGCAGCTGAGCAGATTCTGAGCCAGGTTCGCTCTCCAGCCACCGCACGGGGCGCGTCCGTCGCAAGCGCGTCCTCGTCAAATTCCGGTCCGTCCCCGGCAAATAAAACCATGGAATCCGCAATCCTGGTCAAATTAGCTCAGCAACTTTGGGAAAGAGGTCTGATACTTGTCATTACTTCCCGGCGCTTTACTTTGGGTTGAGAATCGCCCGCGTCCCGGAATCGCCAAGGCAAGGGATTCCTGAACCAAGAGGCGAACTTGCAAAGGTACCGAACCTTCCAAGTTGAGAAGTAATGAACTTGGCTTAGCGGTGGGAACAACTGACCTCCTGTCCATCGCTCCCTACGCGTACCCTGGCTGAATTTGCCTGCATTGCACCCGGGATCGAAACAGGGACGCGGCGGGCAGCCGGTAATGAGGCAAGTTCAACTGTCTGTTTGCATGCCTGCAGGTCTGGATCGAACACTCCGGATGGGCTGCCCCATGGCCTACGGTAATTTGCGTTCGTCTCCGGGAAAATGAGATAAGGACAAAAAGCGAAATAACCGAATCGACTATTGTCGCTTGCTGCGCCCAGTAGCACAATTGCCAACAGCGCGGTTGGATAACAAGATGTACCGTGAATTCCCGACCACAGGGCGTCTTTTATAAGGAGTTGTGTTGTGAAAGTACTCATCAATCTGTTGTGCGCAATTATCCTGTGCTCGATCACCCCACTTTGCTGGGCGGCCTCCGGCTGCGATGACGCCGGCAATTGCTACGTTCGCGCGGGCGCGCTCGGCGCCGCCAACGGAACTGATTGGACGAACGCCTATACCGCTCTCCCCTCATCCTTGACCCGCGGAGTTACCTACTACGTGGCGGCCGGCTCTTACCCCAATCATGTATTTCAGGACGCGGACTCAGGTTCAACCTTGATTACAATTCAAGCTCCAACCAGCGCTGTCCACGGCACCAATACCGGCTGGAGCAGCGCCTACCAAGGGCAGGCCGTATTTAGTTGCACGTCAGGCTGCGGAAGCGTCTTGCAGTTTGCCACAGATTACTATGTCTTCAGTGGTAGTTACTGTACGCCGTTAACCGGAGCCAGTGTTTGCACCAGCGGCTACGGGTTCA
>CAZQDD010000040.1:26206-32681 GCA_964591805.1 uncultured Acidobacteriaceae bacterium | reverse complement strand
AACGCAAGCTATATCTATTCAGGCGATTTCAATAACGATGGATACGTCGATCTCGCTGTGTATGACAGTGTGCTTCACACTCTGCAGATCTTCCTGGGCAGCAGCAGCGGCACGTTTACCGCCGGCGTCAGCTTAGCGACCACGGTCTATTCGTCGTGGACGCTAGACGGCGGCTACTGGATGGTTGCCGATATTAACCGGGACGGCAATCTCGATCTGGTAAACGGATACACAGGACAGGTGTTCTTGGGGAATGGAAATGGCACATTCAGTGCAGGCTCCACCCTCCCATCGACAGTGTGCCAAGGCTACGATGGCTCCGCCTATCAGGCGGCAATTGCCGACGTCAACGGTGATGGCAAGCCGGACATTGTAATTACTTGTGCTGAGTACAGCATTGTCTACACGCTCCTGGGCTCCGGAACAGGAACGTTTTCGACTGGTCCGACCACGAACTTCTCCGCCCCATTGGTGAACCCTGGAATTGGCGGGTTTGCCTTGGCTGACTTTAACGGCGACGGGAAGCCTGACCTTTTTATTGTCGGGTATAAAGGCACGAGCAATTCCCCAAACGCTATCACCGCCCTCGGAACCGGAAGCAGCACCTTCACGAAATCAGGCAGCACGTTTAGCGACGTAGTATCGAACGCTCCGGTTTCGGTAGGAGACTTCAGAAACGTTGGATATCCGGATGTCATTGTCAGCGCTGAAGGTACTTATGGGTTCCTTCTGAATAACGGCACCAGCATTGCCTCCTATGGCAACGCTGTTTCTTATGGTGTGTCCCCGGCGCTAATAGCGGATTTCAATGGGGATGGGAATCTTGACTATGTGTCCCTCGGTGCAGATGCGGCCCACGGCCTAGCGGGTAAAGGAAATGACACCTTTGCCTCGGCAACTTCATTCTCCATTTCGCCGGCTCCCGGACCTTCTGGCGCTACGGCAGGTGATTTCTATAACAATGGACGGCCCGCGATCGCGGTGACAACCGGTCTGTCGCCTTCCTATGTAGAAATCTTTCCAATGCTGAAAACCACGCCTCCGGTCACGGTGAGCTGCTCACCGAACCCTACAACATTTGGCAATAGCTCCACTACGTGCACTGCAGAGACCACCGCCGGAGCAACCGGCACGATGAGCATCCTGTATGACGGAAATGCATGGGGAAGCGGGAACGTTAATGCCTCCGGGGCTTTCAGTGTAAGCGGCTTTTCAGGATGGGGACCTGGCTCGCACACCATAGTCGGTAATTACGGGGGAGACGAAAACTATACCCCCTCATCCGGCAGCACGACCTACACCATCGGCCAGGGTGAAACCGTAACGCAAATCACCAACTCGACGCCAAATCCCTCAACGTATGGTTCCCCTGTCACGTTCTCGGTTGCGGTGAATGGCAATGGTGCAACGCCGAGTCCGACCGGTTCAGTCACCTTCTTCAATGGCAGCACAAACCTTGGAAGCGCGAGCGTAACAGCGACGGCCAGCACTACTAATTTGGCGCCGTACTCGCAGCAGTTACTGATGTCTCCGTGGAGTGGATACTGCGGTGCGACGTCAAATGTCACTTTGAACACTTCCGACCTTAACGCCCCCGATGGAACGGAAACGGCGACTAAGTTTGTCATGCCGAGTTCGTTTTCCTGCGGTAGCGGGGTGAGCTGGGGCGTCGTCGACTCGATAGTCGGCGGCCTAGTAGCGGGGCAGAGCTACACGACGAGCGTCTGGCTACGCGGTGCCAACGGCGGTGAAGTCGTCGCGGTCGGTGTAGATGATTGTAATGTGACGAATTTCACGCTGACCACTTCGTGGCAGAGATATAGCGCTACCGTTCCTTCATACGCGAGCTGCGAACCAACCCGCGGGTTTCAGATGCTCTCGAACTCGGCAAACGCCACCTACTACGCCTGGGGTGCGCAGACCGAGGCAAGTTCGTCAGTTGGGCCGTATGTAGCGACTTATGGTGCGAGCTCTGCCAGCGGAGCGGGTGCAGTGGCGACGTTCAGCACAGCCTCCATACCAGCAGGGGCGCAGGCGATCACCGCCGTGTACAACGGAGATTCAAATTGGCTCGGAAGCACCTCCGCGGCAGCTACGCAGAACGTCACTCCTGCGGTTCTGACAGTCACAGCAAATAACGCCTCAAGGGTCTACGGCGCTGGAAACCCTGCCTTCACTGCGAGCTATTCGGGCTTTCAGAATGGGGATACGGCTGCGGTTTTGAGTGGCTCGCCGAGCTTCACGACCACGGCCACGGCATCATCACCGGTCGGCGCGTATCCCATAACCCCTGCGGCCGGTTCACTGAGCGCAGCTAACTACACGTTTGTATTTGCCAATGGATCTCTGACGATCACCCCTTCGGCGTTGAACGTTACGGCTAACAACGCTTCGCGTACGTTCGATGTGGCGAACCCGGCCTTTACTGCGACCTACATCGGCTTTGTGAACGGCGATACCTCCGCATCACTGACGACCCAGCCGACCTGTACGACGACCGCAGTTCTGCTCTCGCCGGTGGGTACTTATCCGATCACATGCTCCGGTGCCGTTGATGCGAACTACACCGTCACGTACACCGCTGGAACCCTCACTATTGGCAAAGTGACTCTTGTCCCAATGACGTCGTTCACCTTTACGTCGTCGCTGAATCCGTCCACCTACGGTGCCGGGGTGACGTTCACGGGCACAATCCCCGCAGCCGCCACCGGAACGATGCAGTTTCTAGACAACGGCATCGCGATGGGTTCGCCAGTCGCCGTTAGCGCTGGTGTGGCAACCTACACGACGGCGGCGCTTCCGGTTGGCACTCAAACGATCACGGCGCAGTATTCCGGCGATAGCAATTACAACGCTGCAACCTCGCCGGCTGTGTCGCAGGTTGTGAACACGGCGATCCTGACAGTCACAGCGAACAATGCCTCGAAGGTGTACGGCATGGCAAACCCATCGTTCACCCCGAGCTATTCAGGATTTGTGAATGGCGACACCAGCGCTGTGCTGAGTGGATCGCCAACTTTAACGACCGTGGCCACGGCTTCATCGCCGGTTGGCACGTATCCCATAACCGCTGCGGTAGGCACACTGAGCGCAGCTAACTACACATTTGTATTTACAAACGGCACGCTCAGCATTACCAAGGCGACGTCCACTCTCTCTGTCAGTTCGACTATCAACCCGTCAACCTACGGCCAAACCATCACCTTTACGTTGACGGTGGCCGGGAGTGGGAGCGGTGTGACCCCAACAGGCACGGTCACTCTCACCGAAGGCGGCACAACTCTGCTAGGCACAACCACGCTTAATGGGAGCGGTACAGCTACATACACAACGTCTTCCCTGCCCGTTGGGGTGGACACTCTGCAACTGAACTACAGCGGCGATTCCAATTATTACTAGGCTCCGGCCTAGCATTTTGGGCCATCGCCATGTTGGGAAACAGGGTGGTGGTCCTTAAATCAGGATGGTTTATGAAGATCTCTAAACTTGCAGGCGCGATCGTAGCTGTCCTCGTGCTTCTGATGGCGACAATGGCATTCAGCCAGTCGCAGACCACATACAACCAGGTTGTCGATAAGGCGGCACTTGTTCCGGGAACGAATTTCAATTTAACCTCATCGGCAAATCCGAGCATTTACGGCGCCAACGTCACATTCACCGCCACATTAACTGCGTCCGGTGGCGGGGCGACACCAACCGGCACCATCCAATTTCAGAACAACGGTGTTTCGATGGGTACGCCGGTGGCGCTCACAGCAGGCGTAGCAACCTACTCGATTTCGACGCTTGCGGTTGGATCCTACCCCATCACCGCCGTGTATTCGGGTGATAGCAACTACAGTTCTGGGACCTCGTCAACTCTGACCCAGGTCGTGAACAAGGCTGCTTTGAATATCACCGCGAACAATGCAACGAAGGTGTATGGCGCCGTCCTGCCGTCCCTGACCGCAAGCTACACCGGCTTCGTAAACGGAGACACCTCCGCATCGTTGACCACGCAACCGACCTTGACCACGACTGCCACTGCGGCATCGGCCGTTGGAACCTACCCGATCACCGCTGCCGGTGCCGTTGACCCGAACTACATCATCACGTACACCGCTGGAACCCTCACGGTCACTGCCGCACCGTTGACCATTACGGCCAACAACGCGTCGCGTTATTACGACGTTGCCAACCCCGTCTTCACGTTCCTTGGCGCGGGCTTTGTAAATGGCGACACCGCTGCATCGCTGACAACTCAACCGACCCTGACGACGACTGCAACTCTGCTGTCGGCGACTGGAACCTATCCGATCACCCCTGCCGGCGCAGTTGACACGAACTACTCGTTCACCTACGTAGCGGGAACCTTGACGATCAACAAGGAAGCCTCGACGACTATCTCGTTGGCTTCCTCGGCGAATCCGTCAACCTACGGTGGAAACGTGACGTTCACGGCAACCGTTCCGGTTACCGCAACTGGCACGATCACCTTCCTGGATAACGGCGTTTCGATCGGTACGGGCGTAGTCAACCCCGCCACCGGCGTTGCGACGTTCTCGAGTGCGACGCTTGCAGTCGGGACTCACCCGATCACGGCTAGCTACCCTGGCGACAGCAACTTCCCTGCCGTCACTTCGTCTAGCTTGTCCCAGGTTGTCAATAGGGGCGGCGTCACCTTCGCTGTCACGTCGTCGACTAACCCCGCAACCTATGGTCAGAACGTGACCTTCACGATCACATGCACCGGATTCAACGGGATTGCCCCAACTGGCACGGTTACGGTCAGCACTCCTGGCTGGACCAGTCAGACTCCCGCACTGGTCACCTCTGGTGTAACCGGTGTCGCAACCTTCACCACAAACAATCTGCCAGCAGGCACCGATGTGCTGACGATCGTTTACAACGGCGACCCGAACTACCAGATCATCCACGGAACGAGTGCAGTAGCTGCCTCGAAAGCCGCAACGAAGCAGTAGTCTCTAGCCCGCGACCGGGGTCAAACCCGGTCGCGGTTTCACATCGTTCCGGAGACGCGATGAAAAGGCTTGTTACCGCTCTCGCACTAATAACGCTCATTTGGGCGGTCCCGCAGGCTGTTGGACAGACGGTGGGCGCTCCTAGTGGCTTGTCATATGTGCAAACCATCGAGCGAGCCGCTACATCAACAACCCTGAATTCTTCCTCTTCTGTCGTTGGTCCGACTGATCCGCTCACGCTGACTGCTGCTCTGTCGTATCCGACCAGCGGCCAGGCAACGGGCAATGTGACATTTACCGTCGATAACGGAAGTACACCAGTCGTCAATTACACAGCACCAGTTCTCAACGGCGTGGCTACGTTGGGTACGCTCCTCCCTACCGGCACGCTCTCGATAACGGCGACTTACAGTGGAGACGCGAATCTTTTAAGTAGCTCGTCTGCGGCGATTACGCTGACCGTTCTCGGTCCTGCAGACTTTGATTTCTCTGTGTCGCCACTGTCTGTGACTCAAGGCCAGACGGGAAGCGCGACCACTACAGTTACATCGCTCAATGGTTTTCACGGATCGATTACATTCACGTGCGCATCGCCGATTACGACATTGGGGTGCGGGTTTTTGCCGACCAGCCTCGCGGTGCCCACTCCCGTGGGCCAAGTGAACGCCTCCGCACCTGGTGGCAGTCTTGCATTCAGCGTGACAACGATTGCCACGACGGTAGAGCGCGCTGGTTTGATAGGTTTCTTTTTCTTGAGCTTTATGTCTTTCGGGCAGCGTCGGAAATTCTTTGTGATGCTGGCTGTAGCAACGCTGTTTGTGATGATGGTCGGATGTGGCACGAGCACGCGCTATTTACAGGAAGACGGAACGCCGAAAGGAACGTATTCAGTCACTGTGACAGGTATGTCTGGCTCATTGAGCCATACAAAAACAGTTTTAGTAACGGTGAGGTAGGGGCTGTATGAGTTCGTCTGCTGAGATGATCGAATGTCCAGTGCTGTCGCAACCCGCGCCGAGCGGGCTTTTTGCGTCGTATGAACTCAAGGCCGAAAAGCGCAACGGCTCGTTGTTTGTTGGATACGGCATTCTAGTAACGCTGGTCATATTGCTAGTGGTCATCCCTCTACTTATGCCAACAGTGGCCCCGAACTTTCTCCAGAGCAAAGCGTCAGCGGTGGATTTGGTTGCGCCACCTCTTCCTGAACCGGTTCAAGAGCGGCAACCTGTTGCCAAGGTTGCTCCTCCCCCGCTTCCCGTTGCGAAGACCTCCCCCGCGCTACCGGAGGTTCCTTCGCCAATGCGCATTGAGGCGCCCCGGAGCCTGCCACGGGTAGAGCGCGCTGCGGTTATTCCTGCACCAGCGGCGCCGAAGCCAGCATTCCCGGATTCAGCAGCGCTACCTACAAAGCCCATAGCTAGGCCGGTTTATACGGGTTCGCTTGGCGAAACAAACGGCGTGCAGCCGCAACCGAATAAAGTTGCGACCCGCGGGCCGGCTCTGGGTAGTTTTGG
>CAZQDD010000040.1:19785-26106 GCA_964591805.1 uncultured Acidobacteriaceae bacterium | reverse complement strand
TGTTGGCTTCAATGAGGCAACGTTAGCCAAGGCTCAGCCGGCAGCGGCACTCAAGGTTTCTCCTATTTCTCCGGTGGCGATTCTTAGCAAGCCCATACCCGTCTATACCGAAGAAGCACGGCGGCTACGCATCGAGGGCTCCGTTACCATGCAAGTCGTTTTTGCCGCATCTGGAGAGGTACGAATTGTCGGCGTAGTCAACGGTCTTGGACATGGACTGGACGAGGCGGCGGCCGTCGCCGCTCGCCAGATCCGCTTCACTCCCGCGCGGCGAGATGGTCAGTCTGTGGACTATCCCGCCACCATTCACATCGTTTTTGCGTTGTCCTAATGAGGAGATTGTGCCCCATGAAATGCCGTCGTATTGCTTTGATTCTGCTGGTGCTTTCCGTGGGCACCTTTGCGTTTACCGCAGACACTCCTTCGACCGCGCCAGAGGTGTTTGCCAAGACCATCGACAAAATCACTGCTCGCGAGGCTGACAACGTCAAGACCTTTGCGAAGTATTCTCCGATCGTCGAGACGTACGTGCAGGGATTCAAGAAGGATAAAGAGTTGGGCCGGATGCCGGTCGAAGACAGCTATTTCCTCGGTCGGGCTTCGTTTAAAACCCGGCTGCAGGACGACTCTTTCATTTCCGACCAGCGACCTGTGGTGACCCGCAACATCCTGCGGCAGATAAAGGAGATCACGTTCGAGCGCCGCACTGGTTGGGTGCCGTTGGGCTTCACGCAGATGACCATTATCGACCGCGGCCACTTCGATCGGCTTCACTACAAGTTTGTGTATCGTCAGAAAGAGTTTGTAGGAAGCGTGAGATGTTTGGTATTTGATGTGGTTCCCACCGCTAAGGGACATGGTATGTTCCTGGGTCGCATTTGGGTTGAGGATCAGAATTTTAATATCATCCGCTTCAACGGCAGCTACGTTCATCCTGAAGAAGGTTCAGCGTTCCTGCATTTTGATTCCTGGCGCACCCAGGTCAGCAGTGGCCAATGGCTTCCCACGTTCATATATTCTGAAGAATACGACGTGATGAACGACAAACAGCCGGTCACGCTGCGCGGCCAGACGCGGCTGTGGGGATATGCAACCAGCCAGTCAGATACCGCACAAGAGTTTGCTAAGGCCTTCACCACAATTCAGGTTGACTCAAAAGATGCAGTATCTGACCAGGTCGATTCGAGTTCTCCGCTGGCAAGCCAGAAGGCTTGGGAGCGCGAGGGTGAGAACAATTACATCCTCCGGCTGGAGCAAGCCAGCCTCATTGCGCCGGAATCCCCACTGAGCGAGATTCTCGACACTGTTGTCAACAACCTCATTGTCACGAACAACCTTTCGATTGAGCCCGAAGTGCGTTGCCGCGTCCTGCTGACGGCTCCACTGGAGAGCTTTGCGATCGGCCACACCATCGTCGTGAGCCGGGGATTGATCGATGCGCTTCCCGACGAGGCCTCTCTGGCGGCAGTGCTCGCACACGAACTGGCGCACGTTGTGCTTGCGCATGACAGTGACAACTCGCAGTTTGGGTTTAATGATCGCCTGATCTTTCCTGACACGGCTGCGCTGGACCGTCTGCGGATGGTGAGAACCGACGACGAGGAAAAACAGGCTGACGAGGAGAGCATGACTCTGCTTGAGAATTCGCCGTACAAGGACAAATTGGCGAACATGGGTTTGTTTCTGAAGCAGTTAGAGGTAAACAAGAAAGTGTTGCCGAACCTGCTAAAGAGCCGCCTTGGTACCTCGTTTCTTGAGATCACCCCACGGCTTGCAACCGTCAAATCTTCGTCGCCGGAACTGGCGCCGAAGGACATCCATCAGGTTGCCGCGTTGCCACTGGGATCTCGTGTAGTACTCGATCCATGGTCGGATCACGTCGACATGAACAAGGCGCGCTCGGTGCCAGTGATGGCTGCGCGGGAGAAGTTGCCATTCAGCCTTACCCCGTTCTACCCCTATCTCACGCGAAATTTCGTTGAGACGCCCGCAGCGGCTCCGACCGAGACTCCGGCACCGGTTACCTTACCGAAGGCCGACTCTCAGCCGGTGGCACAGAGGGCTAATTCAGAGAGCATAGACGGGGGAAACTTGTCGAAGTCTGATCGAGTAGATATCGACAAAGTGGACGGTGGAAAGTGAAACGGCGCTCCATATTTTTATTGCATGCAGCCGTGCTTTTCGGCGGCTGCGTTTGTTTCGGGCAGAGAGATGCCGCATATGACACCGTTGCTCCACTGCGGGCAAACAGCTTCACCGATCAGGTGTACGTTGGGTTCGATCATATTCGCACTGATTACGCGCTGGTGACGGCCTCGGGCGATGAGGTTGCCACAATGAACGGCGTAAACGTCGAAGTTGACGTACGTCACAGAGAACACATTTCCTATATCGCGTCAGTTCGTTATGGCATGGGCAGCCCATTCAACCAGAGTTTGATGACCGGCACAGCCGGTGCAAGCTATTTGTTCCACTTGAAGCGCTACGAGCCCTATGTGCATGCGCTTGGGGGTTACACCCGCCTGCAATCGAACCACTCCGCTGGAGGTATGTACCTGCTCAACGTGAACAGCGGATTGACGATGGTGGGCGGCGCCGGGCTCGATGTGAAGCTAAGTGACAGATGGGGCGTGCGCGCGATCTCTCTGGAAGATGTGTTCCTGCCATTTGGTTCTGGCCGATCGACCTATTGGAGTGTGGGGGCGGGAGTGCTTTACCACTTTGGTCGCCGCCACGGCGTGGAAGGCCAATAGTGCGACATTGAAGCCTCAAGCAAGCCGCCTTGCAGCCTTGACGCGGAGAGTACGTCCGAAGTCGGGGAATGGCTTGCCAAATTCATAGAACGTGTCGGTTACGGAAGTAAACAGCTTGGACGAGGAGTCTTGTGATGTCGAGAAGTTCAGATCGACAACCAAAGCCGTATGGAGCAGATGTAGTCCGCGAGATGATCTCTTTTCGGACACATCTCGCGGACAACATCATTAAGCCTGTTTCAGAACCGCCAATCGTCTGTCCAACCACTGCACTTTTGCAGATCAAAAACAAGAAGGAAGCTGGACGCTGTATCACTCAGGACGAATGGGCGCGGCTCACACATTTTGTCTTTTTAGGGGCGGAATATCCGTCAGCGCGTTCCATCTCGCGGGAGTCAGTCATCGGGATTTTGCAGGCTTTCAAGGATGCCTATGCGGTGAATCACCACGTAGGTGATAACACACACTTCGCGAGTCGAGCCGACAACTCAGCTGTACCCTCCAGTTATAACGTTCCCACGGCTCTCGATGCATTTCTCTCTAACACTACGAAAGGTTCGACCGGCTTTGGAGCGAGGTTTCTACACGTTTTCCTGCGCGACGAGGTTATCACGGATAGTGCTGAACTCACCCAAGCGCTCCTTCCATACTGGGACATTCTTTGGAGGGTAGCAGCTCGCGGACACTACCGCCTTCTCAAAAAACCACTCCGGAAAGAGTCTAAAGTCTGCAACGCCGAGCCATTGCCACTTGCGACACTCTCAAACAAATCGTGGACTCTGAGTTTTATGGGGCTAGACAGCGGCGATGTGAATGCTTCACTGGGTTTTCCGGTGCCGATGTCTGGGACGGCATATCCGCTCCACGGGTACACCCAGATCGGCGACTTTCGGGCCATGTTGAGCGCTATCGCCGGGTTTTGTGAGCGCGGTGAGCTGTCGGAGTGGAAGGGCGATCACTTCTTCGCTTATATGGCCCACGGCGACGGGCCTGCGGGAAGCGGAGCGTGTTTTGGAGCTATTCAGAACGGTATCAAGTTTGGTTTCACGTTTGAACAATGGAATGTATTAAGCGCGTTGTTTGCGGAAGCTTGGGAAATCTCAGCTATGCAATCCGTATGGACGCGGCTGATGGAAGAGTACGGCGAGCAGTAATTCGCGTAGTTGATGTGGTCACCTGGGAGAAAATGTAAATGCGCTTGCGTCATCATTTGTTGGCTTCACTTGCGATAATCGCGGCCGGGAGTACGGCTTTTGCGTTAAAGCATCCTGTTTCCGCCGTCTGTGCCACGGACCCGACTCTGGCCCTTGCCGGCGAGAGTATTTCCGTCCACGTAATCCCTACCGGCTTCATTCCGGACCGGGTGCTCACTTATACCTTCACGAGCACCGGCGGCGCGCTCACCGCCGATAGCAGCGCCAATGCGAAAGTCCTTACCGAGGGGCTGCAGCCTGGCAACTACAATGTTTCATCGCTTGTCTCCGACGACCACAATCTGAAACACAGGCTGTATGCGACGTGCCAGGCTGCGTTCAGTATTAAAGAACCGCCTAAACATCCACCGTTGCTGCGCGTTCGCACCGAGCCGCAAACCGTTAACTCGGGCGATTCCGTCACCGTGACCGCCGAAGGCTACAGTAAGGATGATCGACCCCTGCACATCAACTGCCTCACGACCAAGGGTACTCTCTCTGGAGGCAGCACTCTTTACGTCCTGAACACGGCAGGGATTCCCGGCGGACTGATAGACATCAACTGCTCAGTGCAGGATGACCGTTCCCTCTCCGCCTTCGCAGACGCAAAGGTCATGGTGACGGTCCCTCCTCCCCCTCCGCCGCCGCCAGCTCGCGAGTACGGCGAAGGTTTGGACTTTGCAAAAGACAAGCGGCGTCCAACCCGAATCGATAACGTTGCCAAAGGGTTGCTGGATCGCTATGCCGATGCACTCGCGAGCGACCCAGAAGCGACGGGCGTTGTCATCGGCTATGACAGCGCTATCGAACGAGTTCCCAGGAGGCACCGCACGCACCAGAAAAGGCCAGTAGCGCCGCAGTTTGCCGCCCTCCGGGCCGTGAATAGCAAGGCCTACCTTGTGGAGCAAAAGGGCATCGATCCGAAGCGCATTGAGGTTCGCACTGTAGAAGATGGTGCCGAGACGAAAGCCCTTCTGTGGATTGTGCCGCGTGGAGCCTCACTGGATGTAACCAACTCCTCAGGCGTCGACGAGTCGCAGGTGAAGCCTGTGCCGCGCACGATTCGGGGGGTCAAATAGCCCCCTCGATGAGCAGGATGTGATGGTCAACAACCACCCGGAGGCCGCCAGCTACACGGCGGCCCCCGGGGCGGGTTCTTCCGACTGCCGCGTTCTTGCGACGATGATCGCACTGTTGCGGCCAGGGGCTCTACCGAACACAAATGCGGTGACTGCAAAAAGAGCATTACGAAAGAGCGGATCATATGTGCCACGGAGTGTACGACATGACGATGCATATTCCGGCACCTCTTCGCCTCCTGGTGCTCGTCGCGCTGTGGTTCTCCCTTGTTTATGGTTGCCTCTCGGCAGGCCGTGTATTCAAGAGCAAAGCCACGCGGCTTCGCGAAGCCTGGGATGCTGCTGTTAAACCGATCGCCCAGCCGATCTCTTTTACTCAATTAGTTGGAGCATGTCGCCAAGTGCATAAGGCAGAGCCCGGCGCAAGCATCATCTTCGCGGTTCTGGGAGTGCTCATCACCCTGCTCATCTCTGCCAGGTTCCTCCTTCGGCACGTAGTGGCGCGATAGATCCTGCTGTATGAGGCGAAACCACTTCTTTTGAAGCAGCACCCACCTTCTCCAATAGAGCCGCCCCTCTCCGTGGCGGCCATTTTTTTTGAGGACAGCAATTTTATGGCTTTGAAATTTGAAACTATCCCCTACGCCGACATCTCCACCTTCTACCTCGAACGGTCCGACCTGGACTTGATTGGCGAGCCAGAGTGTCCCGGCCACATGGCTGAACACGATGATGGACGAGCCTCATTCTTCAACGTCTTCACCGACGATCGGAAGCGTTTCAACGAAGAGACTAAAGCTTTTGGCCTCTCAGACCGATTCCGCGCGATCATGCAGGAATTAGCCCAGCTAGAGATTCAATACGTCCGGTTCGACGCCGATGGCTGCGAGGTCGAGGGGCTGGAGTACTGCAACCACTGATGCCCACGCGCAGTAGTTCTCTGCTGATGTTGGCGGAAGGGCATCTGACGCGAGGGCGGGTTGCAGCGATGTTGCGACGGATCGCGATGCTGCCGCTTCCGGCAAGCTAACGATTGCCGGCATAGAATGCAAATCGAATTGCTGAGAACGAAGGTGGAGGGAGCAGTGTCGAAAACCAGTATAAGCCGTGCGGTTCTGTTGAAGTCCGTGCGAAAAGTGCCTTAAACGACTTGTGGCCACCTAGTTTGAAACCGTGGCCACCGCAATCTATTCGAAGAATCTGGGTACATCCGTCGGGTATTGGTTTTCGTGTTCTCGGGTCTTCCGATGCTGGAGTCGATCGATTGACCTCAGCAACACCGTGATTATGGCACCA
>CAZQDD010000040.1:0-19685 GCA_964591805.1 uncultured Acidobacteriaceae bacterium | reverse complement strand
CTTCCGATGCTGGAGTCGATCGATTGACCTCAGCAACACCGTGATTATGGCACCACGTTCTCTGGTTGTAAAGTGGTAATAGAATAAAGTTGCCAGATCGGCCGAAGGATACCGTTTCAACGGGTTTTCTCCTACTACTTCGTTAACTTCCCTAAATCAAGAATAGCCATCTAGTCATTTTCGACGAAATGTTTTCACCTTCGACCCCGCCGACTAATCAAAGGCGGTGGAGCTCGCGCCAGCGAATTGCATCTTCCCACAAGCCCCGCCGCGAGCGGCCGACGTTTCGTAGTAACGATGGGCCGCACAGCTCAATTTCCCAACTGAAGCGACCTAGACCTATCAGCTGTGCTGGTGGGTCTTTCCAGTTTCTGCGGAGTTTTTGAATTGTTTTCTGCTTCCAGAGTGGTCTAGTCTGGATAGGCAAACTATTTGCCAAAATTGGTAGGCAATAGGTAATTCCCCTTACAAAAGAGGACTCTTTTCGAATGAAAGTGCATAACACCTGGACAGGGCTGAGGCCGATTGACGTGATCAGCCGAGGCAGATGGATTACCGTGTGTGCGGTGGTTTGTGCGATGGCGTCAACGCTTTTCTCCCAGACGGCGCCGCGCTCAAACCGTATCACGCAGCAAGTGACATCGGGGGTAATTGTGACCCTATCGGGTTCGGTTCACCCTTTGACGCGCAGAGCGACCGACCTCGGCTCCGCGAACCCGGATATGGCGATGGACTCGATGTCGCTGGACATTGGGCTAAGTGCTGCACAGCAGACCGAATTAAATGCGCTGATGGAGGCGCAGCAGAATCCAAAGTCGCCGCAGTACCACCAGTGGCTGACACAAGAGCAGTATGGCGCGCGCTTCGGGCTGACTGAATCGGACCTGAACAAGATCATAGGCTGGCTACAGGGACAGGGATTCAGCGTGAAACGGGTTTCTACGTCGCGGAATACGATCTATTTCAGCGGCAAAACGTGGCAGGCGGAGTCGGCCTTTCACACGCAGTTGCATTTGTATAAGCTGGACGGTGATACACACTTCGCCAATGCAACCGAGTTGAGACTTCCGGCAGCACTTGCCGCCGTCGTTACACATGTGGGTGGTCTAACAAGCTTTCGTCCCAAACCCAGAATGGTTGTCCAAAAGGCGAACCCGAACTTCACCTCGTATATCTCTGGAAATCACTTCCTCACGCCTGGCGATTGGGCGACGATCTATGGCGTAACACCGATCTACAACGCAGGCTACACTGGCACAGGAATGCACATTGGTGTCGCCGGGCAGACATATTTTGACCAGAGCGATATTGACAGTTTTCGTTCCGCCGCGGGGCTTAGTGCAACGCGGTTGAACATGGCGTGTATCAGTAGCGCAAACTGCACCGGCACAGCGGGAGAGAGCCTGAACGATATTCCCGAAGCCGATCTGGACGTAGAATGGTCGGGCGGCATTGCCCAGAATGCGACCGTGGATTTCATCTACGCAAGTGGGTCGGATCCCAATCTCGGCGTTTTTGATGCGCTGGTTTACGGAATAACGACCTATCAGGTGAGCGGTAACGTGGTCCCAGTGCTCAGCATAAGCTACGCAACATGCGAAGCAGATGTGGGAGAGTCTCTTGCGACCGCTGAAGAGACGTACTTTGAACAGGCCACGACGCAGGGGCAGACGATTCTGAACTCCTCTGGCGACCAGGGCGCGGCAGCCTGTGATTATGACGTCAGTGTCTCCACACAAGGAGCCGCTGTGAATTGGCCGGCGTCTAGCCCTCACGTAACCGGCGTCGGCGGAACAACCTTCAGCGGCGACGGGAATGATACCGGCGCAGATGCATTCTGGAGCTATAGCAGCACGGCTGACATCATCAGTTCGGCGTTGCAATATATTCCCGAAACTTCTTGGAACGACACCGCAGCAGATGGAACGCTGTCATCCAGCGGTGGCGGCGTGAGCCAGATCTACGCTCTTCCTACATGGCAGTGGGCCCCGAGCAACTACAGCGGAACAAACTTGCGCTTTGTGCCGGATGTTGCGTTCTCGGCTTCGGCCGATCACGATGGCTACCTGGTATGCAGCGGTGAAAATTGCGTCAACGGATTTCGCGATACCGATGGCTCCTTGACCCCTTATGGGGGTACGTCGGCGAGTACGCCTTCGTTTGCCGGCATGTTGACATTGCTGGTGCAGAAGTACGGGAATCTTGGAAATATCAATCCGACGCTCTACGGCCTGGCAAAAACTCCAGCAACCTATGCCTCGGTCTTCCATGACATCACCACGGGCACCAATAAACAGCCGTGTACCACTGGAACTGGGTGTACGGGAGGATACGTTGGCTATGCGGCGACAACCGGCTATGACCTCGTAACCGGGTTGGGCTCGGTAGACGGCGGTGCACTGGAGGCTGCTTTAGCTCCCACGTCACCGGCGACGACGACGACCGCAGTGTCAGCTTCACCGAGTCAATTGACGATCGGCGGAACGACCACCCTGATGGCATCCGTGACCTCCACAACACCGGGTACGATCACCGGAATGGTTGCCTTTACAGTGACGGAGGGTTCAAGCACGACAACCGTGGGCACAGCAGCGATTTCTGGCGGCACGGCAACCTTGAGCAACGTGGCAGCGAGTGTGGCTGACGGATTCTCCGCGGGGTCGGGTACAATCACGGCCAGCTATGGCGGAGATGCCAATTTTGCAGCATCAAGCGGAAGCACGCCGATGATAGTGTCGGCTATGCCAACGACTACGACGGTCACGGCTACCCCGAACTCAGTGGCCCTCAATGGAACCACCACTCTGAGCGCAACGGTCACTCCGACCAGCGCAACCGGAACGGTGACGTTCAGGCTGGGCAGTACGACCCTGGGCACGGCACCGGTTTCCGGTGGCACAGCAACGCTTGTGGAAGCGATTACTGCCGCCAACGGTTTCAGTACTGGGTCGGGTACAATCACGGCCAGCTACAGCGGAGATGCCAACGATGCATCCTCAACCAGCACAACACCGCTGGCAGTGACAGCAGCGCAAACGCCAACGACCTCGGTGACCGTGTCGGCAACGCCGAGTTCAGTAATGGTCGGCGGGGTGGCCAACCTAATTGCATCCGTGAGCTCCACAACAGCGGGAACAGTTGGCGGAACGGTGACGTTTGCCGTTGGCAGCACGACTCTCGGCACGGCAGCGGTTTCCAACGGTACAGCAGCACTCAGTGTCACCGTGTGGGACTCTGCAACCGGCTTCGGTACGGGTCTGAACACGGTCACGGCGACCTACAGCGGGAACGCGACCTACGCAGGCTCGAAAGGAAGCGGAACGCTGACGGTCACGGCGGCGCCAACGACCATCACAGTCACGGCAGCACCGAACTCGGTAGCGCTGGGCGGCACAACTGAACTGACAGCGACGGTAACTTCGTCCATACGGGGAAATATGACCGGGTCAGTGACGTTTCTAGTGAACAGCACGCCTGTTGGCACGGCGACGTTTTCCTCCATGGGGCAAAGCTCCTCGGGCGATTCCTATGCCGCGATCTTGCCCAGTGTCGCTGTTAATTCGGCAAACGGCTTCACCGCCGGCTCAGACAGCATCACAGTGAGCTACAGCGGAGACATAAACTATGCAGGCTCGAACGGAAGCGGGACGCTGGCGGTAACGGCAGCACCGCCTTCGACGGCGTCGTCTTACACCCTCGTTGCCAGTTCGACAGCGCTCACGGGCAGTTCCGTAGTCACGCTGCTGCTGACTTCAACCAACTACGCGGGAACGGTCGTGCTAACGCCCGCCGTAACCTCGACCAATGGCACGGCTTCCAACGTCACTGCGAATTTGAGTCCCACGTCCGTGACGCTAACCAGCAACGGCAACGGCACCTCCACCCTGACAATCTCGGCGAACTCGAGTGCAGCTAAGCGCGCTCCGGTGGCTCCTTGGTCGAGTGGCGGCTCGATCGTGTTGGGCGCGGTTCTGCTCGGCGCTCCGTTCAGTCTTCGCAAGAAGCGGATATTGGCAGTGCTGCAGACGGCGCTGACCATCTCGGCGGCGGGTTTCTTGATGTCCTGCGGCGGGAGTGGAAGTAGCAGCTCGACGACTCCTGCCCCGCGGATCTACACCGTGACGGTAACGCCGCAGGGATCGGGCACCGTGACCAATCCATCACCGGTTAGCGTTACGCTGACCGTGCAATAAACCAAAAGAAACACACACTCAAGGGCGCGGAAGTCAAGAGCCGCGTCCTTCTCCACCTTTTTAGATTCTTCCTATTGGGGGGTGCACGAGTCGGGAGACGCAGCTGAAGTGTGATGAATTGATGGGACAAAAGTTCTGAATTGGTAAGCAGTTCTGCGGTACGATCTGCTAATTTAGAGGGCAGGTTTACTTATACCAGCGATCAGTAACCCTCACAGTTCTAATTCCAGGCGCTGGTGATGGAGCCAAGATGGTTGATGTGCCTAAGATCCTCAAGGGTCTATACGCCGAGCGCGACCTCATTATTGAAGTAATCACCATGTTGGAAAAGTTGAACACAACCGCAGTTACTGAACCTGCAGCAATGGAATCCCGTACAAGTCGGGACAGCAAGAAGAAGCGCGCCGCCACCCAACCAAAGGGCGCGGAGAAGGCTGCATCAAAACCTGCTGCGAAGCGGGCGGCAAAGGCGGCCGTAACAGCGCCGGAGCTGAAACCGAAAGCGAAGAAAAAAGAATTGTCGCCGGCGGCGAGGAAGCGTTTGTCGGTAGCGGCCAAAGCACGTTGGTCAAAACGCAGGAAGGCCCAGCCAAACGCTACTGCTGCGGCTACGCCCACCTCCTAGTAAGAGTGGTTCAACGCATTTCTTCCCAAGAGGCTGCCAGTTTGAATCGGCAGCCATTCTTGTGCTTAGACAAGTTGCTGCCTCGGCACGGTCCAGTGCTGGAAAACGGCGAGTTGCGACCACCGTTGCTGTAGTCCCTTCATTCTCCACAAGCGCTCGAAGCGGGGCTGTGCCCAGCGGAGCGAGGAAACCACCTGCGTTGGTGCTGACGGCAATCAATTCTTCCAGTAGTGCAGCGTTATGCTGCCACTGAGCGCATCACAAACCTGCAACGGCGGCCTTCCGAAATGCGCTCTTCCGCTCGCAGCGCGGGCACCGACGGGCTCTCATCCTCGCGGATACCGCCCTGCCTATCGCCTTCCTCCTCGCCGCTTCCCTGCCTGTTTGTACTGGACTTCCCATGTGATTTCTCCGTCACTGGATAGTCCCGCCGCGTGACACCACTTGAATACGACGTTTCACAAACCAGATTCTCAATTCCCGTTACGAAGGAACACTACTACTCATGAAACCTTCTCATCTCGTCGAAGCCTTGCTCACCGCGATTCCACAGAGGAACATCCCCCTACACATTTGGGGAAGTGCCGGTGTTGGTAAGAGCAATATCGTCCAGCAGGTCGCGCAGGCACTCAAGATAAACCTCATTGACGTCAGAGCTGTCCAACTCGACCCTACCGATCTTCGCGGGTTACCGCGCATCAACCAGGACAATGCAACAGTCTGGAGTTCGCCTAAGTTTCTGCCCACCAGTGGCGATGGCATTCTCTTCCTGGACGAATTGACCACCGCCCCGCAGATGACACAAGCGGCGTGCTATCAACTTGTCCTCGACCGTGCCCTGGGCGACTACCGTCTTCCGGATGGGTATTGTGTGATCGCCGCCGGGAACCCAGCTTCCGAGAGAGGTGTCAGCTTCTCGATGCCGCGACCGCTTCGTAATCGGTTCTTGCATCTCACGTTGGAGCCCGATTTAGGTGAATGGTGTACCTGGGCTGCTAAGGCAGGAATCAGACCGGAGATCATCGCCTTTCTTCGCTTCCGGACGGAACTACTGCTGGATTCCACCGTGCGCTCGGATGCGAATGCATGGCCCTCACCGCGTTCTTGGGAGATGGCGTCAAAAGCGTTGGACGCGATCTATTCGCGAAAGATTGCCGCCGACATACAGAACTCGTTGCTATTACATCTCCTCCAGGGCGCGGTCGGGGCGGGAGTAGCCGCTGAATTCATCGGCTTTCTCCGGCTATTTCACTCGTTGCCCTCTATTGACGAGATTCTGCTGAACCCAACCGGCGCCCCGCTTCCCACCGATCCATCCGCCCAGATTGCAATCGCAACCGCGCTCGGCCGCCGCATCACGGATAGCTCGATTAAGAAGGCAAAGCTTTACCTCGATCGCCTCCCCGACGAGCTCCAGGTCCTCTCCATGCGCGACGCCCTGCTCCGGGATCGGGCCATCGCGACCACCCCCGAATTCACTAATTTCGCAATTACTCACAGCGATTTGCTCGCGTAACCCCGGACCGGGGTTACACCTTGGAGGAATCAAACAATGCTCTCAGACAAGGCAATGCTAGTCGGACTTCATATCTCGATGTGGTCAGCACGTAAACATGACAAATCCGTGTCTACTGAAGTGGCCGAAGCTCACGAAGCTAACGTCAGCGCCGGCCGCTACAACAAACACTTGCTCGTCGAAGCCGAGAAGCTCGAAGAACTGCGCGCCCTGGCCAACCAAATCCGTCTCTTTTTCTACAAGATGACGCTCCCCTGGACGGACGAGGGATATCGCCTTTTGCCCTCAGCCAGCTACTTTGAGTTCACCAAGCAGTTTGCGGAATTCAAAGTCGCTTTCGATCAGCTCGTGCGCGAATTTCTCGTTGCTTACCCCTATTATCGGGAGCAGGCGCGCGCGCCACTCGGCGGCTTACACCGCGACAGCGACTATCCAGACATCGCCACTCTTGCGGAGAAGTTTGATCTGAAGACCGACATCTTGCCGATCCCATGTGGCGAAGACTTCCGCGTTACTCTGGGCCAAGAGGAGCAGGCTCGGGTCGCCCGCGAGATCGATCAGCAAGTGAAGCAGTCCGTAGCGCGGGGAATGGGCGAACTGTGGTCGCGTCTCAAAGAGGCGGTGGCACACTTAGCCGCACAACTGGAACGGCCAAAGGCGCGCCTACATTCAGCTACTCTTCGCAACGTGGCCGAAATCGCCCAGATGGTTCCGCGGTTGAACGTCGCCAACGATGAAGAACTGACGGCGCTCGCCAAGGAAACCAACTCTCGGCTCGCCAGCTTCAGCCGTCAGGACCTTGTGCAGTACCCCGCGGCGCGATCTCGTGCGGCCGGGATCGCAAACGAACTCGCCGCCAAGATCAATCGTGCCATGAAAGATCGCGGTCATGATGAATCCGCCGGCACCGCTCGCGTTGCGGAAATAACGAATGTACCGGCGGCAGTGGTGGAATTCCCCAACCCCCAAACTGACCTCGTTCCCCAAACTGCGCCAGCGAACCAGGCTGATCAGATTGTGGCTCGGATGTTCGATTATATGGAGTTAATGGCGTCATGAGTCTCTCACCTGCGATGCGGCTCAAACAGGGCCGTACACAACTGCTGTTGCACTTTCCCTTCTTCGGGGTCTTGATATTGAGGCTCAAGGACGTGGAGACACCGTCGATCGCTACCATGGCGACCGACGGTGTTCGCCTCTATTTCAACCCTGAGTTCGTCGCGGGCCTGACCGCGCCCGAACTACTCGGAACATTGGCACATGAGTGCATGCACCCGGCCTTACAACACCACACCCGCCGGGGAACAAGGTCGCCAAAGCGCTGGAACATCGCCGCTGATTACGCGATCAACGCGCTCATCATGGACGCAGGTCTCACGCTTCCAGCTGGGGCGCTGTATGAAAGCCGTTTCCGCAATCTCAGCGCGGAACGGATCTACAACTTGATTGCCGAGGACCAGGATGATGAGTCCAGCGGCAACGGTACCGAATCAACCAATCCCAACGGTGCCATCGATCCCTCGGTCAATGGTAATGACAACAGCGGCGGCGGACAGGTAGCGCCTAAAGTGCCGCTCACGGAAGGTGGTTTCGGCCAGGTGATCGACGCGACAGATCCAGACGACGCCAGTAAGCCTGCTAACAGCGATCAGATTGAGGCGCAGCAGAACGATTGGACTGAAGCATTCCAAAAAGCGGAAGCGATAGAACGAATGGCTGGAAAGGGTTCAGTTGGCGCGCGCCGCTCCCTGGACGCCTCTGACCAAGCCACCGTGGACTGGAGGGCAGTGCTGCGAAACTCGTTTGCGGCAGCAGTGCCGGAGGACTACACGTGGTCCAAACCAAATCCACGCTACATCCACGAAGGGCTATACCTGGCAAGCGTTCGCAAGGAGGGCGTCGGTGAAATTGTCATTGGCGTGGACTGTTCAGGTTCGATCAATCGACGACAGCTTGGCCTTTTCCAATCCGAGATGACCTCCATCATCGAGGAGAGACGGCCCCAACGCGTGCATGTGCTCTATTTCGACACATGCGTTCACCGCTCTGATGTCTTCGAACAGGGCGAGACCATCACGCTCGATCCAGTTGGCGGCGGCGGAACCAGCTTCTGTCCGTGCTTTGACTTCGTTGAAGAGCAAGGTATTCAGCCGCAGGCTCTCGTGATCTTCACCGATCTCGACGGCCGTTTTCCAAGTCACCAGCCGCACTACCCTGTCCTATGGGCGGCCACCGAGGACCGCTACGCGCCTTTTGGCGAAGTGATCCCCATGGCGGCGGCATAATCCTGCCTGTAATCAGCAAGGAGGTGTATGACATTCGCAAATCGGGATTGGCCGACCCAGGTACGCGGGCGCGTGTGGCTTCCATGTTTCCACTAAAAGGAGTGACACAATCGAGACGTAGGCCAGGCACCTGGAAAGAAGCCGTGCTCGAAAATGGTGTGCCGCTCTCTATCGCTCCCGGTGAGCTCGTGCGGATTGATACTCGAACAGGGAAGTACCTGGAAACGGGTACGGCTGGAAAAGAAGAAGGACGCCCTGCAGCGTCGGGTACTCGACATTGATGTCTCGATATGTCGCTTTTGCCGGAAAGCATCCAACGGTCTGCACCTTGGCGCCAGTCGGCGCCAAGATCACTCTGTAATCGGCAGCGGTTGACATAGGTCAGCCCGCGGGCGCCAGTTCCTTACACGCCAGCATCAGATCTTTCGGGCTACCATCAGATACAGCTTGGATTCATCTCTGTACGTGATCACTTCGAACCCCAATGGCTCAAGGAGAGCCTCGAACTCCTCTCTGGTGGGAAATGGCTCAATAAACAGATCGCTGGTGGCTCTTAGCTGATCAATGAAGGCACGGCCTTCTGGATGGCTGACCACAAGACGCCCACCTGACCGAAGCATGCGTGACGCATTTCCGCAGGCGGCTGGTTTATCTGCAATATTCCCGTACATGCCATTCATGAAGATGGCGTCCAAACTGGTGGAGGCCAATTCCAGCGAAGCAATATCGGCGTGGTAAATGCGGACCGCTGGGTATTTGTCCTGAACCCGCCGCAACATTTCTTCGGCCACGTCGCAAGCCAACACCACAGCCGGCTGGTAGGACTGAATCAAGGGGATCAGGACTCCAACTCCTGTTCCGACATCCAGAACGGCCTCACCGGAGCGCAATCCAGCTGAAGAAACAATCTCCCGCAGGCGTGCCATCACTTCTAGTGGCTGTGGCCGATCAAAGACATCCACCAGTTGGTTGAAACGGTGGCGCTGATGATCCGCTATCCTCCTGGCTTCCTCGGGTAGCATAGAGCCTTTAGCTTATACCAACCCCGGTACTTGGTCGTGCCGCCGCAGTGGGTGCGCTTTGTGGAGAACGTTGGCGCCTACATCACGGTGAGGATGGGAAGTTCAGCGCCAAGAAGATGACCTGCAAGTACGGCGGCGGACGCATCTCCATGTACACTCTTTGTGACTGGAGACGACCATGACCGACAGCGAAATCATGCAAAGAGAAGCCGGGCTCGTCCGAACAATTCAGCAGAAGCTTCCTGATTTTGCGAAGGCGTGCGCGGATGAAGTGGACGTGGTGATTATTCATCAGGACGCCTTCGCCGCCGACTATCAGGAAGACGAACTCAGGCTACTCGGGATGGCCATTAAGTACGCGGGCTTGAGTGGCAAAGAGGTACAGGTAATCGGCCGGAACCGCCAGACGGTCGGGGAGCCTGACAGCGTTCACTAATTGAATCGTTGCCGTGGGGGCTTCCTCCAAATGACCAATGGCACAAACTCCAGACCATTCGCGCAGAGCGCCGGCAAGGAAAGCGTGGGCACGGGGGCGAAGGCCGGCACGACCTTGGCGGCGATGATGAAGGGCAGCGCCAAGAAAGCTTTTTGCTACCATCCCCTGCAGTAGCGATTCGGCTGGGCGACTCGTTAGGAAGTGCCTTTTCCAACGCAGCCACACCATCACACCTTCGTAACCGTCCCGCAGCGTGGGCACAAATGCATTCTTGCATACGCTTCCATACGTTGCGGGTAGTGACGCAGATTCCAGTAGAAGTGGTACGCCAGCATGTAGATTCCCAGCCAGCCCAGAAGAAACGATCCGACCATTACGCGATTATTCACGGTTGTGCTCATAAAATCGGAGAGCACGGCAAATGTCCCCAGCGATGCCGCTACAAGCAGCAGCAGCGCCGGCCAAAAGTGTTTCTTCCTTGGCGGAGCGCACATTTTTGCCATTTCCGTCTGGCGCCAGGTCTTCTGGTAGCCGTGCTTGAAGATAAACCCTTTCATCGAAACCGCGGTCGAGGTGCCTTGGGCGTACATCGTCGCGAGAGCGCGCAGTTGCGGGTTGCCACAGGTCGAACATCGAAATGGATTGGAACTTGCGCGAGCGGGGCGATACATAGGGAGGCTTGGTTTCGCGGTGCGCTGACGCCGTGGTTTGGACGAACCGTTGCCCGCTCCCTGAATATCTTCCACGTCCTGTCTCGCGAGCTCGTCTTCTGTGAAAGTTCGAATCAACCGCTCACTGTCACGCTCTGCCATCCTCACATCCTTCTGCACACCCAATTTGCCGTTTTACCTTGGCCGCAAGTGTGGTCTAGGAATAATATTACGTTTGTGCAACGACTTGAACCGCAGAAACTGACGCCGATCGTCGTAACCCCCGATCTTTTGAAGCGTATCGTGTGGTCGACCCACCGGCATGGGCCGCCAATGAAGATAGTCAGCAGGGACCACTACCTAAATGGACGGCGGGTGTGCAAAGGTGAGTCTCTTGAATGTGGCCACATCATGATGTCAGCTTCCGGTCTAAACACCGTAACCCGGCGCTGTCCGTTATGCCTAAAGCTTTCTGAGAGAAGTTCAGCCTAGCGGGTTCAACTACGGAAGTGGTTGAGGGGTATGGAGACCGGTTAAAGGGCCGCAAAATTAGCAGCCCCTGTCGTGATTGCAACCGCAATCGCCTTTAGCCGATGGGCCGGATCACAAAACCCTGGTAGTGCGTCTCTGCCAGCTTATACTCGATCGCGAAGTATGCGACCAGCACGCGTAGAGCCTTGCTACGGTTGCTATTGCCAAAGAGCGTCCTGGCGATCACGAAGAGCGCATCGTTTTCGACCTCGGTCAAGTCGAAGCGCGCAGACGCGTACCTGCCTTCCTGGTGCACTGCCTTCAACCAGATTTCTTGGTGGAACGCTACAAGCAACTCAGAATTGACCTTACTTTTCGCGAGGTACAGATCGATCACCGTGTTCGCGGCAGCTGACTTGTTTACCTGGTACTTCCGCCCGATCCTTTCGAGGAGGTCCAGGGTGAGCGAATCTACCGAAATACAGGCGCGGACGTCGCGGGTGACATCGTTTTTGGTTGCTTCGGTTGCGGTGGCGACGGCACGAGGCATAGTAGCACATCCTTGAGTCATAATCGACTACTATCATACACGAACTATCTAAACTATTACAAGAGGAGAGACTTACTTATTTTACAGCACGTTAAAAACCCACGATAAGAAATCGCGGGCTTTTTGAAAGGTGTGTCGGGGGGAAACACAGGGGCTAGGCGTCCCACCACTCGGGTGGCATCAGGTTATGTACCCGTTGCAGTCTGGTCAGGGACTCGAGATCGGCCAGTCGTACTAGCGTGCTCAGGCGCTGCAATAGATCGATTTCTTCATCAGCAAGAGTGTTTTGTTCTTCCGCCTTGGTCAAGATTGCTTTCAGGCCGGAGGTGAGGGGAGCCATCATCGCTGCACGCTGATCGAAGTGGGCTCCTCGCAGTTCGCATGGTGTTGGTGTTTGGTGTACCTCGGGCAAGGAGACCAGGGACTTGATGTCGACCAGCCGCACCAACGTGCTCAGGTATCGCAATACATCAATTTCTGCTGCCCGAAGGGTGTCTTGTTTTTTTCCCTTGGTCCAGATCGCTTTCAGTCCGGAGATTAGGGGAGCCCTTAACGCTGCGAGTTGTTTTGAATCGGCTTCTCGCAGTTCATATGATGTTTCCTCGGTAGAGTAGCAATCCTGTTCCGCAGATGCGCAAGGTTGCGCATCGAGAGTCGTTCCCAAAACAATGTCCCCCTTTATGTAAGCCCGGTCACACAATTGTAACCAGAGTATTTCACCTTATGTAAGTTACTGGAGTACTCGGATGCAGAATATATTAACATCCCAGTGAGCATATTATGCATAGGCGCTTTGTCCTATCGCCCTCCCCCGCAAACGATATTCGCACCGGAACTGGCGGTGAATGAGTGCATCGATCTCTCAATCGTTTCATACGCCCATTGAAATGCCTGCTGAAGCGGCGGGTATAACGCACCACTTTACGATCGGCGGCAATGACGGATAGGTCAGAGCCGTTTTAGGCGGCAACGGCCATCGCTTTGAGATAGTCTTCTTTGGAGATTAATAAATCGCGGCTCTCGACCAAGTTGGGTGGAAACATATAAACGCTAATTTACTTTTGGGGAACCTCGATCCTAGATTCCGCAGCTCGTATCAGAGCTGAAAGCCTGAGTTCGAACACTTCAGCGAAATTCATGAGCGTGTGCAAGGTGGGGCTCTTCTCGCCCCGCTCTATCTGGCCAATATAGCTGATATCGTAACCGAGCTTTTCGGCAAGCCGTTCCTGGCTCCAGCGGTGCTTCGTTCGCTGTTGCGTTAGTTCAGCCCCTAATGCCTCGGACAAATTCGCCGTCGTGCGCTTTTTGTCAGCTCCAATGGGTTTGGCCACAAGCCAATGGTTTCTCATAGGAGCTAAATGTATTAGAGACTATAGTCGTGTATTACGAATGGTAATCAGGCGAGCGACTGGGGAAGGTGGAGGCTCCGTGGGCGCTTCTCCGGTTGTTCCTCTTCACGAAAGGTTAGGCTATTTCAGGAGTTCTACAACTGGAATGCCAAGGATTCCCAGAATCGCGCGATGGATACGCACCCTAACCCGCTTTATGCATGATGGCTCCAAGCGTTGGACTTCGGGGGCGAGATTGCGGCGGTGGTGTTGATGGCTGGGTTAAACGTCCTGTGCTGTGAGTCAAGTGGATCACTGGTGTGTCGGACCTGGCTGGCGTCGAGCTTTTCGGGCACAGTGCTTCCCTGAACTGGCGTCTGCGTGACTTCGAATATTATGTTTCGGGCAGACCGAGGCAGTACTATCCCGGCGAGGCTCCAAGTGCCGGCGCTACTTGCCGGAAGGTGGGCAGGAACGGGAATGACGCGGGCAGGTGCACGACCACGCGGCGAACCGAACCCATCACCCGAGCACCCAGTTTCAGCAATCGTTCACGGAGCGTCCAGACCTGAGCACGCCACAACTGGTGCGCGCGGCTTTCAGACGTAGCTCCTGCATCAGCACGTATGCGGCGGCGGTGAGCAGCACGCGGAACTGGTTGGCCCAGAAGTCGCTGCAACTGGTGCGGTCGATCTGCAACTCGTGCAGTTCCTTGATCCGGTTCTCGATCTCGCCACGCTGGCAGTGCACCTCTTCATAGAGCCATTGCGGACTCTGCTTCATGTTGGTGATGACAAAGCGCGGATTGTCTTTTGGTTTCTTCCCCTCGGCACGCGCCACCTCGGCCTTGATAATGATGCGGCGTTGTCGCGGCCACGTTTGGGCCGCATAGTTGGCTTCGCTGTAGACGTGCTCGGTCTGGCCGCTCTGCCGCGAGAGCCTGCGGGCCTGCCGCATGCCTGGTTTGGCCTTGCGCTTCAACACCGCGTTTTTGGCCATGGCAATGACGTACTCAAGGTTGGACTCGGCATCCAGAAAGTCGAGCAGTTCGGGATGGGCGAAGCCGCCGTCGAGGCGCACCCGGATACGCGCACCCGGAAAGCTGTAGGAGATCATGTTGATCAGACGACGCAGGATCCCCTTGGCTCCGACGGCGGCGGTCACATTGCCGGGACGCAACACGGCGGCACACAGATACTGTTCGGCCTCGTCATTGAAGCTAATAAAGCCCATCACCGGCAGGTAGCACCAACTGTCGTAGTGTCCGTTGAAAAACGATAACTGCTGAGCCCCGTGGGTGGGGTCGTCGGTCGGGTCAAGGTCGATGGTGACGAGGCGGGCGCGTCCACGCAACCGCTGGGCATGGCGTTCGATCACGCTGTCGGCCAGCGTCTCTCCCAGACGGTAGAGTTCTCTCGGCCGGATGGAGTTTTCAAAGCGCGACAGGGTCGGCTGCGAAGCCAGATCGAGTCCTGTGACCGGGTCGCGATCTAGCAACATCTTGTGAATGGGGTCGGCAGACAGACGGGCCGAGTCATTGGCATCGGGATAGCCCAGGCAATCGAGAACACGCGCTGTGCTATGCCGGTCGGTCTCGCATCCCTGGGCTGCGCTACAGCGGGCCTTAGCCAGATGTCTGTCATGTAGGCCGGCATATGCGATTTGGGCCAGATGGGTTCACCGGAGACAGCCCAAGATTCCTGGTGCGAGTTCGAGCCTCGATTCCATTGGCGATTGCTGGAAAAGCGATTCGTTGCAGTGTCGCCAACGCTTCACTTTCCTGATCTCGCCGACTGCGCAAAACATGGGGACGATTCCAACGCCAAAGGCAATCCCCCACAACTCTTGAGCTGATTGGGGATTGCGAAACCGGCGATGGGTGGTTGGCTAGCTCGGTGGACGGGGGCCGGCGGCTGGTGGAGCTGGTTGTTTCGGGAGCCAGCTCTTTTTGGGGCGCAGTTTTTTATTGGCAGGAGCCACTACCGGAATTTCTTGCTCCGCCGCGGCGCGTTGATACGGTCTTCTCGTGCGGGTGGGGTGCGCGCGAACTGCCGTTTTTGGGAGCGCCGCGCGAGCAGGCGCACTGGATTCATGGCCGCTTGGTTGCGCTTCCGGGGTCGGAGGCAGGAGCAATAGCTTCTCCACGGACGCAATTACCATTTCCACGCGCTTTTGCTCTGCACGCAGCTGATTGATAATCTCGGCGAGATTCACGGTATCCCCTTACCCAATGAGTTGGAGCACCAACCAAATCTTCTGCTCAGGCAAAAGACTTTAGAGATGATACCGGCAATGATACCTTGAGTGACATCGACCTGACCACTGGGGCGACTGGCTTCGGGCGCTGAGACGGGTGTCGCGCTGTACTTAATGAGGTTCTGGCTCAAGTTTGGTGCAGGCTTTGGCCGATGAAGACCGCCTCGGGCAATAGGCGCCCGGAGCAGCTCGACACCGGCGCGTCCGTACATTTGGCGCTTCAACATACGATCCGGCGGCTGAAGAGGTCAATGATGAAAACGACACTTGTTCTTGTCGCCATCACGACAGACTCTAACGATGATTGACGGATGATGTGCGCCTGCGGCGCAGATGATGGTGTCCTGGGCCATGAAATCCCGTTCCTGCATCAATGTTCGAACTCTGCAACGTCACCCAGATTGCTGAGGTAGTCCCATTCCGAGAGCCGCTTGTAGCCATCGAGATCAGTTAAAAGAGTGGCCCTTCGCACCGTGTTTGCATAGGTCAGTTGAATGCCATCATGCCCGCCCTCTTCAGTGAACGGCAGAAGCTTATCTTTTAGAAGAGAGTTAAGCTGGCTATCCGTTTCCCTGTCTGCGCAAAGGAACAAAATAGCCACTTCGTACAGACCGCTCTGCAGTTCGGTGTTTGGGGTCCACTCGATATAGATTTTGTTGATGGAGGCGGACATCTCCTCGCCGCTTGTTGTCTTGCTCCTCAGGGCTGATCTAATTATCTCGAACAAGCCCTTCTCATGCCTCGCCCGGATCACCAATTCGTTCGGCAGTGCAACGCGCGTGTAATGGCGCGAAATCCACCCGGCCAGGTTCCGGGCATCGTCTTCCGAAACCGTGATGCCAGCTTCCGGAGCGGAAGTCAGGCAGAGTGTGCGCGGTGCGAAGAACCGTCTGTTGATGTCGCATTCCAGTGCCTCCACGTCGGGAAGGCCTGATACCGGCAGATGGAAGCGCCGCAAGGTTTTGCCGGTCGCTTCCTGTGATTTCGGTTTGTAGTGCCCGATTGGTTTGGCAACGAGAAATTCAATATGCGGGTCTGCATCCAGGAAACGCGAGACGACAGAGCAAGACTGAGTGCAGACAACAAGCCACTCGCTATCGTGGTCAAATTGGCAGGGCACCACAAAACCGGTAGGCGGGCGGAAGACACTTCCCTGCCGCCAGCCTGCATCGAGCACATGTTGCGCTTCCGTTTCGCCAAATGACGAGTCGTCATCCCCGTGCATTGAGGGTCCTTATCCGTTCGCCCCCGCTTCGGGGATATCGTCGAGTGCAGGGTTGCTGGTTCCCTTCCGGGCCATCTTGCGCTCAGTTTCCATGGCGCGGAGAGCGGCCGGACGCAGCGCGTCCAGAGCTGAAGCCGTCACCGCGTTGTCGATGTTCTCAGCAACCATCAGGTCACGAAGGGTTCTCGTGCCATCCACGGGCGTGTTCCAGAAGCGATACAGGGTACGGATATCAACGCCAGCAACTCCGGTAAGCAGGGCGTGAAGCTGGGCGGCACGCTGGGTATTGGCGTTGCGCATATCACCGCCGCTCAGCCATGAATAGATTGTCTTTCTTTCGACGCGCATGGCCTCAGCTATCGCGGAAATGGGCAGGTCTCCATTGCGCAGGTTGGCAATCATTTCCTGAGCAGTCACCAAAGAGCTTGTCCGGCAGGTGTTGTCGTTGGCTCTGATAATAGGAGCGAAGCTGGCAATAGCCTCGATGCGTTGGTTTACCACTTGCTCAAAGTCGCTCCACTGCTGTGAGGGAACGAGAGTCGCCATGCCCAAGGCTAAAACCGCGCATACCCTTTGATTGTTGCTCTGGATTGCAGTCGCCGTCATGATGCTTCTCCTTTCCAGACTTTCATTCCGTAGTCGGTTCCCGTTTTGTCAAACAGCTTCCTCGATATAACCCGCAGCGCCCTCAGCTTGGCGCAAACTATACCAACATCCATCGGTTCCACAGGGTTGAAACGGCAACCATGGTCTATGTCCATCACCGCAAAATCGCCTTCAGGAACAGGGGGCACCCAGCCATTTTTTTGAACGGCGGGGCTGTTCAGGTCCATCGGCAATGTTACCGGAGGCCTCCGGAGGGACTGAAATCTCAGCTCGCCGAGCGCTGTCTTGTATGCGGCGATATACATCCCCTGCAGGAGGTCCATTTCCTCGTCTTCGATATCAGGTTTAGGGGGGAGAACCCATCGGTCAAGGTAGTTATCCAGGGGTTCTCTGTCCCGTGGCTTAACCAGGTCCACATACCTGAATCCGATTGCTTCCATCCATGGAAGATTCAAGCCCGGAATGCTGAGAAGAACCTTTAGCCCCTCTTCAAATCGCCGGAGAAAATCATTGTGATCAAGATAAGCAGCGGTATGCAGGCCGAAAAATTCTTCAGTCAGTAGGAAGGCCCATTTTCTGTCCGGTGAAGCAAACTGAAACATCTTCAATTCGCCGCGGTCGATCTCAGATTTCTCGTCGGGCCCGAGAGTAAAATTTGCCCTGACGAAAGACAGCGTAATATCGTCGAACTGCGGATAGTTGTTGCGAACAGCATCGAGAAAGGCACTAGCAAATTTTCCTATGCCTAGCACACGTGGAAACCGCACGACTCCCAGGGTGTAGATCAGCGGAGCGTTGGGCATGTTGGGCATAGGGTGTTCCCCCTCGATTAACCAGCATACTATACACAAAACTACACATCTGTGAACACACCCGAGAGATTTAAATTTTCCAGCCCTTTCCGCTTGGGCACCAGGAATCCCTTGGGCGACGGGCTGCACCCCCTTCGCCCCAGGCCACCGAAGCCAGCCCCGTCTCCGCACCCTAAGGGGAATTGATGAATGGCTGGCGGCGGCCCAGATCACCAAGGGCCGGATCTTTCGGGCGATCCGGAAGAACGGGAAGCCGTGGGGAACGGGCCTCGATGAGGAGGCCATGTTGCGGATGGTCCGGCGCTACGCGGCCCTGGTCGGTCATGAAAACTTTGCCCCCCACGACGCCCGGCGCTCCTGCGCGCGCATCTACTACGATGCCAAAGAGCCCCTCGAGCAAATCTGTTTGATCGGATCTTCCAGCGGGATGGAGCACACCTTCCGCCGCTTTCCGAGCAGGTCTACAAGGGCTCAGCCGCCGCCGAGTTTCACCTCGAGGCTACAGAGCTCAGCCCGGCGCAGGCCGCAGCACTCAGATTGGCCCCAAAGGGCAACTCGTCATACCGGCCGAGCTGCGTGAAAAGATGAAGCTTCCGACCGGAACCAAGCTGTCGATCCAGCGCGAAGGCAATGCGCTTGTCCTGCGCCCGATCCCCCGGAGTTCATCGACAGCCTCATCGGCGGCACTTCAGGTGTCGGCCTGGAGCGCGAAGCCGTCCACCGGGATGATGAAGAACGATGATCCTTATCCTGGACGCCAGCGCCATCCTCCGATTCACAAGGAAGTCTGGCTTCGAACGGGTACGCCGGCCGGGTACGCGACCTTCTCTACTCAGCCAAGGAGACATCCAGCTCCTGCTCAGTGGCTGTCAGCCGGGGAGAGATCGTGATGGTCGTATGCCAGAGACACGATCTCCTGGGCGCTCGGGAGATCCTCGGCAATCTCTCCGCTCTGCCGATCACGATCATGCCGGTGAATGCAAAGGCCGTAAAATCTACCGAAGTGTTAAAGTATCGCTTTAAGGTTCCCCGCGCTGAGGCGTTCGACGGAACACTGACCTTGGCCGTCTGTGGGGTCTCCCCGGGACCAAGCCACCCTGGTCACGGCCGACTTCGATTTCAAAGACGTTCCCGAAGGAACGATCAGGGTAGAATTCCTTCCCACCAAATAAGACGTTGGCGCCAGGCCGAAGTCTTATACGGTGGACGCATGAACAATCTCACCCCTGAACTCGTATCCACAGATCGAACCAGAGGGAGTCGCGGCCCTCTGTTCCCATGCGGAAGCTGAACGCAACATCACCTGGCAGCCCTTGATCGGCTGGCCAATACGACTCTTAAGAGTGTAACTTAACTACCTTTACTTGCAATAATATTATATATTAAGTGAATCAATTACATGAAGTATCTACCAAGGTCACACTCTATGTGCACGGTGTGCATGGTCCTTCCGACCAGATGATCCCCTTCATCACTTCATCGAGAACCGCGGAGCGAATTAGCTCTCTCCCCCAACCTAGCCCTCCGCGCTCTTGAGCGCGTCCTCGGACAAGAGTGCCGGCAGGGTCCGGCGCAGCCTCTACCACGATGTCCGTCATGTTGATGTTGTGCTTGTCTGCAGCCCGCTGAAGCTGCCGGTGGCAACCGATGGGCATTCGCATAGCCCACGACACCAGGATCGGCCTTGTGCGCGCCTTCCGCTCGTTTCTT
>CAZQDD010000039.1:0-33029 GCA_964591805.1 uncultured Acidobacteriaceae bacterium | reverse complement strand
TTCGCTTGTAGGGAACAACTTGGGATCGTATTCGTTTTTCATACTTCCTCACCTCTGCCTTGCAAAACCTTATATCTGCGGACCATCCAAAGCCCGCGAGAGCGTTACAACAACAAAACGAGCCGCCCCAAGAGATACACATGGCTTACCACGTAGGACCTACCTGCCATATGTATTTCTTGGGGCGGCTCGTCGCGTTGATCTCTGCCGTCACTGCAAGGAGTACGCTTTAACCCTAAAGTTGTCCGTGATCTGCATCACTGCTGATGGTGATGGTTCAGGAAAGGAAGGCATTTATGGCAACGAGCGCGTTCAAGAACGTGCCTTGGGCATGTTCTGTGCGATCAGAGAATGCAGAAGGACATTCGAATGTGGAGTGGGTCATTCGGATTTTGATACTTCACGGCCACTGATTCTCCGCATGACGCTTTCTGCCATCCATCGGTCCTGCAGAGGCGTGGCTCCACGCCGGTCAAGAAAAGTGAGGATACGGGCAGTGAAACTGGGAACGCCGGGTCCGGCGTATCCGTGTCCAGCCAGAATCGCAGTCTCAGGCCGGGACGCTGCGAAGCGGCACACAAGGTTTACATCCCCGGGGTCTTAGCGCGGCCCTGAAAACCTGGTGGCACAATCGGCACAGAGTCCGCGAGCGAAGCAGACACCTGCGTGCTCGTGAAAATACTCTTCCACCTCTGTCCAATAGTGCTCATCGTCCCAGATTTTTTTGCACTTCATGCAGATGGGAACGACATTTCCCAGAGCGGAGATATCAGGGATGGAATCGACGATGAGCAAAGCCCGTTTCTCGCTTCCGTCCGGCAGAGGGCTCGCGGTAACGAGAGCTTGCAATTCCTTTACTTCCAGTCCATGAGAAAGCTGAAGGTTCACCATCCGATGGCTGACGATTTGTCCTTGCAAACAAAGCGCCACGGAATTGCGAATGATGCAGCCTTGACAGGCTGGCCCCCTGCCGCAACCTTCGGATACATCCGTTGCATGCAGGCAGCCTAATACGTCGCCTCCCCGGCGCCGATACACCAGGTTGAGAGCTTGGCCGCAGAACTCGGCGGCGGTATCGTTGAGGTCCAAGATCTGGACATCGCCGTTGACCACAAACGCGGGAATCGGAATCGCGTTGAATATAGTCCGGTCAAGTTGATTGTCTGGCATCGCTCTCAAATTGGGTTCCCTGATTCAAAGGTGAACGCCACTTTCTGGGCGTCCCGTTGTTCAGTGATCAAACCGGAATCCTCGTTTCGGGAGGATTCGCCCCAATTGTACCGCTCGCAGCCGGGTTTGCAAGACCAGACCCCGCATTCGCCGTCGAGAAGCGGAACGATTCCGAGCCATTTAGGCCCTGGCTGCCTCACGGAATTTGAACGCAAACGCGCAGCAGGCGCCGGGCCGCCGGGCGGCCGCTGCGCCGCCACCCGCTTCCAAGCTGCCTGCTGCATCATTCCGTTACGGATGACCGCTTGCGGGTTCAGACACCTTCTTGCGGATCGGCGCCCGGACCTCTGCCGCACTCGCTGGCCACAGGGACACCGGCCGCACCCCGTAAAACGGCCGCTGTGTTCCGGTTCTATGCCACAGAGCGCCGAATCCGCGCATGCGGCATTTGACGAACCAACGAGAGCGCTGGTCTTTCAGCGTTGAACTCCCGGGCTTCGACTAACTGTGCCCTCTGCGCCGGGAGCGTGCCGCCGAGAACACGGGATAAACTCAACAGTGCGTGACCCCCGCAGACGCGGCAAATGTCATGGGAGCTGTCGCTGATTACTTCGCAGTCGGCACAGAGCACGGCATTTTGCAAGCAGACCGCATTGATCTCCAGTTTTTCAATCGCGTCCATGGATACCGCCTCCTTTGGCGGTTCATTTTACATTCAGATGCTCAGGAGTGGCTAAGTGATGTTTTAACTCTGCGGCTAAGGACCAATGTGGGAAACTCTGCTGGACGGGGCAACGCCATGGTCAAACCACAGAACGAGCAAAATTGATTGGAGTTGCGAGAGTTGCAAAGGCCTTCGCGCTGTTCGTGGCGGCCATCGCGGGAAGCGGACAGAGGGATCGAAGCCTGGCCGGCAGCGAACCGCGCGGATACTGTAAAACGCGCCCAGCGGCGATGTTAGCGGCCGGCGGGACGAGGTTTGGGGATTGGGTAGCTAAGGTTCAGAAAAATTTGGCGAGGCTATCTTGATCATTCCAGCAACGTTTTCCCGGCATACAAGCGGCGTATCATAAATGGCCAGATGCAGTGTAGATGGATGCAGATTGAGAAGGTGCGGAGATGTCGAGAATCAGTCCGTTGTTGTTCCATAAACTTGGAATGCCGGATGCGAGTGAACACCCATTGTTCCATAAACATGGAATATCCGAAGTAATCGAACACCAAAAAAACGAGCTTCGGAAGGCAGTTGAGGGACTGTCACGAGTCGAACTGGAAAAGGATCATTCTGAGCTGGAGGAAAAACTTGCCGCCAAATTCAACATCAAGGTTCCGGTTGTTTTTGAGGACAAGATTGAGGTGACTGAGGATGAAACACAGGTGGACAGCAGCGGCGATCCCATGCAGTCCATGCCCGATCCCTCGCGCCCCTTCCACGTGCCGGGTTTCCGGGTTACGGTTCACATCCCGTTCGAGGGTGAGGGATGGCTGTTTGACGTGCAACCGGCCGCATCTTCATTGAATCCGCCCCGAGGACGAGTCCGGGGCACGGAACTCCTGCTGGTCAGGGAAGTTTCAGCAGAGCGGCAGGCGGCGCTCAAAGCTGAAATTAATCAGGACCTCGCCAGTGTGAAGAACTGTCTTGATTGCCTGCGTCCATCAGCCCAACAGCTTGCCAGTGAACTTAAGCAAATGGCGGTGCAAGAAATATCCAAGAGGCGGCAGCAACTGGCATCACAGAGTGAACTGATTTCGTCACTCGGCTTCCCCAAGAGGACGAAACGGCCGAAGAAGTAAACTGTGCAAACGAATCAGTACCCGGTGAAGTTCGGATCGTTTTGCCGGAACTTTCTTTGCCATTGCGGCTGCCCGGCCTGAACGTTTCGAAGTCCGGCACCGGGTTGAGCTTCGATGTGGCGGGCGACAGAAGGAGCGTGAAGGCGATTCGTGTCAACGCCGGTTTTAGATTTCCCACTGCTCCAGAAGACATGTCTAGCCAGGGTTTCGCGTGTAAGCCGTTTTTTCTGCCTGGGAGAGAGCGACTGCGAGAAGTGTCAGTGCACTGACCAGCACCGGATACCATACCTGTGCGACCCAAGGCACCGGAATCAGAAAAAGCACGTCGATGTCCTGGAGAGAAGATGGCCATCGCAGGATGGCCCAAAGTCCCGCGTAGTAAGTCAGGTCCCACGCCGCAAATGTCCATAGAAAAGCCCCCCAACGTTCCCTGGCCCTGGCATCGGCAAGTAGTGCGATACTGACCAGCATGACCATTGTGGCGGCCTCGCGGAAGGCCTCAATCGTGCGCAGGCTGCGGGAAAATTGGGCAAGCGACGCGGTTACTTGCGGATAGGTTGCCGGCGCGTTTTGCAGTTGAAAAATTGCGCTGCCGTCATGCCCAGAGATGCCCGCGGCTGTCCGCAGGTAAACCACTACCACAGCTTCCACATAGCCGAACGCGGCGCCAAACAATGCCAGCGTCAGAAGCGTTTGGCGGCTCAGCAGCAGTCCGGTTCGCCGCCAGTGAAGATAGGAAAGAGCAGGAACGAGAAGCAGGAGATTGACCCACCATGGCTGCGCCCAGATATGAAAGCTCTCCATAGGAGTAGAGATTCTAAACCGCCTGAGGATCCAAGTCATCCAGTGCCAAGCGTTATTTCAAATGACGTGGCTGGTCCGCGGGTTCATGGACGGGCTCGGTCACTGGTGTTTGCTCCGGGTACGCAGGCGCATCGTCGGGGAAGCCGAGGGGAAAGTATCGCTCAGTTCTGTGAGGGTCACCAATGTCAGCCATGCCGCATCTCCAATTGTGTTTATGTTGAACGTGCCTTTGACTTGTTTGTTGCGGGAAAGCCTTGCCCACATTTCAGGGGCGCACCAGGTATCGAGGATGCGCGCTTTTTCGGCACGGTATCCGTGCTTGTGGACGACGACGTCGCCATAGAGCGCGACCCGGCCAAACAGCAGCGGAGAGTCAACTCCAACCCGCTCAATGGCGGCAGGCTGGTATGCGTAGAAGCCACGTTTGTTTGACAGTTGCAACCGTCCCGTGGAATTCTCGCCAGCCCAATTCCAGCGATAAGGAACGCCAAGACTGCATGGGTTGGGATTTCTTGTTGTTCCATCCAGCAGCCACCATCTCCAACCCGTAACATAGCCGACGTAGACTTCAGGACTTGTCATTGGCTCCCGTCCTTAATGCCAGATCAGCTTTTCCCGTACTCATTTTGTTCCCCCACGCTGGCGATGATTGCACCTAAGCTGTAGCGATCATGATGCAAATTGGCGAAGAAGGGAAATTCATTCTCTCTATGGCATGCATAACCAAAGCGGGAGAGCGGATGGTCCTGCCAGTTTTTGGCGCACGCGCGAACCGGCGAGGTTGGGCTCGCCGGTTCGCGCGTGCGGTAGATTGCACTGCTGAAATTGCGGCACTACTTCAACAGTGCAATCCCTCCCGCGCCAAGGTTGGAGACGGACCAGTTGACTGCCTGGATGAACACGTTGGGGAAAAGACCGATAAAGAGAGTGGCCGCCGCGGTAAAGCCCAGCGAAAAGTTCATGGCCGATGTGGAGGGAACGGGCTCTTCGCTGATCGCCTTGCCCATGAACATCGCATTGGCGATCTTCAGGTAATAGTAAAGCGCTACTACGGCGTAAAGCACGGCGACCGATGCCAGCACAAAATGCCCGGTCTCGATGAGGCTGAGAAAGATGAAGTACTTGCCGTAAAAGCCTCCCAGGGGCGGGATACCAGCCAGTGAGAGCAGGAAGATCAGCATGAGCGTGGCTTCCGCCGGGGCCTTCTGGGCAAGGCCGGCAATATCTTCGATGGTATCGCCGATGATGTTGCGGCGGCGCAGGGAAGTGAGCACGGCAAACGCGCCCAGGTTCATGAAGGTGTACACCAGCAGGTAGAAAAGAATTCCCTTGATTCCGGTGCGATTGGAGACACCATCGCTGGCCACCAGGCCAAGCATCATGTAACCCACGTGCGCAATCGACGAGTAAGCCAGCAGGCGCTTGGTGTTGGTCTGCGTGATGGCCGCCAGATTGCCGATGGTCAAGGTGAGCAGTGCGATGAAGACCAGCAACGGCGCATAGAGAGCGCGCAGCGGATACAGCCCGAACAGGAGCACGCGCAACATTACGGCCCAGCCGGCGGCCTGCACGGACACGGACATGAATCCCGTTACGCTGGTCGGCGCGCCTTCATAAACGTCCGGCGCCCACATGTGGAAGGGCGCGGCGCCGATCTTGAAGAGCATGCCGGTCAAGGTGGTGAGCAGCGCCAGGATTACGATGGGATCCTTGGGATGGGCAACCGCGCGCAGAGTGAGCGCATGCGCGATGTCACCAAGGTTGGTAGAGCCGGAGACTCCGTAGAACAGAGACAGACCATAGGCAAAGATCGCCGACGAAAAGGCTCCCAGCAGCAGGTACTTGAGGGCGGCTTCGTTGGACTGCCTATTACTGCGCAGAAAGCCGACCAGGATGTAGGTTGAAATCGCCATCAGCTCAAGTCCGATGAAGATCAAAACCAGGTCGTATCCGGCCGCCATGCACATCATCCCAATGACCGCAAACAGCAGGAGGGCGTAGAACTCTCCATGGTTTTCGCGCTCGATCTCCAGGTACTTGATGGAAATCAGCACGGCGACAGCGGCGCCCACCAGGAACAGATAGAAAAAGTAAATCGAAAATGGATCGAGCACGATGGTGCCGAAAAAACCCAGCAACCCCTCGCCACCCGCGGGCAGGATGCGCTGGATTTCGCGGGTTGCGTAAGCGGCGGCGCCAAGTCCAACCAAGGCGGGAATGGCGTTGTATTGCTTCTTGCGGGCGGGCAGCACAAGGTCGAAGCAGAGAATGCCGAGGGAGAACAAGGTCAGTACGATTACGGGCGCGCCCAGGCGGTAGTCCAGCGCCGTGAAGGGCGCAAACGTCGGCAAGTTCATGGCAGCCACGGTCATGGTCCTAGCGCCCCGCTTCCGGCGCCGCGGAACCCGCCGCCAATGGGGTGGTGTGCGGCGCGATGGCGGCAACCTGGGCCTTCGCCGGTGGTTCCGGCAACTGCCGCGCGTTGTACGTCTGGGGGTGGTTCAGTTGCTCCACCAAGGCAGTCACGGGCTGATCGAGAATCTGGAAAAACGGCTTCGGGTAGAGCCCGATCCAGAGCGCAATGGCAATCAGCGGCAGGAAGGTGGCCAGCTCGCGCGGGCTCAGGTCAGGGAGCTTTTCGTTCTTCGGATTCTCCACCTTGCCGAAGAACACGCGCTGATAAAGCCAGAGCAGATAGGCCGCGGCCAGCACCACTCCGGGCACCGCCCAGGCTGCCCAGGCCCAGTTGGCCATGTACGCGGCCTGCAGAATCGTGAACTCGCCGACAAACCCATTGAGCAGCGGCAGTCCCATGGACGACAGGAACATGATGAGCGCGATGGTTGCGTAGACCGGCATGATCGTGGAGATGCCACCGTACTCGGAGATGTCGCGCGTGTGCCGGCGTTCGTAGAGAATGCCGACGATGAGGAAGAGCGCGCCGGTGGAGATGCCGTGGTTCACCTGCTGCAGCACCGAGCCGGCTAAGCCCGGCCCGTTGAGGGCAAAGATGCCCAGGGTGCAGAAACCGAGGTGGCTGACCGACGAGTACGCCACCAGCTTCTTCATGTCTTTCTGCACCAGCGAAACCAGCCCGCCGTAAATGATGCCGATGATGGAGAGCGCGATCATGGTTGCGCGCACCCTGGGGTAGTGCACCACCTCCGGAAAAAACGGCAGCGAAAAACGTATCAGGCCGTAGGTTCCCATCTTCAGCAGAACACCGGCAAGGATGACCGATCCCGCCGTCGGCGCCTCCACGTGCGCATCCGGCAGCCAGGTGTGAAACGGGAACATGGGAACCTTGATGGCGAAGGCCACGAAAAATCCAAAGAACAACAGGACTGCCACCGAACTGCCGTACACCTGCGGCAGCAGGGGCGCGGTGTGGTAAAGCTCCTGGATACTGAAAGTGTAAACGCCGGTCTGCGAGTGATGGAATACATACAGGAAGAGCACGCTCAACAGCATCAGCACGGAGCCCAGCAGGGTATAAAGGAAGAATTTGATCGCCGCGTAAAGTCTGCGCGGACCGCCCCAGATTCCAATCAGCAGGTACATCGGCACCAGCATGGCTTCCCAGAAGACGAAGAACAGGAAGAAATCCAGCGACATGAAAACGCCCAGCATGCCGGTCTGCAACACCAGGAACCACGCGTAATATTCTTTCACGCGATCCTGAATCCCGGTCCATGAAGAAAGAATGGAGATGGCGCCCAGCAGGGTGGTCAACATGATCAGCAGAAACGAAATGCCATCGATACCAAGGTAATATCCCGAGCCGATGGTGGGAATCCAGGTGTTCGGCGCGCCCTCCACGAACTTGAAGCCGGGAAGGCTTTTCACTTCCCAGAACCAGCGCACCAGGGGCAGGGACACGGCGAACCCAAGCAAGGCGAAGAGGTTGGCCACCCAGCGGATTGCGTTCTTGTGCTGGCCGGGGATCAGCATGAGCACGAAGGCTCCCACCAGCGGTGTGAACAATATGATCGAGAGAATGTGGTTGTACATTGAATCCGTTCCTGCGGAGTTCTCCGCAACCATTTGACCTAACGGAGTACGTAATACCAAAGCAATCCTGCAACCCCGAATACCATGACCAGGGCATACCACTGCAACAGGCCCGCCTGCACCAATCGCACCGGCCTGGAGAGCAATTGGGCGACCACCGCCGGACCATTGACGCAGACACCGTCGATCACCCACTTATCCCACCAGGAGGAGACAATGCCGAACGCGCGGGTGAGCCAGCCAGCGCCGTTCACGCCGCCGTCGAGCACCTCGGCGTCGAACTTCCAAAGAACATCGCCCGCGCCGATGGCTCCGAGGCGAACCCCGTCCACTTCACTGCGGCCGGTGAATGCCTTGTCGTAGAACTCGTCCACGTAATACTTGTTCAACAGGGTGCGATACACGGCGGGGGCAGCTACGGCAATCGGTTCGCGCACACCATCGCTGCACTTTCCGTAGGCGCGCCATGCGCTCCACCAGCCTGCGCCGGCGGCCGCGACGGAGAGCGCCATCAGCAGGTATTCGCTGGGCGGGCCGTCGTTTTTCTGGTCTTCCGCCGGGAGCGCCGATGCGGCGTTGGAGGAGTTCTCCGCGCTGTTTTCAAAGACCGGGGCAAGGAAGTGCTCGAAGCGATTGGTTTCGCCGTGGATGCCAACCAGGCGCGCGATGCTGGGCGAGACTCCCAGGTATCCAGCCAACACGGCACCGGCGGCCAGCACGACCAGCGGCAGCGTCATGGAACGGGGCGACTCGTGCACATGATGCTCAACTTCAGGTGCCATGCGCGGGCCGCCAAAGAAGGTGAGGAAGATAAGCCGGAACATGTAGAACGAAGTCATGAGCGCAGTGACAAAGGCGACGTACCACAAGGCGCGGAAAGCGCCATGGTGGGCCGACCAGGCCTGCCACAGAATCTCATCCTTGGAGAAAAAGCCGGCCAGGCCGGGAATGCCCGCGATGGCCAGGGTGCCGATGAGCATGGTGAGGTAGGTGGTGGGAATCTTCTTGCGCAGCGCGCCCATGAAGCGCATATCCTGCTGGCCTCCCATGGCGTGGATGACCGAGCCCGAGCCGAGGAACAGCAGCGCCTTGAAGAACGCATGGGTGAAGACGTGAAAGACTCCGGCGGCGAAAGCTCCGATGCCGAGGGCAAGGAACATGTAGCCAAGCTGGGAGACCGTGGAGTAGGCGAGTACGCGCTTGATGTCATTCTGCACCAGCCCGATGGATGCCGCGAAGATTGCCGTCAGCGCACCCACAACGGCGACGACCTTCATGGTCTCCGGCGCCAGCACGAACAGCGCGTTGGAGCGCGCCACCATATAAACTCCGGCCGTGACCATGGTGGCGGCGTGGATGAGAGCCGACACCGGCGTGGGGCCTTCCATGGCGTCCGGCAGCCAGACGTAGAGCGGAATCTGCGCCGACTTGCCGCAGGCGCCGACAAACAACGCCAGCGTCGCCGCGGTCATGATCCCGGTTCCCATCAGGGTTGCCGACTGCGCCCGCGCCAGCTCGGTGACGCGCACGAAATCAAACGTCCCGAAGAGCCAGAAGATGGTGAGCGAACCGAGGATGACTCCGGCATCGCCGACGCGGTTTACGATGAATGCCTTGTTGGCCGCCGTGGAAGCCGAGTGCTTGTGGAAGTAGAAACCAATCAGCAAATAAGAGCACAGGCCCACGCCCTCCCACCCCACGAACATCATCATGAAATTGTTCGCCAGGATCAGCGTGAGCATGGAAAACATGAACAGGTTCAGATATCCGAAGAAACGGTAGTAGCCGCCCTCGTGCGCCATGTAACCCACGCTGTAGATGTGTATGAGCATGCCGACGAAGGTCACAAACAGCAGCCACACGCAGCTTAGCGGATCGACCAGCACGCCCGCATTCACCACGAATTCAGCGGTTCCGCCGCCGTGCAGCACGTAGAGCATTTTGCCGCCGCCGCTGCCCAGCCAGGTGAAGAGCACGTGTTCATAGCGGGGCAGTCCGCTGTGGGTGAATTGCCAGACCGCCAAGTCTGTCCAGGCGAACGCGAACGCAACCGCGCCCACGCAGCAGGCGTTGACCAGGTTTTTCGCCAACCGCCTTCCGAACAGCAGCATGAGTGCCGCGCCGGCGGCCGGCAGCAGCGGTACGACCCAGATGTTAGTAAGGAAAAACATTTCAGCTCTCTGTCCTGGCCCGGTTCGTCGTGCCGCCTACCACTTCAGCAGATCCACTTCGTCCATGTTTACCGTCGCGCGGTTGCGGAAGAAGGCGATCAGGATTCCCAGGCCGACGGCTGCTTCAGCGGCAGCGTCGGCGGCAATGAAAAGAGAGAATACCTGTCCATGCAGTCCGTACAGACGGGAGAATGCGACCAGATTCAGGTTCACCGAACTCAGCATCAGCTCGATGGACATGAAAATGATGACCACGTTGCGACGGGTGATGACACCAACCATTCCGATGAGGAAGAGCAAGCCACCCACGACCAAGTAGTGCATGATTCCAATTTCCAGCATCCTCACACTCTCCGCTTCGCCATTACCACGGCGCCGACCACCGCCACCAGAAGAAGAAGGGAGGCGATCTCAAAAGGGAACATGTAGTAGCCCGTGTCGCGGCCGTAGAGCAGCAGTCCGATCTGCTGCACGTTGTTCTGTTCGGGAAGATTGACGACTTGCTGAGGCAGGGTTTTGGCGCCGCGCAGCAGCCCTCCCAGCATCAGCAGTGCAAGCATGGCGGTAGCCGCCAGCCCAACCTTCCATTGCTTGTTCAGCATTTTCTCCACGTACAGATCCTCGATGTTTACCAGCATCATCACGAACAGGAACATGACGAGAATGCCGCCGGCGTAGAGCACGATCTGGACGGCTGCCATGAACGGCGCATAGAGCATCAGGTAGAGTCCGGCGCCGGCCAGCAGCGATACGATGAGGGCCAGCGCCGAATGCACGGGATTCACTTTCGTGATCATGACAATCGCGCTGAGAATTGCGATGCCGGAAAGAAAATAAAAGAAAAACGGAGTCGCGACCGCTGTCATCGTTCGTAAGCCTTTCGCGGAGTTCCATCCTCCATGCGCTGCCGGTCCAGTTCCAATCCCTCACGGCTATAGAGGGCCAATTCGTAAGCCGGCGACAGTTCCAGGGCATTGCTGGAGCACGCCTCTTCGCACAATCCGCAGAACATGCAGCGGCCCAGGTCGAAATCGAACTCGGTAAGCACCTTCTTCTTGGTCTCGGGATCGCGCAGGCTGCTGACCTTGATGAGTTTCTCCGGACAGGCCAGGGCGCAGGCGCCACAGGCGGTGCACAGCGTCTTGCCGTTGGCGTCCTTCTTCAGGTGCGGCTGGCCGCGGAAGCGGTCGGAGATCACAGGCCGCTCCTGCGGATACTGTTCGGTCACCAGGTTGTCCGGGTGCTGGTGACGGAACGTCACGAAAAGCCCCTCGACCAGATCGATCAGGAAAATCTTCTTCAGCACTGCAACGAAACTCATCGATCTACCTCCGCACCAGGGCGAACAGATCTTGCCGTACGCCGATCAGCGCCGTCAGGATCACGACTCCAATCGAGATTGGGAGCAACACCTTCCATCCGATCGTCATCAGTTGGTCGAACCGGTAACGCGGGAACGTGGTGCGGCCCCAGACGTAGAAATACATGAAAAAAGCGACCTTGCTGGTGAACCAGAAAATGTCCTGCACGCGATCGCGCACTCCCGGCAACAGCATCACCACGCCGAGGACGCCGAGCAGGCAGGCCAGCCCGCCCAGCCCCGCGGTGTCACCGCGCATGGCGCGGATGCGAGGCATGCGGGTGAACGTGAAGAAACACAGCAGCGCCAGTGCCATGAAGGTCAATCCGGGAACCAGAGAAAAAGCCAGGTCCCAGTTCCTGCCGCCCAGCAGGTTGGGAAACGGGCGCAGCCAGCCGCCGAGCCAGAGGGTGGTGGCGATCGAGCTGACAGCCATCATGCTGGTGTATTCGGCGAGGAAAAACAACGACCAGCGGAAGCCGCTGTACTCGGTCATGAAGCCGGCGACTAGTTCGCTTTCGGCTTCCGGCAGGTCAAAGGGCGCGCGATTGGTTTCCGCCACCATGGCGATGGCGAACACCGCGAGCGCAATCAGCCCGACCGGGAAGAACGAAAAGACAAACCATATGTGCTGCTGCATCTGCGCCTGCACAATTCCGATCATGCTCAGGGTTCCGGTCCCGGTGACCATGCTGGTCATCATCACGGCCGAGACCACCGCCATGCTCATGGCGACTTCGTAGGAGACCATCTGCGCCCCCGAGCGCAGGCTGCCCATCAGGGAATAGTGCGAGTTGGAGGCCCAGCCCGCCATGATCACGCCCAGCACCCCCAGCGAGGAGACGCCGAGCATGAAGACCACTCCGATGTTCATGTCGGTAATGGTGTGGGTGCGCCCGAAGGGGACGACGATGAAGGCGCAGAAGGCAGTCATCACGACGCAGACGGGAGCGAACCAGAAGACCAGTTTGTCCGCGTTGCTCGGCATCAGGTCTTCCTTGATGATGAGTTTGAGCGCGTCGGCAATCGGCTGCAGCAGGCCGTGCGGGCCAACCCGCATGGGTCCCATGCGAACCTGCATGTGGGCCATGATCTTGCGCTCGAACCAGTTCATGAACATGACGCCCAGGGAGACACCGGCGAAGACCAGAAGAACGTAAATGGTAATCCAGATCAGGTTGCCGGCTTCGCCGGGCGTCACACCCGAATGCAGATATCCGAGGAAGCTCTTGATCACCGGTCCACCTCTCCGAGAACGATGTCCAGGGTTCCGATGATGGCCACGACGTCGGCCACCAGGCTTCCTTTTGCCATCTTCTCCAGTGCCTGCAGGTTGATGAACGAGGGCGGGCGCACGCGCACGCGATAGGGTTGCGGGCCGCCATCGCTCACCAGGAAATAGCCCAGTTCGCCTTTGGGAGCCTCGGTGCTGACGTAGACCTCGCCCACCGGCGGCTTGATGACCTTGGGCACGCGCGCAATAATGGGTCCCTCCGGCAATCCGTCCACCGCCTGGCGGATGATGCGGATCGACTGCCGCATTTCCTCAACCCGAACCACGTAGCGGTCGAAGGTATCGCCCGCCGTGCCGGTCGGAATGTCAAACTCAAAATCTTCGTAGGACGAGTAAGGCTGCGCCTTGCGCAGGTCCCAGCCAATCCCGCTGCCGCGCAACACCGGTCCGGTGATGCTATAGGACATGCAGTCTTCCGGGGAGATGTAGCCGACGTTTTTGGTGCGCTGCAGCCAGATGCGGTTCCCGGTTATCAGATTGCGGTACTCGTCGATCATGGGCGGAAGGTCGTCGCACAGCTTCAGCACTTCTTCGGCAAAGCCGGGGTAGGCGTCCCAGCGGCAGCCGCCAATGCGGAAGGCGTGGGTGGTAAGCCGGGCGCCACAGTATTTCTCAAACACGCTGAGAATGGTTTCACGGTCGCGAAAGGCATAAAACAGCGGCGTCACCGCGCCGATGTCCAGTACGTGCGTACCCAGCCAGACCTGGTGACTCGCTAACCTGGCTAGCTCGGTGAGGATCACCCGAAGGTATTGCGCCCGCTTTGGCACCTCTACGCCAAGCAGTTTTTCCACCGCCAGGCAGTAACCCAGGCTATTGGAAACCGCCGCAGTGTAATCCAGGCGATCGACGAACGGTCCGAAGCCGGCCCAGGTGCGGTTTTCCGCAATCTTCTCGATGCCGCGGTGGAGATAGCCGATCACGCACTCGATGCCGTTTACCTTCTCGCCGTCCAGCTTCAGAATCACGCGCAGCACGCCGTGCGTGGAGGGGTGCTGCGGCCCCATGTTCAGCACAAGTTCGTTGGAATCCAGGAACGTGTGGCCCGGCTTGGTCTCATCCAGCGATTCGTAGAACTGGTTATCGCTCATTGTCCACTCTCGATTCCCAGGTTCTTTTGTACCCAATCGGCGTCTTGCTGACGCAGGCCGTAGTCCTTGCGCAGAGGGTGTCCCGTCCAGTCTTCGGGTAGCAGAATGCGGCGCAGGTCCGGGTGGCCGGCAAAGCGTATTCCGAACATGTCGTAGACCTCGCGCTCCATCCAGTTTGCCCCGGCCCAGCGTGCAGTCACGCTGCGCACTTCTTCGCCACCGGCGAAGCGCGCCTTTACCCGCACCCGCTGTTCATCCGCCATCGAGTACAGAATCCACACGATCTCAAATGGCAGCGCGTCTTTGGGGTAGTGCACGGCAGTCAAATCGGTGAGGAAGGTGTAGCCCGCCTGTTCGTAAAGCGTGCCCAGCACTTCATGGCAGACAGAGCGGTCCACCACGAGATAGTTCTGGCCCGCATAGGTTGCGGCCGTCTGAATTGCGGCGCCGTACACGCTCCTCAACTGCACCACCAGCGCGCTTTCCCATGGAACAGTGGCTGGCTTGGGCGCGGCTGCTGGCGCCGTGGCTGCCGGTGTGGTGGGTGCTGCTGCAGCCGCTGGCGCCGCTGCTGCGGGTGTCACGGGAATCTTTTCCGGAGCTGGCTCCGGCAGATTCCCTTCTGGTACATCGGGCATTCGGTTTACCCCTTGTTTCCCCCGTTCGAAGCCATCCATTCGAACGTTTCATACGTCGTGTTCACGCCAGGCTGTTGGCCAGGACACGCCCCGGCTGCCCGGCAGGCGCCGGCGGTTCTAAATCCACTCCAGCGCGCCCTTCTTCCATACCCACACGTAGCCGAGCACCAGGATTCCGAGAAAGATCAGCATCTCCAGGAAGCCGAAGGCCCCCAGCCGTTTGAACTGGACCGCCCATGGAAACAGAAATACTGTCTCCACGTCGAACACCACAAACAGGATAGCGACGATGTAGAAACGCACCGTGTAGCGCTGGCGCGCATCGTCGGTCGCCTCGATCCCGCATTCATATGCCATTCCCTTGACCTTCTCGGGATTGTGCGGACGAACCAGGGTGGCCAGCACCAGGGTTCCAGCCGCCACCATAAAGGCAACCAGCAGGAAGACGAAGATCGGGAGGTAGTTTTGTGGCATGGAATTCCGGCACCCCCGCCGTTTTCAAAGCCTATTGGATATTGCCTGCCTGCTCTTTTCCCCACACCCCTGCAGCAATGTACACACTGGCACGGAACTGCTGCTTGCCTGGAGAGAAAAGCTGGAACTTTTCTTTGTAATTCGGAATGCCCACACGAATCTGTGATTTGCGTCACAGATCGCAATTTGCAGCCCCAGCGTAACAGATTCGACTCCACCGATGCCAACAACATTTACCCAACCGGCTCAGGCTGGCGGCCAGCGGCGGGAGCATGTAGCATGGAGCGCTGGGCGCTTTGGGGCACCCACGGAGCGCGAGGTGAATCCATGGCGGACGCGAACGAGAAGCTGAAAACGGAGTTCAACCAGTGGGCGGTAGAGGGACGCGGTGAACAGATGGAGAATCACCACCTCAGCATTGCCCGCCAGACGGTAGCGCGGATGGGGCTGAAACCGGGCGATCGCGTGCTTGACCTGGGCTGCGGTACGGGATGGGTCACGCGCTGGCTGGCACAGGCGGTGGAAGGTGGGCCGGGCATGGCCGTGGGCCTGGACATTTCGGACGAAATGATTGCCCGGGCGCGCAGCGCCTCGCTCAGCGTGGAAAATGTTTTGTTCGCGGTAGCAGCCGCCGAGGAGATTCCATGGCGCGAAGAATACTTCGAGAGCGCGCTCTCGATCGAGAGTTTTTATTACTATCCCGACCAGGAAGCGGTGTTGCGCGAACTTTATCGCGTGTTGGTCCCGGGCGGACGCTTGTTCCTCCTCATCAATCTTTACAAGGAAAATCCCTATTCACTGCGCTGGGTGGAGAAGTTGAAGGTTCCGGTGCATGTGCGCTCGGAGTCCGAGTACGAGCAGATGCTGCGCGCCCATGGATTTACCGGCACCGTCATCGCGCATATTCCCGATCTGTCGGCAACCCCGGACGATTACAGCAGCGCCTGGTTTGCGAGTGCAGACGAGTTGCGGGAGTTCAAGCGGATTGGCGCCCTCTTGCTGATGGCCCGCAAACCGGAAACCGGGACGGCCCGGTAATCTGGGGTACAATAACTTGCAATCGGATTGCGGGGGTGGCATGGGCTGGATCGAAGATCGTTTTGATAAGAATTTCATGGTGAGCACGGTGGACTACGTGTTCAACTGGGCGCGGAAGTCTGCCATCTGGCCCATGACTTTTGGCCTTGCCTGCTGCGCCATTGAGATGATCGCCTCATCCACTTCGCGCTTCGATATTGCGCGCTTTGGCTCGGAGGTATTCCGTCCCAGTCCGCGCCAGAGCGACCTGATGATTGTGGCCGGAACCGTGAGCCTGAAGATGGCTCCCGTGGTGCAGCGTATCTACGCGCAAATGCCGGACCCCAAGTGGGTGATCGCCATGGGTGGATGCGCCGCCGTGGGCGGCCCTTTTAACACCTATTCGGTGCTGCAGGGCGTGGACAAGATTGTGCCGGTGGATGTGTACATAGTGGGCTGCCCTCCGCGCCCGGAGAACCTCTTCTACGGGTTGCTCAAGCTGCAGGACAAAATTGACAAGATGACGATTGCGCGGCGTCCGACGGAAGTGCGGCTGAAACAGGAGATGGCCGAGGAATTCGCGCGCCAGATGACCGTCACCCAGAACGTCCGCGAAGGCGCGGTGAGCGGATTGGACAGCCCCGAACAGCATCTCTGAGGCCGGGCGCAATCGAGCGAGCTTGCGCTTTTGCGCGGCAACGGTTTTCGAACCTCCGCCCGGAGGCTCGGTGGTAGACGGAACGACGGTGGCGCGCGCAATCGCGAAGGGATTAAGCGCAAAGGCCGAGCTTGCGGCCCAGGTTGCCCTGGGCCACGTGGCTTGGTTTTGGTTGCTAGTTTTGGCCATTCACCAGGAACATATGCCCAACCGTAGGAGCTGGTGAGTAATAGGCGTTGCCAGCCTGGTTCGCCACGATGCCGCACGTGCCGGTTGTCACAAACGTCACCGTGCTTCCCGATACCGTGCAGACCAGCGTAGTGGTAGACGTGTAGCTGACCGGCAATCCCGAGGTTGCCGTGGCAGTCAACGTAAGCGGTGTCCCGTAGTACTGCGTGCCGGGATTCGGGAAGGTGATGGTCTGAGCTTCCCTGGCAACCAGGAACATATGGCCGAACTGAGGAGCTGCTAAGTAGTACCGGTTGCCGGGCTGGGTTGCCCAGATGCCGCAGTCTCCCAAGGCCAGCAGGGTCACCGTGCTCCCTGCTACCGTGCAGATAGATGGAGTTGTGGAAGCATAGCTTACGAGCAGTCCGGAGCTGGCCGTGGAGTTCAGGTTAAACGTTACTTCGCCCAGCCACTGCGTGGCCGGTCTCGCGAACGTAATGGTTTGGGTCGCAAGCGTGACCTCGAAGGCATGCCCAATCTGAGGAGCGGGTGGGACAATACCATTGCCGGGCTGGGTCGCCCAGATGCCGCAGGTTCCGATGGTTAGCAGGGTTACGGTGCTTCCTGAAACCGTGCACACCGATGTATTCGTGGAAGAGTAGCTGATCGGCAGGTGAGAAGTAGCCGTAGCGTTTAGGGTTACCGTTCCGGTCACCAACGTTGTAGCTGGGATGGCGGGAAAGGTGATGACCTGATAGTTAACGACCTGGAAGGTAAGACTGACCGCGGTAGCCGCTGAATAGGCGCTGTTGCCAGGCTGTGTCGCCGTGATGCCGCAGGTTCCGGTGGCCAGCAGGGTCACCGTGGTGGCTGAAACCGTGCAGACCGGCGAAGTCGTGGACGCATAGCTGACCGGCAGACCGGAAGAAGCCGTGGCGCTCAGGGTAAACGGCAACCCGCCATAGGTCTGCGTGCCCGGATTCGGGAAGGTAATGGTTTGCGCCGCTGTTGTGACCGCGAAGGCGTGGCCGACCTCAGGAGCTGCCGAGAAATCGCCGTTGCCAGCCTGCGTCGCCCAGATGCCGCAGGTTCCGATGGACAGCAGGGTCACTGTGCTGGCTGAAACCGTGCAGACCGACGTATTGGTGGAAGCATAGCTCACCGGCAAGCCGGAAGAAGCCGTGGCATTCAGGGTGACTGATCCGGTCACCAACGTGGTAGTTGGGATCGCCGGGAAAGTGATGGTCTGAGCTTCATGATTGACGGTGAAGCTCTGCGAGACCGGCGTGGCTGCCGCGTAGGTATTGTTGCCCAGCTGGATGGCCTGGATGGTGCAGGTTCCGGCAATCACAAAGGTCACCGTGTTTCCCGAGACTGTGCAAACCGGTGTAGTCATTGAGCCGAAACTGACTGCCAACCCGGAACTTGCCGTGGCGCTTAAGGTGAGCGGAGTCCCATAGGTCTGCGTGCCGGGATTCACAAAGGTGATGGTCTGAGATTCAGAACCAATGGGAGCAGCTAGCCCGATTTGTGCGGAGACGCTGTCCAGGAAGTTGAGGTCGCCGGGGTAGCTGGCCTCAACCAGGTGCGTGCCTGTGCCTGCAGGCAACGAGATGGCGGTAGGCGGCGCGGTCGCAGTCTGCGTTAGCTGAGCTAGCAGCACCGTCGCCCCGCTTCCATTGCTGGCGGCGAAGTTCGCATCGGCCAAGTCTGGTATTCCGTCGCCGTTGAAGTCTCCCAGGCCCAAGGCACCACCGCTGCCGTACCCAGGCGGGCCCACCGCCGCCGTAGTTGTGAACGTCCCATCCCCATTGCCCAGCAGGATTGAAATCATGGGGCCCGTTGCGTTCGAGACGGCTAAGTCCGGTATTCCGTCGCCGTTGAAGTCCCCTACAACAACACCAGCGGGAGAGACGCCGGTCTCCGGGTTGGTTGCTGTCGCGGTGAAGGTTCCGTCGCCATTGCCCAGCAGCACCGTCAGCACGTTGTTACCATTGTCCGTGACAGCCAGGTCCAACTTGCCGTCGCCGTTGAAGTCCCCTACCGCAATCGAAATGGGAACGCTTCCCGTCTCTGGGCTTGCCGTCGCTGTGAAGGTTCCGTCGCCATTCCCCAGCAGAATCGCGATCTGATCGGTGTACGTCAACGCGACCGCCAGATCCGGTATGCCGTCGCCGTTGAAGTCTCCTACAGAGAGGTTGTTTGGGACGGTGCCCATCGGCAGAATCTGCCCTGCTGTAAACGTCCCGTCGCCATTGCCCAGCAGGATCGCCACCGAGTTGCCGTACTGGTTCGCCAACGCCAAATCAAGGATGCCGTCGCCGTTGAAGTCCCCCACCACGGTGCCGATGGGATAGGCGCCACCCGTCGACGGGCGCGCCGCTTGAACTGTGAACGTCCCGTCGCCATTGCCCAGCAGAATCGCAACTGTATCGGTGTCCGTGTCCGGGATGGCCAAGTCCAGGATGCCGTCGCTGTTGAAGTCCCCCACCGCAATACCAGCGGGCCGTTGGCTCACCGACGGGTTCGACTTCGCCGTGAACGTCCCGTCCCCATTGCCCAGCAGGATCGCCACCGAACCAATAAGGTTCACGATGGCCACGTCCGGTATGCCGTCGCCATTGAAGTCGCCCACCGTAAGACCCTCGGGTTCCAAGACCGGCAAATCCTGAGGGTTCAACCATCCCAGTCCGGCCGTGGCCGGCACGAGAGTTGCGCTTCCCAGTACGGCGTTTCCGTCGCTGGTATCGAGAAACGACACCGTTCCCGTGGGCGCCACGGGACCCAGGCCGCTCACCGTGGCCGTCAGCGTGTAGTTGGTGGGACTGCCGCTCGGCACGATGGTCGTCGTCGTCGGATAGTTTCCGGTTACCGTGAGCGCCGACGCGCTGGAGGTGCTGGCGGCGTTGGTTTTGGTCCCGAGAAACACCGCTTTGTAGCTGTGGCTTCCGATTCCAGGACGGAACTTCATCGAGGCCGTGCCCGCGCTGGTCAACTGCGCGGTTCCCAGCAGGTGAATGTCCGTGCAGAGTTTCGCCGTGGCGTCGCAGAAGTTTACCTGTCCTGGCTTGACCGCCGTGGTGCCGGCCTTTACCGTGGCCGTCAACGCGACCACGGTTTTAGACGCAACCGTCGTTACCGCGCTGCCTGCGCTCGTCACCGCCAGCGTGGTGGTGGTTGTGGCCGCAGAGGCCCAGGCCGGAGGTGCAGCGGCGCAGAGGACGATCAACAGTGCGGTAAGCAGGAAAGCCGCCGGCCGCACGCGAAGCTGGACGCCGAGCCAAGTGGAGATGTGAGTGGCAGCTGCATTGCGAATAGCTCTGGAACGATCTTCGGTCGGCATAAATTTAAGAGTCCTCTGGCGCCGGCAGGAGCCGGTAGGAATCCGCTTTCGGGTGCATCCGTTGCCATGCGGAACCGATACGGCGGAGGTGAACAAGAGCGGGAAACAGAATGCGGCAGCAAGCCGGCTTCCCGGCGATACGGAAAGGCAACGGCCGGATAATAAGGGTGCGGCGAAGGAAAGGAAACACAAAAACGGTCGTCGCGTTGGACATGGCCGCCTCGATTGCAGAAGCGTACGCTGGCAGTTCGCGCTGCTGGGACCAGAGACTGACGAACAACTTGACTGGTTGGAGCGGAGGGGATGCTGTCGGAACGGAATGGTAGCTCAAAACTGCGGGGATGCCAATACATAAATGCCCCGGCCGCAGGTAGGAAATCTCCATCCGCGGCCCTGGATTGGAGCGCCGCGCAAACGCCGGTCTGGGCAAGTTTCCATGCCGCCCAACTCGCGCCAGAATCATTCGGAAGCCCGCCGATTCTGCAGAGCATCTGAAGGGTAGAGCCTCGTTGAAAACTGGGTGGCTCGACTCAGATGCAATCCGCTAAGATGCTATCGAGAAAGGGAAGACGCAATGCGTGCATGGTTGATGGATTCATACGAAGGGGTTGAGAAGCTGCGTTTGGATGAAGTTCCGGACCCACAGCCGGGCCCTGGGCAGGCAGCGATCAAGATGATTTACGCGGCGCTGAACCCAGCCGACGCGTTTCTGGCGCTGGGGCAATATCCTGCCAAGCCGAAGCTGCCGCATGTGCTCGGCCGCGATGGCGTGGGCGAGGTCGTCGCGGTTGGCCCCGGCGTGGAGAGCGTGCAACCTGGGGCGACGGTCAGCATTCTCCGCGGTGATACCGGCGTCGATGTCTGGGGGACGCTGGCGGAAACGACGGTGGTAGATACCTCCCACCTGGTGCCCGTACCGGACGGCTGGTCACTGCAGGAAGTTGCCGGCGCCCCACTGGTCTATCTGACCTCGTGGCAGGCGCTGACGCAATGGAGCGACCCTCCCGCGCCGCCCAAGGCTGGCTCGGTGCTGCTGGTGACGGGCGCTTCCGGTGGTGTGGGTTCGGCGTCGGTCCTGCTGGGAAAGTCGATGGGCCTGACCGTTGTCGGGTTGTCGCGCAGCGCGGAGAAAGGCGAGCAACTCAGGCAACTTGGCGCCGACTTCGTATTTGATCCGGCCGCCAAGGGATTGCGCAAACAGGTGCTCGACGCCATCGCTCCGCGGCGGGTGGACATCGTGGTGGATAATGTCGGCGGCGCGCTGTTCAACGAGGTGATCGCCATGCTTGGCTATGCGGGACGCATCAGCGTCGTGGGCAGGAGTGGCGGGACGGTGCCGGAGTTGAACACCGCCAGCCTGTTCTTCCGCAGGAACCGCATCGGCGGAGTCGCCGTCGCCGACTATTCCTCCGCGGCGGCAAGGGCAACCTGGAACCAGATTGTGGCGCGCCTTGACAAACTGGGCAAGCGCCCCGTGGTTGACTCGGTCTTTCCGTTCGCCGGCGTGAAGGCAGCCTTTGCCCGGCTGGGCGAGGGACCGATGGGTAAGGTGCTGGTGAAGGTTACCGCCTGAGCCAACGCCAGCCAGACCGGCGGAAACTCCAAAAGGGAAGCCCTGGTGAGATGGCTTCCCTTTTGTTTTGCGGCTTTACTGCTTCGATTAACTTGCGCTCGGATGCTCGTAGGGATGTTCTTCCAGTCCAGGAGTCTTGCGCGCGACGCCGCTTTCGATGGCAGCCTGCACCACCGCGGCGGCAACCGCCGTGGCGACCCGCTTGTCGAAGACGCCGGGAATGATGTAGTCCTCGGTCAACTCCTCGGGTGAAATCGTGCCGGCAATCGCGGCGGCAGCAGCCAGCTTCATCGCCTCATTGATGTCGGTAGCGCCGCAATCCAGCGCGCCGCGGAAAATTCCAGGGAAACAAAGGACGTTGTTGATCTGGTTGGGATAATCGGAGCGGCCCGTGGCCATGACGCGGACATACGGCGCAGCGTCTTCCGGCATCACTTCCGGGGTTGGATTCGCCATGGCGAATACGATTGCATCCTTGTTCATTTTCGCCAGATCCGCAGGCTCGATCGCGCCTGGGCCGGAGAGTCCCAGGAACAGGTCGGCTCCCACCATCGCCTCTTTGACCGTTCCGGTAAAGTTTCCTGGGTTGGTGTTTTCGGCGAACCACTGCTTCATGTAATTCAAGTTAGTCCGGCCCTTGTGGATCGCACCGGTGCGGTCAAAGCCGATAATGTTTGTTGCCCCGGCGGCCATGATCATCTTGGAGCAAGCAACGCCGGCGGCGCCGATTCCGGTAACGACGATCTTGAGGTCCGCGATTTTTTTTCCTACCAGTTTCAGCGCATTGGTCAGCGCTGCCAAGACCACCACGGCGGTGCCATGCTGATCGTCATGGAAAACCGGAATGTCCAGCTCCTTCTTCAACCGCTCTTCAATCTCAAAGCAACGGGGGGCGGAAATGTCTTCCAGGTTCACTCCGCCGAATCCGGGCGCGATGTTTTTCACCGCGCGGATAATTTCTTCCGGGTTCTTGGTGTCCAGGCAGATGGGAAAAGCATCCACATTGCCGAATTCCTTGAAGAGCATGGACTTGCCCTCCATCACCGGCATCGCCGCCAGGGGGCCGATATCTCCCAGTCCAAGCACCGCGGTGCCATCGCTGACAATGGCGATGGTGTTGGCCTTGATGGTCAGCTTGTAGGCCTTGGCGGGATCGTCGTGGATGGCCATGCAGACGCGGGCGACGCCGGGAGTGTAGGCCATCGAGAGATCGTCGCGGGTCACCAGCGGAACCTTGCTGACGATGCGGATTTTGCCGCCCATGTGCATCATGAAGGTGCGGTCGCTCACACTGAGCACGTCCACGATGCCCAGACCCTTCAGGCTGTCAACAATGAGTTCGCCATGCTTTTCATCGCGTGCCTGCAGGGTGATCTCGCGAATCTTATGATGCTTGGTCACGCCTTTGATATCGATGGCGCCGATGTCTGCGCCAAGATCGCTGATCATGGACGTGACCCGGCCAAGATTGCCCGGAGTACTGAGGATCCGAAGACGGATGGTGAGGGAATAGCTTGCGCTGGGTCGAACGAGTGTGCTCACAAAAACTCCTTATGAATGCGGGAATGATTTCGAAAGATAGACAGTATAAAGCCAAGCCAGGGTAGCGGCCCAAATAAACCGCTATCGCTGCCTGCAACAATTTTAGTCCTCCGGAAGCTCTTGAACAGGCTGCGCCGATGAATTCGCCGCAGCGAAGCTTGACTGGAACCGGACGCGGCCTCCCATGGCGGCCAATGGACTCCACTCTTGGCGACGCAGGATTCTCCCGTGGCTCCGGTTCGGCGCAGCACTCCGACTGCGCTGGCGTTTTCCCTCCAGCACAACCGGGCACGCTAAATTGTAGGCCAGCGGCGCGTCCTGCCGTATAATCTCGCGCATGAACGCACCGGGGGAATCTGCCGGCATGGAGTGCACATCACGCGAGATGCGAACCCTCGCCCGGGAGATATTTCGGCACGCGCTGGAGGAAAGCGGCATCGAGCGTGGCTTCAGCCGCAACCTCTACTACGAGCGCGGAATTCTGCAGGTGTGCGACGACCTTTACGACCTCGAAGGTTTTTCCAGGCTCTTCGTGGTTTGCTTCGGCAAGGGGGCTCACAGCAGTTTGGAGGCGCTGATGGCGCGCCTCGGCGCTGGAACCGGCGTTAGCGGCATTGTCTGCGCGCCCACGCTGCCAGCCGCGCAGGTGCCCGGTTTCCGCTACTTCCAGGGCGGCCATCCGATGCCGAACCACGAATCGGTGCGCGCCGCCGAGGCCATGATTCGCGCTCTCGAATCGCTCCATGAGCGTTCGCTGGTGATCTACCTGATCAGCGGCGGCGGCTCGGCAATCGTGGAGAAACCGATTGACGATGAGATCTCCTTTGACGACCTGGTGCAAACCTACCGTGTGCTGGTGCACTCGGGCGCGCCCATCGCGCAGATCAACGCGGTGCGCAAACACCTGTCTGCCGTGAAGGGCGGACGCATGGCCGTGGCAGCCGCGCCCGCGCAACAGCTTTCCATCATGATCTCCGACGTGCCGGACAACGCCATCGATTCACTGGCCAGCGGGCCAACCATGCCGGATACCAGCACGGTGGAGCAGTGCTATGACATTGTGCAACAGTACAGCCTGCTGCCGCAGTTGCCGGCCAGCGTGCGCGAACTGTTCGCCACGCACGGTCTGGAAGAGACGCCGAAGGCCGGCGATGCGGTGTTCGCGCGCGCGCGCTGGTGGCCTGTACTCTCCAATGTGTCTGCGCAGAAGGCCGCCGTGGAACGCGCGGAGACCTCCGGGTTTAGCACCCGGATTGACAACTCCTGCGACGACTGGGACTACCGCAAGGCCGCCGATTACCTGCTGGAACGGGTGCGGGAGTTGCGCCGGGAAGCCGGGCGCGTGTGCCTGATCTCAGGCGGCGAAGTCACCGTGACCGTGGAAGGAACCCCGGGCGCCGGCGGACGGAACCAGCAATTTGCACTCTATTGCGCCGCCCGCATCCAGGATGAAAATATCTGCGTGCTCAGCGCCGGCACCGACGGCATCGACGGCAACAGTCCGGCCGCGGGCGCGGTGGTGGACGGAACGACGGTGGCGCGCGCAATCGCCAAAGGGTTGAGCGCAGAGGCCGCGCTCGCTGGCTTTGACGCTTATCCATTCTTCGACGCGCTCGGCGACACCATTATGACCGGCCCCAGCGGAACCAACGTGCGCGATGTGCGCGTGCTGCTGGCGTGGTAGCCACGGGCGAGGATTTACTATTCTGATAATCGTTTGAAGAGCGAAAATTACCATTCAGGCAATCGTTGGGGAGGATGCGGAAGGATTGGCATCCTGGATAACAGTGGGAGGATTCTCGATTCCTTAGTGGTAAATGGTTTGCGAGGCCGCGGCCGGGTGAGCGGGGCCCAGCGGGAGCCGCTTCCGGAGTGGCGCGGCGGCGGGTCACTCCGCGCCATCCGGACAGGGGAGGTTCGGGCGAATCGGAAGCAACCAATAGATCGACATAGATCGATCTAAAGGCAGAGGCTCTCTTGCCGACGATTCGGTACTGGCGATCGCCTACGGAGGCGAACCCGGAAACGGCTTACTTGAGCCGCTCACCCGTTGCGGGGTCGAAGACGGCGTTACGCAGGAACTGCTCCGTTGACCATGGTGGCGCGTTTCCTCCGAGATACTGATGGAACCACTCCAGGTGGGCGGTGTAGTACAGAGCCATTTCATACCAACTGGGCCAGTGGCCGGCGTTGGAATAGACGATCAGCCTGGAGGGAACGTCCATTTTTTGCAGCGAGGTAAACATCTGGAGTGACTGGGTGTAGGGAACACGATAGTCGCGCTCGCCGGAGATCACCAGGCACGGCGTCTTGAAATTGTTGACGAAGTAGGACGGAGAGAACGTTTGGAATTGGGCGGAGTTCCAGGGCTGACCTTTGAGGTCCCACTCGGGAAACCACAACTCTTCGGTTGCGCCGTAAAAAGAACGCAGGTCGAAAAGGCCCATCATGGAGGCGATCGCCTTGAAGCGGTCGGTGTGGCCCTCGAACCAGTCCATCATGTAGCCGCCGTAAGACCAACCCATGGCGCCCATGCGGTTGGGATCGACGTAGGGAAGCTTGGCCAGTTCGTCGGTTACCTTCATGAGGTCTTCAAAAACCTTGCCGCCGTGGTCGCCGGAAATTTCAGCGGTGAAATCCTGGCCATAGCCGGTGGAACCATGGGGATTGGCGAAGGCAACGACGTAGCCCATGCCGGGATAGACCTGCCAGTCACCGCGAAAAGAATCCTGCCACTGAAACTGGGGTCCACCGTGGACGTTGAGAATGAGCGGATATTTCTTGGACGGATCGAAGTCATGGGGCTTGACGAGAAAGACTTCGATGTTTGCTCCGTCGGCCCCCTTGACCCAGAAGCGCTCGGCCGGACGAAGGTCCACCTGGTTGACGACCTCGTCGTTGAATCCCGTGAGGCGCTGCGGGGTTGAGGATTTGGCGTCCGCCAGGTTGGCCGCAAAGATTTCGACCGGGTCGCTGACCGAACGCCGGGTGTAAAGGATGCGGCGGTCATCCGGGGAGAGTTCGAAGGAATCGATGGTCCGGTCCACCAGCACCTGCTGGATGGAGCCGGAGTCGAGGGTCAGGCGGAAGATGGGATTGTCGCCTTCCAGGGGAGCGCTGAAGTAGAGGGATTTTGAGTCCGAGGTCCATTGGAAGGTGTCCACCCAATTGCGGAACCCTTCGGTAAGCACCCGTGAGGTGGCGGCGGAGCGGTCGTAGATGGCCAGGCGGAAGAGGTCGGATTCATAGCCGGGCTGTTTTTGCATCTGATAGGCGATGTATTTTCCGTCCGGTGAATATTTCGGATGGCCGTCGAAGGCAGGGTTGGCCGCAGTGATATTGCGCGGCGGCTGATGGCCGGAGAGCGAGACGATCCAGACGTCGCTGTTGGTAGACGAAGCGGGGGCGGCGTCATGATTGGAATCGAAGGCGAGTTCCGAACTGTCAGGGGAGAAATCGTAGGGCAAAGCCCCGCCGAGCTGGAAGGGAGGGGAATCGAAGTCGCCCGGCGTCAGGTCGCGCACGGACCCGGTGGCGGCGTCGGCCAGCAGGATGTGGGTACGCTTGCCGTCTTTCCATTGGGTCCAGTGACGGTAAAGCAGGGCGTCAGCCAGATGAGCGTGCAGCGGACCCTTCGTCCAGCGCTGTTCGATCTTCTTGTTGCAGGCATCCTCGGCGCCGCATTCCGGGTAAACATCGCTGGAGAAGGCAATCCATTTGCCGTCCGGGGACCAGAGCGGGTCGGAAACTCCGGTGGAAATACTGGTGAGCTGCCGGGCTTCGCCGCCGCTGGCGGAGATGACGTAGAGATTGTCGTCGCCATCGCGCGAACTGATAAAGGCGATGCGCTTGCCGTCGGGTGAAAAGACAGGCGACGATTCACCCTTCTCGCCAAAAGTAAACTGGCGCGCGTTCTTGCCGTCCGCGTCCATCAGCCAGAGGTGGGTGACTTTCTTTGCCTTCGCCAGGTCGCTTGTCGCCAGAGTAAACAGGACGGTTCTGCCGTCGGAGGAAACGTGCAAGTCGTCTATGCCACGAATGTGGTACAGGTCTTCAATGGTGAAGGCGCGTTTGGCGGCGGCGCCGGGGATGGCCAGTAAGAGAAAGTAGAAGCAAAATAGGAATGAGAACAGTCTCCTGTACATGAAACACCTCGCCTTGCGTTGAACTGGGTAGACGGCCTGAAATTTAAACACAGTTTGACGGGTTCGCGCCAGCTTCGGCGGCCGAATCCGTGGAGCGGGACAGCCGTTGCATGGGTCACTCCGGCGGCGGGAGCAAACCGGGCCGAAGGACCCTTTGCTTCGGCGCTTCGCCAGGTGGGCAATGACGATGGTCCCGGCCTAGAACCCATCCGGAGTTTTGCACAAAGGAACCTGGCACCTATGGAATCGCCTGACCGCCGGGCCGGCGATTGAGGCTGGGGCACCGTTGCCCGGCTGAATGGTGTGCGCCGGGGGCTTGCCGGAAGATTCCAGGATCGAAGTATCAAGTTTGTTTTCATGAACATGACGGCGATTCATAACTTGTCAGGACCTGTCAGAACTGGTCATTGGCGTGGGCGCGCATTTTACCTATATAGTCCGCAAACAGTGTTGGCCGAGGAATTTGATGAATCGACCGACAACCATTGTGAATCCAGGTACGCACTGACGCGGGGACATTGAGCGTCCGCTCCCCGCGTTGAAAATTGTGGGATATTCGCGCCATCGACAGACATATGTAGGGGAGAAAGAGTTTCCACTTTCCCCCCGAGTTGCATGGGACCCCCAGGAGGTAACGTAATGAGGTATGCCAATTCACCCAAGTCCGCGAGTCGAGGTTGGACACTTCCAGTCCTGCTGATGTTCGCGGTGTCCGTGCTTGCCTCGCGGCCGGCATGTGCCCAAACCCCCTCCGCCACCGATCACGCGCCTGCCGCAGTCAATCTGCGCGATACGGTGATTGGCCAGTCGAATACGCCGCGTGAGGTCGTAAACGGCACAGCAAAACTGATTGGACCGTACGATCGGACAGCCAAGATGCACGTTGTCCTGGGGCTGACCCCTCCCAAGATGGCGGAGGAGGAAGCGTTCCTGCGGCAACTGCAGGACAAGAACTCTCCTAACTTCCATAAGTACCTGACGGCGGAACAGTGGAATGCCCGCTTCTCGCCGTCGGCCGCCGATGAGCAGGCGGTAATCGAGTGGGCCACCAGCAATGGCCTGGCGGTTACAAAGCGTTTTCCGAACCGCTTGCTCGTAGATGTGGAAGCTACCCCGGAGGCCTTCGAGCGGGCCTTTGGGATTCACATCAACAGCTACCAAGTTGGATCAGAGGTAGACTATTCGAACGACCGCGATCCCATCCTTCCCTCCCACCTGACGGCCATTGTGCAATCGGTCGATGGGTTGAACAGCATTCAGCGCCTGCACGCCCAGCATGAGCGCGTAGTCCCCCCGAAATCCCCTGGCGATTCCTCCGTGGTGCTCAAATCGGGGCAGGCAAACGGCGATCGGGCCGCCTATCAAGAGGCACTGAAGGCCGCTGCGGCCAGGAGGGCCGAATCATCTACAGTCCTGAAGGGCGGAATCGGGGCGGAGAATAAGTCCCTCGGCCTTCAACCGGACCTCACCAACGGCTACCTGGACCCGACGGATATCTACAGCTCCTATGGGTATGACTATAACGCGCTGCAAGGTTTAGGGCATTGCTGCAACCCGACGGGCAACAGCGGCGGTACACCTCCTGACACCTCGATCGCTATCGCCACGGCGTATGCCTTTGCCGGCTCCGATATCTCGGGCTTCCAGGCCCAATACCCCTACCTAGCGTACCATTGGTTTTCCTATGGGATCGACGGCTCGCCCGCGTGCTGCGGCGATGAAACTACGCTCGACACGGAGTGGTCCCTCGCCACCGCAAACAGCTTCGGGTCGCTAGACGACACTGCGTCGGTCTATGTCTATCAAGGGGTGAATGCCAACTTCTCCACCTTCAATGACGTCTATAACCAAATACTGACCGACGGCTATGCGCGCGTGTTTACCACCAGTTGGGGATGCGCCGAGCTTACCTGCACCGGCAGCGGCACAATGAACACCGATCACGCGATCTTCAACTCCATGGTCGGCCAGGGATGGACGCTCATGGCTGCATCCGGCGATGAAGGAGCAACCGCCGGGTGCGGAGATTACCTGCGCGTCCAGTATCCAGGATCGGACCCAGATGTGGTCGGGGTCGGCGGCACCATCCTTGCGTTCTACAGCAACGACACCTTCGCCTGGGAGACGGGGTGGCAAGGGTCAACCTCAAGCGGAGCCTGCGCCGGTAACGGCGGCGGCTCGACCGGCGGTTGCAGTGTATATTACACAGCCCCCAGCTACCAGAGCACTCCCTATTGCGGCAGCGGCAGCCGTAGCGTTCCTGACATTTCACTGAACGCCGGAGCCGGGCAAAACTACTATTTCGGCGGAGTTTTGTCCGGCGTCGGCGGCACCAGTATCGCCGCGCCACAGGTAGCGGGCTTCATGGCCCAGGCAAACGCTTACATGCTCGCGCTTGGCGTAGGCTGCGGCACGGGGGCAGCGAGCACCTGCGCACCCCTCGGACAGGCAAACTATGCAATGTACTACGAGGGGTACCATGGCACCTACTCGGCCCATAATCCGTACTACGACGAGGTGGCGGGTTGTAACAACGACGACATCACGGTGGAGTACGGACTTGGGTACTACTGCGCGGGGACGGGGTATGACGCCGTTACCGGTTGGGGCTCCTTCAATGCGCTGCAAATGGCGTGGATGCTCAACTGGAACGATTTCCTCGAAACTGGCGATCCGTATGTGAGCTTCTCCGGTCCCACCACCGGCGTGTGGTACAACACGAACCAGAATGTAAGCTGGACCGTGGTGGACTACTCGCCCACTTATCCGGGGACGGGCATCGCCGGCTTTACCCAGGGCTGGGACTCGATTCCGACGGATTCGACTTCGCAGGCGGTTGATGCCAGAGCGTCGAGCGTCTACGACTCATTCTATATTGGTCCGGAATATACGAATAGTTCGTCGGGATGCCTGGCCCTGGCGAGCGGTGAGAGCTGCGCCGGAGGCGTGAGCCAGGGATGCCACACAGCATACGTGGAAGGCTGGAACAATATGGGCCGCACGACCGGCACTGCGACTTATGGCCCGCTCTGCTACGACACGGTGGCTCCGACAATTACGGTTTCCAACTCACCGGGGCCGAACGGAAATGGCTGGAACAATACCAGCGTCCAGGTAACACTGACCGCAGCCGATCCCGGTGGCGCCGGCGCCTCGGGCATCTACAAGACGTACTATGCGATCAACACGGGTACGTGCTACCCGGGATCTGTCACTACGTGCAGCGTTTACACCGGCCCGTTTACCATGTCGGCGCAGGCGGTAAGCTACATCTATTACTTCACGGAGGACAATGCGGGCAACTTCAGCCCCGAGCCGTATGAGTATGTGGACATCGACGAAACCGCTCCGGTGACCACGGCGGCATTGTCCGGAACCCTGAACGGCAGCGTCTATAACAGTGCCGTGCAGGTAACCTTGAGCGCCACGGATAACCTGAGCGGCGTGCAGTTTACCTACTATCAACTGGATGGCGGGTCGAGCACGACGTACTCGGGAGCTTTCAACGTCACGGCACTTGGCAGCCATAGCGTCAAGTTCCATAGCGTCGATTATGCAAGCAACGTCGAGAGCACCAAGACCGTGAACTTCACCATCAGTAAGGCATCGCAGACCATCACCTTTGCGAATCCGGGCACGCAGACGTACGGTACGCTACTGACGTTGACCGCAACGGCGAGCTCCGGACTGGCGGTCACCTACACTTCCACCACTCCGACGATCTGCACGGTGTCGGGAAGCGTGGTTACGTTTGTGACTACCGGAACCTGCGGCATCGATGCCAACCAAGCTGGCAGTACCTACGTTGCGCCAGCTCCCCAGGTGGGACATGCTTGGTTGGTTACAAAGGCATCGCAGACCATTACCTTCACCAATCCGGGCACGCAGACGTACGGTCATCCACTCACGTTGACCGCAACGGCGAGTTCCGGACTGGCGGTCACCTACACTTCCACGACTCCGACGATCTGCACGGTATCGGGAAGCGTGGTTACGTTTGTGACTACCGGAACCTGCGGCATGGATGCGAACCAGGCGGGCAATGTCGATTACTTAACAGCTCCTCAGGTGGGACATGCCTGGGTGGTTGGGAAGTCAACGCAGACCATTACCTTCACCAATCCGGGCACGCAGACGTACGGTCATGCACTCACGTTGACCGCAACGGCAAGTTCCGGACTCACGGTCACCTACACTTCCACGACTCCGACGATCTGCACGGTGTCGGGAAGCGTGGTTACGTTTGTGACCACCGGAACCTGCGGCATGGCGGCGAACCAGGCTGGCAATGTCGACTACTTAGCAGCTCCCCAGGTTGGACATGCCTGGGTGGTTGCAAAGTCAGGTCAGACCATCACGTTCGCGAATCCGGGAACGCAGAGGGTTGGGGCAGTTGTTCCTCTGGGTGCGGTGGCGAGCTCGGGACTCACGGTTAGCTACACTTCCACGAATACCGCGGTGTGCACGATTTCCGGCAGCAACGCGACCATGGTTGCTACCGGAACTTGCGGCGTCGATGCGAACCAGGCTGGCAATGTCGACTACAACGCTGCTCCTCAGGTCGGGCATGCCTGGTTGGTGACGGCGAACTAACAAGCAACGCTGAGGGTTTGTGGCCCAGGGCAGTCTGGGCCGCGACCACAGCGAATTTCCCGCATGTACCTGGCCTCCTGGGCAGGGTACATGCGAAGCAAGCGCGGATGGCGCGAAGTTTGAGAATCTGGCAGCGTGGAGCGATGCTTACAGATTCCAGGCTCGCGCCTTCGTGTTGTCCGCCGGAAGGAAAAGCAACCGTTTTTTGCGCAGCCTTCGACGGCAGGCGGGGACCTTGAGCAGACCTCCATTACTGCCGTCAAGAATGGCGAGATGCGCGGGTGCGGTGTTTTTGTTTTCGACCAGGAGTTGAACGCAGGCGATAAAATCGTCAAACGCATTTTGCTTATGGGTCGGATTGCCGGCTGGAGACTCTCCACGCGATGGCGGCAGAACGTGGCATTGAGCGTGGCTTGCTGCCTTGGGGTCTTCGCGCTGCCTGTTATACCTACCCTGGGTGGGCGGGCTTGGGTGGCTGATTGGCTTCCTGGGATCTTACGATGACGTCTGTTCAGTGACTTCCAATGGCTACGCTTTGTCCCAGGAAATGTGGCTGTCTGCGCAACAGATAAATGTCCAGTACGGCCTTTACTTTGGCAAACTGCTCGCGGCAGAGGGTCTTGAAGCTATAGCGCATCTCTACTTCTGGGGCATCAAATCCGATGGCGTCAATGCCATGGTGGCTGGCTAGAAAGATGGCGCGCTGATTGTGGAATCTTTGCGAGATGACGGTGATCCTATCCTGGCCGAATATCTGCTTTGCGCGCACTACGGAGTCCAGGGTGCGGAATCCGGCGTAGTCCAGATAAATGCGGTCGGCCGGTACGCCTTTGTCGAGTAATGCGTTTCTCATGTCAGTCGGCTCGTCATAGCCTTGGACGTGATTGTCGCCACTGACGATGAGGTAGTCGACTTTCTGGTGCTCGAAAAGTTCGGCTGCGGCGTCGATCCGATTCTTGAAAAAAAGGCTCGGCCAGCCGCCGGAAAACCTGGGACATCCGAGAACCAGACCGACCCGGCGATGGGGAATAAGTTCTACCTCGGTGTAGGTCTTGTCTTTCGCAGCCCTGGAGATCATGATCCTGGCGACAATCAATGAAGCCGAAGCGACGATAAGTAACGCACAGAAGGTGAGCGAAAGTACTCGCTTCATAAGAGTTTCATTTTACCTGACGGCTTGCGG
>CAZQDD010000038.1:0-33168 GCA_964591805.1 uncultured Acidobacteriaceae bacterium | reverse complement strand
GGCTGTTAACCGAAGGGTTGTAGGTTCGAGTCCTACCTGAGGAGCCATTTATTTTCAACGACTCACAAACCCCCAAAATAAAACCTCACCGCCTTGGGCGCCTAAAGGGCTCCAAAACGCACGTTCGGCTCCAACTAAGTCACCGAAAGCACGCAGGCGCGTGCCTCTAAAGACGGGCTCTTTCCCGAAACCTCAGGAAAGGGGTGGACGCATGCGCTGGAATTCGTTGCCCAAGCCGACCCTCTCGGCTAAACTTATTGATTAATCATCTCGACACATTTGGAAATTCATGCAACCTGAAGACTTGAAGTTTGAAAAGCTCTTCCTGGGCGGCGACGAGGCTGTTGCCTTGGCTGCGCTCGATGCGGACGTAAAGCTGGGAAGCGGTTATCCGGGCACTCCCTCGACAGAGATTCTGGAAACATTCGAAAAACTCGGCGGGCGGGCGCAATGGTCTCCCAATGAAAAGGTTGCGCTGGAAGTCGGCATCGGAGTGGCATTTGCCGGAGCGCGCTCCCTGGTCACCATGAAGCACGTTGGGCTCAACGTGGCGGCCGATCCGTTGTTCACGGTTGCCTACACGGGTGTGGATGGCGCTCTGATTGTCGTCTCCGCCGATGACCCGGGGATGGCTTCCAGCCAGAACGAACAGGATAACCGCCGTTACGCCGTGGCGGCTGGCGTCCCCATGCTGGAACCGGCAAACTCCCAGGAAGCTTACGACTTCACCCTTCGCGCCATAGAAATTTCCGAGCGTTGGCACGTTCCCGTGTTGTTCCGCATGACGACCCGGGTGTGTCACTCCAAGTCGGTGGTACAGCGCGGAGCCGCAATCCCCGCGGCGGTTCCAGCCCACTTTGAACACGACCTTCGCTCGCGCGTAATGATTCCGGCCTACGCCCGTCCGGCGCACCGGCGGCTTCGTGAAAAGCTGGCGCAGATTGCAGAGTGGAATGAAACCTCGGGACTGAACCTGCTGACCCCGGGCTCTGAGGAATTGGGCATCATCACCTCCGGCGTCTGTTACCAGCACGTGCGCGAAGCCGTACCTGGGGCAAGCGTACTCAAACTGGGCATGACCTATCCTTTGCCCGTGGAAATGATGCGCAAGTTTGCCGCCGGCGTAAAGCGGTGCCTGGTAATCGAGGAAGGCGATCCGTATCTGGTGGAAAGTGCGCGCATGGAGGGGATCGCCGTGGAGGGCAAGCCGGAGATGTATCGCTTTGGCGAATTGAACGTCCCGCGCGTGCGCCGCATCGTGGAGCGGGATCGATCGCCCGAAGCAAAGCCCATTCCCGGCAAGCCGCCTGCGTTGTGCCCCGGATGTCCGCACCGCAGCGTATTCACGGCGCTCAAGAACCTTGGGTGTTACGTGGCGGGCGACATCGGCTGTTATTCGCTGGGTGTCTTGCCGCCGTTTGAAGCCATGGATTCGCTGGTTTGCATGGGGGCGGCGATTGGTGTCGGTCTCGGCATGCGCCACGTCCTGCCTCCAGAGGAAGCAAAGCGCGTTGTCAGCGTGCTGGGCGACAGTACATTTGTCCACAGCGGGATCACGGGATTGGTGGAGATGATTTATAACCCACCGCCGACCGGGCACGTCCTGCTGATTCTGGATAACGGAACCACCGCCATGACCGGGCTGCAAGAACATCCCGGCACTGGACGCACGCTTGCGCACGCCAGCACCGGCAAAGTGGTCTTCGAGGATCTGGTGCGTGCCCTTGGCCTGCGCAACGTTTTTGTCGCGGACCCGGCGGCCGATCCCAAAGGCTTTGAGGAATTGGTGCAAAGCGCCCTTGATAAGCCGGAACTCTCCGTGATTATTGCCCGCCGCAACTGTTTGCTTGCGGCAAAATCCATTCGCGACTACGAGAGGTGTAATGAAGAGCAGGTCAGCGGTGACTAATATCGTTGTCGCCGGACTCGGCGGACAGGGCGTGCTGAAGGCTTCCGACATCGTGGCGGAGGTTGCGTTCGTTTCCGGTCTAGACGTGAAGAAAAGCGAGATTCACGGCATGAGCCAACGCGGCGGCTCCGTTTCCAGCGACGTGCGTTATGGTCCGGTGGTGTTCAGCCCCATGGTGCCCGAAGGCGAGGCGGATTATCTGCTGGTCACGCAGGAAGATCAGGTCGCGGTCAATCGTCACTTGCTGGCCCAGCATGGAATCCTGATCCAGCCCTCCCAGGTTGAGCAGGGTGAGTTGCGCAACAAAAAGAGCTTGAATGTAGCGCTGCTGGGAGTGCTGAGCCAGCACCTGGGCTTTCCGGAAGAGGCTTGGAAAGCGGCCATTGAGCGCCAATTGCCCGCCGCGCTTCACGAAGCGAATCTACAGGCATTCGCCCTGGGAAGAAGGGCCGGGAAGCGGTGAGCCACCGGTCCTGTTTTTCTCCTGCCAGTGCGCTGGACTTTGTCCCACGCCGCGAGTTGGAACAGCTCCAGTTGAAGCGATTGCAAACCGTGGTCGCGCTTTGCTATGAGAACGTGCCGCTGTTCAATTCCCGCATGAAGGAGCGCGCAATCCTTCCGGAAGACATCCGCTCCCTGGACGATCTCGCATTGCTGCCCTTTACGGCCAAGACCGACCTGCGCGATACCTATCCATTCGGCTTGTTTGCCGCTCCGATGAACGATGTCGTGCGCCTGCACGCCTCCAGCGGTACCACTGGAAAACCCATTGTGGTCGCTTATACAAAAGCCGATCTCGAGGTGTGGTCCTCGGTGGTGTCGCGCTCATTCAGCGCCTGTGGTCTGCACGAGGGCGACATCATCCAGGTGGCATACGGATACGGGCTATTCACCGGCGGTTTGGGTGCGCACTACGGAGCCGAAAAGCTCGGCGCCACCGTCGTGCCTGCTTCGGTCGGCAACACCGACCGCCAGATCATGCTGATGAGCGATTTCGGCACCACCGCCGTCTGCTGTACGCCGACTTACTTCCTGCATATGATGGAGCGGGCTCTCGCCGTGGGCATAGATCTGCGCAAGCTGCCTTTACGTGCGGGAATTTTCGGCGCGGAGCCGTGGACGGAAGAAATGCGCCGGCACATCGAAGAGCACTCGGGCATCAAGGCGTTCGATATCTACGGGCTGACGGAGATCATCGGTCCGGGCGTAGGCGTCGAGTGCGTCTGCCAGAACGGGTTGCACATCTTTGAAGACCACTTCTACCCTGAGATTGTCGATCCGGAAACCGGCAAGCTTGTAGGCGAAGGCGAAGAGGGCGAACTGGTGCTGACGACGCTCAGCAAGCAGGCCATGCCGCTGCTTCGCTATCGCACCCGCGACATCACGGCATTCATCGATGGGCCTTGTGATTGCGGCCGCACGATTCGCCGCATCCGGCGCGTCGGGCAGCGCTGCGACGATATGCTGATCATCCGGGGAATCAACGTCTTCCCCTCGCAAGTGGAATCCGTGTTGCTGGCCGTGGAGGGAACGCTGCCGCACTACCAGATCATCCTCACCCGTGAACACGGATTGGATCAGATGGAAGTGCAGGTCGAAATAACGCCACAGTTGTTTACGGACACGGTGAGCGGCCTGGCGGCCATGCAGCGAAAGCTGGCGCAGGCCATGGAACGAGTGTTGCAGGTGCGCGTGCAAATCACCCTGGTGGAGCCTCGCACCATCCAACGTAGCGAAGGAAAAGCCAAGCGAGTCATTGACCGGCGGCAATCATGAAGATCACTCAGCTTTCTGTCTTTGTCGAAAACGCACCTGGACACATTCTGGCTCCCTGCCGCGCACTGGCTGACGCGGGAGTGAACATCCGCGCCTTGTCCCTGGCCGACTCCCAGACCTTTGGAATCCTGCGCTTGATTGTTTCCGATTGGCGCCGGGCCGCAAAGGTACTGGAGGAGGCAGACTTCTCGGTCAAAGCGACCGAGGTGCTTGCCGTGGAGGTTCCAGACCATCCTGGCGGGTTGTCCCAGGCGCTGGGAGCGTTACAGGATTCATCCGTCAACATCGAGTACATGTATGCTTTTCCCTTCGGCCGCGGAGAAAAAGCGACTCTTATCATTCGCTTCGATGACACGGATGCCGCAATCGCCAGACTGCAGGCATCCGGCATCGCTCTCATTCCGCACAGCGAACTGGAAAGAGACAGGGACTAGCTCACGCGCCTCGAACCATTGCCGTGGCATCTTCCCCGGCGGCCGCGCTGAAACCCTTCTAGCGCGGCCTGCCTGGGCTGCTGCGCCACATGGATGCCGTGCGCGCATCTGATCGTGAACGCGATCCACCTGTCGGGGACCGGGCAGAGGCCGGAGAAGCCGGAGACTCCCGTCTAAGACGCGCTGCCGCAGCGGGCTGGCGTTTCTCGATGAGGCTTGCAACCAGCCATCTGGTTCATCCCCAGGATCTTCCAAAATCGTCAACCGCGGGCGCTTGTGTACCCCGGCCCCGACGCAGGCCTTTCACGCGGTTTCAGTGCCCGCTGGAATCCCCATGACGGCTCGCCTCAAAAAGGAACCAGGTGCGCCGCTCGGTTTCGTCAATCCAGACCTCTATGAGGCTGGTGGTGGCGATGTCGTTGTGATCTTCGCAGACGCCGTGGGCCTCGCGCAGGCGCGCCGCCAGGGTCTTGTTGTCCTCGCGTAGCTCGGAGAGCATGTCTTCCGGCTCGACGTACTCGGCATCGTTGTCGGATACGCGTTGCATCCGGGCGATATGGCCGATTGATCGGAGCGTGGTTCCCCCAACCTTCCGCACGCGCTCGGCGATGGGATCTGTCATGGCAAACAGTTGGTCGCCCTGTTCGTCGAGTAGCAAGTGGTAGTCGCGGAAGTGCGGTCCGCTCATGTGCCAGTGGAAATTCTTGGTCTTCAGATAAAGCGCGAACACGTCCGACAGGATGGCGTTCATGGCTCCCGCGATATCCTTGGCCGCGGTTGCTTCCAGGTCGCTGGGTGTAATAAGAGGACTCTCCTGCAGGCGCTCCATCTCTTCCTTCGTTGCACTGGATTTCTTCACAGCTTCTCTCCTTGTTGATTGGGATTTCCAGACCGTCCTTATTTGGATGACATGGCCCGGCAGGGGGAGTCAAAGACTGTTCCAGGGCTTGGCGGGTGCTCACCCGGCAGCGGAGCTTCGCTCACGCCCGTCCGCTCGTCTCTGGGCCTTTCCCAAACCACTGCGATCACTCAGGACGCCCCGGTCCCATGCAGTGGCAGGTGATAGCCACCAGCACCAGCGCGCCCAGCGAGAGCCGCGGCGAGCCCGTGCCTCGCCGCTCCCGCCATTCTTGGCCAGGGATGGCGCTTTTTCCCCAGGCGGCGTCCCGGTTCCTACTTCCGCCCCAGCGGTTTTCCCAGCACCTCTTCCACGTCCTTTACCTTGCCGGTTAACCTTCCCGCCGCTCCCTTGCGCTCGTCGATGGTGATGCTGGTCAGCACCCTCGGCGCAAGTTCCAGCACCCGCCGGTGGCAGCGCAGAATCACCTCCATCACCTCGCCGGGCTCGCCTTCAATGGTTGTGTTCATCGCGCCCAACTGGTAAGGAAGTCCCGAGGCGTCCACAATCGCCAGCGCCTCGGCCACCAGATTCTTCACTCCGCCCTCAATCCCCATTGGAACCACTGCAAAGCACGCCAACATAACGCCTCCCATTACCGCGGTGCCACTGCTCATTCTCTATTTCCGCATGTTACCGCGGGGAAGGGGATGCAATCGTAAAAAGGCTGGCTAGCACTTCGCCCTTCTCTGTTCGTGTCCTTGCGGTTGACGCGCCGCCTCTGCCGGACGATACTATCCTCGCCGGTGAAGGAGTTCGCCGTTAACCGCTGTCCTCACGCACTGTTCCGCCGGGGCAGATGATGACTCCTGACAAGAATCGTTGTCACGGAGCATGTCTGCGGCGTCATTCCTGGCAACTTGATTCGCAGCTTGATTCGCAACCGCCGCGATGAGGCAGCCATGAGTGTACAAAACGATCCAGCGCCGTTGTTCACCCCGGCCCAGTTAAACCACTTTCTTGCCGGATTCCGCCAGATCGACCGTCTCCTCGTCTCCATCGAAGAGGTGGCCGAAGGCCAGGAGAGCGGTCTTTTTCCGCGCGTCTCACCGGACTTGACCCTGCCCCAGAAGGACCTGCTGTTGTGCTTTGCCGCCGCCATGCGCCAGGCGATGACGGCCATTCTCGAATCGAACGGGGTGGCCATCCCGAAGGCCAGAACCACTGCCAGCCACGCCGTCAGTTCGGCGCTCACCTTCATTGACATTGCGCTTTCGGATCTGCGGCCCAAGGTCATGCGCGGCTATGGCGAGGTCGGCGAGGATGCGACCCAGGTCCTGAATCGCATCGTCGCCGAACTGCGCAGCCTGCAGGGCAACGCGCTCCGCGGCTTCAATTCCGAGCGCCGGGATGAAAAAACAAGATGAACTTCGAGCCGGCCCGCGCTGCTCGCGGCCCGCGCCTCAGTTGCTCGCCTGTTTCCTGTCCGCCAGCAAAGCGTTCACTTTCGCCATCACCTTGAAGGCATCGGCCACGTACAGCACGTCGGCTTTGCCCCGCGCCCATCCGCAGTTCGGGTCCAGGCTCACGGCGCGCCGTTCGGTGATGAAGCGCCAGCCCACCACGTGCGGTTCTTCGCCGTGGCAGCAGGTGGAGAGCCCCTTGGGATGGCGCGGCGTCGCCCCCGTCTGCCCAATCTGGTTCAGATGGGTCAGGAATCCCAGCACCGCCTGGTTTTCTCCGCTCTGGTCCACCAGCGACTTGCTGCTGCCCAGCGAGGCGCCGGCCACGTGCAAAAAGTCCAGGATCAGGTTCTCCGCCTCGGCGGCATGAACCTTTCCGTCGGCCTGCTTCTTGGTCCATCCCGCGCCAGCCACAAACAGAATCTTCGCATTTGGACGAATCGTCTGCTCGCCCTGCCTGGGGGCGCGCACGCCGGTCACCTTGGTGCGCAATGCCGGCAACTCCACGGCAACGGTTTCCACCCGTACCGCATCCCCGCTGCCCGCCCACGGCGCGCGCGTTCCCGCCTCCAGCAGCAGAAACCACGGACGCGTTTCCCGCCGCAGCACGGCCTCCACTCTCTGGCGATAGAACCAGCGGGTAGCCTCCACGGTCTCGCCTTTCGCCACGGCCGTGACGTGGGTATCGCTAAAGCCTCCCAGCCGGTATGCCACGCCCGGAATCACGCGGTTAAAGCGCGAACTGGCGGGCGCAAACACCAGGGTCGCCTCCGCTGCCCGGCACAGCGCCTCGCAGGCTGCCGCGTCGCTGGCGTAGCGCGCCTCGGCAAATGCCTCGCCTGCCACGGCGAGCACGCGCACCGCCGTCCCCGCCACCTGCTGTGCCGCCGTTTCCGTCCGCGCTCCCACAATGCCAATGGTCACCGATGCTTCCAGCGCGCCCGCCATTTCCATGCCCGCCGCCACCGCTTCCAGTGACGCTTTCGTCAGCGCCTCGCCCGATTCATCCACATGTGTCAATACAAGAAGTTTTTCCATGGCTCACTCCGCAATCCAGGTGACGATCTCACTGGCGATTTCCGCTTCCGGCATGTCCCGCACCACGCGCGTCTCCCGCTGCTGCCGCGGCAGGCTGACGGAAACATAGCTGAGCCCGTTGGCCCCGAGCTTCGCGCTCCTGGCCCGCTGCAACGCGGGCAGAATGCCGCGCATGTTCACCATCCCAATTTGCGGACTGTTGCGCGGCTCCGGCAAATTGCCCGTCGCCCATCCCAGCACGGCTGGCGCGCCGGCGCAAACCGAGACCTGGTGCTGCCCGCCTTCCACCCGCTCCAGCACCTCGAAGCCTCCGTCGTCGCGCACCGTAATCTGGTCCACACCCTGGAACTGATCGCTGATGCCCAGCCGTTCGCCCACCACCTGCATCGTCACCCCGGCGCCGCGCGCGGCAGACTCCCAGCCGCCAAACAGCAGCAGCCGCGAGCGCTCCAGTCCGGGGATCGCCGCAATCGCCTCGGCCAGCGCGGCCGCCGTCGCGTGCGCGTCGGTGAATCCGCCCAGCGGCCCGTCAATCGCCACCAGCTCAAATGGAACCTTTTGCGCCACCGTCATCATCACCTGTTGCAGCTTGGCCTTCGGTCCCAGGCTCACCAGCCAGACTTTGCTTCCCGGATGTTTCGCCGCCAGGTTCGCCGCCTCATACAGCGCACACGCCGCCCACGGATCCAGAACCGCCGGCAGCACCATTTCATTCTTCAGCGTGGGCCCACCCGGTGCGTCCACCGGTTCCAAGGTCTGCAAAGGATCGGGCACAATGCTGGCGCAGACCACAATGTGAAAGCTGTTTGCCATGATTATGTTTCCTATTCGTTCCAGAATCAGTCTTCGCTAATTTTCCGCCGAGTGCAACCCGCCCGCCCCGGCGCGGAACTCGACATTCGAATTCTCGCCGTCGGGCGAATGCGCGCAGTTCCACAGGCACGCCCCGCAGTGGATGCATTTCTCGCGGTCAAACGCCGGCGCCGCGCCCTCGCCCTGGGTAATTGCCTGTCCCGAGCACATCGCGATGCAGGTTCGCTCCGCGCACTCGGCGCACAGCGCCGGGTCGCGGAAGATCACGTGATCGGCAAAGCCCGCCGCCGCTTGCACCTTCCCGCCCAGCAGCAGCGCGTCCTGTTGTGAGACCAGCAGCTTGCCGTCGTAGCGGATCTCCGGCCATCCGCAGGCGTCCATCAGCGCGTCGTGCAGTGCGCGCCCACCGCAGCGAGCCTCGCGGATCGCTTTTTCCAGTTGTTCCGGCTGCAGCCGCCGGTAAAAATTCGCCAGCGGCTCAATCTGCCGGTGCGCCGGACGGATCCGTGCGCCCAACGAAAGCCTGCCGCCGCTCATTCCCGCCAACGCCATCCCAATCAATCCGCGCACCACGCCCTTGTGGAATCCGTTACGCGCCTGTTTTGCCGCCTGCGCGCCGCGCTCCACAAAGCTCGCCCGCCGCCGCCGCACGTAAGCCGCCTCAAGATTTTCCCCCGTGAACGCCTTGCCCGCGCGCAGCAACTCGGCCACCGCCTCCGCCAGTTGCACGCCCGTGGCCCACGCCTCATCCACGCCCGAGCCGGTCAGCATGTTGGTGCTGCCCGAGCCTTCGCCGATGCGCGCATAGCCGTCTCCGGCCAGGAACGGCTCGCCGTTGGCGCCCGATTCTTCCAGCGATTTCGCGCCCCACGAGCGCATCGTGCCCCCGTTCAGATAGCGCCAAAGATACGGATGTTGCAGGAAGTGTTGCAAATACCGGTAGGAAGTCCGCTCCGGATTTCCCATCCACGACGGCACAAAAATTCCCACCGACGCCAGCCGTTCCGGGTGTACGTACAAAAAGCCAAAGATCTCCGGCTCGGGATAGCCAAACGTATGCCACACCGTCCCTGCCTCCAGCGGCGTATCCTCGGGCAGTTCCACCACCATCTTCATGCCCACGGCCCACTCGTGCCTGCCGTGTCCGGCCGGCATCCCGAGCTTGCAGTCGATACTCTGCCCGACGGCGCCTACCGGCCCGTCGCCCACCACCGTCAGCGCGGCGCGCACGTCCATCCCGGCCATGTAACCGGCCGCGGGAGCGCCCGCGCGATCCACTCCCTGGTCCGCCAGCCGCACCCCCACCACCGCCTTGCCATCGAACAGCGCCGTACTGACCGGCGTTCCCGGCCAAACCTGCGCCAGCCCGGTGGCCATCAACTCTCCGCCCACCCACTGGTTGAACTGGCCAATCGACATTACCAGCCCCTCGTGTTTGCGCAGGAACCCCGGCGTATACGGCAGCTCCAGCGCATCCTGCTCCACCCGCAGTGGCCCGCAAAGCGCGCGCAGCAAGATGTCACCCATGCGCAAGGCCGCCGAGCGCCTACTGGCTCCGCCCGGATCCAGCAGGTACAGCACTTTCTCCTGCCGCACCGGGGTCATCATGGGAATCCCCGCCGTCTCCAGTTCCGGAAAGCTGGCGCGGATCGCCTGTCCTCGCGTCACCACTCCACTCACTCCGGCCGCAAGATCGTCGGCGCGTTCGTAGCAGAGCACTTGCAGCGGCATTCCCGGCATGGCCTTGCTTTCCATGGCCGCCTCAGTGCCGGCCAGCGCGCGCGTCAGCGTGGTCAAAAAGCCGCCCATCGCCGGGCCAAAGCCCACGCACGCAATATCGACGGCCATCTCCTGCCGTTCCACTTCCTGCGCTTCCTCGTTCCCCTCGTTCATGCGGGGTAATCCAGCGCTTCGGGAATCATCACCTTCGCCACCGTCTCCGCCGCCCGGTCCTTGGCCAGCCGCGAGCCCGTCAGGCAGGTTGCCAGCTTGTTCTGCAGCCGCAAAAAGTCAAATGATCCCGCGCACCCGGCGCACGGTCCGGCTTTCACCGGATGCATCCCGTCGCTGATCACGTCGGTTGCCACCGAGGTAATTCCCGGAATGAATCCCTCGTACTCGTCCAACTCATCGCTCAGGAAGCAGGCCTTGTATCCCTCGGCGTCCCATGCCGGATGCCGGTTGTAGCCGTACACCAGCTCGGCGCAGATGCGCGAAGCCTCGCCCGACGCCCGCGCCGATTGCACATGGCAAAGGTCGGAAAGGAATTGCACGGTTGCCGCCAGTCCCTCGGCCACCACCGCATCGTCTGCCCCGCGCGCCTCCAGTTCCTGCACATCCAGAATCTGGCAACGCACCGCCAGCAGCCAGCACAAGGCGTCGGCCAGGGCAAACGTCACCGCCTGCCGCTGTGCCTGGTAAAGCCTGCCGCCGTCTGCGTCCTTGCCGTGCTGGGTGTAGTTCAGCGTCCACAGCCACATGGTCATCGCCGTGGCCAGGGTGCAGGCTCCCGTGCCCGGCCGCTCGGAGGCAATCCCCCTCATCTCCTTGATCCATGCCCGGAACTGCGCCAGGAACACCTCGTCGGTCATCGTGATCGTCAACTGCCGACGCTGCACCGCCTCCGGTCCTTCGTAGGTCGCCTCCAACTGCGCATCCATCCACTTGTTCGGCAAAAAGCCGGGGCAATCCTCGGTGATGCCGTATCCGCCCATCAGGCTTACCGCCTCGCGCATCATCCGCGCGCCCTCGCCGGTATTCCACAACTTGGTTGCCGGACACAGCACATTGGCCGCCGCGTCTTTCAGCACAAACTGCACCAGCGGATCCGCTTCCAGCTCGGCCTGCCGCTCCGGGCTGGGGTTTCCGGCCAGCAGTTCCAGCGCCCGCGCCTCGCTCTCGCGCAGAGCCCTCGCCTCCGCCCTGCTGCCGGAGATGCCGCGTCCGGCCATCAGTTCCGCCTTCTGCCGTTCCAGCGGATCCAGCTCGTCAAACAGCCGCGCCGCCGCAAATCCCAGCGCCGCGCTCGCCTCACCCGAGGCCCATACGTCCACCAGCCGTTGCAGCGCGTCCTCCCGCTGCTGGATTCCCAACTCGTAGCGCAGGCTGCCTTCCTTGATCGATTCCGCCCCGCGAAATCTCCCGCGCTGATAGCGAATCACCGGCTCCACCGCCGAAAGCAGCTTGGCCGAAGTCATCAGCCCCACCGTCACCCGGGTCCGCCGGAAGACCGCCTCGATCACCTCGCCGTGGCTGAAGTTCGGCACAATCACGCCGTCCTTTACCGTGTACCCGCCCACAATCCGGCTTGCCGGAACCTTCAAGCTGAAGATCGGATCGCCGGTCGAGCTCAGTTGATGCACCAGCTTCTTGGTCGGCGTGCCCCGGTCAAACGTTCCTTCGTCGCCTTCTTCCAGAATGATGACGCAGCTTCCCTTGATGCGCTCGTCGCCCGAATCCACCGCCGCGGTCACAAAGTCCGCGCAGGCAATGTTGGTGATGAAGCGTCCGCGTTTTTCCACCTGCAGCATGGGTTCTTCGCCCGGCTTCCATTCCGCCACCCGCATCCGTCCGCTCAGGATTCCCGTGTCCACTCCCACGTACGGAATCGGCTCGGTCAGCGCAAAAGCTCCGCGCCGTGGTTTGCGATCCTCGCCCGGAGGCGGTGGCGCGGCCAGCGCCATGTAGTGCGCCGACTGCTCCGCGGTGCCGCGCTCGTGGATCGGCGCCAGGGCCAGGAAGCCCGCCAAACTCGCCGTCGCCGCGCCGCCATCCACCCACGCCAGCTCAAACGCCGCCAGCGCCAGCGCCAGGTTCTTCGGCCCCTCGATGAATCCGCCCTCGGACGGCTCCATGAACGCCGAGGTGATCCCGGCGCGGTCAAACTCCTCCATCATTGCGGCCTTCGCCGGAGTCCACTCGTGGGTGTTGCGCTCGCCGGCCGCAACCATCCGCGCCACCGGGCCGCGCGCCACCGCGCGCGCCGATTGCACCAGCATCTGTAAGTCAAAGCGGTCGGCAAAACGCCATTGAATCTGGCGTATTCCATCTCCCGGTAGAGTCAGCATCGCGCCCACCTGTGCAACCGTGCTTGTGCCCATGGAAAAAGTCCTTTCCTAGCCATGTCATTGTCTTTTATGGCAACCATCCGGGCTGTGACCTGTGTCATCCCCCAAGGTGATTTCGCCCCGCCGGCCGCACCCCGGTGCCCGCGCGGGTGGCCCAGAGTTGGCGCTGTTCCAACTCTGGGGCTTTGCAGCCGAGCACTACCCTAACTGTACGCGATACTGCCGGGCACGATGTATTCTGGATCCATGCCTGCGGGACTTGTGCGCCTACAGCAGACCGGACACTCGCACTTCATCACCTTCACCTGCTATCGGAGGATGGAGCGCTTGACGAACCCTCAGGCCTGCTCTGTTGTGCTGCGCGCGCTGGAGAACACGCGCATGCGTTATGAACTCCGCGTATTCGGGTTTGTTCTGATGCCTGACCATGTCCATCTTCTGCTCAGCGAGCCGAAGCGCGGCACCCTTGCACGCGCACTGCAGTCGCTGAAAAGTGCGTCGGCACGGATGGCGCGAGCCGCACCTGCGGAAAACATGGGAACCCGCAATCCCTTCTGGCAGGCACGCTACTACGACCGTTACATGAGAGACTACGATGAGTTTTCCGAGAAGCTGCGATACATTCATCGCAATCCGGTAAGGCGAGGATTGTGTTCTTCGCCCGAACAATGGCCTTGGAGTAGCTTCTCGCATTACCTGAACGGGGTCGATGCCGGAGTGGAAATCGAGTCAGAGTGGACAGCCCGTGCCAGCCCCCTCCAAGTTCGATGAGGCACAGCCCCAGAGTTGGAACAACGCCAACTCTGGGCTACCCGCGGTAGCCTGCAAATGGGAAGGAAGTGGATCATGCAATCGAACAGGGGCGAGAAGGCAGTGTCTGTTATATGCAATTTGACTCTCGCGATAGTCTGGGTGCACTTTCTCTCTCGTCTGATTACGCGATGGAATTGTATGGCCACAAACATTCGTGATGAGCTAGGGGTGTTGTTAATGTTTTTCAGTTTTTTGTGGCTGACGTTAATCCGCGAAAAGAGGGGCGTCTTTTCTCTTCTTATGGCTAGTGCTGCCTTTGTGACTGTATATGAAATTGTAAGGACGCTCATGTAGCAGAAACCTAGGGAGCGCGGTACCGGTGAAGGTCAAAATCGTTCCATGCTTCGCATGGGGTTGAGGGGGATACGCGGGTGGCGGGCGGGCGGGCGGCCCAGAGTTGGCGCTGTTCCAACTCTGGGGCTTTGCTGTCAGGTACCCCATACCCGCCTGTCATTCGGCAGATATGGGGTAGTTGACCTTGCTCTTCCTGCTCCCCTTAGAACACCACCGCCGTAGCCCGCGCGGCCTGCGCCCGGAACTGCTGCTTCCACTCCGCGCCGGAGAATTTTTCCGCCAGCGCCACCACGATGTGTACTGCTTCCACTCCCATCTCGCGGCTGCGTCCCAACCCCTGCACGCACGCTGGACAATTCGTAAGCACCGTCGCCGTCAGTCCCTCGCCAATGGCTTCCACCAGGGCTTCGCGCTTGCGGTGCAGCATCGCGTCGGTAATGTCCGGACGTGACAGTGCCAGCGTCCCAGCCTCCGAGCAGCAGTGCGGCACCGTCTCCACCCCGCCAAAGCCGCCTAACTCGCGCAGTACCTTGGCCGCCTTGCCGTCAAGCGAATCGTGGCAGGGCGCGTGGTAGAGATACTTACCTCTATTGCCGCACCCAACTCCTCCCATGGCTCCGCTCGGGCCGTCACCCTCCACCCGCAGACCGCGCTCCGCCAGGTAGCCCGCAATGTCCACCACGCGGCCAAACAGTTCCGTGGTGTCCATCTGCACCAGGCCCTCGCGGCAGGTGCCGCAGGAGACGACGCAGGCATCAAAATCCAGGTACGCCAACATGCCGCGAATCTGGCTGAACAGGATCGTATCGCGCAGCACCGTGCGCGAGTGCAGACTGGTCTTGGCGTTCACGTGCGCCGGGAAGCCGCAGCACAAGAACGGAGGCGGCAGCACCACCCGCGTTCCCATCTTCAGCAGCAGGTGAATCGCCGCCATCGAGATGTCCGAGTACAGCCGCTCGGAGCCGCAACCCGGAAAGTAGAAAACGGTTTTCGTTTCCTCGCCATTGCCGTTCGTCTCCGGCTCAAGGATCAGTGCCTCGTCCGCGGCGCACTCCGGCAAAACGTCGCGCAGAGTCCGCCCCGGCACCGGCGCCACGGAGGAGCGCAGCAGGCGCAGCGCGTAGAACGTGCTGGCTCCCTCGGCAGGTTGCAAAGGTGCCGCCAGTTTGCTGAACACCCGTTGCGCCGCGCCTCCCATCCGCACCACCGCGGCGCGGAACACCCGGTTGAAGGCCGCCGAGCGGCTGTCCAGGTACTTCAGCGTGAGCCGGGTTACCAGCGGCGTGTGCTTGTAACCCCATTCGGAGAGAATCCCGCGTTCCAGCACCGAGACTTCGCCGGTGTCGATATCGACCGGGCATGGCGCCAGGCACTTGTGGCAGATGGTGCAGTGGTCCGCCACTTCCTCCAGCCATTGCAGCAGTTCGAAGTGGGTCGAGCGTTCCCGCTGCGCGTCGTACAGCAGTGCCTCAATCAGCGACCCGATCGCCAGGTTCTTGTTGCGCGGATGGTAGAACATGCCGCGCGCCGGGTGATAGACGCAGCAATCCGGCTTGCACTTGCCGCAGCGCACGCAATGCGCAATCTTGTGCGAGAGTTCTTCCAGCTGGCCGTGTTGCAGAATCCGCGCCTCCAGTTCCAGCAGGTTGAACGAAGGCGTAAAGATGTGCCGCAGCGCCTCAAAATCCTCCAGCTTGCCGGGATTCATCACCCCGTCCGGATCCACCTGGCGGCGGTACGCGCTGAGTTCTGCGATCCGCTCCGGCTCCAGGTATTTCAGTTTCGTCAGCCCGATGCCGTGCTCGCCGCTCACCACCCCGCCCAGCCCGATGACTTTTTCCATCACCCGGTCGATCACCCGGTCGGCGCGCTCCAGCATGGGCCGGTCGTTGGAGAGAACGGGCACGTTGACGTGTACGTTGCCATCGCCGGCGTGCATGTGCGTGGCCAGCACAATGCGGCGATCGCGCACCTCCTGGTAGGCCCGGTCCAGTGCCGCCAGCACCGCCGGATATCCACGTGCCAGCCTGGTCAGCCCGTGGCGGAACTCCTGCAAATGGCCGAGTCCGCGCAGGGCTTCCGCGCCGATGCTCCCAAGTTCATCGCCAAAGCGCCCGCAGAGCGCCAGCGCGGCCGGTGTCTTGGCCCCAATCTGCTCCCTGTCCTCGCTGGTCTGCGCCCCGGTGAATACCTCCCCGGCGCGCTCGGCAAAGCGAAGCTGCGCGTAACGCTCTTCCTCCACGTTCATGCCGTCGAGGAAGCGCGCGAACTCGGCCAGCGTATCCAGTGGGATGACGATGTCCTCGTTCATCTTGAAGGCGTTGGTGCGCCGCGCGATGGCCCCGAGCTTCTTGCGGTCGGCCCAGAAGCGCTTGGCTTCCGTGGCGTCGTGGGCCGCGAACAGCATCGTGTTCGGATGCTGCGCCAGCAGCAGGCGGACGCGCTCCACGCCGCGGGCGGCCTGTTCCTCGGAGTTGCCGGCAATATCGATCAGCAGCACCGCCTTGGGAGTCTCGGCGCGCGCCGCCTTCACCTTGTAGTCGATGGCGCGAATGTATTCGTCGTCGAAATGTTCCAGCGCCAGCAGCGCCTCGTTGTCGCCGGACGGAAACGGAAAGCTGCGCGAAAGTTCCAGGATGACCCGGCTGGCCTCGTCGAAATCCGGCCCGAAAAATTCCAGGCACAGCGTTTTTTTCGCCGCATATTCGGGATACAGAACGAACGTCGCCGACGTAATGATGCCGTCGGTGCCTTCTTTCTGCAGCCCGGGCACACCGCCCAGCGCCTTGTTGGTGATGTCCTTCCAGAGCCCGTTCCTGCGGATCTCGGCGCCGCCCAGTGAAATGCTCCGCAGCCGCGTCCCCTCGTCATCCAGCACGTCGAAGGTCACCGTGTCCCGCGGCAGAATCTTGCGCAACTGGTGGTTGGTCCGGCGCACCGTCCAGCGCTTGCCCGACGGCATCGCCATGCGCCACTCCAGCAGGTTGTCAATGCAGGTTCCCCAGCGCACCGCCAGCTTGCCGCCCGCGTTTTCCGCAATGTTGCCGCCCAGGGTGCAGGCCCAGGCGCTGGTGGGATCGGTGGCAAACACCAGGCCGTGCCCGGCGGCGTGCTCCATCGCCTTTTCGGTGATCACTCCGGCCTCGGCTTCCATCACCGCGGCCTTTGCGCTGCCGCCGTCGTCCAGCGCAAACTGGCGCCAGATTATGGCGCGAATGTGGTTGAGCTTTTCGGTGTTTACCACCACGCAGCCGGCTCGCAACGGCACCGCGCCGCCCGTCAGTCCGGTGCCTGCTCCGCGCGGAACCACTTTGAGGCCCAGCCGCGCAATGGCCGCCAGCAGCGGCGCAACCTGCTGCTCATCCTCGGGTGTCACCACCCCCAGCGGCAGGTGCAGACGCCAGTCCGTGGCGTCGGTGGCGTGCGCCACCAGGGTAAAGGGATCGAACAAAACGTTGTGTGCGCCAACAATGTCCGCCAGCTCGCGCCTCAGGCGATTGCGCGCCTCCGGCGTCTCCTCGACCTCGGTGCGGAAGGCGGCAAACAGCGTCCGCGCCTGCGCCAGGATGGCAAGCACCCGCGGATTGCCCTCGGACTTCGCCTCCAGGGTCTCCAGGTCGCGGGCGGCGTTTTCAAAGAAGCGCTTGCGCCGCCCAGCCGAAGCCACCAGTTCCTGCAATAGATAAGGATTGCGGCGATGAATCAGCACCTCGCCCAGCAGGCGCATCAGGATGCGCGCCGAGCGTCCGGTCACGCGCGCGCTGCGCAGCTCATCCAGAATGCGTACGGCTTCGTCGCCCAGCAGGAACGACACCGCCTGGCGGTCGCCCGCCGAGGTGTAATTGAACGGAATCTCGCGCGGGCCGTGAGCCGCGCCGTCTGCCTGCCCGCCTTGGCCTGAAATGGACGCCATGGTAAAGAGTAGCAAATCCTCGCCGCGCCAAGAAGCTTCCGGAGCGCCAATCCCCACCCGGAAGTGGAAACCCGAACTCCGAGGGTGGCTCACATCCGCCTGCGCTTGGCGAATGTGGGGCGCAAGTGCCAATCCCACCCGCAAACTGGAAACAGAAAAGCCCGCAACAATCAAGCTGCGGGCTTCTGCTGGTCAATCGCTCTGCTTACAGAACTTGTACGTTCTCTGCCTGGAAGCCTTTCGGCCCCTTAACGACGTTGAACTGGACTGCCTGGCCTTCTTGAAGGCTCCGGAAACCGTTCGACTGAATTGCCGAAAAGTGCACGAAGACATCTTCGCCGTTCTGGCGGCTGATAAATCCAAATCCCTTGGCGTCGTTAAACCACTTCACTGTTCCTTGTTCCACTGTGTTGTACCTTTTCTTTTGTTTTGAATTTCCTGCTGAGAAGATCGGATGCTACTGAGAGTAGGACGCGGAAGTGATTCAGCGGTACCAACTCAGAATGGCGTACGCTCAAACTTAGTCAGATTCGTTATTTCTATTATAGGGTCGAATCCGCCCATCCGCACGAATATATTTTCCCGCCCCGGATCGCGGCCCGTACACCACCTCGCCACTGGCCGCCGGCCCACCCATCGCACCGCCGCGGCGTTAAAATATACTTTTGTAAATTTTCGCGCAGCAAGCGGGAGTCCTATGAAGGCAGTGATCTTGGCCGGAGGGGTGGGCAGCCGCCTCAGCGAAGAGACAACCCAGCGCCCCAAGCCCATGGTGGAAATCGGCGGTTTTCCCATCCTCTGGCACATCATGAAGATTTACTCATCCCACAACGTCAACGACTTCATCGTCTGTCTTGGCTACAAGGGATATTTCATCAAGGAATATTTCGCCAACTACTTCCTCCATTCCTCCGACGTTACCTTCGATCTGGCCAGCAACAGCATGCAGGTGCATCAGCACCATGGCGAGCCCTGGCGCGTCACCCTCATCGATACCGGCGGTGAGACCCAGACCGGCGGACGCATCAAGCGCATTCTCCCCCACGTCCGCGACGAGGACGCCTTCTGCATGACCTATGGCGACGGCGTGGCCGATGTCGATATCACCCGTGCCATCGCCTTTCACCGCCAGCACGGCCGCCTGGCCACCCTCACGGCCGTGCAACCCGCCGGGCGCTTCGGCTCGCTGGTCATTAAGGACGACGCCATTCTCGATTTCCAGGAGAAACTCGCGGGCGACGGCCAGTGGATCAACGGCGGTTTCTTCGTGCTCTCTCCCAAAGTCGGCGAATACATCGCCGGTGACGCCACCCCGTTCGAGCAGGAATCTTTGAAGCTGCTGGCCCGCGCCGGCCAGTTGCGCGCCTTCCATCACCACGGATTCTGGCAACCCATGGATACCCTGCGCGATAAGAACCACCTCGAAGAGCTCTGGGCCACGGGCAAAGCCGCCTGGAAGTCGTGGCCATAGGTGCTGGGAGTTTCACCAGCCGCCTCGCCTCGCGCGGTGCCCCATTCTTTCGGCCGCCGCCGCGGAGGTTCTCAGCCACAGCCGCCGCCGTCGTTGTAGGATAGTGAGTTGCATTCAGTGAGTTGCATTCAGTCGTGATGGAGCGTGTCATGTCAACTGTACTTGCCGGAGTTGAACCGCAGGAGATCTGGAAAAATTTTGCAGCGCTGGCCGCCATTCCGCGCGCGTCCACCAAGGAAGCCGCGGTTCGCGAACACATCCTCAAACTAGCCCGCAACGCCGGCCTGGAGCCGGTCGTGGACGAGGCCGGAAACGTGATCATTCGCAAGCCCGCCTACCCTGGCCGCGAGTCCGCGCCCGTTACCGCCCTGCAGGGCCATCTGGACATGGTTTGCGAAAAGAACGAAGGCACCGAGTTTAACTTCGATACCGATGGCATCCGTATCGTCCGCAAGGATGATTGGTTTTACGGCGATGGCACCACTCTCGGCTCCGATAATGGCGTGGGCGTGGCCGCCGCGCTGGCCGTCATGGAAAGCAAAACCATCCAGCATCCTGCCATGGAGTTTGTCTTCACCGTGGAGGAAGAAACCACCCTGGGTGGCGCCGCCGCCTTCAAGCCCGGAGTTCTCAAGGCCAGGTACCTGTTCAACCTCGACAACGAAGAGCGCGGCACCCTGTGCATCGGATGCGCCGGCGGGCTCAACACCCGGGCATACCGCCGGGTCCGCTTCCAAACGGCGGGCGCGGATTCTGCCTACCGGGTCAAAGTCAGCGGCCTCAAAGGCGGCCACTCCGGCGTGGATATCAACCTCGGACGCGGCAATGCCATAAGAATTCTCGGCGGCGCCTTGCAGCTTCTGCTGGAGCAGCTCCCGGTGGAACTCGCCGATCTCAAGGGTGGCAGCGCCCACAACGCAATCCCGCGTGAGGCATCGGCGATCATCGCGAGCCCCGCGGCCAACGAAGCCCAGCTCAAGTCCATCGTGGCGCAGTTTGCCGCCGATGTCCGCACCGACCTCGGCGCCTTTGATCCTGATTTGCAGATCACGGTGGAAGCCGTCGGCCTTCCGCAGCGGGTCATGGCCCCAACAGACGCGAAGAAGGTGGTGGATCTGATTGCCAGCCTGCATAACGGCGTGCTCGCCATGAGCCCGGACGTGGCTGGACTGGTGCAGGATTCCACCAACGTTTCCACCGTTGCCCTCAAGGGCTCCGTGGTGGAAATCGTCACCAGCCAGCGCTCGGCCATCGAGGGCAGCAAGAATCTCGCCAAGCGCCTGGTGGCAACTTCCTGCCGGCTGGCGGGCTTCAAGGTCGAACATTCCGCCGACTATCCCGGTTGGAAGCCTGAGCCTGACAGCGAAATCGTGCGCAAGTCCAGGGCCGTGTTCGAGGAGCTCTTCGGAACCGCGCCCAACATGATCGCCATGCATGCCGGACTGGAAACCGGAGTGCTCGGCGTGAACTATCCTGACATGCAGATGATTTCCTTCGGACCCCAGATCGAGCATCCCCACAGCCCCGCCGAGCGGGTGCAGATCTCCTCGGTCGCGGAGTTCTGGAAGTATCTGACTGCCGTGCTGGAGAAACTCTAACTGGAAGCCTGTTTCCAAACCAGGACGCCTGCGCCTCGCCGTGCAGGCGTCTTCGTTTGCCTCGCATTCCCGCACGTTAGTCGTTGCCCGCTTGGGAGCCGTACGGTCACTGTGTTCCCGATCCCCGGCCTCGCGTCATCCCTGCAGCCGACGCCATCGCCGGGAGCAACTGTTTTAATTCCAATAACATAGACGCGGTGTCCTTCTCTCGTAACGGGGCTGGCCTGGCCTCATCGCAACCCACGCGTCTGCCCCTTCGCCGCCTGCCACCGGCACTTGCGACGGTTGATCGCCCTTGCGATATCTGTTTATAATCGCCAACCATCGCAGTGCTTTTTGGGCTGAACTTGGGCGTGAATCTATCGGCGAATTGCAGGCGATTCCATCGCAACTGAAGAGGACGAGATGAAGAAATTTGCCATAGCTCTACTGTTGTTTGCCACGGCGGCTTTTTGTTTCGGCCAGGCGCCAGGGCCCGCGTTGAGCACGTTGGGCGCACGCAATGAAGTGTATGCCGGTTTTCTTGCCACCTCTGCGGATTACGGGGTCGACATATTTGACCTTTCCCTCTACGGCGGTGAGATTGCTTACACCAGGAATTTCAATCCCCGCTGGGGTGTCACTGCCGCGGCCGCGGTCTCGGGAGAATCAAGATCGAATGTGAAAGAGTTCTCCGGAACCGTCGGTCCCAGGTGCAACCTTCTGACCGGCCGCATTCGTCCCTACATCACCGCCCAGATTGGCCTCGCCTATCAGTCTTCGAACGGGCTCTATGCGGCAGTCCACCATCCTCCGCTAAGGCCCGGATCAAGCGACACCGAGAGTGGTTTCACCTATCGCGTGGGCGGCGGCGCCGATTTCCAGGTCACCCACAGCTTTTACTGGCGCATGTTTTCATGGGATATTCAGCCGCAACCCTGGGGACAGCACACTCCCTGGTACCAGAATGTCGGTGGCGGCATAGGCTACCGCTTCTAGCCGCGGTGGCCCATCGTTTCGCCTCCCGCCTCAAGCCGGCCGCGCGCCGCTCGGGCTTCCGCCAGGCTTAGGGAACCGCTTGCAGGGCAACCCGCTCGGCTGCCGATTGCAATGCCTGCTGCAATCCGGCAATGTGCTCGGCCGTGCTCAGGTAGCTGATGATCATCATCCGCAGCACGCTCTTTCCGCGCACCCGGGTGCGGCTGATCCAGTAGCGGCCGTCGCGGTTGAACTCTTCGATAAACTTCCGGTGCGCGGTTTCCGCGTCGTCGTCGCCAACGTTGCGCAGGCGGAAGTTCAGGATCGGCAACGTCAGCGGCGCGGTTGGCTCAAAGTATTCCGAGCCCGCGAACCAAGCCCGCATCCCGGCGGCAAGCTCCATCTGGCGCTCGATCATTTCTCCGTAAGCCCGGCGCCCGTGCACCCGCAAGGTGAGCCAGAGCTTGAGCGAGTTCATGCGCCGCGACCATTGCGCGCTCACCCGGAAGTTATCAATCATGCTGGGCCGCGCCACTCGCGGCATGTAGGGCGAAGTGACCGAAAACGTTTTCTCCAGCATGGCTGGATGGCGGGTCAGAATCACCCCCGCGGCGAAGGGCATGGAGAGCCATTTGTGCGGGTCGATGGTGATGGAGTCGGCGCGCTCAATGCCGCTGAGCAACGGGCGGTACCGGTCGCTGAACGCCGCCGCCGCCCCGTAAGCGCCATCCACGTGCAGCCAGAGTCCGTAACGCTCGGCAATCGAAGCCAGGGCGTTCAGGTCGTCGATGGCGCCCGAGCTGGTAGTGCCCGCCGTGGCCACAATGCAGAAGGGAATGAAGCCGCACGCATAGTCGGCTTCAATCTGCAGGATCAGGCGCGCCGTGTCCAGCCGCAGATTGTCGTTCACCGCAATCCGCCGCAGCGCCTTGCGTCCCAGTCCCAGCAACCCGGCGGATTTCTCCAGCGAATGATGCGACTCCGCCGACGCATAGAGCACGGGCCGCCCGCCCACGGTCGCAATGCCGTCTTCGATTGCATTGGGGAAGTGGTGGGAGATGGCCAGCGCCAGGGCGGTAAAGTTCGCTTCATTGCCGCCGCTGGTGAAGGTGCCGTCGCACAGCATCCCATCCTGCGCCGCCGAGTCGGGACCGGTAATTTTGTGCCAGCCAAAACGCGACGCGATCCAGGCGATGGTTTCCGCCTCCAGGGTGCTGGCAAACTGCGAGCGCGCCAGCGAGCCAAGCTGGGGATTCAAGGCCGATACCAGCGCTTCGGCCAGCACGGCCATGTAGGTCGGCGTCGGATTCATCAGCCCAAAGTAGTTGGCGGAGGGAATGTGAAATCCCTTGTCGATCATCTCCGCGCACAGCTCGTCCAGTACGCGGGCGGCGTCTGAACCCAACTCGGGCAGCGGGCGTGGCACGTGCCTGACGGCGCGCTCTGGTTCGGCCGGCTGGATGGCGCGATGGTCGAGGGAAGAAAAGTACTGGTCGATGCGGTCGATGAGGCGGTAGCCGAGTTCTCGGCGTTCTGCGCTGCTGAAGTCAAATCCCATTGGGTACTCGCTTCTTACCAATCACTGCAAACAGGATGCAAGGCTCAACCCCGCCACGCGGTAGCCGTCCTCACTTTTAGTAGATCATAAGCGGCCGTTTTCGTTGCAAAAAAACCAGGCAGGTGGCCCACATCCGCCCGCAGGTGGCCCACATTCGCCTGCCTTTGGCGAATGTGGGAACTCCGCCCGGTGCCCCCCATCCGCCGTAGTCAGCCGATGTGGAATTGCACTCCACGCTATTCCCCCGCCGCGTCTTCCTTCTTCTCCGGCCGCAGCAGGGGAAACAAAATCACGTCGCGGATCGAGGTGGAACCGGTCAGGATCATGGTCAGCCGGTCGATGCCGATGCCTTCGCCCGCCGTGGGAGGCATGCCGTAGGACAACGCGCGGATGTAGTCCTCGTCCATCTGGTGAGCCTCGTCGTCGCCGCGCTGGCGCTCTCCGAGTTGCTGCTCAAAGCGCCGCCGCTGCTCTTCCGGATCGTTCAGCTCGCTGAAGGCGTTGCCCAGCTCCATGCCCGCCACGTACAACTCGAAGCGCTCCACAAAGTCCGGCTCGTCGCGCTTGTTCTTGGACAGTGGCGAGATGGCCAGCGGAAAGTCATAGATGAACGTCGGCTGCCACAAGTGTTCTTCGGCCAGCGCCTCGAACATATCGGCAATGGCGCGGCCCGCCGGCTCGTTGGGGTCGTACGGCAGATTCACCTTGGCCTTTTGCAGCCTGCGCACCAGCGCCTCCACCTGCTCGCCGCTCTTGAACTCGCCCATCTCCGGCGCCGCGCCCGCCGCCTCGGGCCAGTACTTGATAATCGCCTCGCGCATCGACAGACGCTGGAAGTTGCCCCAGTCGATTTCGCGTTCGCCATATTGGTTGACCAGCGTCCCATTCACCTCCAGCGCAACCTGCTTCAGCAGCTCTTCCGTCAGGTTCATCAGGTCATAATAGTCGGCATAGGCCTGGTAGAACTCCAGCATGGTGAACTCGGGATTGTGCCGCGTCGAGATGCCCTCGTTGCGGAAGTTGCGGTTGATCTCATACACCCGGTCCAGGCCGCCCACCACCAGCCGCTTCAGGTACAGTTCCGGGGCAATGCGCAGGAACAGGTCGATATCCAGCGTGTTGTGATGGGTCACAAACGGCCGCGCCGCCGCGCCTCCGGCAATGGGCTGCATCATCGGGGTTTCCACCTCGATGAAGTTGCGCGCGTCCAGAAAGCGCCGGATCGATCCCACGATGCGCGCCCGCTTGGTGAACACCTGGCGCACCTCGGGATCGATCAGATCGACGTAGCGCATCCGGTAGCGCAGCTCCACGTCGGTCAACCCGTGGAACTTTTCCGGCAGCGGCAGCAGGTCCTTGGCGAGGAACGTCAAAGTTTCCACGTGCACGCTCAGCTCGCCGGTGCGGGTGCGGAACAGGTAGCCGGTCGCGCCAATGTGGTCGCCGATGTCGAGCAGCTTGTAGAGCTCCCAGACCTTGTCGCCAACCGCGTCTTTCCTGACGTAGATCTGCAACTTCTCGCCCGCCTGTTGCAGGTGGGCAAAGCTGGCTTTGCCCATCAGGCGGATAGCAACCAGGCGCCCGGCAACGGAAACCTGGACGCGCGTGGCCTCCAACTGTTCGCCCGTACTGGCCTGGTGCGCCACCAGAATCTCCGGCACCTGGTGGCTGCAATCGAAGTGGTGAGGGTAGGCAGGCTGACCGAGAGCTTCGATCTGCTGCAGCTTCTGCTTGCGTAGGTCGTAAATGTTTTGTTCTAGGGACACTTGAAAATTGTATAACAGCAGCAGCGCTGAGTACGGCAAGCAGGTGGCCCACATCCGCCTTCCTTTGGCGAATGTGGGAACGCGGCCCGGTGCCCAGTGCCCCATATCTGCCGCATTCAGCCAATGTGGGTTCGGGCCGAAAGAGTGTTGCCAATGAGTGACCAGAAACCAGGAAAACGCCAGGAGAGTCCGTGGGTGCTGGCCGCCCGCTACTCCGAGATAGGATTCATCATTCCGGCCACGGTGCTGGTCGGCTACCTCCTGGGGCTTTGCGCCGATCATTTTCTGCACACCCATTGGATCTATCTGTTCGGCATTGTCTTTGGCGCGGTGGCCGGGTTTGTCTCCATGATCCGCCGCGCGCTCCAGGCCAGCGCGGACCAAACCAAGGACGAGCAGGACGGCTCCGATGACGAACACTGACAAGCCCGGAGACGACAAACCTGCGGACACCGCCAGCATCCCACCCGAGGCAGCTTGCCAGGAGCTGCCGCCCGAGGACTGGCCCGAGTCCGGCGCACTCGGATGGTCCCCGCTTTCTTCCCATGAGATGGCGGGTTACCGCAGCACGTTGCGGCGCATCGAGTGGATGATCGGGTGCTCCGGGGTGGTCCTGGCATTGGCCGTGCTCTGGCCGCTGGGTTGGGCGCCAGCGGCTGGAGTCTTGATTGGAGCCCTGGTGGCAGTGATCAATTTCCGCTGGCTGGCGGCCTCCGTGAACGCCATTGGCGAGCGTATTGTGAACCGGCAAAGCCGGGAGCGCGGCGATGCCGTGGTGGCGCTCGGCGTGGGCCGTATCTTCTTGATGGCGCTGGCCGCCTATGTTATCTTTATTTGTTCCGTACCTGGCCTGATGGGGTTTCTGGCAGGGCTTGCGATGCCCGTTGTCGCCATCATGTGCGAGGCCGTTTATGAGCTCGTTGCCAGCAACCGGCGATCATCCTGACTGGGATTAGACAAGACATTCCAATGCATCAACTGCCCCTTACTTCGCTCCTGAACCACTTGTTCGCCGGACCCGTCACCGCGCTCCTGACGGCGCTTGGCATTCATCCCGAGCATCCCACCGCGCCGATTCCCGATCACATCGCCATGCAGCTTCTGGTGTTTGTCATCCTGATGGTGTTCTTCGTGGCCGTGCGCGCCAGCCTCTCGGTGGAAAATCCAGGCACGCTGCAGCACATCATGGAATCGGTTTACAACCTGATGGATGCGCAGAGCGAAGAGATCATCGGGTCCACCAGCCGGCGTTACCTCTCCTATCTGATCACGCTGGGGCTGTTCATTCTGATCTGCAACCTGCTCGGATTGATTCCATTCCTGGAATCTCCCACGGCGGTGCCGGTGGTGCCGCTGGGCTGCGCCGTGGTGACCTGGTTTTACTACCAAACCCAGGGCTTTCGCACCAACGGAGCGGGCTATATCAAGCACTTCATCGGACCGATTCAGGGCTGGGCGCCGCAGGTGCTCCTGCTCGAACTGCTGATGTTCTTGATCGAAACGTGCAGCCACCTGGCTCGTATGTTGTCGCTGACCGTCCGTTTGTTCGCCAACATGTTTGCCGGCGACATGGTGACCCTGGTGTTCTTCTCGCTGATACCAATTGGAGTGCCGGTGATCTTCATGATCCTGCACTTCGGTGTTTCGCTGATTCAGACCATGATCTTTGTGCTGCTGCCCATGGTGTACATCGGTGAGGCCGTCGCCCACGAGCACTAGAAACGGTTTAATGGCGCAGCCGGCCGAGTGGCTGCGGGACAAGAGTTTTGTAGTACGCCGCAAGCGTGAGGGCCTCCCATTGCGTGGAACGTCAACCACCCACTGGCGGCGAAATCCGAAGGAGCAATGACCATGAATAAAAAGCTTTTCCTGCTGTTATCCTTTATGGCGATCCTGATGCTAGCCACTCCGGTCTTCGCACAGGGTGAGCCTGCCGCCGCTGCTGCTGCGGGCACGAACTGGGTTGCCATCGCTTCCGGCTTTTCCATGGCGATTGCCGCGGGTCTGGCCGCGCTTGGACAGGGCCGGATCGGTGCCGCGGCCTGCGAAGGCATGGCGCGCAATCCTGCCGCCCGCGCCGGGATCCAGATTGCGATGATTCTGGGCCTGGCATTCGTCGAGTCGCTGGTGCTGTTCACCCTGGTCGTGGTGTTTGCCAAGGTCGTGAAGTAGGATTTGTTGTCGGGCTTGGCCCGCCCCGCAGTCTGCCGAAAAAGCCGGGGACAGATCGATTCATAAGAAGCGATGTTCCGCCGCGCGGAACATCGCTTCTTATTGCGATTCGATTTTCGCCGATCCTGTGCGAACGGCAGAGGCAGTGAAAATCGTTGCGCCTCGGGTGGCCGCACCCATCGCATCAAAGGATTGACTTACTGGTACTCCCGCCAGCGGAAATCAGTGCCGCCGAAGACAATCGTTCCGCACCCTGCGCAACCATTGCCTAAATTATAATTTCGCGCCTCCAAACCATTATCTTTCTGGTATATCCTTGCCCCTGCGCCGGCATGGATAAGCGGTTTGACTAGTGACTGGCAAAGATGGTGGGCGCCGCTTGCGTGTAGTGCAAAACAGCGTTGGGGAGCAGTCCGAGCCACAGCGTCGCAATCAGGCTGATGGCAATGGCCATGCCGACTCCAAAGCGCACCTGCGGAGCTGGTTCTTCCGTGCGCGGCTCGAACATGTACATCCTCACAATGAGCCGCAGATAGTAGTAGGAGCCCATGCCGCTGTTCACCACGCCGATAATCGTGAGCCAGATGAGATGCGTCCGCAGCGCTGCGCTGAAGACGTAAAACTTGGCGAAAAAGCCGCCAGTGATGGGAATTCCGATCAGCGACAGCAGGAAGAATGTGAGCGCGGCGGCCAGCACCGGCGAGCGCCGTCCCAGGCCCGAGTAGTCGTCGATCTGCGAGTAGCGCTCGCCACTGCCGGACATCTGGGTGATGACGGCGAACGCGCCAACGTTCATGGCGGCGTAGGCGGCGGAGTAGAACATCGCTGCCGAAATGCCCAGTTCGCGATTGCTGGCCGAGGCAAAGGCAACCATCAGGTACCCGGCATGCGCGATGGAGGAGTAGGCCAGCATGCGTTTGACATTGCTCTGCAGGATGGCTCCGAGATTGCCAACGCACATGGAAAGAACAGCCGCAATCCAGATCACCCAGAACCAGTGCGGCGAAGCCGTGTCGATGACAAGGCGGATCAGAACCGCAAAGGCGGCGGCCTTGGGCGCGGTGGACATGAAGGCCACGACCGGCGAGGGCGCGCCCTCGTACACGTCGGGGGTCCAGACGTGGAAGGGCGCACAGGCGACTTTGAAGCCAAGGCCCGTAAAGATCAAGGCCACGGCAACATAGGCGAGCGGCTCGATGTGCATTTTGTTGCTGAGATTCGCGGCGATGTCAAAGACGTTGGTGGAACCGGTGGCGCCGTACAGCAAGGCCACTCCGTAGAGGAAAAACGCGGTGGCGAAGGAGCCGAGAAGAAAATACTTCATCGAGCTTTCCGCGCTCTCCGCGGCCTGGCGGCGGAAGCCCGCAAGAATGTAGCTGGAGATGGAGGAGATTTCCAGCGCGATAAAGATCAGCACCAGCTCGACGGCGGAAGACATCAGGCACATGCCCACCGAACCCAGCAGGATCAGGGCGTAATACTCGCCGTGGTCGATCTTCTGGAAGGGAAGGTAGTCGAGCGACATGAGGATGGTTGCCAGGGCGACGAGCAGGACAATGAGGTGAAAGAAGATGCTGAAGTGATCGATCCGCAGCATGTGATTGAAGCCGAAGCCGGCGAACCGGGGTTGCGCCTGGTAGGCGGTAGCGGCGATGGCGCCCAGCACTCCAGCGGCGGCAAACAGGCCGAGCCCCTTGCGGCTGCGCCCCGCGGGCAATAGCGGCTCCACAAACATGACGATCATGCCCCAGACCGAGAGGACGATTTCAGGAAGGATGCGAATATAATCGGCGGCTGTTGGTGGCATGGTTATTTGAGCACCGTGTTGACTTTAACTTGAAGCGTGGAGGCAGAAGACACGCTCTGCTGCGTGTCCAGAATGCCGGCGACCGAGGCATCGATGGGCTTCATCCACAAGCTGGGTAAGACTCCCATCGCGAGGGCCACGGCCGCGAGCGGCCACAGCATGCTGCGCTCGCGGCGGCCCACATCAGGCAGCGCCGCGTTGACCGGGTTGCCGATGATTCCATAAAAGGTGCGCTGGTAAAGCCAGAGCATGTAGAAGGCGCTCCAGATGACTCCGCTGGCGGCGATGATTCCGTAAATTGCCTTGGCCTGGAAGGCCCCGCTCAAGATCAGAAACTCGCCGACAAATCCGTTCATCAGCGGCAGTCCGATGGAGGCAAGCGTAATGAGCAGGAAGATTGTGGCGTAGACGGGCATCGGTGTGGCAAGGCCGCCGTATTCCTTGATTTCGTAAGTGTGGCGGCGGTCATAAACCACGCCGAGCAGAAGAAAAAGCGCGCCGGTGGAGATGCCGTGACTGATCATCTGGAAGACGGCGCCGTCCATGCCCGCGCGGGTAAAGCTGAAAATGCCCAGCACGACGAAGCCCAGGTGGCTTACCGAGGAGTAGGCGACCAGTTTCTTCATGTTTGGCTGGACCAGGGCGACGAGCGCGCCATAGACAATGCCGATGATGGCAAGGGTGATGATCCAGGGCGCGTTCCTGTGCGCCTCGGCCGGAAATAGCCCAATGCTGAAGCGCAGCAGGCCGTAGGTTCCCATCTTGAGCAGGACTCCGGCGAGCAGCACCGAGCCCGCGGTGGGTGCTTCGACGTGCGCATCCGGCAACCAGGTATGCAGCGGGAACAGTGGGACCTTGACGGCAAAGGCCACAAAGAATCCCAGGAACAGCCAGAGCGCGGTGCGGCCAGGCAGGGCGATGGCCCCGCTGGAAATCAGGTGCTGGAGTTCCAAGAAGTCAAATGTTCCCGACCGGGCATAGAGCCAGATAATTGCCGCCAGCATGAAGACCGAGGCAATCATGGTGTACAGGAAGAATTTGACGGAGGCGTAGACCCGGCGCTGGTGGCCAAAAATACCGATGATGAGCGCCATCGGAATCAGCGTGGCTTCCCAGAAGAAATAGAACAGAAAAAGATCGAGCGCGATGAAAACTCCGATCATCGCCGTCTCCAGGATAAGCAGAAGGATGAAGAACTCCTTCACCCGATCATGGATGGATCTCCAGGAGGCGAGGACGCAGAGCGGAACCAGGAACGCGGTCAGGACAACCAGCCACAGGGAGATGCCGTCAACCCCAATGTGAAAGTGAATGTTGGGGCTGGTGATCCACTGCAGGTTGAGTTCATAAGCAAAGCTGCCCGAGGCTGCGGCCGCAACCTCGCGGTAGTGCGCCGGCAGATGCAGGGCAAGCAGCAGGGTGATCACCGAAATGGCCAGGGCGAACCAGCGGACATCGCGGTCGCGGCGCGGCAGCAAGGCGATCAGCGCCGCTCCCAGCGCCGGCAGAAAAGTCGTGAGCGTGAGAATCCAGGGATTGAAGATAGATAAGTTCATCGGGTTCCCATCCAGACCATGTAGGCGACCACGGCCGCGGCGCCCGCGGCGATCCATCCGGCATAACTGCGGACCAGTCCGGACTGCTGTTGGCGAATGATCTGCGAAACATCGCGCGCGGCCACCGCGCACTCATTCACCGTGCCATCGATCAACTTCTGATCGACACTTTGCCATAGAACCACGCGCGAGCATGCAACCAGCGGGCCGATGATAGCCGCGGAATAAAGTTCATCGATCCAGTATTTGTTAAGGACCAGCTTGTAAAGTCCTCCCGAGGCGGTTGCGATCTTCGCCGGCAGTTCGGGACGCTTCACATACAGGAGCCACGCCAGACCGAAACCGGAGAATGCAACCAGCACCGAGACTCCCGTGAGCAAGGTTTCAAGCCCCTTGCCCTCACCCGTGCCTTCGCCGGCCGGCAGCGTACTGGCCTCACTGTTGTTCACCACGTTTTGCTCGGTGGAGACCTGCTGGATGACCGGCGCGAGGAAGTTCTGGAAGCGATTGCCGATCCCGACCCATCCTCCTATGACGGAGAGCACGCCGAGCAGCACCAGCGGCGCCAGCATCAGCCAGGGTGATTCGTGCGGCGCGTGATGGCCATGATCATGGTGCGCGGCGTGAGCCGCGGGTTCTGCGCCACGATATTCACCGGTGAAGGTGAGGAAGAGAAGGCGGAACATGTAGAAGCTGGTCATGAACGCCGTGATGACGCCAACGGCCCAGAAGATCTTGCTGCCGTGCGGACTGCTGAAGGCTTGCCAGAGGATCTCATCCTTGGAGAAGAATCCGGCAAAAGGCGGAATGCCCGAGATCGCCAGGGTCGCAATCAGCATGGTCCAGAAGGTCCATGGCATCGACTTGCGCAGGCCGCCCATCTTGCGCATGTCCTGCTCGCCGCCGATACCGTGAATCACCGAACCGGCGCCGAGGAAGAGCAAGGCCTTGAAGAATGCGTGGGTCATCAGGTGGAAAATCGAAGCCGAGTAGGCCGCCACGCCCGCGGCCATGAACATGTAGCCGAGCTGTGAGACCGTGGAGTAGGCGAGCACGCGCTTGATGTCGGTCTGCGTGATGCCGATGGTGGCGGCAAAGAAGCTGGTCAGCGTGCCGACGATGGCGACGGCCAACAACGCAATCGGAGCGCGGCTGAAGATCGGATTGGAGCGGCAGACCATGTACACGCCGGCCGTGACCATGGTGGCGGCGTGGATGAGAGCCGAGACCGGCGTGGGGCCCTCCATCGCGTCCGGCAGCCAGACATAAAGCGGAATCTGCGCGCTCTTGCCGCAGGCTCCCACCAGCATCAGCAGCCCGATGGCTGTAAGAATTCCGGCGCCACTCTCAACCGGAAAGTGCGAGGCGATGTCGAAGACCGTGGCATAGCGCAAGGTTCCAAAGTGCTGGATGAGCAGGAACAGCGCGATCAGGAAGCCGAAGTCACCAACGCGGTTGGTGATGAAAGCTTTCTTGCCGGCGTTGGCAGCCGAGTCCTTGAGGAAGAAGAAGCCGATCAGCAGGTACGATGCCAGGCCGACACCCTCCCAGCCCACGAACATGAGCAAGTAGTTGTTGGCGAGCACCAGCGTGAGCATGAAGAACATGAAGAAATTGAGATAGCTGAAGAAGCGGTAGTACCCGCCCTCATGCTCCATGTAAGCCACGGAATAGACGTGGATCAGGAATCCTACTCCGGTGACAACCAGCATCATTACCAGCGAGAGATGGTCGAGATAGATGCCATAGTCGGCGGAGAATGCCCCGGCGCGAATCCATGTGCCGTAAGGGGTTTCCAGCGCAGCGGCGCCGGAGTGCACGAGCGTGTAGGCATGCACGCAGGCAACAAGGAACGACGCTCCGGTAGAAAACAGCGCGATGGCGGCGACGACGGGCTTGGTGAACCGCTTGCCAAAGAGTCCGTTCATCAGCGCGCCCGCCAGCGGCAGGATCGGGATCAGCCAGGGTTGCCAGAAGAATAATTTCATAGTTTCAGCAGGTTCACCCGGTCGACGTTGAGTGTCTCGCGGGTGCGATAGACAGAGATGATGATAGCCAGCCCGACTGCGGCTTCGGCGGCGGCAACGACCATGACGAAGAAGACGAAGATGTGTCCGTCCAGGGTTCCCAGGCGCGTGGCGAAGGCAATGAACGAGAGGTTGACGCCATTCAGCATCAGCTCAATCGACATGAAGATCGTGATGACGTTGCGCTTGATCAGGAACCCCGTAACGCCGCAGGCGAACAGAAACGCGCTGAGCAGAAGATACCAGGAGACGGGAATTTCGTTCATGAGTGACTCCTGCGAGCCAGAACCACGGCGCCCATGATGGCGATGAGCACCAGAATGCTGGTGGCTTCAAACGCCAGCAGGTACTTGGTGAACAACATCATGCCGACCTTGTCGGCGGGGCCATACAGCGCGCCGATGGGGATGTGTTTCTCCTCCGGGCCATGCTGGAGCAGGACCCAGATGCCGATGATGCCGCCGCCAAACAATCCGGGGATGCCGAAGATCATGGCCACGTTGCTGCCCTTGACGTGCTCTTCTTCCCCGGCGTTGAGCAGCATGATGACGAAGATGAAGAGCACCATAATGGCGCCGGCGTAGATGATCACCTGGACCACGGCGACGAATTCCGCGCCCAGCAGCAGGTAGATCAGGGCCAGCGATCCCATGACCACGATCAGCGAGAGCGCGCTGTTGATGGTCTTGCGCTGGATCAGCAGGTTGACGGCGCCGCCTGCGCAGAAGGCTCCGAAAAGCAGAAAGAGAAAGAGATGCATCAGTTTTCCATTCCGGCCATCATGCCCGGATCGCCACGAAGAATGCGGTGACAATCACGTTAGCCAGTGCGAGCGGGAAGAGAAACTTCCAGCCGAAGGCCATCAACTGGTCATAACGGAAGCGCGGCAGCGTGCCGC
>CAZQDD010000037.1:0-34438 GCA_964591805.1 uncultured Acidobacteriaceae bacterium | reverse complement strand
CGTACTCCGCGGGATCGAACTCGTGATTGATCGAGCTGACGTAGATGTTGTTGACGTCGAGCAGAATGCCGCAGTCGGCGCTTTCCACCACCTCGGTCAGAAACTCCCACTCGGTCATCTGCGAGTCGTGGAACTCCGCATAGCTGCTCACGTTTTCCAGCACCACGGGAACCTCGACAAAGTCCTGCACCAGGCGGATATTTTCCGCGGCCACCCGGGCCGCCTCCCAGGTGTAGGGCAGCGGCAGCAGATCGTGGGTGTAGCGGCCATCTACGCTGCCCCAGCAGAGATGGTCCGAGAGCCAGGGCGTACCGGTGCGGCGCACCAGCCGCTTCAATCGCAACAGATGCTCGCGATTGAGCGGCTGGGTCGAGCCGAAGTAAAGGGAAACTCCATGCTGCACTACCTTGTACTGCTCCAGGATGGAATCCAGAATCGCCAGCGGCCGCCCGCCGTCGATCATGTAATTTTCCGAGATGATTTCGAACCAGTCCACCACCGGCTTCTTCTCAAGAATGTGCTGGTAGTGCGGAATCCGGAGTCCAATTCCAATTCCGTATTCCGTGAAGGCGTTGAAGCGATTTGCCGGCATACGCGTACCCTCGGGAGGAAATCAGGAGGACCGGACCACGCCGGTCCCCTGGCGGTTGCTAAACCATTCGATTAAGCTGCTGCCCTGACCTTGGACCCGTCGGTGGCGCATCCACCCTTGCCCTTGCAGGAGTTCTGTCCCTTGCAGCCGTTGTCGCCAGACTTGCAGCCGCCCTTGCCCTTACAGGAATTCTGGCCTTTACAGGCGTGCTTCTCGGGCTTGGGATCGTCGAAGCTGGAAGAGAACTGGCCCATGGCGCGGGTGATGCTGTTGGCGCCGGAATTGGCGGTGGTGGCGGAAACCGCGGTGCTGGCCCCGGTCAGCAGGCCGGACATGGCAGCGGTCATCAGCAGAGACTTCATCGTAGCTTTCGTCATTGGGTTTTCCCTTCAGATGGTTTGAGTTGCGTTGCTGGGTGATCGGCGCTGGGTTGCCGACCGTGATGCCCATTGGAGTCCATGGAACGGGGAAAGTTACAGTTGACTATGAATTTCTTATTCATTATTTATTTCATTCTTCTGTAACTTTCCGGGAGACAATCGCGTCTTCCTATTGGTGGGACAATTGAGTTTGTTGCGCAGGGCAGGGGCGTGAAATCAGCGACGGATCAAGGCGTGAAACAAACCGACGCAGACGCGGCGGCCGCAGCGCGGGAGGCCGGCATGATTGCCCGGATTCTGGCCGGTGAGCGCGAGTTGTTCCACGACCTCATTCGTCCCTACGAGCGCGGCCTCTATCTTGCCGCCTATGCGGTGGTTCAGCATGAAGCGGATGCCGAGGACATTGCGCAGGAGGCCGTGATCAAAGCTTATAAAGGCCTGAAGAATTTTCGCGGCGAAGCCCGGTTCAGCACCTGGCTGACGGCGATTACCTTGAACGAAGCGCGCAGCCGCTGGCGCAAGACCCATGGCGAGCCGCTCGATTTTCTCTCCGATTGCGAAGAGTCCGGCGGCGACTACACGCCTTCGGTGCTTGCCGACTGGCGCTACATTCCATCGCGGGAGTTGGAGCGGAAAGAGCTGCGGCAGACCCTGCGGGAGGCCATTGCAAGGCTGTCGCCTGAATACCGCGAAGTCCTCATCCTGCGCGACGTTCGCGGCATGAGCATCGCCGAAGCCGCCGCCGCAACAGGAGTCAACGAGAACCTGGTAAAGATCCGGCTCTTCCGCGCCCGGCTCTCCATGCAAAAGCTGCTGGCGCCGCGGTTGGCGCCCAGGCAGCGCGGCCTGATCGGCTGGCTCACCCGAAAAGCTGGTGGTCAATGACAATGGATTGCAAACACGTTTGGGAGCAGGTCTCCGACTACATCGACGGATCGGTGACCCCCGAGATGAAGCAAGCCATCGAGCGCCATCTCGCCAATTGCCGCAACTGCTCGGCCGTCGTCGACTCGACCCGCAACATTCTCGTGCTCGTCGGCGACGAGCGCACCTTCGAGGTGCCTGTCGGCTTTGCCCAGCGCCTGCACCACCGCCTGCAGGCTTCGATGGACGCGGCTGCTCCGGGCGCATAGGTTTTCTCCCGCTGCGGGTCCGCAGCGGCGGACCGCCCCCTGGCGGCAGCGCGAAGAGGGCGCGGCATGGGAAACGGGGCCTCGCAGCCCCGTTTTGATGGCGCCGGCCGTGAGCCTAGAAATCTTTTCGCAGGTCCATTCCTTTGTACATCCCGGCGACAAAATCTCCGTAGCCGTTGAACATCAGGGTGTCGCGCTTGAAGATCTCGCCGATGCGGCGTTCCCTCGCCTGGCTCCAGCGCGGGTGATCGACCTGCGGATTCACATTCGAATAAAAGCCGTACTCATTGGGAACGGCCTCATTCCAGGTGGTCACCGGCATCGTGTCCCGCAAGGTAATTCGCACAATCGACTTGGCGCTTTTGAAGCCGTATTTCCATGGCACCACCACCCGTACCGGCGCGCCGTTCTGGTTGGGTAAAGTTTCTCCGTACAGGCCCACCGTGAAAAGCGTGAGCGGGTTCATGGCCTCGTCCAGCCGCAGACCTTCGCGGTACGGCCAGTCGAGGACATCGCGCTGTTGCCCTGGCAGTTCACGGGGACGCATCACACTGGTGAAGGCAACGAATCTCGCTTTGGAGTTGGGTTCCGCTCGATCCAGCAGCAGCTTCAGAGGATAGCCGGTCCACGGAATCACCATCGACCACCCCTCCACGCAGCGATGGCGGTAGACGCGTTCTTCCAGCGGCGCCAGTTTGAGCAGGGAATCATAGTCGAGCGTCTGCGGCTTGTTGACCAACCCGTCAATCTGCACCGCCCAGGGCAGCGGATGAAAGCTCCCGGCGATCTTCGCCGGAGTTTCCTTGTCGCTGGAGAGCTCGTAAAAATTGTTGTAGTGGGTCACGTCCTGGTAGGGTGTCAACTTCTCGCCGGTGGTGCTGATGGGGCTCCGGGTGGCCGCAAGCCTGTTTCCGGCCAACGCGTGTACCGATGGCGAAAACAGTTCGGAAATCCGTCCCGCCGATAGCGCCACGGCCCCGGCTCCAGCCGCGGCAGCCAGGAACCTGCGGCGATCCAGGTAAAGCGATTTGGGCGTGATCTCCCAGGACTTGGGTTGATCCATGTTCCATTTCACGATTGTCACCCCCACTCCGGCCGTACCTGTCCTGCTGTGTTCGATCGGAAATCCGAGGAAAAGTTACAGTAAAAGTCCATGCGCCAGGCGTCCCGAGCGCCGGCGCCAAACACGCCGCGGGACGGCGCACCAGCCGGAAAAGAGACAGTGAAAACTTTCAGGAAGCGGGAAAGAGGCTCAGGACTTTTTCAACTCGACCAGAACCTGGCGGGCTATTTCTTTGAGGGTTTCAAACACGCCCTGGCCCTGGGACGCGATCGATTCGAACGTAGGTTCCTCGCGGCGGCGGAGCTGGCTTTTCATTTCGTCGGCGCTGAGCACGTTGGGAAGGTCGCGCTTGTTGAGTTGCAGCACGTAGGGGATCGTAACCAGGTCGTAGCCGTGTTCCTGGAGATTGTTGCTGAGATTTTCCAGCGCCTCAACGTTGGCGTCGGCGCGCTCGGCCTGTGAATCGGCCACGAACACCACCCCGTCCACGCCACGCAGAATAAGCTTGCGCGAGGCGTCGTAGAACACCTGGCCGGGAACGGTGTAGAGGTGAAAGCGAGTTTTAAAGCCGCGAATCGTGCCCAGATCAAGCGGGAGAAAATCAAAAAAGAGCGTGCGATCGGTTTCGGTCGCCAGTGAAATCATCTTGCCCTTTTGCTGCTCGCCCGTCTTGTCAAAGATGTGCTGTAAGTTGGTCGTCTTCCCGCCCAAACCGGGACCGTAGTAGACGATCTTACAGTTAATCTCGCGCGCCGCGAAATTAATAAAGCTCAATGAGTCCTCGACCGTGTCCTAGAACGGCGTCCGAACACCAGGGGCGCCGCAATCGGTCGCATCCGCCCAAGGGAAACAAGGCTGCGCAGGAAGTTCCGATTGCCGCCGCTGCCGCAATGCTGCGGACAGAGCAGATACTTGGGTTATATCACACCAGACGGGCCAACAACTTTGTAATGATTGCCAGCCTCCGGGTGAATGGGCATCAGTTCCGAATCAGGTTGCCGAACCAGAAGCCGAATTGCTTGCCCTCGTCGGCCTGCTCCATGGAATCCGCGCCCCAAATCCGGGGGGCACAGGGCGCGGGTTGAATCCATAAATCGAGTCCATTATTTCTGCGGCGCCGGATAGTAGCCTTCGCGCGCATACACCTTCAGGCTGGGGCCGTAGCCGCTGACGCGGACTTCGATCCTGCGGTAGGACGTGGAAGCGGTTGCCGAGGTGTTGTACACCAGGGTGTACTGGCTGCGCGCCTCTTCCATGGCGCTGCCGTAGGCGGTCTCCAGGGCGCGCGAATTAAATTCCTTGAAGATTTCACCCCCGGTGGCCGATGCGTATTTTGGCAGCAGGTTGTCGTAACCCTGGCGCCACAGGTGGATCTTGGCCACCTTGCTGTAGCCGGGAATGGCTTCGGCATCGATGGCTACGCCGTAAACGCTCACGTTGTTGGTCAGCAGCAACCTGGAGACGTCCTTGTAGCTGGCGTGCGAACCCGACTCGCGTCCGTCGGAGAGGATGAAGATGACCCGGCGGCGCGCTTTCTCACGGCGGCCCAGGTCGAGGGCGGCTTGCAGCAGCGCGTCGTTGAGCACGCTGGATGGCTCGGCGTCCTTGGGCGGCGCGTACTCAATCTGGTTGCGTTGCGTGCCCGGATCGAAGACGCGACCGTTGACCGAAGGCCCCACGGTCATGGGGTTATAGACGCCTGGCCCGGCACCGCCTCCATGAATCTGCTCGATGCGCGTCAGGGTATGCTCCGTGGTGTCGCCCAGGGCAGCCAGGTAGTCCTGCTGCTGCCTCACCGTGGTGCCATAGGTGTAGACCGCAAGCTCGTCGAACTGGCTGAACGAGCCGACCAGCGCGGCCAGGGTTTCCTTGATCTTGTGCAACACAATTTCCGGCATTCCAACATCGAGCACGATGGCGGCCGAGACCGGAAAGGGATCGCTGGTGAAGAAGCTGATCCGCTGCTTCACGCCGTCCTCATAGACGGAAAAATTCTCCGCCGTAAGTCCTGGAAAGAGCCGGCCCCTGGCATCCTTGACCGTAACCGGAACCGGCACGGCATTGACGTTGACGCGAATGATGCCGCTGGTTTCGTCGTACCCGCTGCTGGTGCTGTTGGCCGTGCGGTTGGACGGAACGATGCGGCCGGCGGGCGTGGACGCGGGTTCCGGATTGGCATCCTCGCCGGCAGCCGCCGTATCCGCGGAACTGGCCTCCCCCGTAGTTGGCTGGGTTTGTTCGGACGGGCTGACTGGCGTGGCCGTCAGCGGGGACTTGGGCGAAGGCGCATCCGGCAGCGATTGCTGCGCAGCGGGCTGGGGCTTGGCAGCCTCCGGCGGCCCCTGCTGTGCAAAACCAGCCAGGGAAAGCATGAATACAATTGAAAGCAAAGTTGCAAAACGCCATGGGCGCCGCATTTTGGAAATCCTCCGCGAAGAGCTGTCGCCGATTTCAGAATTGCTAAACCGCAAGTCTAAGTCAAATTCTGTGGCAGCCGCTAGACTCCCGCCAGCAACCAATCCTATAGTTTCGTAGGTAAGTACATACTAGACTACGGGCGGACGGTCGAGAAGCCATGCTCACTCTCAGGCAATCAAGAATACCCGCCATTTCACTCCTCGCACTTTGTTTGATGTCGTGGAGCGCCGCCCAGGCGCAACGCCCTCCCAGAGAGCCGCCCAAAGCGTCGAACGCGCCTGACGATAACGGCGATTACCTGCCCGAGGGGCCCAAGCTCCAGGACAAAACCACCCCCCAGGACCAACCCGTCGCCACCCTCAAGGTGAACGTACAGGTTGTGACCCTCTACTTCAACGTCAAAGACAAGCGCGGAGCCCTGATTCCGAATCTGAAAAAAGAGGATTTTCAGGTCAGCGAAGACGGGAAGCCACAGACAATCAAGTATTTCGCGGCCGAGTCCAACCAGCCCCTCACGCTCGGCCTGCTGATCGATACCAGCGGCAGCCAGACCCGTGTCCTGCCCATGGAACAGGAGGTAGGCGCCGCCTTTCTGCGTGACGTTCTGACCCCCAAAGACCTGGCCTTCCTGATCAATTTCGACATCTCCGTGAACCTTCTGCAGGACTACACCAGCGATGCTGTCCGGCTGCGGCACGCCCTGGAGCAGACCGAGATCAACGACGGAGGCGGCAGTGGCGCGGGCGGCATTGCCGGCGCGGGACAAGGCACCATTTCGGTCTCACGGCCCAAGGGAACGCTTCTCTATGACGCGGTATACCTCGCCTCCAGGGAGAAGTTGCAGAAGGAAACCGGGCGCAAGGCCCTGGTTCTGCTCACCGACGGAGGAGACCAGGGCAGCGACGAAACCCTGGCCAATGCGGTGGAGGCCGCCCAACGATCCGAGGTGATCGTTTACGTGATCATGATCGCCGACCGCGGCTTCAATTCCATGTACCTGGGCTCCGGAGCGGGGGCAATGCACAAGCTCACCGAGCAGACCGGCGGCCGCGTCATCGATGTCGGCAACAATCCCAAGAAACTGCGCGATGCCTTTGACCAGATTGGCGCCGAGTTGCGCAGCCAGTACATGGTCGGCTACACCCCGGCCAACACCGTCATGGACGGCAAGTATCGCAAGCTGGAATTGAAGACCGTGGACCCGGACCTCAAGGTACAGGCGCGCAAGGGCTATTTCGCTCCCAAAGAGTAAGCTTGCCGGCTACGGCTGACGCAGCGGCGCGTAGTATCCCTTGCGGGCGCGGAGCTTGACGTTCGACCGTTTGGGCGTGTCGATCGAGATCCCGCGGAAGCGTCCGTCCTGCACAAATCCCTGCGGCTTGTAGGCGATGACGTACTGGCTGCGAAGCTCGTCCTGGATTTCCGCAAAGGCGTCGGTAACCTCTTCCATCCGCAGCGGGAAAAACACCCGGCCGCCGGTAGCTTCGGCGTAGCGCATCAACACCTTGTCGCCCCTTCGGTCCTCGCCGGTGATGTTGGTGCTGATGACGTAGATGATGACCTCGGCGCGCAGGGCCGCTTCGATGGCTTCCTCGCGGGTATGCCGGCTCTGGTTGTCGTCGCCATCGCTGAGCAGGATGATGGCCCGCCGCGAAGGCCCGCGCACCGGAGCGTTGGCCAGCTTCTCGGAAGCTTGCAGCACCGCGTCGTGCAAGGCAGTGCCTCCGCCGGGACGCAGCACGCGCACCCCGCGGGCCAGCGCATCCGTGTTATCGGTGTAATCCTGGGTCAGGTCGGAGATTGAGTCGAAGCCGATCACGAACGCCTGGTCCGATTTCGGGCGCACGATCTGGTGGAGAAATTCGACGGCCGCATCCTGTTCGAAGCGGAAGCGGTCGCGAATCGAGTTGCTGGCGTCGATCAGCAACCCCACCCGCAGCGGCAATCCGGTTTCGCTTTCAAAGGCTTCAATGCGAAGTGGCGGCTGGCCCTGGTCGAGCAGGCGTATGTCTTCCTTTTTTAGATCCTTGATGAAGCGGCCGTGCTTGTCGGTTGCGGTGAAGATCAGGTCCACCAGATCGACGTCCACCCCGATCCGGTACTCACCGCTCTGGGCACCCTCCGCTGGCTGCCCGCCTGGGAACTGCGGCTGCCGGGCGGCGGCATCGCCCGCAACCGGCGCAACCGAATCAACGCCGGAACTGGGACGCTCCGCAGCAGCGCCCGCCCCCGCGGCCTCTGCGGAACCATTCACTGGCGGCAGCGTCGTTAGCTGCGCTGCATCTCCTGGCGTGCCACGCGTAACGGGCGCGTTCTGTACCGGCTTTTGCGGCGGCTGGGCCGGTGCGCCCGGAAAGCGTGGCTGCGTTGCCGAAGGAGCCGACGGTAGATCCTGCGAATTCTGTGCCAAAGCCGCCGAGGTTAGCAACAACGCGGCCAGCAGGGCTGGTACCAGCTTGATCATCTTCCAAGTGTATAACGGGGACGCAACAGTCTGACTGCCCCAGTGCGGCCCGCGCCGGAGGACGCGCCATCCATCAGGCAAGCGCTTCGGCCGACCGCCGCAGCTTCTCCAGAAACGACTGCAGATCCTCGGGCAGCCCGGCGTCGAACTCCACCGCCTTCCCGCTCTTCGGGTGAATGAAGTTCAGGTGCGCCGCATGGAGAAAATTGCGCGCCAGTGACAAGGTGGCCGCGCTCTCGCCGTGGGCCCGCGCTTTCTTGGCCTCCGTGCGCGAGCTGATCGCATTTCCCTGGCGTTCGCGGGACAGGGTGTTGGGCAGCAGAATCTGCGGCGCGCCATACAAAGTGTCGCCGACGATCGGGTGCCCGATCGACGACATGTGCACGCGGATCTGGTGGGTGCGCCCGGTTTCGATCCGCACCTCAACCAGCGCGAAGCGGCCGTAGGGAGTCAGCAGCCGCTCGATGACCTTGTAGTGCGAAACCGCCGCGCGCGGCTCAATGCCGGCGACGCTCATCCGGGTGCGGTTGTGCGGATCGCGCCCAATGGGATCGTCCACCGTTCCCTCGTCCGTCTTGGGCCAGTTGTGAACCAGCGCAAGGTAGGTCTTGTGCACCTGCCGCGATGAAAATTGCTCCACCAGCTTGCGGTGTGCAACATCGTTCTTGGCCACCACCATCAACCCGCTGGTGTCCTTGTCCAGACGATGCACGATGCCAGGGCGCAATTCGCCGCCGATATCGCTGAGGCGGTTAAAGCGGAAGAGGAGAGCATTCACCAGGGTTCCATGATTGCGTGCATCCTCGGCGCTTCCTGAGCTGGCGTGCACCACCATGCCTGCCGGCTTGTTGACCACCGCAAGCTCCTTGTCCTCAAACACCACCGCTACCGGAATGTCCTCGGGAAATGCCTTGAGCGGAGCCGGGGCGACGCTGCCGATGACTTCGATCTGCTCGCTGCCCTTGAGCTTCAGCGAAGCCTTGGCCGGGCGTTCATTGACCAGCACCTTTCCCTGCTCCACCAGTTGCTGAACCCGCACCCGGCTGACGTCCGCAATGTGGGCGACAAGGTAATGGTCCAGGCGCAGACCGGCATCTTCCTCCGCCGCGTGGAAGACGGTGGGGGCATCCGCTTCTCCGCTCGCGGAGACTTCCGCGACGATTTCTTCAAGGTCGATCGGCTCGGGCTGGATCGCGGTTTGCGTCGGAGGAACAACTTTGCGTGCCATCCTATCGAGGATAGCAGGTAAGCGCCGGTCGAACATTCGCCACTGGACGGCCCCCGCCTGTGCCAAGCCGATGCCCGCGCCAAAAGCCTGGGGGATGCAATCGCAGGCAGGGTAACGTTTTTGCCAACCCGCGCCGATATAGGATGAGTCCGCTACCGGCGTTCTCCTATGGCCGCAATCAGACTACTTCCCGCTCCGGCCGACATGCCGCTCACCGCAGACGTGAGCAGTCAGCCCACAAGTCTGGCAATCACCGCCAACTCCTCGCTCGCCACCAGACCAAGCCGGCAAAGCGACAGCGCCTCCCTCAAGGATGGTTATCTCTGGTCGGTCTCCGCTGGCGAGGATGGCTCGTTCCACTTTTACGCGGTGCCCCGGAAAAATGCCGCAACCCTTGCCTTCAGCCAGTGGCAAGACAGTTGGCCGCCGCAATCATCCACCGCCTCCTGGGAGACGATGCAGACGCGCAGTGCGGCGGCCCAATACGCGTTCTGTGCGAGCATGTCCTCACCCGCAAACTGGCATTCCCTGGATGTTTACGCCTAGCCGTCAAACCCGTGAGGCCGTCGCTGCTCCCGTCTTGGAAGCACCCACCGCCTGGGTGTCCAGGGAGCGCAGCGGGGTGCGGCGAAGATAGATCAGGAAGCCGCCAGCCACCAGTCCGAGGGCAATCAACTGGGTGCCGGTCATCAGTCCGCCCAGCACCTCGCCGCGGCCCGGATCGCCACGGAAGAATTCAAAAATAAAGCGCTCAATGCCATAGACAATCATGAACAGACCGATGGCCTGGCCCTCAAACTTCTTGCGCTTGCACAGCCAGTAGAGCAGAGCAAAATTGATGAACTCAGCCACCGATTCATAGAGCTGGGTCGGATGCAAAGGCCGGTTCAGCGGTGTTCCCTGGAAGTCTCCGGCCCATTGATTGTGAAACGTGATCGCCCACGGCACATGCGTTTCGCGGCCATAGCAGCATCCCGCCGCCAGGCAGCCAAGCCGTCCAATGGCGTGGCCCAGCGCAACTCCCGGGGCAAAAACATCGGCGGCGGAGAGAAATGGAATCTTCTTGCTGCGCCCATACCACCAGACGCTGACAATCGCCAGCACCAGCCCGCCGGAAAAAACTCCGCCGGATTGCAACGTCTCCAGGCTCAGAATCCGGCCCGGCTCGGCCAGGTATTCGCGCCAGTCCACCAGCAGCATCAGCAACTTGGCGCCAAGGATTCCGCTAAACGCAGCGATGGCTCCCATATTCCACATCTGGTCGGGATCAAGGCCGCGGAACCGTGCCAGCCGGAAAACCACGGAAAGACCGCAGACCATGCCGAGTGCGGCGAGGAAGCCGTAGGTGGGCAGTGCAAAGGAGCCTATATGGAACAAATGTGGGAACACCTCTCTATTGTAGATGGAGAGGCGCGCAAGCGGAACGCCGCTGAGGGCAGGGAACGTAAAAGCGACGGTGTGAGAAGCCGTGCGGAAAAATCAACGGCACCGGCCCGCGTGGCCGTGTGAGGTGGAGGTGCTGTGAACCCGATTCACCAAGTGGGCGCCCTCCGTGGTCCTTCAGGCCGATCCAGCTGGGGATCAGCACACCAGACCAATTGTCGAGTCGGGCACCCGATATAGAATTATCGGTTCGCAGTGGTGTACCACCCCATCACTAACTTTGCAGGCCGGCACCGTAGCGAGTTACATGCTATGAGAGAGCAGCCGGTAGCGCAAGACGTGGGGCGCGAAATGTTGGCAATTGGCGTGCCTCAGCGGAAGCGCCGGCACAACCTCCGGCGGGCGATGTACGATCCTCGCCCATGGAGTATTTTTGTTTCGCGATTTCCCCTGCCTGCTCAGCTTCCCTCACGTCATGCCGCCGGCGGGGCGCCATCGGTCTTACCCGTTCAGGCTCGGAGCCGGCACTGGGAAGTTGAACAACCTGGCGGCGTTCTCGGAAAGATAGGCGCGCCGCGCTGCCGGACTCAGTGCCAGCCCTTGCGCCACCTCCACCGAGGAAGGCCAGCCACTGGCGGACGAGCGGAACAGAGCGCGCTCGCGCCCGTGCAACTCGACATACTCGCGCAGCACCTGGTCTGTCTGCAACTCCTCCGGGGAGAGCAGAAACGCGACGCGCGGAAAGCGTTGCATCAGCCGCAGGATGCTCGCCGTATCGATCCGCGGCGGCAGCGCCAGCAGAATGTCAAGCTCGGGAAAATCCGCGGCTACGACCTCTATCTGCGGGCGGTGGTGCGCCCAGCGCTGACGGTTCGCAAAGTCCAGAACCACCGGCGATCGCAGCATGGCGCAGAGTCCGTAGAGCGGATACATGCGCGGCGCGTCCAACCCGGAAACACAGCACTCGGCCTGGGCATAGGCGCCCGCCAGTCCGCGTGCGTTGACCGCTTCAACGATCCAGCGCAGACTCTCTCCAATGCGCAACGGGTCGTAGGCGGCAAGCCCGCGTAACTGCTTTGGATTTCGTGCGACCGCGTTCACAATTTCGTAGGTTCTGCGGTCCGCGCAGTTCCATTGGTGCTGGCATTCCGCACAGCAACCGTGTGCCAGCACGGCGCCGGCGATTCCGCTGGCGTGCATCCGCGGAGCAAGGTCCTCGGTGAACGGAACACAGTCGGAAACCTGCGCGATGCCACCCTTTTTGGGGATGCAGAAAAACGCATCGATGATTGCCGTGTATGCCATGGCACACTCCTGGACGACGCCAACAGCCTAGTGGCTCCGTCCTGCAAATTGCAGTGACAGGGGTCACCGGGCTGGGCCAGCCGCCACGGTCGCCTCTGGACGCCATTCATCCTGCGCTTGCTATTTGTGGTAGTGCGTTCTCGTTATTTGTCGTAGTGCAGCAATGAGAACACCTCGTAGGGCGCAAGCCGCTTGCGCCCATTCAGGAAGTCCAGTTCCACCACGAAACAGAGTCCGCAGATATCGGCTCCGAGCTTGGTCGCCAGTTTGGCGGTTGCCTCGGCCGTGCCGCCCGTCGCCAACAGGTCGTCCACGATCAACACCCGCTGTCCGGGCTGGATCGCGTCCCTATGAATTTCCAGCGTATCGGTGCCGTACTCCAGATCGTAGGTGTAGCTTACCGTCTGGAAAGGCAGCTTCTTCGGCTTGCGTACCGGTATGAATCCGGCGTTGAGACGATAAGCCATGGCAGGGCCAAAGATGAAGCCGCGCGCCTCCATGCCCAGCACCAGGTCCACGTTCCTGTCCAGGTAGGGCGAGGTCATGAAGTCCACGACGCGGGCAAACCCGGCGCGGTCCTTGATCAGGGTGGTGATGTCGTAGAACAGGATCCCAGGTTTGGGATAATCGGGAATCTCGCGGATCAGCCGCTTCAGATCCTCGGGAGCGGTAAGGGTCAGGGACAAGGGAATCACCTGGATTCTTCAATTTGAAATGTTTTGTATCCGCTGAACGGCGCTGCGTCATCCACTTCGACCCGGTCGATGCGGGCGGCGCGCGGTCCCGCCTTCAGCCGGTCGTAAAGCGAGCCCAACTGCGCCTTCGTTCCCGAGGCCATCACTTCCACCGCACCGTCGTCGCGATTGCGCACCCATCCGCCAACTCCGATCAGCCGCGCCTCGCGCTCCACAAACCAGCGGAAGCCCACGCCCTGCACGCGGCCCGTCACCATGTATCGGCGGAAGATTGGAGTGGAAACCATCGCCATCCTCAAACCATCAAATCTTCAAATAAAGATGCGCGCCGTTTGCCCTGGCGCGCCACCCCAAAAACTTCAGGCGCGGGAGAGATAGACGCCTTCGGCGGTATCCACGCGGATTTTGTCGCCCTGGTTGACGAACGGTGGCACCTGCACGATCAATCCAGTCTCGGTAGTAGCCGGCTTGGTCACCGAGGAAGCGGTTGCCGACTTCAGTCCCGGCTCGGTCTCCAGCACCGTCAGCTCGACCGTTTGCGGCAGGTCCACGCCCACCGGTTTGTCGTCGAAGAACTCCACGGTCACCTGCAGATTCGGCGTCAGGTAGTCCACCGCGTCGCCCAGCACGTCGCGGTTCAGCGCCGTCTGCTCGTAGTTTGTAATGTCCATGAAAAAATAATTGTCGCCGTCGTTGTACAGGTACTCCATCTTGTTTTCGTCGACCACGATCTTGTCGATCGCGTCGCCGGAACGGAAACGGTGCTCGAACATTGCACCGCTGCGCAGGTTGCGCAACTTCGCTTGGATGAAGGCCCTCAGGTTGCCCGGGGTGCGGTGCTCCACGCTGAACACCGAATGCAACTCGTTGTTGTGCTTGATAATCATGCCGGGACGCATTTGAGTGGCAAGAATCGCCATGATGGATGGTGCTCCAATCTTTTCTGCTGAAAAATCCCGGTCTCGGGCGGACGATGCCATCCCCGCAGGCGGGTCGTGCCCCGGCCAGGGAACCCGGCCAGGACGAACAATCAATTTTACCCCGCCCACCTCAAGTTTGGGAACGACGGAACTTTGTCCGGTGAGTCCGTCGATCGCCAGCCGGGATTTCGCAACCGCTTTTATTTCTTCCCGCTCGATCCAAATCCCCCGTCCTTGCGGCTGCTCCCGGCCAGCTCTTCCACCACTTCCACCGGCGTCGTCAGCACGGGATAGGGAATCAGGTTCACCAACTTGTCGCCGGCGTGGATCTCCGCCGCCCGCTGGCCAAGATTTTCCATCAATACCCGTATCTCGCCGCGATAGCCGGCGTCGATCACCCCGCCGGTCGAAGTCAGCCGCCGCGCCGCCATTGAGGATTTATCGCGCAGCAGTGCCCCCAGCGGCTCACCCGTTGCGGTCGTCAGCTCAATGGCGATCCCGGTCGGCACCGTGGCGTTTCCGCCCGGCGCGATGGTTACGCTTGCGCTGGCATAGAGGTCGTAGCCAAGGTCTTCGCCCGGATGTGCAATGGTTGGCGCCTTGGCCGCCGCGGAGAGCAGTTTCACTTTCAGCATGGGCTGAATATATCAGCCCAGCCGGTCAAACCTTGAAACCTTGAAACTTTGAAACCTTATAATTGCAACTTATGTCCTCTTTCCTTCCTGTCAACGAGCAAATGGCCTACCTTCGCAAAGGTGCGGTCGAAATCATCCGTGAGAGCGATCTCCGCGAGCGCCTTGAAAAATCATTGACCACCGGCAAGCCGCTGCGCATCAAGGCCGGATTCGATCCCACCGCGCCCGACCTGCACTTGGGACACACCGTGCTCATCCGCAAGCTCAAGCACTTCCAGGATATGGGTCATACCGTCATCTTTCTCATCGGCGACGGCACCGGCCTCATTGGCGACCCCACGGGCCGCAACGCCACCCGTCCGCCGCTGACCCGCGAGCAACTCGACGCCAACGCCGAAACCTACAAGGCGCAGGTCTTCAAAATTCTCGACCGCAACAAAACCGAAATCCGCTACAACACCGAGTGGTTGCTCAAACTCGGCTACGAGGGCTTCATCCGCCTCACCGCCAAGTTCACCGTCTCGCAGATGCTCGAGCGCGAGGACTTCAGCAAACGCTTCCAGGAAGAAAAGCCCATCAGCGTTCACGAACTGCTCTACCCCATGATGCAGGGCTACGACTCGGTCATTCTTGAAAGCGATGTCGAATTGGGCGGAACCGATCAGAAATTCAACCTGCTGATGGGACGCAAGCTCCAGCAGGATTACGGTTTCCCGCCGCAGATCGTGCTCACCATGCCGCTGCTGGAAGGTCTGGACGGCGAGCGCAAAATGTCGAAGTCCTACGGCAACTACGTCGGCATCACCGAATCCGCGCAGGAAATGTTCGGCAAGCTCATGTCGATCAGCGACGCCCTGATGTGGCGCTACTACGAACTGCTCACCGACCTCACCTCGCCCGAAATCGAGCAACTCCAGGCTGACGTGGCCGCCGCCGCCCTGCATCCCATGCGCGCCAAAAAAGATCTGGCCAAACGCATCATCGCCGACTTCCACTCCGCCGCCGAAGCCGAAGCCGCCGAGCAAAACTGGGCCCGCCAATTCCAGAAGGGCGAGGTTCCAGAGAACCTGGAGCGTGTGGCGATTGCCGCCGCCGAGGTAGCCTCCCAGAATCCAGCGGTCGGAGGCTCGACTGCTTTAAAAGCAGACGAGGTTCGCCCCCAGATTCGAGAGCTTGAAGGTCCAATTGCTGAGCTGAAAGGCCCGCTCGATACTTTATTTCGACTCGACAAGATACTTTTTCGAGCAGGGATGGCCGATTCCAACGCCGATGCGCAGCGCAAAATCAAGGCTGGTTCAGTCGAGGTTGGCGGCGAAATTCACAAGGAATCTTCCATCGTGCTGAAGCCGCATACGGAGTATGTCATCCGCGTCGGCCGTAAGATGAAGAAGGTTCGTCTCAGTTAACGCATCGCTGCGGGCGGAGGCGATCAAAACCTCCGTTTAGATTTGTAAAAACGATTCCGCACGGGCGCAGCATCATCATTGCTCGATTGGCAGCTAGGTAGGACAATACAAGTCCTCACTTGCTTTGTTAGGAAAACAGACATGCCTCTGCGCCAAAGATCGTTTTTTCTAGCGCTTATGTTGACCCTGCTTTTTCCGCTTTGTTCGCTCTGCCAAGCGCAAACACTCGATGAATTGAAACTGCGCGCGAAAGCTGGAGATGCTGACGCAATGCACACCATTGGCGTTAGATTCTGGCTCGGCGAGCCAGCCGAGCTGGAGTGTGCCCCAGTGGAGTGCTCCACACCCTTTGCAGGAAAAGACCGCAATTATGCGGAAGCTATGCACTGGTTTCAGCTCGCTGCGGACAAGGGCAACGACGAGGCCATGAACGACATTGCCAACATGTATGAGAGCGGCTTGGGTGTGACTAGAAATTATGACAAGTCGCTGTACTGGCGGCGGCTCGCTGCCGAAAAAGGAAACAGCGCTGCCATGTTCGGCATCGGTTCGATGTATGTCGATGGTCTGGGGGTAAAGCAAGACTACACGGAGGCGATGCGTTGGTATCGAAAAGCAGCGGACGCGGGCAACGATATTGCGTTTGGTTTTCTTGGCCGCGGGTACGAGCACGGGTATGGGGTGAAAGCCAATCTCCCCATTGCGGCATATTGGTATATCAAGTACGCCAACAGTTCATCTGGTGCAAGGGATTCGTCCGCAAAGGCTGACCTGGCCAGGCTGAGAAAGCGTGGCGTAGTTCCGGCAAAATCGGGTGATCTTCCCGAGGGCGCAGCAGAAAATCATCCGAGCTCCCCTGACAAAAAGTAGGGGCGTACGGGACTAATCAAGGACTATCGCGTAGTACCTGAAATTGTGGCGAGGAGCAGTCAACAATTTAGCCAGCAGCTTCCTTTGGTTCAAATCCGACATCGACCTTGTATCGACCGGCTTGCAATGCGGCCTCAATGGCGGCCTCCGCACTCGGGAACGTCTCTTTCAAATTGAAAGGAGTGACTAGGACGCTCTTGCCATCCGGTTGCGTAACATAAACTTCCGCCATGTAGCCTTGGCCGTCCGTCCGCTCGTGGGCGCGAGCATCAAGTGAGCATTTCTTGTAATTCGCAATCTTCTGCATCTCGGCCTCAATTACAACCGGATTATACGCCCGGTGCCCCACATCTGCCGCAGTTAGCAGATGTAGGCCTTCTGCTCTTGCCCCTGCTTTTGCACCCGACCTCGCGGTCGCCTCGATTTATACTATTCCCATGTTCGCCCGCAAAATCCGCGTCGAGTACGACAACGCCGGAACCCTCACCGCCGCGCCTCTCAAGTGGCTCGACAATTTTGCCATGCGCAACTTCACCAACGATGCGATCTTTGACGACACTCTTCCCGTCGCCGACGGCCTCATCGAAATCGGCTCGCGCGTGCCCATCGATCTACTCCAGGACCGTCTCATCGACTGGTTTCGCCGCAAAGGCTATCTCGTCCCCAGCGGCACGCTCCACCTCACCGAGCTTTAGGCTCCTGTCCGTATAATCAACACGGTCTGCCATGCACGAACCAAGAGCCTTGTCCGAGCCATCCGGCGCGCTTCGACCCACGCTTTGCGTGGTGCTGGTCGTGCTCGTCTGGCTTGCCCTCTACGTTCCCGGCATCTGGAGCCCGCCGCTGCTCGACGATGCCGACTCCGTGCACGCCGAGGCGGCGCGCGAGATGATGCTCCGCCACGACTGGTCCACCCTCTATGTCAACGGCCTGCGCTACCTGGAAAAAGCGCCGCTGCTCTACTGGGGCATGGCTGCCAGCTATGAACTCTTCGGCCCAACCGATTGGGCGGCGCGCCTGCCGCTGGCGTTCGCCATGCTTGCCCTCCTGCTGGCCACCTTTGCCATCGGCAATTTTCACTTCGACGCCATCGCCGGGCTTTACGCCGCGCTTGCCCTTGGGCTCTCTTTTGGCCCGTACCTCTACACCCGCATCCTGATTCCCGACATCCTCGTCGCGCTCTGGCTCACCCTGGGTCTGCACTGTTTTCTGCTGACCCTTGGGCAGCCGCGTCCATCGCTTGCCGCCTGCTGGGGGCTGGCCGCCACCACCGCCCTCAACGTGCTCACCAAGGGACTGATCGGCGTCGTCTTTCCAGCCGTGATCCTTGTTGCTTATCTGCTGCTCACCCGCAATCTGCGTCATCTGCTGCGTATGAGGCTCGTCTCCAGCCTGGCAGTCTTCCTCGCCCTGGCCGCACCCTGGCACATCGTCGCCGGATTGCGCAATCCGGCCGCCGGCGAGGCCAAAGGCTTCTTCTGGTTTTATTTTGTCAACGAACATTTTCTGCGTTACATCAACCGGCGCTTTCCGCGCGACTATGACACGGTGCCGTTGCTGCTCTTCTGGGCCCTGGCGTTTCTGTTTCTCCTGCCGTGGTCGGCCTTTGCCTTCAAGGCGCTGGCCTCGGTGCCCCGCAACTGGCGCCAGTGGAACTCGCTGGACCGCCGCGGACGAGCCCTGCTGCTGTGGGCCATCACCATCCTGGCCGTCCTCGGATTCTTCAGCTTCAGCAGCCGCCAGGAGTACTACGTGCTTCCGGTGTTGCCGGCGTTCGCTCTCATCCTCGGCGCCTGGCTCAGCCAGGAGCAGCGCTCGCCCGCGGATTCGCCCCTGCGTCGTGCCGGCCAGCGCATTGCCTTGGCCAGCTTTGCAGTTGCCCTGCCGGCAGCGCTGGCCGCGTGGGGCCTGCTCTGGTTCTCCCAGCGCGTACCGCCCCACAGCGAACTGGCCGACCTGTTGACCCGCAACCCGTCCGAGTACGCGCTTTCCTTCGGACACATCTTCGACCTCACGCCGCGCGCCACCGGACTGTTTCGCCCGGAACTCCTGCTGATCGGCGCGGCGTTTCTTTTTGGAACGCTGGCCGGTTGGGTGTTGCGGCGGCGCAACCGTGCCGGGGCGGCCAACGCCGCGCTGGCGCTGATGATGTTAATCTCTCTGCAGTGTGTTCACGCGGCCCTGGTTACATTTTCCCCGGTGCTGTCCTCGCGCGCGCTGTCCGATGCGCTGGCGGGGGTGTACCGCGCCGGCGACGTGATCGTCGTCAATGGCGCCTATGAGGATGCATCGACTTTGAATTTTTACGGACATCTGCCGCTGCACGTGTTGAATTCGCGCGAAAATGGAAACCTTTACTACGGTTCGCTGTTTCCAGATGCGCCGGCGGTCTTTGAGAACGATGCATCGCTGGACCGCCTCTGGCAGGGTACAGGACGCGTTTTTCTGTTTACCGCACAGGACCAGATTCCCGCTTTGCTGCAACGGATCGGCTACCAGAGCATCGCCCACAGCGGCGGCAAATTGATTCTGGCAAATCATTCATGACGCACCTGGGAATCATGTACGCAGGAATCATGCACGCAGCGGTTTGCACTATGACGTTCGGGCTGTTGACCACCGTCCCGGCTACCGGGCTCTGGCGGGCTCTGCTCGCCCTGGCGCTGCTCGGTACGGTTTCCTCCACCGTCTTTCTCGGATTAGTGCTGGTGGCGGCCGTGCGTAATCTGCGCCTGGCCAGGACGCAGTCCCAGATTTTGTCCGCCGTGCCGCCCGTCGCGCTTCCGGCGGTCAGCGTCTTCAAGCCGCTGCACGGCGCCGAGCCGCGCCTGGAAGAGAACTTGGAAAGCCTGTTCCTCCAGGACTACCCGCTGTTTGAGATTGTCTTCGGATGCCGCAGCGCGGGCGATCCCGCGCTTGCCGTGGTGGATCGTCTGCGCGCCCGCCATCCCCTGGTTGCCGCGCGCGTCGTGCTCTCCGGAGACCCACCGTGGCCCAGCGCCAAGGTCTGGTCGCTGGACAAAATGATTGCCACCTCGGGCAACGATTTCCTCGTCATCAGTGATAGCGACATACTGGTCGGCCCTGACTTCCTGCGCAACGTCATCCTCCCTCTGCTGCAGCCGGAAAACGGACTTGTGACCTGCCTCTATCAGGGCATTCCCGCGTCGGGCTTCTGGTCCGGCCTGGAAGCTCTTGGCATGTCCGTCGAGATGCCCGCCGGCGTCATCACCGCGGACCTGCTGGAGGGCATGCAGTTCGCCCTGGGTTCGGTAATGGCCGTGCGCCGCGATGCCCTGGAAAAGTGCGGTGGCATCGCCTCCACGTCGCAGTACTACGCCGATGACTTTGTCCTCGGCAACCGCGTCCATGCCGCTGGATACAAGGTCGTGCTTTCGCATTATCGCGTCGGCCACGTACTCAGTATCCAGTCCTTCCGCAAGACCTTCGCCACCCAGTTGCGCTGGATGCAGAGCACCCGCTATTCGCGGCCCAAGGGACACCTCGGCAGCGGCCTCACCTACGCTGTTCCCTTCGGAGTGTTGGGCCTGGTGGCCGCCGCCGCGCTTAGCCAACCCATTCTCGGCGCCGCCCTGCTGGCATGGAGCCTGCTCAATCGCATTGTCCTGGCGGCCGCGGTCGGCTACGGCGTCATCGGCGATCGCCGCGCCCTCGCCTTCTGCTGGCTCTATCCCTTGCGCGATCTGTTGGGTTTTGCAATCTGGGTCGCCAGCTACTGCGGCGGCAGCAGCTTCCGCTGGCGCGGCGAACTTTACCGCTTCACCACCGGCGGCAGGATCATCTCCGTCAAGCGCACCACCGTCGCGCAGCCCGATTAAAGCCATTTGCATTCCGCTGGTGGCCCACATTCGCCCGTTGTTGGCGAATGTGGGATCGAACCTACGCCCTCTTCAGCCGCCCATCCTTCAGATGAAACCTTTCCCCGCGCCACACAATCGTGTCGCCGCCAAAGCTGGCGAACCAGATCGCCACTCCCACCAAATCGCGCGCCGGAATCAGCCACAGATCCCGTAGCGTCTGGCGGTCAGCGAGGATCGGCCCGCACAGCACGTAGGCTGAGGCAAAGCGCGCCGCCGCCACCGCCGCCAGCAGCCCCAGCGACCACCCCGCTCCACCCGCGCACAGCGCCGCCGCCATCGCCCACGGCAAGCCGAACGTCAGTAGCACTCCGAGGTAGCCGCGCTTGCGCAGATCGCGCACCGTGCGCGCCCAGCGCAACTGGTGCTCGAACATGGCCCGGAAGTTGTACTCCGCCAGAAAGGTTTCCACCACCACGTCAGAGAGCACCACCTCGTAGCCCGCCTCCCAGATCATCCGTCCCAGTTCGTGATCGTCGGCCAGATGGTCCAGCAGTTTCTCCAGGCCGCCGATAGCCTCGGCCGCCACACGCGGAAACGCCAGCGTCGAACCCAGCCCGAAGCGCAGCCCGCCCTCCAGTTCCACCGCGCACAGAACCCCTCCGGCGAAGTCCGTCGCAATCCCGACGGCCTCCATGCGCGAAGCGAGACTGCGTCCGGCCTCGGCCCGGTACAGTGCGGTCACCAGTCCAACCCGCGCATCCTCCATCGGCGCAACAATCCGCCGCAGGTAATCGCGCTCCACGCGGATGTCGCTGTCATTGATGACGATGTGGCTGTACTTTGCCGCGCGCATCATTTGCAGCAGACTGCTCACCTTGCGATTGCTACCGAGCACTTCCGGGCAGACCATGAGCCGGATGTCGCGCCCGGGAAACTCGGTGCGCAGGCGTTCCACCTCCACCACCGCCGTGTCGCTGGCGTCATTGACGCCGAAGATGATTTCATACTGCTCGTACTCCTGCATGCAGTGCGAGCGGAAGCTCTCATACATCTGCCGGTCGCTGCCGTGGAGTGGTTTCAGAATGCTGACCGGGGGCGTGTGGGCCCGCGCAGGCTCCAGCCCTCCCCGGCGCCTCTGCCGCAGGAAGCGCCACTCACTCCACAGGGAAAGCGCCAGGTACCCCAGCCCGCACAGGGACAGCAGCGCGAACCCATACGCGGCGGAATGGATGACAATTTTCAGCATGGCTGCCGCATAGAGCTTAGCGGAAGTAGGCCGCGGCCCGAAAGTGCCGTGCCCGGAATCTTCTTGCTGTTCGCCGCCCCAGGATTTCAGGCATACTCAACAGGCACACTCAAAAGCAATCAAGGAGGATCTCAGTTGTACACGAAACCTCTTCATTGGAGCATGGTCGCCGTTATTGTATTGCTCGCCTGCGGCGCGGCGTTTTACGGCCGCCGGGTTGGCGAGGGACGCAGGGCTTTTGTGCGCCTGGGTTGTCCCTCCTGCCACATAGCCGGGGGTGCGCCCTCGCTGGAACACGTGGCACGCAAGTACGATCGCCAAACTTTTGTGGCTTGGGTCAGCGATCCCGAGACGGTCTACACCCGCCTGGGACGCAAGCCGCTGAACCCCGGATACTTGCCCATGCCGCGTCTGCCAGCCTCCCATCACGATGTCGAGGCTATTTCCTGGTTTCTTTCGGCCCAGCGTTAGAGTCCGTACGCCGTGTACCCAACCGCAAGCCATCGCCCAAGCTAAGGAGAGGACGTGTTTTCAAAGGTGAAATGGCTGTTTCTGTTGGCAGTGGCCGGTTTTGCTCTCTGGTCTGCCTACCACGTCTATCAGTTGGAGCTCGGCAAGAGAACCTTTGTCCGCCTCGGATGCGCCAGTTGCCATTTCTCCGGCGGCGGGCCCAACCTCAGCCGCATCCTGCCGGACTATGACGAGAAAACGGTCGAGGATTTCATCCGCGATCCTGAAGCCGTCTACCGCAGACTCGGCCGCAAGCCGCTCAATCCCGGATTCGGCATCATGCACCGGGTCAAAACCACCGACGGCGAAGTCCAGGCCATGGCAAAATATCTGAAGAGCTGGTAGCAGGCGGAGGGGACCGGCAATGTTGGCAACGCGCATCAGGTCACGGCTGCTTGCCGGGTTGGCGGCATCGCTTCTACTCTGCGCGTCCGTCTGGGCGCAACAGCCGCCCAAGCCTCCGGTCATCTCGGCGCACGCGCGCCTCATGGCCGCCCGCCGCATCTTCATCGAGCACGCCGGCGGACGCCTTCCCAATGATGTCATCGGCGACGCCTTCCAGGGCTGGGGCCGCTTCCAGTTGGTCGGCGACCCAGGGCAAGCAGACCTCATCGTTTCCATCCTCGCTCCGGTCTCTGACGCCGGCGTGAGTGTCGGCCCCGGCAGCGGCCGCCGCGGCGCGGCAGCCGCCAGCGCGGCGGCCACAGAGATAATCCTCCAGGTTCTCGATGCCCATGATCGCGTCGTCCTGTGGAGCGGACGCCAGCAGCCCAAGTCCTCCATGAAAGAAAAGCAGCGCGAGGACAACACGGTGGACGCCTCGCTGCGCCTCTTCCGCAGCTTCCGCGACGCCATCGAGCCGGAGTCCGCGCCCTAGTCCACACCGGCTTTTGCACTTCCGTCCACAAGCTTTCTGCGATGTTCACAGGCTTTCCACAGCGCCCGCGCCGTTTTCCCACCCAACCCGGCTCCACCTGTTGCACTCTTTTCAGTAACGCAACCGTGCATCGTACGCTGCGTGGGGCTTCCCGGCTCGGGAGGCGGCGAAAGGCATTGCAGAATCCAGCGGGCAGGCGGCTTCCAGGTTTGCGGTGACGCAAGCTCTGCCATCGCCACGGCGCGAGCGATCGCAGCCGGCGACGAGCGCCCGCGGCCGGAGCGGCATCAGTTGCCGCGTACCCGGCTGCGAAGCGCGGCAGAGGAATCTGTTCATCAGCCGGGTGTTGCATTGCTCCTTGGCAACAGGGTCGCCGCCCAACAGCCGGAAGGGGAGCTGGACGCGATCCTCCGCCAATGGACCAAGGTCCGCGGAGTCTAATCGTCAGGCGTGGGTGGCCGGAGCGGCATCAATTGCCGCGTACCCGGCTGCAAAGCGTGGTCCAGGCTCCCAGGTTTCCGCATGGCGGCGGAACCCGGCCAGCACCAGCGGTGCCGTGTACGGTTGAAGGCCCGGAGAGGCGGCTGGCTTCTCCGGGCCTCATTTTCGCAGGCAATTTTCTTGCGCCTTTGGCTGGAATCGCTTACCCCGGTTGCAGCAGAATTTTCGCAGCCTCCACGGCCCGCGCAGTTGCCGTCAGGGACCGCACGCAATACCATCGCAACAGGGTTTCGCAACCTGCTCTGCATGTGCGCGGTGCGTGTGGGCGTAAATGTTGCTCCTGCTCCAGCGCCAAGTGTCTCCTATGCCAGTTACTGATTACAGTCTCGATCGCGGTCTCCCGGCCAGTCCTGAGGCCGAGCGTTCCATCCTGGGCGCCATCCTGCTTGACAACAGCCTCCAGAATGAAGCTCTCTCAACCCTGAAGGCCGAGCATTTTTTCCTCGATGCCCATCGCCGCATCTACCAGCGCATTGCCGATCTCTCCGAGAGCAACCGGCCCATTGACATCGTCACCCTCACCGAGGAATTGTTGCGCTCCAAGGAACTGGAAGCCGTCGGCGGCGCCGGATACCTGGCCTCGCTCACCGACGGCGTGCCGCGCCGCTCTTCGCTGGAGCACTACGTCCGCATGGTGCGTGACAAGGCGATGCTGCGCAACCTCATCCATGCCGCCAACTCCGTCATCGCGCAAGCCCTGGAGCAGGCCAGCACCGCCGCCGAGGTCATCGACGCGGCCGAGTCCAGTATCTTCAACATCTCCGAGCAGCGCAGCGGAGACCAGCTCACCGACATCAAGAGCATCGCCCAGGAGTCGTTCGGCGGCGATCTCGACAAGCTCTTCCAACGCGGCGGCCGCGTCACCGGCCTGGAGACTTACTTCAGCGATCTGGATGACATGACCAGCGGCCTGCAGAAGTCCGACCTCATCATCATCGCCGCCCGTCCGGCGATGGGCAAAACCGCCTTCGCCATCAACATCGCGGAAAATGCCGCCATCCTCGGCGGTAAAACCGTCGCCGTCTTTTCCCTGGAAATGTCGAAAGAGGCCCTGCTCAACCGCATGTTGTGCTCCCAGGCCAAGGTGGACGCCCACAAAATGCGCACCGGCTTCCTCGCCAAGGAAGACTGGGGCAAGCTCCGCGTCGCCTTTGACAAACTGATTCAGGCGCACATCTACATCGATGACACACCCGGCATCTCGCTCACCGAACTGCGCGCCAAAGCTCGCCGCAAGGCCATGGACAAGGATGGACTGCACCTGATTGTCGTCGATTACCTGCAACTCATGTCGGCCGCTGCTCCCGGTGGCCGCCGCTATGAGAACCGCACCCAGGAAGTTTCCGCCATCTCGCGCGGCCTCAAGGCAATTGCCAAGGAGTTGAAGGTCCCGGTCGTTGCCCTCTCGCAATTGAGCCGCGCCCCGGAGACTCGTGGCGGCAAAGACACCGAGCCCAAACTGAGCGATCTGCGCGAATCCGGCTCCATCGAGCAGGATGCCGACATCGTCATGTTCATCTACCGCCCCGAGTACTACAACCGCGATAATCCCGAACTCGAAGGCAAGGCCAAGATCATCGTCGCCAAACAGCGCAACGGCCCCACGGACACCATTCAGCTCGCCTTCTTCAAGGCTTCCACCCGCTTTGAAACCCTGCTGCGCTCGGATTGGCTGCGCGAGTAAAAAATAAGGCGCTATGTCAAAGAAGAAAGTGTGCACATATGAACGTTTGGGTAAGAGTATCAAGCCGATTGGACATCGAAGACGACGGCGACTCTCATTCAGCAGCGCATCTGGAAATAAATACCGGGCTGAATCTGACGGTGTACGTCGCGAAGGAGTATGCCGAAAAGGCGCAGCGTCAGGCCGGTGGGATCATTCTCGAGGTGAATGCCGCCTGCTTGGCGGATGTGGAAGGCGAATTTGGTAACGACATACTCTTGACTGCTGGCGCTAGCTACGAAGGTACCCAGTCATCTTCTGCGTGCATCTCTGTTTGCTACGACGGCCTACCCTACAAAATGGTACCCAACTACGGACCGTATGAGGCCGGAACTGTCGAGCCGCAGGGAGACATTGCAGAATTTGGTACGGAAGCCGAAGCTTGGATTACGAAACTCGAAGAAGAGACGGGCTTCGAACTGCATCAGTGAGGATGCCAAAATCTGAGCCAGGTGGCCCGTTCAAGCCCCGCGGTTGGGCCTGAGCGGGGCTTTTGATCTTGCGCCCGTGTTTGCTTTTCTCTTTACCGAGCGCATAGTCACCTTCCAAGCAAACGCCACTCCGCCCGCTCATGCCCACTTTTTCCTGCCCCCGTACCCGGCTTGGCACTCATCTCCAACCCCGCCCTCCGAGCTATACTGGAATCTATAAAGGTCTGAACATCTTGTCATCCATACAGCAGAAATTCTCCGTGCACACACGCCCCAACTGGGCTGAAATTTCTCTCTCCGCGCTGGCGGAAAACTACCACGCCGTTGCCCGCCATCTCGGTCCCGGCGTCACTCCCTGCTGCGTCATCAAGTGCGACGCCTACGGGCACGGAGTCATCGAATCTGCCCGCGCCCTCGAAGATGCCGGAGCCGTCTGGCTCGGCGTCACCTCCACCGAAGAGGGAATCGCCGTGCGCGAGGCCGGGGTGCAACTGCCCATCCTTGTCATGACCGGTTTCTGGCGTGGCGAAGAGGAAGCATTGCTCGTCCACTGCCTCACCCCGGCCATCGCCACCGCCGAACACGTCGAAGCCCTGGAAGCCGCCGCTGCCGCCGTCGCCTGCAAGCACAAGGTTTACGTGCACCTCAAGGTCGATACCGGCATGTCGCGCCTCGGCGTCTCGCTCGACGATCTTCCCGCGCTCGCCGCCCGCATCGCTGCTTCGCCGGTGGTCCGGCTGCAGGGCGTCTTCAGCCATCTCTCCGAATCCGAGGTGCTCGACTCTCCCGTGGCCGAACACCAGCGCATGGAGTTCGAGCGCGCCATCGCCTTGCTGGCCGACGCCGGATTGCACCCGCAGTACCGTCACCTGGCCAACACCGCCGCCGTCGCCGCCCGCCCGGACACCTGGAACAACATGGCCCGTCCCGGCCTGGCGCTCTACGGATACAACTTGGTTTGCGAACGGCGCGGCCAGGGCCCGGTCGCCGTCCAGCCCGATCTTCCCGTGCGCCCGGTGCTCACCTGGAAGACCCGCATTATCGCCTTGCGTTCCATCCCCACGGGCACGGCCGTCGGTTACAATCAGCGCTGGCACGCCGCCCGTCCCACTCGTCTCGCCGTCATTCCCGTCGGCTACGGAGACGGATTCAACCGCCATCTTTCCAACCAGGGCCAGGTCATCCTCAGCGACCGCTATGCCCCCATCGTTGGCAATGTCAGCATGGACCTCACCATGATCGACGTGACGGACATTCCCGAGGCTGCGCTTGGCGACGAGGTCCTGCTCATTGGCCGCAGCCCGCATTGCTCCATCGGGGCCGATGACATGGCGCGCCTCGCCAACACCATCACCTACGAAATCCTCTGCGGTCTTTCCCCGCGCGTCCCCCGCTGCTACGTGGAGTAGCGCAGCTTCCATCCGCTGCCTCGGGCCTTGCTCCCTGGGTTGTCTTTGGTGTTGTTTCCGGTCTTGTTTCTGGTGCCCCATATCGGCCCGCTGTCGGACAGATGTGGGGTAGTTGTGCAAAGGCCAGAAGGCTCTCAGCCGGAGATAGTGGGGGTAGCTAGTCGAGCGTCGATTCCCTCTTCTCGCTTTGAGGAACTCGTCACATCTGGCATTCTTGCGCCAACCCTACCTCGCCCTGGCCAGCACCACCGTCATGTCGTCGGGCTGTTCTTCGCCGCCGATCCAGTCGATCACGGCGGCCAGAATGGCGTCGGAAATTCGCGGCAGCCCCAGGTCGCGGTTTTCCCGCACAATCCGGATCAGGCGTTCCTCGCCAAACTCGCCAAAGTCGTTCTCCGGCTCGGTGATGCCGTCGCTGTAGGCCACCACAATGTCGCCGGGGTTCAACGTGACCCTGCCCTCGCTGTAGCGCATGTCTCCAAACAGGCCGACGACGGTGCCGCCAACGTCTAGCAGGCGGGTGCTGCCGTTGGGGCGCATCACAATCGGCGGCAGGTGTCCGGCGTTGGAGTAAGTGAGCTGGCGCGTCTGCTGGTCGTAGAAGCCCAGGAACATGGTGGCGTACTTGTGCGCCGGAGTGCTGCTGTAGAGCTGCTGGTTCAGCACCGCCAGAATCGCTCCGGGCGATGGGCAACCGGGCTCGCCGCCACCCGCCGCGCCAGCCGGCGCAGGCAGGTGTTCCACCATGGTGTGGGCGCGCACAAAGGCATGCACCGTCGCCATCATCAGTGCGGCGGAGATGCCTTTGCCGCTGATGTCTCCCATGGCCAGGCCCACCGCGTTCGGGCCCACCGGAAGAAAGTCATAGTAGTCTCCGCTCACCGTGCGCGCCGAAAGGCAGACGCCGTGCATCTCCAACCCGTCCAGGTCGGCAACGTCGCGGGGAAACAGCAGGTCCTGGACTTCCTTGGCGATGAACAGCTCGCTCTCGATGCGCTGCTTTTCCTTCTGCTCGGCGATCAGCTTGCGCAGGGACTCGGTCATGGAGTTGAACGACGATTCCAGCGACGCCAACTGGTCGCGCGAGTTGACCTCAATGCGGTGCGAGAAGTTTCCCTGGTTCACATGCTGGGTCGCGTCGTACAGCTTGGCCACCGAAGAAGTCATCGTTCGCGTCAGCCGTACCCCAATCACAAAGGCGACCACCTCGATCAGGGCGAACACCACGGCGATGGCGGCCAGGGCAATCAGGATGACGTTGGTGGTATCGCCAAGATTGCGGAAGAGCCGGTTGTAGAGCAGCGAGGGCCGGGTGCGGACCGTCAGCAGCAGGTTGCTGGGCTCGCCGTTCTTCCAGCGCACCGCGTTGAGGATGGTGAAGAAGGGAGCGAAGTCCAGGTCCATGCCGAACACCGGTGGCGGCATGGAGCCGCAGACGACGCGGGGATTGGCGTCCACGTCGGTGTCTCCCACCTTGATGCGCGCGCCGGCTTGCGGCGTGGAACTCTCGCCCGTGGAACCCTCGCCATACAGTGTAATGATGCCCATGTTGGCCACAATCGATTCCAGGTGTGGCTTGTCCAGGGGCACGCTGGAGACGATGACCAGCTCGTCCCCAGCGCCGCTACCGCCAAGCCCGGCGCGGTTGACCGCGCGCAGGTAGAGCCCGCCATCGTCCACAATCAGGACGGCCTCGGGAATCTTTGCTGGTGGCGGGGCAAGCTCGCCCCCGGATTTCGGGCCCAACAGGGTCTGGGCGCGGCCGTGGTGGTACGCCGTCACCTGGCGGTCGGGGAAGGCTTCGTTATTGATGGCAAGCTGATCCGGATCGATGGCGCCGCTGCGGCGCAGCGCGGCGGCAGCCTGATGGGTGATGGTGCGGTTGGAGCTCTCCAGCCGCCGCAACTCGTCGCGCACGTCGGTGGTCACGACGAAGGTCGAAAACTGTCCCGCAAACAGGTATCCGGCGACCATCCCCATGGTCGCCAGCAGGATGAGAGGGATGACTCCAATAAACACGTAGGTAACGATGAGGCGGTTGCGCAGCCGCCACATGAAGCGCTGGGCAAAGGCGCGATAGCCGAGCACCAGCAGGCAGCCGGCGAGAACCACCAGGAGCATGCGGTAGACGCCGGACCGGTGCCAGCCTGTCAGGGTCCAGAGGCTGGCAATCAGGGCCAGCGTCAGGCACAAGCGCGCCAGGCGGGTCCGCGGAATAAGCCCATGGCGGTCCAGGGTGCGTTGCGCGGATTGAAGCGTCGGACTGGTCATGCGCGCCGGATGGCCGAATTATAGCTGGAAGCAGGGCACCCGTCTCTGCGCCCGGTCATTTACAATCCAGCGGTGCGGAATTTCGAGTCGAAATCGATGCTCTTGCGAACTCTATGCGCCACAATTCTGCTGGCGGCCGCCGCTCTGGCCCAGGATGCGCCGTCCGCTCCGGGCGCGCCGACAACCAAGATCCAGGTAAACTTCCTGAACCCCTGCCATCCCGCCGAGCCCGACCTGGAGGTCATCGGACGGGCGCTGGCCCAGGTCAAGGAGCGGCCATCGTTTACCCCGGATTTTGAGATCTCCCGCGGCCTTACGATATTGAGCGAGGCCGAAGCCCAGGCCGCCGGCGCGCCCCCGGGCAGTGGAGCCACGCCGTCCACCTGGGTCCGAATCCGCCGGGAATTTCCGGAGAAGGCAATCCTGACGGACGTGCAATATTCACTCAGCGTCGAGGCTGGCTCGACCAGCGAAGTGCTGGCCTTGCATCTGCGCGACAGCCGCGAAGTGCTCGAGATCCTGATTTCGGATTCGGTGACCGGCAGCCCGGCGGAGGTAGTCCGGGTCAATACCCCTCCGGAGCGCATACGCATCGAGCGCTTCGGCAAGGCGTCCATTGTGCTGGCGCGCTGCGGCGCTCTCGATCAGGCGGCCTATGAACCCATCTTCCGCATGGCGGCCGGTATTTTTGAAAAATATCGCACGGCCATGGCGGTGCGGACCGTGGTGGCGGCCGAGTTGGCTCGCCTGCCCGGCGCCGGGGAATCCAAAACCGCCGGCGCGAATCATTAACACTAGGGAGACTGGTTTACCATCTCCCTGCAGGGAGCCGTCCATGCCAAGGCACGGCGGCGCGAGGCAAACGAGAGAGAACGATGGCAGAGGAAATTCGCGACGTAGTGATCCTGGGATCGGGATGCAGCGGCCTGACCGCGGCAATTTATACCGGCAGGGCCAACCTCAAACCGCTGGTGCTGGAGGGACACGAGCCCGGCGGCCAACTTTCCATGACGACGCTGGTAGAAAACTTTCCCGGCTGGCCGGAGGGAATCCAGGGACCGGAGCTGATCGAGAACATGCGCAAGCAGGCGGAACGATTCGGCGCCGAGTTCCGCACTGGACATGTCACGGCAACCGATCTGACCGGCCGGCCCTTCGTGCTTACCGCCGGAAAAGAGCAGATCAAAACGCGCGCCATCATCGTTGCCAGCGGAGCCACCGCGCGCTGGCTGGGATTGCCGAGCGAGAAGGCGCTGATCGGTCACGGCGTATCCTCGTGCGCCACCTGCGACGGATTCTTCTTCAGCGGCAAGGAGATTGCCGTCATCGGCGGCGGCGATTCGGCCATGGAGGAGGCGCTGTTTCTCACCCGCTTCGCCAGCCGCGTCACCCTCATCCACCGCCGCGACGCCTTCCGGGCCAGCAAGATCATGCTCGACCGCGCCCGCACTCACGACAAAATTCATTTCATGACTGACACCGTGGTGGACGAGGTGATGGACGTGGCCGCCAAGGAAGTCACCGCCCTCAAGTTGCGCAACCTCAAGACAGGGAAGGTATGGGACTTGCCCGTCAGCGCCATGTTCCTGGGCATTGGACACACCCCCAACGCCGCCATGTTCCACGGCGCTCTGGAGACCGACGAGGATGGCTACCTCAAGGTGCGCGACTACGTGCACACTGGCATGCCGGGCGTGTATGCCTGCGGCGACGTGGCCGACCGGCGCTATCGCCAGGCCATCACGGCTTCGGGAACCGGATGCATGGCGGCCATGGAAGTGGAAAGGTACCTGGAAGAAACCGGACACTGAGCGCACTCACCGGGGGCACTTACAGAGTTGCCTCCGGTGTGATACAACCATAGGTCACCGTTCCAGAAAATTCCTCCGCGCCTGCTGCCTCCGGCGCGTGTTTGCCTGCCGCGATGACCATGCACCGTTCATGGAACTAGCCGGCGCTCCAACTCCGGCTTGAAGGATCAGCCATGCTGCGCTCCTTTTTTATTGCGCTCTCCCACAGTAAAGGCATTCGTTCGATGGCCGAGAACTCAGCCGTTGGGCAGAAGCTTTCCAAGCGCTTTGTTGCAGGCATCACCATGGAAGAACTGATCGCCGCCACCATGGCCATGAACCAGGTGGGTGTGCGCGTCTCGGTTGACAGCCTCGGCGAAAACGTCACCAACCGCGAGGAGGCGCTGCACAGTAAAGCTCTCTATCAGCATCTGCTGGATGAGATCCAGCGCCTCAAGCTGGACGCCAACGTGAGCCTGAAGTTGACCCACATGGGCCTGGACGTGGACGAACCCCTGGCGCGCCGTACGGTGTCCGAACTGCTCCAGCACGCCATCGCCATCGGCAGCTTTCTCCGCATTGACATGGAAGGCTCGGCCTACACCCAGAAGACGCTCGATCTGGTCCGCGAACTGCACCGCCAGCCCGGCGCCGCCGGCCACATCGGCACCGTGTTGCAGGCGTATCTCTACCGCACCGCGGAAGACGCCAGCCAGCTCTGCGCCGAGGGAATTCGCATCCGTCTCTGCAAGGGAGCCTACCGCGAACCGGCTTCCATCGCCTATCCCAGCAAGCAGGACGTGGACGCAAACTACATCAAGGTGGCCAAACACATCCTCAAGAGCGGAGTCTTTCATGGCCTGGCGACGCACGACGAAAACATCATCGGCGCCATCAAGGCCTGGACCATCCAGGAAGGCATTCCCAGGACGGCTTTCGAGTTTCAGATGCTGCACGGGGTGCGGCGCGATCTACAGGAGAGCCTGGCCCGCGAGGGCTGGGGCGTGCGCTGCTATATTCCGTTCGGCACCGAGTGGTATCCGTACTTCATGCGGCGTCTGGCGGAGCGTCCCGCAAACGTACTTTTCCTGGCCCGGAACTACTTCAAGGGGTGAGGCGGCAATTTGTCCCAGCCTTAGCCGCGCCCATCAGCCGCGCTCTACGTTCTGGCTCCAGCCCGCGCCGCCAATCCGGACCTACGGCTGCGGTCCCGCAAAGCCAATGTCGTTGAAGCCGTGCAACATCTGGATCTCCTGCGGCGAGTAATGCGACTGGGTTTCCGGTGAGTTCATCAGCCGCTCCCGGGCTTCCGGAGGCATGGTTCGCATCTGCCGCAAAGTGCGGCGCATCATCTCCTTGCGCTGCGGGTCCATGGCGCGGAACTGCCCAAACAATGCTTCCGCCTGCCTTTGCTGCTCGGGCCTCAGGTGCTCGATCATCTCCATGCGGTTCAGCACCCGCTGCCGCTGCTCCGCAGGCATCGAGCTGAAACTCTGCAAACGGTTCCTCAGTTGCTCCTGGCGCTGTGGTGGAAGCTGGCGGAAGTGCTGATCCTGCTCCAGCCTGCGCTGCTGCTCCTGGGGTGGAAGTTGCATGGTGTGGCGCAGCCAGTCGCCGTTGTGCGGCCCCTGTCCGCGAATGATCTGGTGCGGCGCCGCCGGTGGACGCATGATTTGCGGCTGGGCGGGAGCCGCGCTGTGCGGCGCTCCATAGGATTGCCCGCGTGCCTGGAACTGCGGCCGCGGGGCTGCCTGCGGTCGCGCGGCTGCCTGCGGCCGTCCGTACCCCCCGTACGCCGCATGCGCGCCACCTCCGGATGCGTGTCCCGACTGGTGCTGCCCGGCCCACAGGGGTACGGCCAGCGTCAGTGTGACCAGAATCGCCGGAATGTAGTTCGTGCGCATCGCCGTCAAAGTCCTCGCGAGCTAATTGCCCGCGTTCGTATCTGCGTCGCCGTCCATGTCGTCCAGGGCGTCGAAATTTTGCAGCAGATCTGAATTCTTATCCAGGTATTGCAAGTCGGCCACCGCCGTTCCAGTCGGGGCGACGTGAACCGGCCCCGCCACCGGCGAACTGTTGTCCTCGTGCAGCAAGTGTCCCGCCTGGTACAAACCGATGCCGGCAACCAGGCACAGCGCCGCGGCCACGCTCAGCACGGGACGGCGCAGCCACTGCAACCATCCGCTGGAGGCCCGCGCCTGTTCTTCGCGCAAACGCGCCTGCATGCGGACATCCCAGAATGCCGAGGGTTCGGGCGCCGTCCACTCATTCAGCAGGTTAATGGTGGAGCGGAGGGCCGCAAGGGTCTCGGCACATTCGCGGCACTCGCCGAGATGGAGCTCGACTTCGGGCGGCGCCGGGGCAATCCCAAGGGCCACGTCCGGCAACTGTTCTTGAATCATCCTGCAATTCATAACTGCCTCTATACAAAATCCTTCAAACTCTCGCGCAATTTCTCGTAGGCGCGGAAGAGCAGACTTTTTGTGGCCGACTCGCTGAGGTGCAAAACCTCCGCGATCTGGCGGTAATCCAACTCCTGAAACTTGTGCATCATCACGGCCATGCGCTGGCGTTCAGGCAGGGCGGCCACTTGTTGACGGATGGCCCGTAACCGTTCGCGGCGCAGAATCTCCTGCTCCGCGCCCGGCTTGGGATCGGCCACATCCATCGCCAGCCCGGTTTCCTCGTTGACCTCATCCAGGCTGGATTTTTCCTCCGGGCGCTCGTGCCTGTTATCGCGTGCGTGATTCACCGCCAGGTTGGTGGCAATCCGGTACAGCCAGGTGGTGAATTTGGCATCGGCCGTATAGCTGCCACGGGAGCGGTAGACGCGCAGAAAAACCTCCTGCGAAAGTTCTTCCGCGATGGCCGCGTTATGCACCATCCGGTACATGAACCCGATCATGGCCCGGCGGTAGCGCTCCACCAGGTAGTTGAAGGCGTCGTCGTCCCCGTCGCGCACCCGCAGCATCACCTGGGCGTCGTCCAGCCCCGTCAGGCTGCGCGGGTCGTTGAACCGGACCTGCTGCCCGGCGCCGACCCCCGTTGACCCGGAGAAAGCACCGCCGATGGCCAGGCTACTCATGTCATTTGGAACCCCCTCGACCTGCGAAAGTTGCGGGGAGTCCCCGGATTCACCACCGGTATCTGCGCTTTCCGGGTTGTCGGTCTTTCTGCGCTTCCAGATCATGCCAATGGAGAACCGTACTGCGCCTATTATGCCCGAAGCCGGCGGCCACCGCCGGGGAAAGTCACAGCCACTCCGATTTGCGAATCCGGGAGGGTTTGTTACAATCCGGAGTGAGCAGACAAAGCGGGCGCTTAACTCAGCGGTAGAGTGTCACCTTCACACGGTGGAAGTCGTAGG
>CAZQDD010000036.1:0-34519 GCA_964591805.1 uncultured Acidobacteriaceae bacterium | reverse complement strand
CCAGCACGGCAACCGCGCCCAACGGCGTCGTTAACGTCACCAACACCAGCAACGGTCCAACGATGAATACGAAGAACGCCCCTACCGAGAGTTTCTTCACTTCCATCCCCTCGGCGATTGTAGGCACGGCTACGGGAACAGGAGTGCCCGCAGGGGTCACCGGTACGGCGACGAACGGCGTCGGCGTCGTGGGATATTCGGAGGGCAGCGAAGGTCTGGGCGTCGTGGGATATACGTTCAACTCGAATCAGCCGCCTGTAATGGCGTACAGCGGCCTCACGGGATTTAACAACGGCAATGACAGCAAACCTCGCGCCCTGGAGGCCGACATGGTGAATGCCGGTGGCGACGTTGTAGAGGTCTATTCGTCTGCCGCTGCGGCTTCCTACCCGATCACGGGCGTGAATGTTGAAATCGACGCAACCTCGGGCAACACCGAGGCGTTCGCGGCAAACTTGAACAGCCCCGCCGCGGTTGGCCTCGGTCTGTATTTCAATGTTCCTCCGACTTCCGGGGCGATGATCCAGGCCAACGCCCAGAACGGCGGCAATTTTAGTGTGGACGGCAACGCCAACGTCAGCATCAGCGGAAATCTCCATGTGAACGGGACCATCTCCAAGGGCGGCGGCAGCTTCAAGATCGACCATCCCCTTGACCCGGCGAACAAGTATCTTTCTCACTCTTTTGTCGAGTCGCCTGACATGATGAATATCTACAACGGCAACATTGTGACCGACCGGCGCGGACTCGCCACGGTCGAATTGCCCAGCTATTTTGAAGCTCTCAACCAGGACTTCCGCTATCAACTGACCGTGATCGGCCAGTTTGCACAGGCGATTGTGGTGCGGGAGATCACGGGAAACCATTTCATTATTAAGACCAGCAAGCCTGCGGTCAAAGTGTCCTGGCAAGTCACCGGCATCCGGCATGACGCTTACGCCGACGCCCACCGCATCCAGGTGGAGGAGGACAAGGGCAAGGAGCGCGGCACCTATCTCCATCCTGAGCTTTTCAACGCCCCGCAGGTAATCGCGGACAAGAAGTGAACCAACCTTTGCTCTCCATGCCTGTTGCTCTGGCTCGTCCGCAGGCATGGGGAGCAATCTTCCTTACACTCTGTCCGAGCTTCGCCCCCAACCGCGCTGCCATCCGTCTCCTGAGACGGAAGCGGAGCGGGATATGTTAGTGTCCGTATTGTGCACTCAGGCATCAAAACCGGCGTGATCACCGTTCTTCTGCAAGCCGCAAAGAAGCAACCCGGCGGATTCATGGCTGCACTTCGCCATCTGGGTCTTTTCGGATTGTTTTCCCTGGCCGTTCTGGATAGTTTTCCCTTTCCGACCTTCGGCGGCCCAGACATCCTGACCGCCATCCTCGCCGCCAGGCATGGCAATCGCTGGTACGAATACGCCGCCATCGCAACCGCCGGTTCGCTCGTCGGAGCCTTCATCACCTTCCGCTTGGCGCGCCAGGCTGGCATTACCTACCTGCAGAGCAAGTTCGGAAGCGCGCGTGCGCCAACCATCCTGAAGATCTTTGAGAAGTCGGGTACCGGCGCTCTGGCCGCCACCACAGCCGTTCCTTTTCCGCTTCCCACCAGCGTTTTTTTTGCCGCCGCGGGAGCTTCGAACTATCCCGCGCGGAAATTCCTCACGGTCGTCGGACTTTGCCGGGCGCTGCGTTATTCGCTCATCGCCTACATTGCCGCCCGTTATGGACGTCACTTCATGCGCATCATCCGCCATCCCACCCAGTACTGGGGGTGGCTATCGCTGTTTGCCGTCATCATGGCCGCCATGGTTGCCATCGGGATTGTGACGAACAAAATCCTGGGCGCCACTTCCAGCGCAGGGTGAAGAGGAGACCGGCATGGTGGATTTGTCCGTAGCGGATGGAGCGTTGATCCAGCGCCGGGAGGCCGCAAACGTAATCTAGCGGAACGGCGAGGTTAGGCTATGGCGTGGGCTGCGAGGCATGTTCGTTTCCCTGTTTGGCATATTTCAGGGCGGACGCGTTGTCCACTTCCGTCCCATCGTCTTTCCCATACTGTTTCCAATGGCCAGGATCAGAGTCGTGGTCGAGTTCGTGGTGATTGGGGTCGTACCGGAAAAACTCAAGAGTCCGGACCTGCCGTGAGCCCAGGTTTACCTCAATCCGGCAAATCTCTTCCTTGACTTGTTTCCGTCTTGTCGCCGTAGGGCTCGCTGCCGTCCGGGGAGTGCCCACACCGGAATTCATTGGCGTGCTATAGACCACCCTGGACCAATAGATGAGGCGGTCGCCATCCCGGCTCACGCTGTCCGCATCGATGTAGAACGTGCCGGCTCCATTGTCCAGGTTCCTGGAAACCACCCAGTTGGCGGCCAACGCAATGTTGGAGACTGCAAACAGGAACAGCGCCAATGAACAAGCGATCCGACTCATGCCGAACTCCTCCTTGTTTTTCCAGGAAGCCGGGCTTTGGCCCGCACTCCCAACCCGTGTCCCATCTCTGAACCGCGATATGGCGCCGCGCGGCCGCGTTCACAAACCTCGAAAGTCGCCCGAAAACGAAGCCGCCGAAGCAGGCAATCCAGTGCCGTTACTCAGCTCCCTGGTTGTGGGAAGTTCGCGTCTGTTCACGCAAAAGCCGCTCCAGGCCCGCTTTTGTTTCACCAGGAAGAATGGATGCATGGGCACGGAGAGGCGGCTGAGAGTCTACGAAACGCAGCCAAACTCCATTCTGATGACAGATGCCCGGCGTGGGACTTCGATTCTTCCTGGGGCGGTGTTTTTTTGATTTACGCGGTATGGGTCCCCGAACGCTGGGTCCGAGTCCACTTGCCCCGTGGAAGAGGCCAAGCCTGACAACCAGCGTGGCGCCTGCCTCCATCCCGAGTTGTTCAACACTCCGCAGGAAATCGCGGAAACCAGGGAAACGCGAGCGCTCTGCCACTCCAGGCCTGTTCCATCTGTGGGCCGCGGGCATGGGGAAGCAGTGATCCAGCTGGGGCGAGGCCGGAACAGGGAAGCGCCGCCGCCGCGCCTCCGTCCACCTGTTCCGCTAAACCATCGTTAGCATGTGGCCCAGTTTCTGCTTCTTGGTGGTCAGGTAAAACAGCGCCTCCGGACTTGGCGAAACCTCGCATGCAATGCGTTCCACGACCTCAATTCCAGCACTGGTCAGCGCTGCCACTTTTTGCAGGTTGTTGGTCAGCAGGCGCACCCGGGCAACCTCCAGGTGCTTCAGGATCGCGGCCGGCAGGGCAAAGTCGCGATAGTCCACCTCAAACCCAAGGTGCTCGTTTGCCTGCACCGTATCCAGACCCTCGTCTTGCAGCCCATATGCCTGGAGTTTCGCCATCAGACCAATCCCTCGCCCCTCCTGTTTTTCGTAGATCAGGATGCCGGCACCCTCCTCGGCAATCGCATTCATGGCAAAATCCAGTTGCCCGCCGCAATCGCAGCGCAGTGACCCAAAGACGTCGCCGGTGAGGCACTGGGAGTGAATTCTCACCAGCGGAACTCCACTGGAAATATCTCCCATGATCAGGGTCACGGCGGTCTCCAGACCGTCCGCCGTGGAGCGCTCAAATCCTAGCGCTCGAAACTGTCCCCATCGCGTCGGCAAGTCCGCACTGGCAACCTGGGTTGTGGTGCTGCAATCAACGCCTAAATCCATTTCAGTGCCCCCGTATCGGGATCTGTTTCCGGGTTCATATTCCCGGCATTCATTCTGTGTATTCATTGGAGTATTCATTCGTAGCCACAAGGTTCGCGATCAGGACAGGCCCGGCCCGCTGCGATCGCGCCATCGAACCCGTCCACCCGCGTGACGCAGGTGTCCCCGGCGCAGATTGTCCAGGTCTTGGGGAGATCTTTGTTCGAAGCAAGCCCCTGCCGGTTGCAGCAGGGCTCGAGCGGAATGGAAGGAAGGCATGATGAAACGCTCCTCGCGCAGAAACTCGACGAAAAACGTTTCAGGGCAGTACCGCGCCGCAAACTCCTACACGCATCCCGGAACGATCTGCCGGGAACGGTTCGCCCGGATTGGATCGCAAGCTGCGTGCACTGTGGCCCGTCTTCTTTCATCCGGACTGTTACCGTCGGCCCTGGAGTTTCACCAGATCTGCTGACCCTGCCTGAAGGCAGGCGCTCGCGGGCTGTCACCGCCGGTGGGGACTCGCACCCCGCCCTGAAGACGTACGTCAGATACAGATTCAATCCTACGCCTTTTGCGCGGGCTTGCGGCAATGTGTACGGTCACTTCACATTGTGACGCAAGGCTGCCAATGCGAGCGGATCCAAGCACACGCGCCGGTGAACTCACAAGAAAACAGTGGTAAAACGGATCCGGCGGCCATCCTCCGCCTGCGTTTGCCGGCCATCGCGCCACGCTGACGCCGGTGGTTTCTCCATCTCCCGCTTGCCCGCAATCGCCATGGGCGTTTGCCTGTCCGCTGACACCGATCCTGGTCTCAGCCAGCCGGCCCAGCCACTCAAGGCTCGTCGCGCAGATAACCATCCTTGCTTGGATCGGGCATGCGGATCGCGACGATCAGCGCCACCGCGCACAGGGTTGTGACGTACCAGTAAAAAGTCGATTCCCGGCCAATCGATTTCAGTTCCAACGCAACGAATTCCGCCGAACCGCCGAAGATCGCATTTCCCAGTGCATACGACAAACCGACGGCCAGGGCGCGCACTTCCAGGGGGAACATTTCGGCCTTGATCAAACCGCCGATCGATGTGTAAAGGCTGATCACAGCCAACGCCAGAAACACCAGCCCGAATGCCGCATATGGGTTCTTAATCACGGCCAGCGCACGCAGAACCGGTACCGTGCTCACTGTCGCCAAGGCGCCAAACCAGATCATCGACGTACGCCGGCCGATGCGGTCTGACAGCGCGCCAAACAGCGGTTGCATCAGCATGTATATGAACAGCGCGCCGGTCATCACCACGCTCGCCGTTTTGGGGTTCATCCCGGCGGTGTTGACCAGGTACTTTTGCATGTACGTGGTGAACGTATAGAAGATTAGCGAGCCCCCGGCGGTGAAACCAATCACCGTCATGAAGGCGCGCTTGTGCTTCATCAGCCCGGCGATGGTGCCCGCATCCTTGTTCTTGCGCGAATCGGTGGTTGACGTTTCACCCAGGGATCGGAGCAGGTAAAACGCCACCACGGCCGTACCTGCACCCAGCACGAATGGAATCCGCCAGCCCCAGTCTTTCAGCTGTTGAGTGGTCAGCAACTGCTGCAGAATCACCAGCACCAGCAGGGCTAGCAACTGCCCGCCGATCAGGGTCACATACTGGAACGAAGCAAAGAACCCACGCCGCCCGCGGAGCGCGACTTCACTCATATAGGTCGCGCTGGTACCGTATTCTCCCCCAACCGACAAGCCTTGCAACAAGCGTGCGAACAGCAGCAATGCCGGCGCCGCCGTGCCGATGGCAGCATAGGTTGGCAGGCAGGCGATCAGCAGGGAACCGGTGCACATCATCAGTACCTGGGTAATCATCGCCACCCTGCGGCCATGTTTATCAGCGAGGCGGCCAAATACCCAGCCGCCGACAGGGCGCATCAGAAAACCTGCCGCAAACACCCCGGCAGTCTTCAATAGTTGGACGGTGGGATTGCCGCTGGGAAAAAAAGCCGACGCAAAATAGATGGCGCAGAAAGCGTAGACGTAAAAATCAAACCACTCCACCAGATTTCCCGACGAGGCTCCGACGATCGCAAGAATGCGTTTGCGGGTATCCGCTGCGGTAGAAGATTCCTGTGGCGCCATCAGCATGAGGATGTGTTGTCCTGTCTTTAGAACCTGGGGCGCCGAAGCCGCCCCAGGGTGAATCCCCCGCTGAAAATATAAGCGTCCGAGGAAAAATAGACCACATTATGCCGCGCCACAGGCCTTTATCAAACTTTTCTGGTGCAAGCAGACGCAGCAATGCCCGCGCGGAAGCGAGGCGTGTTCGCGGCACGCGATCCGGTGATGCCCGTCACAGCACCCCGATTAGGATATCGATATTGTAATATCGATAAATCATGACAACAGTGCTGATTCCCGAGCCTTCCCTCCGCCGGCTGCCGAAGTACCACCATTTCCTCGTTGAGCTGCGCGAGCGCGGACTCCATGAAGTCTCCTGCACGACCATTGGCGAGGCGCTGAATCTGCTGCCCATCCAGGTTCGCAAGGACCTGCAATATACGGGTATCGTGGGCCGTCCCAAGGTCGGGTTTCAGTTGGCGGAGCTGATCCAGGCCATTGAGACTTTTCTCGGCTGGGACAACACCAACGACGCATTTCTGGTGGGCGCCGGAAACCTGGGATCGGCGCTTCTGGGATACGAGCGCTTCGAGAAGTTCGGGCTCAGCATCGTCGCCGCCTTTGATAACAATCCGCATATCGTCGGTACAAGCATTCATAACAAGCTGGTTTTGCCCATGGAAAAACTGGTCGATCTGGCCCAACGCATGGCAATCCACATCGGGATCATTACCACGCCCGCAGCGGTTGCGCAGCAGGCGGCCGACCAACTGGTGAAGGCGGGGGTGCGGGCAATCTGGAATTTTGCGCCGACCACGCTGAACGTTCCACCCAACGTCATTTTGCAGAATGAAGACCTTTATAACTCACTGGCCGCGTTGAGCTGCAGGCTCGCCAAGGCCATGCAAACATCCGGAGAACCTACTTATGGAACCCGCCGCAACGAGCGCGCAGAAGTTCGAACGAGTCTGTCAGATCCTGACGGATCATCAGAAGAGGCCTGCTCGATTGGTGCCCATCCTGCAGGCCATACAAAGTGAGTATCACTACCTTCCCGAAGACGTAATGACGTTTGTGGCCACCTCGCTGGGAATTCCTCCGGCGCGTGTCTTTGGGGTTGCCACTTTCTATGCGCACTTTGCGCTCGAACCCAAAGGCAAGTATGTAGTACGGCTGTGCGACGGTACGGCCTGCCACGTGAAGCGTTCCGAGCCCATCCTGGAGGCCATTCGGCAGCGCCTCGGGGTGAGCGAAAAGCGCAAGACCACGCCCGACCAGCTGTTCACCGTGGAGACCGTGGCCTGCCTCGGCGCCTGCGGACTGGCTCCGGCGCTGGTGATCAATGAAGACGTGCACGGGCAGATGACGCCGCAACACGCCGTCGAGTTGCTGGACGAAATCGTCCACAAGGAAGCGCAATGACGGCGCGGTGGGCGGAGCAGGCAGCAATCCAGCGCCGGGTTATCATCTGCGCCGGAACCGGCTGCATGGCCAACGGCTCGATGAAGGTGTTTGACGCTTTTGAGCGCCAACTAAGTGAATCGGGTCTCAACGTCATTCTCGAACTGAGGCCGGAGATGGCGGACGACGAGATTCGCCTGAGCAAGAGCGGATGCCAGGGTTTCTGCCAGATGGGGCCGCTGGTGACGGTTCTGCCGGAGCAGATTCTGTACTGCAAGGTGAGCGAGGCAGACGTGGCCGAGATCGTGGCCACGACGCTGGTCTCAGGTGCGGTCGTGGACCGGTTGCTTTATGTCGACCCAGCCACCAGAACGCACTGCCGGGGAATTGCCGACAATCCGTTTTACATGCAGCAAACGCGCTTTGTGCTGCGGGAATGTGGCCACATCGATCCGGAGGACGTAAAGGAGTACATCCTGCACGGCGGCTACCAGGCGGCACGGCGCGCCTGCGTCGAGATGTCGCAGGAGGAGATCTGCAAGCAGGTGCTGGACTCAGGCCTGCGCGGGCGCGGCGGCGGCGGCTTTCCCACCGGGCGCAAATGGGATGCGGCGCGGACGCAGAATTCGGCGAAAAAGTATGTCATCTGCAACGGCGACGAAGGCGACCCGGGCGCCTTCATGAATCGCAGCGTGATGGAAGGCAATCCGCACTCGGTCATCGAGGGCCTGATCATTGCGGCGCGCGCCATTGGCGCTGACGAGACGTTGATCTACGTGCGCGCCGAGTATCCCCTGGCGGTAAAGCGCATGCGCAAGGCGGTGGCCGACGCAGAGCGTGAGGGCATCCTGGGAGACAACGTATTCAGGACCGGAATGCGGCTGCACTGCGAAGTGATGGAAGGCGCGGGCGCCTTCGTGTGCGGCGAGGAGACGGCGATGATCGCCTCCATCGAGGGCCGCCGCGGCATGCCCATGCCCAAGCCGCCGTTTCCGGCGCAGCGCGGACTTTGGGGCAAGCCGACGGTGATCAACAACGTCGAGACCTTGGCCCACGTGGTGCGCATCCTGAACGAAGGGCCGGAGGTTTTCCGCTCCATCGGCGTCAAGACCTCGCCCGGCACCAAAACCTTCGCCTTGACCGGGCACGTAGCCAACACCGGACTTGTGGAAGTACCGTTCGGCACTCCCCTGCGCGATGTTGTGCTCAAGGTCGGCGGCGGCGTGACGAAAGACGACGGATCCATCGACAAGAATGGATTCAAGGCGGTGCAGATCGGCGGGCCGTCGGGCGGATGCCTGACCCAGGAGCATCTGGATCTGCCGCTTGATTTTGATTCGCTGAAGACCGTTGGCGCCATGGTGGGCTCGGGCGGGCTGGTGGTGATGAACCAGCGCACCTGCATGGTGAGCATGGCCCGCTTCTTCATGGACTTCACCCAGCGCGAGTCGTGCGGCAAGTGCGTCCTGTGCCGCGAAGGCACACGCCAGTTGCTGGCCCTGCTGGATGACGTGATCGAGGGCCGCGCCACCGCGGAGACGCTGCAACTGATGGTGAAGCTGGCGCACGCGGTGCAGACCGGTTCGCTGTGTGGGCTCGGCAAGACGGCGCCCAACCCGGTGCTGTCAACCATGCGCTACTTCCGCCAGGAGTACGAGGATCACGTCATTGGCAAGCGCTGTCGCGCCGGTCGCTGCAAAGCGCTGTTGCGGCCGGAGATCAACCCGGCCAAGTGCAAGGGATGCGGCATGTGCATGAAGGCATGTGCGACGGGGGCGATCACGGGCGAGAGGAAGCAGCCGCACCACATCAACCCGGAGCTTTGCGTCAAGTGCGGAGCCTGCGCGAAAGTGTGCAAACTGGCCGCCGTGGAGGGTGTGTAAATGAAGGCGATTCCGCAGCCCGTATTGAACATCGACGGTCGCGATGTGGTCATCGCGGGAGAACGCAACCTGCTGGAGTTGATCCGCAAGGCGGAGATTGACCTGCCGACCTTCTGCTATCACTCCGAGTTGAGCATTTATGGAGCTTGCCGCCTGTGCCTGGTGGATGTTGAGGGCCGCGGCACCATGGCCGCCTGCTCCACGCCTCCGGAGCCGGGATTGAAGATTCGCACGGTCACCGAGGAGATCCGTGAAATCCGCAAGATCACCATCGAACTGCTCCTGGCCAACCACGATCAGAGCTGTCCCACCTGTGCCCGCAGCGCGAACTGCCAGTTGCAGGCACTGGCGCGCCAGTTGGGCATCGAAAAGGTTCGCTTCAAGCCGGTCCGGACTGACCGGCCCATCGACACCTCCTCGCCGTCGCTGGTGCGGGATCCGAACAAATGCGTGCTCTGCGGCGACTGCGTGCGCATGTGCTCGGAGGTGCAGGACATTGGGGCCATTGACTTTGCCTTCCGCGGACACGACTCGGTGGTGCTGCCGGCGTTCGGCAAGGACCTTGCGGAAGTAGCGTGTGTGAACTGCGGCCAGTGCGCCAGCGTGTGTCCCACCGGCGCGCTCACCGTGAAGTCGGAGATGGAACCAGTCTGGCAGGCGCTGGGCGACATGAAAAAGACGGTCGTGGCGCAGGTGGCGCCGGCGGTACGGGTGGGCATCGGCGAGGCGCTCGGACTGAAGCCCGGCGAGATCACCACCGGACAGATTGCCGCCGCGCTGCGCCGCTTGGGATTCGACCAGGTGTACGACACCTCGTTTGCCGCAGACCTGACGGTGATGGAGGAGGCCAACGAATTCCTGAAGCGCAAGGCCAGCGGCAAGTGGATGCCGCAATTCACCTCCTGCTGCCCGGCATGGGTGAAGTACGCCGAGCAGTTCTTCCCCGAGGTGCTGCCGCATCTGTCCAGTTGCCGCTCGCCGCAGCAGATGTTCGGTTCGCTGCTGAAGGAGATGTTGCCTGCCCAGTTGAAGGTGGCGCGCCAGGACCTGGTGGTGGTCTCCATCATGCCTTGCACGGCGAAGAAGTTTGAAGCCCTGCGCGATGAGTTCCAGGATGACGGAGCGCGCGACGTGGACCATGTACTCACCACACAGGAATTGGCGCGCATGATCCAGTCGGCGGGACTGCGCTTTGCCCAGCTCGAGCCGGAGTCCTGGGACATGCCGTTTGGTTTCTACACCGGCGCCGGCGTCATCTTCGGCAACTCCGGCGGCGTGACCGAGGCGGTGCTGCGCTGCGTGGCCGAGAAGGTAACGGGCGAAAAGCTGAGGAACGTGGAGTTTGAGATTGTGCGCGGCGAGTCCGGTTTACGCGAGGCCGCCATCGAGGTCGGCGGCGCCAAGCTGAAACTGGCCGTGGTGCACGGTTTGCGCAACGCCAGGGTGGTGGCCGAGCAGGTGCGCGCCGGGACTTCGCCCTATGACCTGATCGAGGTGATGGCCTGCCCGGGTGGTTGCGTCGGCGGCGCCGGCCAGCCAGTAAACACCAGCCGCGACGCCCGGGCGCAGCGGCGCCAGGGACTCTACCGGGCGGACAAGGAAGCGCCGCTGCACAAGTCGCAGGAAAACGTCTACGTCACCGAATGCTATACCCGCTTCCTGGGCGAGATCGGCGGCGAACGGGCGCATCACCTGCTGCACACCCATTACCACAACCGCCGGCGCATCAACGAAGAGCCGCTGCCGGTCCTCAATTCACTGGAGAAGCGGTTGAACATCGGAGTGTGCGTGGGCACAAACTGTTACCTGAAGGGCTCGCAGCAAATTTTGCAGGGTCTGCTGCACCACGTGGAGGAAAAAGGCATGGGTCACCTCGTCGATATCCGCGCGAAATTCTGCTCGGAACATTGCGAGAACGGTCCGACGGTGACCATTGGCGATCAGAACCTGTCGCAGTGCACGCTGGAGCAGGCACTGGAAGAAGTGGATTCGCGTCTGCAATCGTCAGCGACGGCGGATTGAGAATCCACGGGAGTTTGCGCAATGAATCAGAGCGGCATCGCAGTCTCGAACTTTATTGATGAGCAGGCCATCTATCAAAGCCTGTTGCGCACGGACGCGCCTGAGGCCCCCCGCGTCCGGGCGATTTTTTCCAAGGCGAGAGCGCTGGAAGGATTGAGCCTGGAGGAAGTGGCGGAGTTGATCGCCCTGAGCGATCCTGAATTGCTCGAGGAAATGTTCGCCACCTCGCGCGCGGTCAAGGAAGAGATTTACGGCTCGCGCCTGGTGCTGTTCGCGCCCCTCTACATCTCCAACCGCTGCGTTAACGAGTGCGTTTATTGCGCCTTCCGCGCGGCCAACCGCGAGGTCAAGCGGCGCACCTTGTCGCAGGCAGAGATTGCCGCCGAGATTCACGTGCTGGTGGAGCAGGGACACAAGCGGGTGCTGATGGTGGCGGGCGAATCGTTACCCGGAACCAAGACGATGGACTACCTGCTGGAGTCGATTGCGACGATTTACGCAACCCGCACCAAGCGTGGCGAGGTCCGGCGGGTGAACGTGAACGTGGCGCCGCTCCAGGTGGAGCAGTACCGGCAGTTGAAGGATGCAGGCATCGGCACCTACCAGATTTTCCAGGAGACCTACCACCGCAAGACCTATGCGCAGATGCACAAGAAGGGTCCCAAGACGGACTTCGACTGGCGCGTGACGGCCATGGACCGGGCCATGGAGGCGGGCATCGACGACGTCGGCATCGGGCCGCTGTTCGGGCTCTACAACTGGCGCTTCGAGGTGCTGGCGATGCTGCAGCACATCCGTCACCTGGAGGAGCGCTTCGGCTGCGGACCGCATACCATCAGCATGCCGCGTCTGGAGCCTGCCGTGGGCAGCGCCTTCGCCTCGCATCCCCCGCATGCGGTGAGCGATGCGGACTTCCTCAAGCTCATCGCCATCTTGCGGATGGCCGTACCGTACACGGGAATGATCATGTCCACCCGCGAGACGGCGGCGATTCGCCGCCAGAGTTTTCATATCGGAATCTCGCAGACCTCGGCGGGAAGCCGGACCGATCCGGGTGGTTACGGAGAGACGAAGGATGGATTCCAGAGCGGTCAGTTCGCGGTTGGCGACCAGCGGCCGCTGGCCGAGGTAGTGCGCGAGATTGCGGAAATGGGCTTCACCCCGTCGTTCTGCACCGCCTGCTACCGCCTGGGGCGCACCGGCAAGGACTTCATGGACATGGCCAAGCCCGGCGCCATCAAGTATCACTGCGAACCCAATGCGCTTTCCACCTTTGTCGAGTACCTGGAGGATTTCGCTCCGCCGGCGACCGTGGCGCGCGGCTGCTCGCACCTGGTGCGGCAGATTGCCGCCATGGACAAAGCGCAGAAGACCATTGCCGAACCGATGATCGCCCGGGTGCGGGCGGGAGAAAGGGACGTGTTCGTATGAGCCAGAATGAACCGACACGCGGAACCAGCAAGGGCTTCCGCCTGCACATTGGAATTTTCGGACGGCGCAACGTGGGCAAGTCGAGCCTGCTGAACGCCATCACGCGCCAGCAGGTATCGATCGTATCCGAGATTGCCGGCACAACCACGGATCCGGTGGAGAAGCCGATGGAGCTGTCGCCCCTTGGCCCGGTTCTGTTCGTCGATACGGCCGGGGTGGATGACGCCGGCGCCCTGGGCGGGCTGCGGGTGCAGAAGACGCGGCAGATCCTGACCCGCACCGATCTCGGGGTGTTGGTGAGCGACGGCGCCTGGGGCGGCTTTGAGCGCGAGATCGTTGCCGAACTGGGTAAACGCGAAATCCCGGTGGTGATCGTTTTCAACAAATCAGACCTGGCCTCGCCGGACCCGGCGGCGTTGGCCGAACTGCGGGCGCGGGGGCTGCGGTTTGTGGAAACCGTCGCGACCCGCGGCGTGGGAGTCCCGGAGTTCCGGCAAGCCCTGATCGACGGCGCCGTACGCGAGGCAGACGAGCCCCAGGTGATCTTGCGAGACCTGGTGGGGCCGGGCGAAACCTGTGTCATGGTAATGCCGATCGACCGCGAGGCGCCCAAGGGACGGGTGAAGATGCTGCAAGTGCAGTGCCTGCGCGATCTGCTGGACGGCGACGCCATCTCCGTCGTGGTACAGGACTCGATGCTCGCGCCGGCGCTCGGCAACCTGAATACTCCGCCCCGGCTGGTGGTCACCGACGCGCAGGTGTTCGCCCGTGTCGCCGGAATTACGCCTCCGGAAGTGATGCTGACCAGCTTCTCCATCCTGTTTTCCAGGCTCAAGGGCGACCTGCGCGAGCAGGCGCTGGGCGCGGCCGCCATCGCCACGCTCCAGCCTGGAGACCAGGTGCTCATCGCCGAGTCATGCACCCATCACCCGGTCGAGGATGACATCGGGCGGGTGAAGATTCCGCGCTGGCTGAACCATGCGGTCGGCGGCGAACTGCAATACACGGTGGTGCAGGGCAACGACTTCCCCGAAGACGTTTCGTCCTACAAGCTGGTGGTGCACTGCGGAGCCTGTATGTGGAACCGGCGGCAGATGCTGGAGCGCATTCGGGAGTGCCGTCGTCAGGGCGTGCCCATCACCAATTACGGCGTTCTGATCGCTGCCGTCCATGGCATGCTGGAGCGCGCCTTGCAGCCGTTCCCGGAGGTCCTGGCGGCTTACCAGGAAGGGCGGGTGAAGCCCGAGGATGTACACGCTTTCGCATAACGAGCTGCTCGGCTGGCTCGAAGAACGCGATGAGGCGGCGCTGGCACCTCTGTTTGCCCGCGCCGACCGCGTGCGCAGTGAACACGTGGGCGGCGCGGTGCACCTGCGCGGGTTGATCGAGTTCAGCAGCTACTGCGGGCGTCTGTGTGCGTATTGCGGCCTGCGTGCGCCGCGCCGCGTGCCCCGCTACCGCATGACGCGCGAGGAGGTTCTGCGCTGTGCCCGCAAGGCGACGCAGCTTGGCTTCGGCACCGTGGTGATGCAGTCCGGCGAAGACTTCGGCATTGCGGCCGAGTGGGTGGCCGATATCATCCGTACCATCAAGCGTGAGACTCCACTGGCGGTCACGCTGAGCCTGGGCGAGCGGCGGCCGGAAGAGTTTCGCCTGTGGCGCGAGGCGGGCGCCGACCGTTACCTGCTGCGCTTCGAGACCTCGGACGCGGAGCTGTACGCCCGCATTCATCCGGCGCGTCCAGACGAAACCAGCAATCGCATCGCGCTGCTGCGCCAGTTGCGTGACCTGGGTTACGAAGCCGGGAGCGGCGTCATGGTTGGCATTCCAGGGCAGAGTTACCAGACCCTGGCGCGCGATTTGGAGCTGTTCTCGGAACTCGATCTCGATATGATTGGCATCGGGCCATTCCTGCCCCACCCGGAGACGCCGTTGGGCGCACCGGACGCGCCCCATGCAGGTGCCGGCCAGGTGCCCGCCGACGAACTCATGGTGCTGAAGACCGTGGCCCTGGCGCGGCTGCTGTGTCCGGACGCAAACATCCCGAGCACCACCGCGCTGGCGACGATCAATCGCGTGGATGGCCGGGAGCGCGGACTGCAAAGCGGCGCCAACGTCGTCATGCCGAACCTCACCCCGCATCCCTACCGGCAGATGTATGAGATCTATCCTGGCAAGGCGTGCGCCGACGAGGAGATTGAGCAGTGTGCCCATTGCGTCAGGGGACGCATCGCGAGAATTGGCCGCAGGGTTGGCAGCGGCCCGGGAGCAAGAGCGCATGCCTGCGCGGTTGCGCAGTAACGCCGCGCAGTAATGCAGAGAGGACCAGAACCATGAGAAGCAGCGGACAGCCGGTCGAGATCACCATCTGCATGGGCAGCTCGTGCTTCGCGCGTGGAAACGGCGAAAACCTGGTCGCGCTGCAGAACTTCATCCGGCAGAACCAGCTCCCCGTTCAGCTTCGCCTGCGCGGCCAACTGTGCCGCGAAATGTGTACCCTCGGTCCCAACATCGTAATCGACGGCCACGAGCACACCAACGTCCAGCCGGGCACCGTGGTCGGGCTCGTGGAACAAGCGTTAAGGGAAGGACAATCCGTATGAAGTCCGTCGCGCCCATCTACACCGAACGCAGCGAATGCCAGGACTGTTACAAGTGCCTGCGGGCATGTCCGGTGAAAGCCATCAAGGTGCAGGACGGTTGCGCCACCGTGATGGGCGACAACTGCATCTATTGTGGACACTGTGTGCAGGTGTGTCCGAATGGCGCCAAGCACGTGCGCAACGACCTGGAGGCCGCACGGCACGTATTGCGGCAGGGCCACCGGGCGATTGCCTCGCTGGCCCCGTCTTTTGTTTGCGAGTTTGCCGCCGTCAGCCCGCAGCAACTGATTGCGGCGTTGCGCAAGCTCGGCTTCGACGGTGTCTCGGAGACCGCCCTCGGCGCCCAGCAGGTGACCCTGCACGTGAGCCTGGAGATGCAGAAGCGCAGCAAGGAGGTGTACTTCTCCTCGGCCTGTCCGGCGGTGGTGGAGTACGTGCGCAAGTATCACCCGGAGGAAGCATCGCGGATGGCCTCGCTGCTGTCGCCGGTGCTGACCCACTGCAAAATGCTGCGCAAGCATTATGGCGACGACACCCAGATCGTATTCATCGGGCCCTGCATCGCCAAAAAGCGCGAAGCCGATGCGCGGCCCGATCTGCTGGCGGCCGCATTGACCTACGAAGAGTTGCGGCAGTGGTTCCAGGAGGAAGGAATCATCCCGGAAACCTTGACCCCGGCGGCGGAGGACCGGTTCACGCCCGAAGACGCGCGCGATGGCGCACTCTATCCCATCGAGGGCGGCATGTCGTCGGCGGTGCGGGTGCAGAGCCCGACCGACGGCCGCTTCATGTCGTTCTCCGGGCTTTCCAGCATCAGGGAAGCGGTGGCCGAGATCGGCGACTGGCATCCCCAGGAAAGCATTTTTCTGGAGTTGCTTGCCTGCCAGGGCGGATGCATCAATGGACCCAAGACCAGGCGTGCGGAAGGCACGGTGCGCAAGCGTTACCAGGTGATCCGCTATGCCAAGCCGACCGTGGTGCAGGAGAGGGTGACGGTTGCCATTGATGAGCCGCTGGAGGCTCCGATCCCGTTGCGTCCCACCTTTACGGAAGCGCAGATTCGCGGGGCGCTGCGCACGGTGGGAAAGTTTTCCGCCGCCGATGAGCGCAACTGCGGCGGTTGCGGGTATGACTCCTGCCGCGAGCTCGCCTGCGCCCTGCTGGAGCAGAAGGCGGAGCGCACCATGTGCGCCACTTACATGCGCCAACTGGCGCAGAAGAAGGCCAACACCCTGATCTCGAAGATGCCTTCGGCGGTGGTGATCGTGAACGAGAAGCTGCAAATTGTGGAGTGCAACCAGCGCTTCCGCGCCATGTTCGACGAGGAGTTTGAGACGGCGCGGCTGGTCGATCCGGACGAGGAACCGCCGCTGACCGCGGTTGTGCCCTTTCACTACCTCTTCCAGCGCGTGCTGGAGGGAGGAGAGGACGTGCTGGACCGCGATATCCGTTTCCGCAGCGCCATCCTGCACGCCAGCATCTTCACCATCGAGCCCAACGTGCTGGCGGGGGCCGTCCTGCAAGACATTACCCGGACTACCATGCAGAAGGAACAAATCATTACCCGGGCGCAGCAGGTCATCTACAAAAACCTGAAAACCGTGCAGCAAATCGCTTTCCTGCTGGGCGAAAACGCTACAGAATCGGAGATTACGCTGAACTCGATTGTCGAGTCGTTCTCCACCAAGGACGTTGGGGATGCCGACAAACACTAACGGCAGAGGGTTCATCGAGGTCGATTACTGCCAGGTTGCAAAGCGCAAGCAGCACATCTGCGGAGACGTCTTCGTCTCGCAGAAAATCCGCGAGGAGGATCGCCTGATCAGCGTGCTCTCCGACGGGCTGGGCAGCGGCGTCAAGGCGAACGTGCTGGCGACGCTGACGGCCACCATGGCGCTCCGCTACACGGCGTCCAGTTGCATGGACGTGATGCGCTCGGCGGAAACCATCATGGACACCCTGCCCGTCTGCAGCGTGCGCAAAATCAGCTATTCCACATTTACGATTGTCGATATCGACACGGCGGGATACACCCGCATCATCGAGCACGGCAACCCGTCGTTCCTGGTGCTGCGGCCAGGCGGGGACGTGCAGATCACGCGGACCGAACACCGCTTGCAGAAGTGGCAGGACCGGGTGTTGACGCACTCGGTTTTCCGCGCCGCGCTCAATGACCGCATTGTTTTCTTCTCCGATGGCGTGACCCAGGCGGGCACCGGTGAGTTTGCCACGCCCCTGGGCTGGGGAGGGGAGGCAGTAACCCGGTTTGCGAAGGAAAGCGTGCAACGGCGCGCCAAGGTCTCGGCGCGCGACCTGGCGCGCGAGATCGTGCAGCAGGCGCTGGCCATCGATGGCGCCGCGGCCAAGGACGACATCTCCTGCGCGGTGATCTACTTCCGCACTCCGCGTAAACTGCTGATCGCCACCGGGCCGCCGTTCTCACGCGGACGGGACGAAGAGATGGTCAGAACCGTCGAACTGTTCGATGGACGCAGGGTCATCTGCGGTGGCACCACGGCTTCCATCGTCGGCCGCATCCTCGACGTGGACGTGGACATGGAACTGGACCAGCCGATTGATCCGCAGATTCCGCCCGTGGCCAGAATGCCGGGCATGGACCTGGTGACCGAAGGCACGCTGACCCTCGGCGAAGTGGCGCGAATCCTTGAAAGCGATACGCCGGTCGACGAGTTGCGTCCCAACGCCGCACGCCGGCTGGTCTACATGCTGATGGACAGCGACATCGTGCAATTCCTCGTCGGTACGCGCATCAACGAGGCGCACCAGGACCCGAATATTCCGGTGGAACTCGATCTGCGGCGCAACATCATCAAGCGCATTGCGACCCAACTGGAGCATAAGTTCCTGAAGCAAACCAGCATCCGGTACCTTTGAGTCACCCGCTCCGCCGAAGCACCCGCTGCGCCGCCGTCGTGGCTTGGTTCGTATCGAGGGCCGGCCGCCGCGCCGCACAGGATAGAAGTTTCTCCCGCCCGGCTCTGCCCGAGGACCTTCAGGCGCAGCGTTCCCTTCCTCTTTCGCACCCATAACCAAGCCGGGTTGGTGCGCACTGATTCCTCATTCGTAATGCACCGGCGGAGCAGCAAAGTTTCCAGCGGCGCGTGCCCCTGCAAAACTTTCGGTTGGCTTTGCGTGGGACACTCTGGCTGCGATCACAAATCAAAACCGCCCATCTCAGGGCGGCATTCAACTTGTTAGTTTGGTAGCGCTACCGGGAATCGAACCCGGGTTTTAAGATTGAGAATCTCACGTCCTAACCCCTAGACGATAGCGCCACGAGAGCCAGCTTCAATATAGCAAAACGAGCGCCCAGCGCCAAGCCAGCTTCTTTCGAGCCACATCCTAGACCACCCGGCTCTGCCCACCTCTGCAAGCTCGCGCATTCGCAGAACCCGGTCCGATTGCACTCATCCCAGCCGTTTGCCTAGGCGTCATCGTCCGGATGCAGCCCGATATTGCTTTCTCCGGCAGCCTTCTTCTCCTCGTATTTCTTCACCCACGCTTCCCAGCTCTTGCCCGCCGCTGGGTCGCGTCCGGTAAAGGCCAGCGCGGCGATCTCCGCATAGGCAATGTCGCGTCTCTGCCCGCCTTCCTGCGGCAGCACCCGCACGTAGGAATCCGCCAGCGACTTGCCCGTCCGCCGGTCGTAGACGTAGCCCACTACCACCGCGCCGTTTTTCAGCGTCAGGGTCACGTCGCCGCGGTAGTCGAATGCCTGTTCCAGCGCCGTCCGCAGTTCCTGCTCGCCCGCCAGCGGCGGAACCCATCCCTGCAGTGTCTCGCGCGTCACTGTTTCCATCTCCTCGGTGCTCATCGGGTTTCCTGCGGCGTGGCGCCGGTTTCAAAATGCGCTGCAGCCGGCGCTGCAATCTGCACCAGCGGCGCCCGCGGTTGCGGCGGTGGCGCTGCCAGTACGCTGGCCAACGCTTCCCGGTCCTCATAGCTGGAGAGCATGCCTTTGACCGTGGCCACGATTCCGTCCAGCGAACCAAACGTGTGGTTTACCGCCGAAGGTTCAAAGCCGGAGTGCACCATGCAGTTGGCGCAGCGCGGATTGCCGCTCTTCTCCCCGTAGCCGTCCCAATTCGTCTCTTCGATCAGTTCCTTGAACGTATCCGCATAGCCGTCCTGCAGCAGGTAGCAAGGTTTCTGCCAGCCAAACAGGGTATAGGTCGGAATTCCCCACGGGGTGCATTCGTAGTCACGCCGTCCCATCAGGTATTCCAGGAACAGCGGCGTGGCGTTGAACTTCCAGCTCTTCTTGCGGTTGCTCAGAATCTGCCGGAACAGTTCCCGCGTGCGCTGCTTGCCGAGGAAGTGCGATTGGTCCGGCGCCTTGTCGTAGCTGTAGCCGGGCGAGAGCATCATGCCCTCAACTCCCATCGCCATCATGGTATCGAAAAACCGCCGCACACTCGCCGCATCCGCGCCATCGAACAGCGTGGTATTCGTGGTTACCCTGAATCCCTTGGCGATCGCTTCCCGCATCGCCGCTACCGCAATCTCATAGGTACCTTCGCGGCAAACTGAAAAGTCGTGGTGTTCGCGCTCGCCGTCCAGATGCACCGTAAATGACAGGTACTTGCTTGGCGTGAACAGGTGCATTTTCTCTTTCAGCAGCAGCGCGTTGGTGCACAGGTACACATACTTGCCGCGCGCGATCAGCCCCGCAACAATCTCTCCAATCTGGGGATGCAGCAGCGGCTCGCCGCCGGGAATATTCACGATCGGCGCGCCTGCTTCCTCCACCGCGCGGAAGCATTCTTCCGGCGTCAACTGGCTCTTCAGTACGTGTGCCGGATACTGCACCTTGCCGCACCCGGCGCAGGCCAGGTTGCAGCGGAACAGAACTTCCAGCATCACCACCAGGGGATAGTGCTTGCGCCCCTGGAGCCGGTTCTTGAGCACATAGCTGCTCACTGCCCACATTTGAGAGACCGGAACCGCCATTGACTCACCCCTCCGTAACTATCGTAGCTGATTTGCCGCCCGCCGCCACAGCACGTGGTATCCGGCTGGCGAATCCGGGATTAAACGCCCTTTATATCAGTCTGAATGGGCAAACAGCGCGTGCATATTATGCCGCAGCATGTTCTCCACAATGCGCGTTTCTTCCTTGCCGAACGACTTCCACTGCATGGTTCGCAGCACCGAGGCCCGGTCCACCCGCGGAAACTTGATCATCGAAAGGATCGCCATGAACTGGATGCGGGTTTCCGGCGCATCCGTGGGGCGCTTCGTCAGCCGGGAAACATATTCGAACCCAACCTCCAGCATCGGCACAAACTTCAGGTGCAGTATCTCAAACGCCGTGCTGGGGTCAAACTGCTCCCGGTAGATGAACTGTCCCCAGGATGGCGGCGTATCGGCGCCCAGCATAATCTCCGCAATCTCCACCACGAATCCGGTAAACTTGTTCAGTGTCTCAACTTGGGTCAGCCCGGATTCCAGCAGCCCCTGCCGTGCCCGCTCGCACGCTGGACCAAAACGCTCCGCAATGTTCGAGCCAATGTACTCGGCGGCCGCATGATACAGTCCGAGCTTGCTGCCAAAATAGTAGGGAATCGAAACCAGGTTGGCCTGTGCCCGCTCCACAATCGTTCGCGTGCTTGCGCCTTCAAAGCCGAGATCGGAAAAAACTTCCACCGCGACTTCGATCAGTCGCTGGCGGGTACGCTCGCTCCGGTCCTGACAGGCAGAGCGCCCAAAGGCGGGTTTTATCTTTACCGCGGGTTTAGCCATTTCTTTTCTCTTGCACAAAACCATGGTTGACAATTAAATCAAGCGTATGATTTCTTAGTTATAGTAATCGAAGTTGGTTGGAGATTCAATCATGCAGGTGAGACAAATTTACCGCTGGCTGCTTTTCTCTCTTCTCGCCGTTCCCGCCAGTGCCCAGCAATTAACTGGCGGCCCGGCCGCGCTCAGCGTTCCGCAGTCGCTCGATCAGTTGCTCTCGGCGGGAAATCAGAGTCCATTTTCCGGCAGCGTTCCCTCTGCCAAGCTGCAGCCCGGCGTCCTGGATCTCAGCATCGACGCAGCGATCGATCGCGGCCTCAAGTACAACCTCGGAATCGTCCTCAGCGCCCAGACTTCCGCCCAGGCCAGGGCGGCGCGCCTCAAAGCCCTGAGCAACATCCTGCCCCAGATTAACGGTGGCCTGCGTGAAAGCGGCATCAAAGAGAGTCTTCCGGCCGAGGGCTTCAGCGCCAATCTGCTCGGCGTACCGGTTCCACCTTCCCTGCGCTTCGGCAACTCCGACGCCCGCGTTTCCATGACCGAGGACCTGATCGATTTTCACGAAATTGAGAACACCCGCGCCGCCGGCGCCAATGTCCGTGCCGCCGCCTTCAGCTTCAACTCCTCCAAGGAGACTGTAACCCTCGCCGTGGCCGCCAGTTATCTGCTGGTCATCGCCGCCGAGAGCCGGGTCGAAGCCGGCACCGCCGAGCTGAAGACTGCCGAGGCCTTGCAGCAGCTTGCCGAGGATCGTGAGTCCGCCGGCCTCAACCCCAACATCGATACCCTCCGTGCCCGCGTCGAACTGCAGGTCCGCCGGCAGAATCTCATCGAGGACAACAATAGCCTCGCCAAGCAGCGCATCGTCCTGCTCAGGGTCCTGGGACTTCCCGTGCATCAGCCGATCCGGCTGGTCAGCCGTGTCCCTTACAAACCGCTGCCCAAGGTGGCCGAAGAGGAGGCGTTGCAGCGCGCCTTCGCCATGCGTCCTGACCTCCTGGCCGCCGAGCAGCAGCTCAAGGCCGCCGAGTTGCAAAAGAAATCAGCCGAGGCCGAGCGCCTGCCCACCGTCGGCATCAGTGGAGACTACGGCGTCATCGGAACTCGTCCCGATAACGCGTTCTCCACCTGGACCGTCAATGCCGGTCTCAAAGTTCCCATCTTCCAGGGTGGCAAAATCGAGGCTGACATTCGTCAGGCCAGCGCCCTGCTGGCGCAGCGCAAGGCGCAGCGCGATGATCTCAAGGGCCGTATTGAGCAGGATGTCGCCGACGCCGTGCTCGACGTCACCGCCGCCGGCGAACAGGTCGAGGTCGCCCGCGCAACCCTGGACTATGCGCAGCAGACTCTTACCCAATCCCAGGACCGTTTCTCCGCCGGCGTCACCAATAACATCGAGGTGATCCAGGCTCAGGAAGCTCTGGCCAATGCGAACCAGCAATACATCGGCAGTCTCTACGCCCACAACATCGCCAAGGTTCTGCTGGCGCGCGCCGTCGGCGCCGCCGAGCAGACGCTGCGCCAGGTTCTCGGAGATCAACCCGTGGCTGGCCCGCAGGAGAACCCCGCGCCGGCGAAATAGAATTCGATCTTGCAGGCTGCCCCAGGCAGCCGCTTCAGGAAGTTTGGAGAATGGGAATGGCGAACCAGGAACAGAACACCGCGGCCAAGGCCGAGACTAAACCAGGAGTATTCGAGCGCAACCCCTGGCTTTCCACCGCACTGCGCGTGCTCGTCGTGCTTGCCATTATTGGCGTTGCGCTTTACTGGTGGCAGAGCCGCAAGTTTGAGGACACCGACGACGCTCAAGTCGATGGCTACATCTATCCCATCAGCGCCCGCGTCAGCGGACACATCGTCAAGGTCAATGTCGATGAAGGCCAGTTCGTCAAAGCCGGCACCGTCCTGGTCGAAATCGACAACCGCGATTACCAGGTGGCCGTCGAGCGCGCCCAGGCCGATTACATGGATGCCATCGCTTCCTCCCAGGCCGCCCAGCTCAATGTTCCCATCTCCGAGGTCGGCTCCAGCAGCCAGATTCACTCTGCCCAGGCTGACGTGCTCAACGCCGAGGCCGGCATCACCGCCGCTGCCAAGCAGGTCGAGGAAGCCGAAGCCCGCCTGATTCAGGCGCAGGCCAACGCCCAGACCGCCAACGCCGATCAGGCCCGTTACCAAACCCTGGTGGGAAAGAAGGAAATTTCCCAGCAACAGTACGACCAGGCCGTAGCTGCCGCAATCTCCGCCAATGCCGCCGTCACAGCCGCCCAGGCCGGTGTCCGCTCCGCGCAGGAAGTTGTGAAGCAGGCCAAGGCGCGTCTCGGTCAGGCTCAGGCCGCGCTTGCCAACGCCCAGATCACTCCCAAGCAGATCGCCGTCACCGAGGCCCGCGCCCGCGGTGGCGAGGCTCTGGCCGCCCGCTCCAAAGCTTCGCTTGATCAGGCCGGACTCAATCTCGGCTACACCGTCATCGTCGCTCCTGTCGACGGAGTGGTTGGCAACCGCAACGCACAAGTCGGCGAGAACGTCCAGGTTGGGCAGGAATTACTGTCGATCGTTCCCCTCAAGGACATCTGGGTCACCGCCAATTTCAAGGAAACCCAGTTGCAACGCATGACCCAGGGCCAGCCCGTAGAGATTCGCGTCGACGCCCTTGGCGGACTCAAACTCCGCGGCCGGGTCACCAGCCTCGCCGGCGCAACCGGAGCCAAGTACAGCCTTCTGCCTCCTGAGAACGCCACCGGAAACTATGTCAAGGTGGTGCAGCGCGTCCCCGTCCGTATCGATTTCGTGGATCGCGACCAGGCCAATTTCAATCAGGACGGCCGCCTGCGCCCCGGTCTTTCGGTCATCCCCGCAGTGAGGGTTCGGTGAGCGAGGCCCAATCCGGCGCCAGCCCGCGCTGGCGCCCGACCCACAATCCATGGGCCGTGGCCATGACTGTAACTCTGGCCACCTTCATGGAGGTGCTGGACACTTCCATCGCCAACGTCGCGCTCCCCCATATCGCCGGAGCGCTTTCCGCCGGCCAGGATGAATCCACCTGGGTTCTCACCAGCTACCTGGTTTCCAACGCCATTATTCTGCCCATCTCCGCCTGGATGAGTGATCGCTTTGGCCGCAAACGCTTCTACATGTCCTGCGTCCTGCTGTTCACCCTCAGTTCCTTGTTCTGCGGGCTCTCCACCACTCTGCCCATGCTCATCTTTTTCCGCGTTCTGCAAGGTGCTGGCGGCGGCGGCCTGGGACCCAGCGAGCAGGCCATTCTGGCGGACACGTTTACGCCCGCCAAACAGGGCATGGGGTTCGCCATGTATGGCATGGCCGTCGTCCTGGCTCCCGCCATCGGACCCACCCTCGGCGGTTACATCACCGACCATTATTCCTGGCACTGGATCTTTTTCATCAATGTCCCCATTGGTCTGCTCTCGCTCTTTCTCACCTCACGCATGGTTGAGGATCCGCCCTGGATCGGTGACGCCCAGCAAAGAGCCCGGCACACCCCGGTTGACTACATGGGCCTCGGCCTGGTCGCCGTCGGCCTCGGAGCCTTGCAGGTCGTGCTTGACAAAGGTCAGCGCGAAGACTGGTTCGCCTCTCATTTCATCCAGGTTTTTTCCGCCGTCGCCGCCGTCGGTCTCCTCGCCTTCATCCTGTGGGAAATGCGCGAGCAGAACCCGGTGCTCAATCTCCGTCTTCTCAAGAACCGCAGTTTCGCCGTCAGTTGCGTTCTCATGTTCACGCTCGGCTGGGTGCTCTACGGTTCCACCGTGCTCATCCCGCAATTCCTGCAAACCGTCATGGGATACACCGCTCAACTGGCTGGCATGGCGCTTTCTCCCGGAGGTCTGGTCGTCATGGCCATGATGCCCATCGTGGGCGTGCTCGTCTCGCGCGTCGATCCGCGCAAGCTCATCACCCTCGGGTTCATCGCCCTGGCTGCCTCCATGTTCTACATGACCAACATCTACCTCGGCATCGACTTCCATACCGCCATGATGTACCGCGTCTACCAGTCCATCGGCATGGCGTTTCTCTTCGTGCCCATCAACACTCTTTGTTACATCGGAGTGCCCCAGGAGGAGAACAACCAGATTTCGTCCATGATCAACCTCATGCGCAATCTTGGCGGCAGCTTTGGAATTTCCTTTGTCACCACCATGCTGGCGCGCCGCGCCCAGGTGCATCAGACCGTGCTGGCCGCCCACACCGCCAACTCCAACCACATGCAGAGCCTGTTGCAAGGCACCGCCGCCACCGACGCGGTGCGCAGCGGTTCCGGCCCCGCGGCGCTGCAACAGGCCTACGCCACCATCTACGGAATGGTGCAGCAGCAGGCCGCCGTACTCGCCTACCGCGATACCATTCTCGCCATGGCGTGCATCACCTTGCTGGTCATGCCCTTGGTCCTGCTGGCGCGCCGGCCCAAACGCGGCGGCGTCCGCCTGGGTCACTAAGCAGGGGAGTTCCTGCCCGCCGCCGGTACGGTTTTCGAGTGAATCTTTTTTCCTGTTGCGCCGTGTAATCCAATGCCTGCGTTTTCCGTCTCTCAGGACGTGCGCGGATCGCTCATTTGTAAAGCTTTGTAAAGAACCGCCGTTGTTCTCCTTTTCCGGGAACTTTGACCTTTTCTGACGGCAATACAGAGGGTAGAGGGAAATCATCAAGCAGCCTGGGAGTTGTGCAATGTTAAACGGACTTGAATTCGAATCCTCGCAGATGAACGACCTCAGCATGGTGCGTGTCGATGAGCATGCATCTCTCGGCAGTGCTGCCGGCCAGACTCTGGTAGGGAAAAATATTTTTGCCAGCGGTCTCCTGCGTCCTGGAATACAGTCGTTTGTCAGCCCGTTGTCGCTGCGTTATTCGCTGCACGATCAATACAAGATCCGCACCGAGTGCGGCCATTACACGCTTTCTCCCACAACCTTCGTCGTCATCAATGAAGGCCAGCGTGGCGAGATCAGCGTCGAAGCCAATGCCAGTCCGCGCGCCGTTACCCTGGTCTTCGAGCAAAAGTACATGGCCGATATTGCGCGCAGTTTGAGCGCTCCCCTGGATGCTTCGCTCGACGTGGATAGCGATGGCATCGTGGTTCGTTTCCCCGAGTGCGTCGAGCACGAGAGCGCCTTTGAAATCGGCCCCAAGTTGCGCTCGCTCAGCGCCGCCTGCCTGCGTGGCGACAGTATCGGCAGTATTGCCGACAAGTTCCGCGCCGTCTCCGAATGCGTGGTGCTGGTCTACAGCGCCGCCAGCCGCCAGATTGAAACCATTGACAGCGTGCGTCCCGGAACCCGCGCCGAACTCTATCGCCGCATTCAGCGCGCCTACGTCTGCATTCAGGACGCATACAACGAAGATCTTTGCCTGGAGAAAATCGCCCGCGCCGCCTGCATGTCGCCGCATCATTTCCATCGCGTCTTCAGCCAGGTCTATGGAATCACGCCGTTGCGCGCCCTGGCGGACCGCCGCATGCAGATGGCGCACAAGCTTCTGGAGACCACCGACACGCCGGTCTCGGCCATCTGCCGCGCCGTCGGATACCATAGTGCGCCCACCTTCTCCAATCTGTTTCGCGCCAAGTTCGGCGTGCCGCCGTCGCTGTTGCAGCAGCGCAGCCGCAGAATTCGCGCCCAGTAGCAATCCATTTTTGAGCAGACGACGCTGGCCGGCAGCAATGCCGGCCGATTTTTGTTTTCAGCAATCGAAGTTGCAAGGTTTTCAGCCTGCTTCTTAGTATCATTGAGACATGCGCCGCGACCCGAAAGATCCTCACCGCCTCAACCCGATCCGGCGCGGCGTCGTGGAAATCCTCTTTATCGTCTTCCTCTTTTACTCAAACTTGTTGATGGGCGAATTTACCATCGTCAATGGACAAGGGAAGACTTTGGGTTTCGCCCTGCACGACATCTTTACCAGTACGAACTTCGTCATCGCCATGATCGCCGCCTCCATCGGTTACCTGGTCTTCGAGTACCTTCGAAGGAGACTGTAATCCCGCCTCGCCCCGCCCTTCATATTTTCCCCCGACTTGCCGATAACACAGAGGAATGACAATCGCCACTCCGCCCGCTCTTCTCCTTTCGGAAGTGCCGGCGGCGAGCCTGGAACGGACACTGCCATGAATGAACCGATTGCGAAGCCGATGCAACCCTCAACCGAATCCGCGCCCATCGAACCGCTTGCGCTCGACTGCGATCATCTCCTGACTCACGCCGGAGGCGATCCCCGCTTGTTGATTCAGCTCTGTGGCATCTTTCTCAATGAACTTCCCATGCGCATGGAGTCCCTGCGCTCCGCCATCAAGGATCGCAACCACCCGCTCACCGAGCGCGCCTTGCAGCAATTGCGCAACTCCCTCATGGTCATCGGTCCCGGTCATCTCTCCTTCACCGCGGAAATGCTGGAGGGAGCCGTTCGCGCCCGCCGCATCCGTCAGATCCAGCGCGAGTGGAAGCGCCTGGAAGACCAGATGAAGATTCTCGTCCCGCAAGTGCAGTTCCTGATGTTGGAGGTGGACACGCCCCGCTGCGCCGTGCAGTAGTACCTGCCGCTCAGGTGCTTTTTCGCAGCCGCATGTAGCTGGCCTGGCTCACTGCAATGTGCCGGCCCTCCATGTCGTGAATGTTAATCTCCGCCAGAATCAGCGTCCGTCCCGCCTTGATAATCCTGGCCGTGGCGCGGGCGTCGGTCCGGCAGGGTGCCAGAAACCGGATGTTCAAGTCGGTAGTCGTCGTTGCCGCGCCGGCTCCCGCCACGGTCAGCACCGCGGCTCCACCCGCGGAATCCGCCAGGGTGGCCAGCAACCCCCCATGGAAGCACTGGAAAATGCCGTCCAGCCGCGTCTCGTATGGAGCAACCAGCACCGCCCGCCCGTGCCCCAGCTCCTCCAATCGATAGCCAAAAGTCCGCACTGCGGGAATCATCAGCAGCCGCTCGCGGATCGCTTCCGGAGAAAATTCTTGTTCTGTCATGGCTCGAAAAAAGATCTTCCCGCGTCTCCCACGACGCAACCCGGACGGAAAATTGTGCTACAAATCAGTCTCATGTACTATCTCCTCAAAACCGAACCCACCGTCTACTCCTTTTCCCAGCTCCAGCACGAGGGTGAAACCCTCTGGGATGGAGTCACCAATCCTGCGGCCGTCATGCACCTTCGCGAGATGCACAAGGGAGACAAGCTCATCTTTTACCATACCGGCCAGGAGCGCTGCGCCGTCGGCACCGCCCACGTCCTCTCCGTCGATGCATCCGATCCCAAGGTTCCTCTGGTACGCATTGCCGCCGGCAAAGCCATCGCTCATCCCGTAACTCTGCCCCAGATCAAACTCAGCCCTTTGTTCGCCGATTCACCTCTGCTCCGCCAGGGACGGCTCTCGGTTGTTCCCCTCTCCCAGGCACAATACCAGGCGCTGATCTCCGCTGCGTTGTGAGCAACGTCCAGGCCCGCGAATGCCGGTCCCAAACGCGCGTCTTCCGCTCTTCTGCCGCGCCTGGCGCAAGGCCGGCGCGTCATCCCCAACGCCTCCGTACCCGTGTTTACCATCGCGGTAACCATTGGTGCGTGGCCTGACGTAATCATTGCGATTGCCTCGAAATTGAGTACTATCGGACCATACCAAATTCTCTCAATGCAATGGCGATGAAGACACATACTCGACCTACGTTTTGGAATCTGTGGCACTCAGCGCTTGTTCTTGCGGCCATGCTCTTCTGCGCGGTTTCGCTTTTTGCCGAAGAACCTGCCTGCAAGTCCAAGGGCGCCGAAGTAAAAGTAGTTTACCCAGACCTTGCCCGCCGTATGAAGATCATGGGCGTCGTTCGTCTCGAGCTTCAGCTCTCCCCTTCCGGCAGCGTCCGTGAGGCCAAGATTCTCGGCGGCAATCCCATCCTGGCATCTGCCGCGCAAGCAGCCGTAAAGCAGGCCAGGTTCGAGGGCCCGGAATCCTGCGTCGTCGTGTTTCAGTTCAAATAGTCCCCCGCGCCCGCAAAGTCCTCGCCCGTTGTCCCTGTGGCGTCCGCGGGGGGTATCACTTGCTGCGCGAAACATCCCCGCCACACTACAATGGTTCTTCTGCCCGAGCGAGGAGCCCATGCCCATCCAAACCATCATCGAACCATTCCGCATCAAGAGTGTCGAGCCCATCCACTGGAACCAGCGTGAAGATCGCGAACGTCTGCTGCAGGCCGCCCACTACAACCTGTTCCTTCTTCTGGCCGACGATGTCCTCATTGATCTGCTTACCGACTCCGGCACCGGCGCCATGTCCACCTACCAGTGGGGAGCCATCATGGAGGGCGATGAGAGCTATGCCGGCAGCCGCAGCTACCTGCGCTTCCGTGACTCCGTGCAGAGCATCTTTGGCTACACTCATGTCATTCCCACGCACCAGGGCCGCGCCGCCGAGCGAATCCTGTTCAGCACCATGCTCAAGCCCGGCGACGTCGTACCCAACAACACCCACTTTGACACCACCCGCGCCAATGTTGAAACCACCGGCGCCGAGGCTCTCGACCTCGTCATTCCCCAGGGCCGCCAGCCCAACCTCATCCATCCCTTCAAGGGCAATATGGATGTCGATGCTCTGGCCGAAACCATCCAGCGCGTCGGCCCCAAACGCATTCCACTCGTCATGCTCACCATCACCAACAACTCCGGCGGCGGACAGCCCGTCTCCATGGAAAACGCGCAACAGGTCAGCCAGCTCTGCCACAAACACAACATCCCGCTTTACTTTGACGCCTGCCGCTTCGCCGAGAACTCCTACTTCATCAAGCTCCGGGAGCGCGGCTATGCAGACAAAACGCCCAAGCAAATTGCCCAGGAAATGTTCTCCCTTGGCGACGGCTGCACCATGAGCGCCAAGAAAGACGGCATGGCCAACATCGGCGGATTCCTCTGCACCAACAACGACCTGCTCGCCCAGCAGGAAAAAGACCTGCTCATTCTCACCGAGGGATATCCCACCTACGGAGGCCTGGCCGGACGCGACCTCGAGGCCATCGCCGTCGGCCTTCAGGAGGCGCTCGATCCCGACTACCTCCGCTACCGCATCGCCTCCACCGCCTACCTCGGCAACCACCTGGCCGAGCAGGGAATTCCCCTCGTCCTGCCGCCCGGCGGCCACGCCGTTTACCTGGACGCCCGCGCCTTCGTTCCCCACATCCCCGTCGAGCAGTTTCCCGGCGTCGCGTTGGCCGCCGAACTCTACCTCGAAGGCGGCATTCGCTCGGTCGAAATCGGCTCCCTCATGTTCGGCCCAGCCGCCCAAATGGACCTCGTCCGTCTTGCCATCCCCCGCCGCACCTACACCCAGAGCCACATCGACTACGTCATCGAGGTCATCACCGAGGTCTGGCACAAACGCTTCCACATCCGCGGTCTCCGCCTCACCTACGAACCTCCGTTCCTCCGCCACTTCACCGCCAAAATGGAGCAGGTATAGATCTTCCTCGCGCTCTTGTCTCCCGAAGTTGTCAGCGCGAGCCGGGCGATCTCGCGCCGTTCCAATCTCCGATGACGCTGTAGAGTCTCTTCGGCCTCGAACTGCCTTGCGCGCCATCCACCTTCTGCGGAGCCGGCCTGGCTCCGCATTAGGTTTTGCATTCCTCGCTGTGAGCGGTACAATTCGGGCGAATCATTCCTGAACAAGAAGATTTCACTTGCCGGCCCAAGCCGGCGCGGCGATGCCAGGAAAACCAGGCTTGGTCTGGAAGGAACGGAGTTATCCACCCATGAATTTGAGTCTGATCATTGCCTTTTTACCCTGGATACTCTTCGGTGCGCTGAGCCACCGTTATCCGCTGGCTGCCCTGCTGGTGGCCTTGGCAATCACCGCCGTTCAGGTGCTGGTGCACCGCCGCAATCCCAAGATCCTGGAACTGGTTTCCTTCAGCTTCTTCACCTTCGATTTCGTGGCGCTCTACTTCCTGCACTGGCAAGCCATCGGACATCACCAGGGGCTTCTGGTGCATCTGCTTCTTGCCGCCACCGCCTGGGGCTCGCTGCTTGCAGGCAGTCCGTTCACCTTGCAATATGCGCGCGAGGGAGTGCCTCCGGAACGCTGGAACCTTCCCTCGTTCGTACGTACCAACCAATTAATCACCGCGGTCTGGGGTACTGACTTCATTCTGCAGGCGGTGGTGCTGGAGTGGCAGGCGGCCAAGGGCGGAGCGTTGCCCAGCGTGATCTCCACGACCTTGACGGCCTCCTCGCTGGCTTTCACGATGTGGTATCCCGGCTGGGTCCGGAGGCAGGCACTGGCGCACGCGCCCGCCGCCAGTCAAACCGCCCCTGCCGCCAAGGAGACCGCTCCCGCTGATGTGAAGTAGTGGGCCTTGCTCCCGCCCCTGCTCGTGGTCTCGTTTCTGGCACCCATAGCAACAACCTGAAGCCCCCGGCTCCGTCGGGATATTTCCCCATTCGTGTTCTTCGATCGCAGTGCAATGCTCCCCGGCATGCACCAGAGGTCCTCGGAGCCGTGAAGTCCAGCCTCGCCGTTAGCCCCCGCTCCACTGCCTTTCAGCTCCTCCCACCCGCCCCTGGCTGCGACCCGCTCGAATCTCCCTTGGACCGCCTGATAAACTCGTAATGACGATATCTATGATCCGTTCTCGTTATGCGCGCTGGATGAACGCCTGGGAGTTCCGTCTGGAAACCCGCGACAGCAATCGCGTGGTGCGCCCCTTCGAGTGGGGCATGGATTGGACCGCCGATTTCCCCGGCGTCGCCGCCCTGTCCGCCTCCGCCTCGCCGGAGGCACAGAAGCGCTATTTCTTCGACCTCAACGACCGTCTCATCGCCAACAGCGACGAATTTTACGGCTATACCACCCCCACCGATTTCCGTCTCGAACAGCGTCCCATCCGCGTCTACGGCACCGGCAGCAAGGCCAATCCCGCGGTCGATGACGCCAAGTATGCCGGCCAGTCCGGAACCTTTCTGCGCTTCACCTCGCCCGTCCGCTCGCCCTACCCGGAAAACGACCTGGTCAACGCCCGCTGGTTTCCCGTGCCGCCTGCCTCGGGCAAGCCCAGGCGCGCCATCATCATCGTTCCGCAGTGGAACGGCGACGCCATCAGCCATAACGCCTTCGCCCGGCTTTTCCGGATCTTCGGCGTTTCCACCCTGCGTCTCAGCATGCCCTATCACGACATCCGCATGCCCGCCGAGCTGCACCGCGCCGACTACTCGGTCAGCTCCAACATCGGGCGCACCTTGCACGCCGCGCGCCAGGGCATTATCGACATCCGTTGCTGCGTGGATTGGCTGGAGCAGCAGGGCTACACCGAGTTCGGAGTCCTCGGAACCAGCCTCGGCTCCTGTTACGGATTCAACGCCAGCGCCCATGACGAGCGTCTCCGGGTCAACATCTTCAACCACGCCTCCACCTATTTTGGCGATGTGGTCTGGACCGGCTACTCCACCCGCCACGTCCGCCAGGGCATCGAAAAGGTGCTCAACGCCGCCGAGTTGCGCCACGCCCTGGCCTGCGTCAGTCCCATGAGCTTTTTTGACCAGTTCGAGCGCTGGCCCAAGCAGGTGCTCATGATCCACACCGCCTACGACCGCACCTTCCTGCCCGAGTTCAGCCGCAAGATCGCCGCGGAATTCCGCAGCCGCAAACTTGAGGCTGAAATCCGCTGCCTGCCCTGCGGCCACTACACCCTGGGCGAGGCGCCCTACAAGTACATGGATGGCTATCTGGTCACCCGTTTCGTCGCCGGCGCTTTCAACCGTGCTTATGCCGCGGGGGATGCCTCCCACGCCGTTTCGTTGCAGACCATTTCGTAACCAGACGGCCAGCCCGCCACTCAATCCCGCCGCGTCGCCTTGACGGCTTCCGGCTCCGCGGGCCGCGGTCAAGCCGCAAGGTTGGTCTGCTGGCTGGATTGCACTTCTCGTGTTTTTCTCTGGCGCCAAACCCGCCGCTCCCGGATACAATAACGGTATGAAGATTGCAATGGGAGCCGACCACGCCGGCTATCTCCTCAAAGATCGAATTCGCCAGTATGTAACGGACCGCGGCCATCAGGTGATTGACGAAGGCACCAACACTTCCGACTCGGTAGACTACCCCGACTATGCCTACAAGGTTGCCCAGGACGTAGCCGCCGGACGCGCCGAGCGCGGCATCCTGGTCTGCGGCTCCGGCATTGGCATGGCCATCTCCGCCAACAAGGTTCCCGGCATTCGCGCCGCCAATGTCAGCCATGAGTACGAGGCCCAGGTGTCGCGCGAGCACAACAATCTCAACGTGCTCACCCTGGGCGCCCGCATCCTGGATGAAAGCGATGCCACCAAAATCGTGCAGATCTGGCTGGATACCCCGTTCTCCGGAGGCCGCCACTCCGGCCGCCTTGAAAAGATCCACGACATTGAAAAGGCCTACAGCTAGAGCGGCGCGGAGCTGCCACGTTTTCCTTCGCAACCGGCTCGCGCCGCCCGCCTGCCGCCGCTCCCTGGTGCTCACAGAAAATATCTCCTGAACGGAAATTTCATCCTGGCCGTTCGAAAACAGCGCTATACTCTTCCGACCACTGGGAGGCCGATGTGGGCTCCCTGTTACAACTCTGTGTGCCGTCCAAACAAATCTAAAGGGAGGTTGGAATGAGCCAACTAAGGATTATGCGTATCGTCCTGTTCTGCGTCTGCCTGGCAGGAGTCACCCTGCCCCTCTGGGGACAAAATGCAAGCGGAAGCTCGACCGTCCCGGGCGTTCTGAACACACGTCCCGGCAGCGCTCAGCCTGTGCCCATGCACATGGTGAGTGATGTGACCACCACCACGCGCGCCGGCAAGCTGGTCTTCGATTTCACCATCACGGTGGATTCAACCTTTGCCACCACCACCCCCATCTACTGCGAAGTGGGTGCGAACCTCGTGGACGACATCACCTCCGGTAGCGGTCGCGAAATTACGGAAAGTGCGGCAGCGACTGCCACCCGCACCGGCTCCACCGCAAAATGCACGGTGACCATCCCGTATTCCTGGTCCCTGGCCACCCCATCCACGGACATGGTTTTTCTCAGCTACACCATCATTGCGGCCAACGTCTCAACGTCGTCGGTAACGGCAGTGGCGCTTCGTACCGCCGGGCAAAGCCTTCCAAGCATTGCGGTTCCCGCAAACGAGACCACCCACACCCAGTCCATCGCGGCCACGATCTAACCCGTGCCATGCCCGTCATCAAGACAAACTCCGCGACCCTGCTCCAGCCGCCTTTCGTGTAACTGGAGCAGGCTTTTGACGTGGCCTTGTCGCGGCTCGCCCCTTGGCAAAGCCAGGTAATTCCTTCCCGAACTCAATCCCCACCAGCACGCGCGGTCAATACCTTCCGAATTGCCTTGTGATTCCAAATTCCCGGCGTTAAACTTTCATCTTCCGAAGGTGCAGTGTCTGTCCGGTCTACGCACGCTGGGTCCCCGTACGCTGGGTTTGAGTCCACTTGCCCCATCGAAGTGAATCGCGATGGAGGATATTAGTGTCCCGCCAACATAAATTTTCATACCTGTTTCTCTCTCAACTTCGCCGGCTCTTGGCTTCACTGTTCTGCATCGTCCTTCTGCTCGGCTGCGCCATCGCCCAAGACACTGCCGCCGTTCCGCAACTGGTCAAGTTCAGCGGGACCATCTCCGGCGCTCCAGCCGGAACCGTCGGCGTGAT
>CAZQDD010000035.1:0-36971 GCA_964591805.1 uncultured Acidobacteriaceae bacterium | reverse complement strand
CTCACCCTCGCGCGGGCCCGACTTCCTGGCGCTCTCCGTTTGCCTCCTCGATGAGTTGCAGTAGGTATTTACCGTAGCCGCTCTTGATAAGCGGTTGGGCGAGGGATTCCAGTTGCCCGGCGGCGATGAAACCCATGCGGAAGGCGATCTCTTCCGGGCAGGCGATTTTGAGGCCCTGGCGCTTCTCGAGGGTGGCGATGAAACTGGAAGCCTCGAGCATGGAGTCGTGGGTTCCGGTGTCCAGCCAGGCGGTGCCCCGGCCGAAGGTAACGACGTTGAGTTGGCCACAGTCGAGGTAGAGACGGTTGAGGTCGGTGATTTCCAGTTCGCCGCGGGCGGACGGTTTGAGCGACCTGGCCAGTGAGGCCACCTGCGAATCGTAGAAGTAGAGTCCGGTGATGGCAAAGCGTGAGCGGGGATGGACGGGTTTTTCTTCCAGGCTGACGGCGCGGCCGGCGGAGTCAAACTCGACTACGCCGTAGGCGGATGGGTCCTGCACGGCGTAGGCGAAGACCGTGGCGCCGGTGTCGCGCGCGGCGCTGTGTTGCAAAAGCTTCGACATGTCTTGTCCGTAGAAAATGTTGTCGCCCAGGACCAGGGCACAGGGATCGCCTGCGATAAAGTTCTCGCCGATGAGGAAGGCCTGAGCGAGGCCATCGGGGCTGGGCTGCGCGGCATAGGAAATCTGGAGGCCCCAGCGCTCACCCGAGCCGAGCAGGTCGCGGAAGCGCGGCAGGTCAAGGGGAGTGGAGATAAGCAGAATCTCGCGGATTCCAGCCAGCATGAGGGTGCTGAGCGGGTAGTAAACCATCGGCTTGTCATAGATGGGAATGAGTTGCTTGCTGACGGCGATGGTCGCGGGATACAGCCGCGTGCCGGAGCCTCCGGCGAGAATGATTCCCTTCATTTAGCACCCCGGGATTCGTAATTTTCTGCGATCCAGTTGCGGTATTGTCCGCTGGTTACCTGCTCGATCCAGGCAGAATTGGAAAGATACCACTCGACGGTGCGCCGGATTCCGGTGGCGAAGGTTTCAGCGGGCTGCCACCCCAGTTCGCGGTTGATTTTGCCGGCATTGATGGCATAGCGGCGGTCGTGGCCAGGACGATCTTTGACGAAAGTGATGAGGCGGTTGTGCGGAGCGCCTCTGGGATTGAGTTCATCGAGGATGGAGCAGATGGTGGTAACAACATCCAGGTTGGCCATTTCGCTGTGGCCGCCGATGTTGTAGGTTTCACCGGCCACGCCTTGATCGAGCACCCGCGCGATAGCCTCACAGTGGTCTCCGACATAGAGCCAGTCGCGCACGTTAAGGCCGTCTCCATAGATGGGGAGAGGTTTGCCGTTGAGGGCGTTGAGGATTACGAGGGGGATGAGTTTCTCGGGAAACTGGTAGGGGCCATAGTTATTGGAACAGTTGGTGGTTAGGGTTGGCAGTCCGTAGGTGTGCTGATAGGCGCGCACAAGGTGATCACTGCCAGCCTTGGAAGCCGAGTAAGGACTGTTGGGCTGGTAGGTATCGCCCTCGGCAAAAGCCGGATCGGTTGGGCCAAGCGATCCGTAGACTTCGTCGGTGGAGACGTGGAGAAAACGGAAGCGGGACTGCAACCCGGGCGGCAACGCGAGGAAGTAGGCGAGCGACTCGTTGAGCAGACGAAAAGTTCCGACGAGGTTGGTGAAGATAAACTCCTCAGGGTTGGAGATGGATCGGTCGACGTGGCTTTCGGCAGCGAAGTTTACCAGGGCATCGGGCTGGTGAGTTCGCAGCAGGAATTGGACCAGGGCCGAGTCTTCGATGCCGCCCTGCACGAAAATGTGAGCGGGGTGATTCTGGAGCGAGTCAAAATTGCCGGGATTGCCGGCGTAGGTGAGCTTGTCGAGATTGATGATGCGGTCGCCTGCCGCAATCCGTTGTAGAACAAAGTTGGAGCCGATGAATCCGGCTCCGCCTGTAACCAGAATCGTCCGTCCCACTGGCTGACCTCCTGGAACTTCCATGGCTTAGGGCCGCTGAATTCCTGCTTTGATTGCGGAGCAAGAGAGATCCGTCACGGCTTGCCTGGCAAACGACGGCGCCCAGAGTTTCAAGCTTACGTGGCACTCCGCGCTACCGGTTTGCACCAGCGAGTAAGCATCAACCGACCGAAGGCAGACAACTTCGCGATCACTCCTGCTTCACGCTTTCTTCCTGCCCAGTCGCACGACGATTTGCAGGCTGCCAGGATCCGGTTGGCGGGCATCCCTGATCATCGTACGCCCCGAATCAGCACTTTGAATTCCAGATAGCGCCGATATGCACTATTGATCTTCCTGGGTACGCACGCCCAGGACACGAAAACTCACGATCGCTGCTTTGTTCACATAGATCAACAGGTTGTTGCTGCCAGGGGTGGAAGGACGAAGAAAGAAACCGTCGTACTTCAAATGATGGAGCGAATTGCGGATGCAACCCTCGATGATTTCACCATCGGTGAAGACAATCTCAACCCAGATGGTTTGAACTTGACCACTGGTGAAGAAGCGCACCGCTTCGAAGTCGCGGTCTCCCTCAAAGGTTGCCACGAAGAATACAGCTTTCACCTGCGACCAGTCCACCTCGAGCGGTGTTCCAGCTTCGGAGACACAAGTTCCCTGCATCTTGTGAAACTGAGATTGTGAACTACCTGCAATCAAACTCAAGTCAGCAGGCGCATCCGAACAATAGTATCCCCTGATGAGGGTTCCATCCTGCTTCCTGATAACAACCTTTTGCCGTCTTACAGCTTCCTCTTGCGAGGCGGCAGAATCAGTCATGGCAGTCCGCATCCGACAGCCGCAGCTGGCGGCTCGGATTCCGTCGTGGGTGATAGACCGTATTGACGAATCTTGTAAAGCAACGCTTTATAGCTGATTTTCAGCTCTGCGGCCGCGCGCTTTCTATTCCAGTTATGGTGCTTTAATGCTTCTCCCATGGCCTCAGCTTCGGCCTCGCCCATCGCGCTCCGGGCCAACTGCTTCAACCCACCAATCGAGCTTACATCCAATCTTGTCTGGGTCGCTTCAGCGGAGCGATTTCCCCTGGCTTTGCGCAGGTCAGCGAGCACGTGTTGCTCATCGCCAAGCACCAGGAACCGCTTGACACAGTTCTCCAACTCTCGCAGGTTGCCTGGCCAATCGTGCTCTGCGCAGGCGCGGAGCAACTGCTCTGACACGGTCAGCGGTTGCCGGGCATACTTGGCCGACAGTTTACGCATGAAGTGTCTGATCAGGGTGGGAATTTCCTCTTTCCGCTCCCGCAGTGGCGGCATCTGTATACAGAAGCCATTCAGCCGATAATAAAGATCTTCGCGGAACGATTTTGCTGCGATGGCTGCGTTTATGTCGATATTGGTGGCCGCGACGACCCTAACATCTACCTTGATGGTCGTACGCCCACCCAAACGCGAAAAACTTCCGTCCTGTAATACCTGTAACAGTTTCGACTGCAAAGATGGAGGCATCTCACCAATCTCGTCGAGCAGGATCGTGCCCATATTGCAGATTTCAAATTTTCCTGGCTTGGACCGCACCGCGCCGGTGAAAGCTCCCTGCTCATAGCCAAACAGTTCGCTTTCCAGCAAATCGGCCGGCATTGCAGCACAGTTCACTTTCAGGAACGTGCGGTGGGCGCGCGGTGACATCTTGTGGATATACTGCGCGATGATCTCCTTGCCGGTTCCACTCTCTCCCAGAATGAGCACGGGCAGGTCGACGCGGGCCAGGATTGCGGCCTGACCGCGGATCTCATTCATGCGCGCACTGGCGCAGACGAGGGATGCGTCGTCGGACAAGGGAGTCTCGTGCGCGGTTTGCCCTTGCGGTTCATCTCCCACCAGGGAGAGAACACGCCGCACCGAATTCTTCAGATCAACCATGTCAAACGGCAGTTGAATGCAGTCGGAAGCTCCCATCTTCATTGCCTTCACAATAAGCGGCAAATCATGGGAACAAGAGAAGGCGATGATGGGAACGGTGGGACGGGCTTCGCGAAGTGCGGTCAAAGTCTCCAGGGCCTGGTCACCGACCAACTGAAGCAAAATGACATCGGGAGTGAAGCCCTTCTGGAGCCTGATAAGCGCCTGCTCCTTTGTGAGCGGACTTACCTGCAAGTTATCACGCGCCAGAATATCCCGTACGTAGTTGAGCACCGCAAACTCACTACCCACAACAAGGACTCCTCGCCCCGCAGAGGCAGATGTGCCATGCACTGCCTTGTTTGACGGCGCACGTCTGGAAACCTGAAACGAAGGCGTAGCCATAGAAGCCTCAATTGTTGAAGTTGCGGATGATGTCCTGTCTAGCAGGACGAGTTTACCATGCGTACATGTACTGTTTCGACCTAAATAGCCCCAAAACTCCAAACCCCAGTAGGAGAAATATACCCGAGAAATGTCTAAAAGTAACGGAAAAAAATTGCCCATACCCAAACCGGGAGAGAGTCAGGGTATCCAAAACCTGGCTTCGTCAGGGCATCGTTATTCTCAGCCAGCGCGGTTAACTGGGATTAAAACCTGGGTGAATATTGGGTGAAAGATGCTGCTGGAAGGCGACTGTTGCCCTCTGCCCACTTCAGGGCGCTCGTCCTTGACGCAGCCGTCGGCCGAGGCAGTCCCAAGCCTATGGAGCACATGTCGGACAACCTGACAGCGAGTTCCTTATGGAAAAATGGACGACCAGGGAACCTACTGGGGGGGTACTTCCATGCCTGCGGTTCGTGCGGCAGAAGGCTTTGGCGCTGCTAAGCCAAGCGGCAATGTGACCGCTTCCAACACGCGTTCACATTGCCGCTGACTACCAACTAACACGCGATGACTGAAGACTGCTTTGGCACGGATTCGACCGCCCTTGCCACTTCCTCCACCACCCGCTGCTGATCCTCTGCCGTGAGATGGGGATGCATTGGCAGGGAAAGAACCTCGGATGCTAGAGTTTCCGTCACCGGCAGGTCTCCCTTCTGGTAGCCGAGATCTGCATACGCCTTTTGGAGGTGAACCGGCACCGGATAGTGGATTCCGGCTTCGATTCCCGCCTTTTTGAGTTGCGATTGAACCTGATCGCGATTGTTCACCCTGACGACGTAGAGGTGATAGACGGGCTTCGAGTCTGGCAGCTCGAAGGGTACAACAACTCCGGGTACAGACTGAAACAAGGCGTTGTAGCGTGCAGCGGCGGCGCGGCGCAGTTCTGTCCAGCGCGCCAGGTGCTTGAGCTTGACATCGAGAAAGCCGGCTTGGATGGCGTCCAGGCGTCCATTGTAGCCAACCACGTCGTGGTAATACTTGCTGGCTTGGCCATGGTCGCGAAGCATCCGCATCTGGTGCGCAAGCGCTTTATCACTGGTGGTGGCCGCACCACCCTCTCCGCATGCCCCTAGATTTTTGCCCGGATAGAAGCTGAACGCGGCAGCCCTGCCGACGGAGCCCGCCGTGCGCCACCGATTCTCGTAATTCGAGAAATACTCGGCGCCGTGTGCCTGGCAGGCATCTTCAAACAGCAACAAGTGAAACTCCTGCGCGATCCCGGCAATCAGGTCCATGTCCGCCATCTGGCCATAGAGATGAACGGGCAGCACGGCGGTAATGGGCGTACCGGTCCGGCGTCCCAGACGGAGCCCGGAATCGGCGTCGCGCGCGCAGACCTCGAGGTAGTCGCGCAACTTCGCGGGACTCATGTTGTGGGTCAGTTCGTCAACCTCAATAAACTCGGGAAACGCGCCTGCTTGCGTGATGGCCTCCGCCGTGGCAATAAACGTGTTTGCCACGGTAAGCACCGTATCACCCGGCTTTACTCCACCTGCGATCAAGGCGAAGCGCAGCGCGTCCGTTCCACTGGCAACGCCGACACATTCCGTGGCTCCGGTGAACGAGGCGAAATGTGCCTCGAAATTTTGTAACGACTTACCGCCGATGAACGCAGCACTGCGCAAAGCCGTTCGTACGACCTCCAGCAGTTCGGATTCAAGTTCGACGTGGGGAGTTACAAGGTTAAGCAAGGGAATCGAAATATTCATTTTGAGAAATCCTGGCTTTCTGATAGCGCAAAACTCTTGCGGGATTACCTGCCACGATTGCGTATGCAGGTACATCTCTGGTAACGACGCTACCAGCGCCGACGATGGCATACTCGCCAATCGTAACCTTGGAGAGGATTGCGGCACCGGAACCGATCGACGCTCCTTTTTTCACGAAAGTCCGCTCGACCACCCAGTCCTGCTCGGTTTGCAATTCGCCGTTTGCATTGGTGGCCCGGGGATAGGTGTCGTTGATAAAGGTGACGCCGTGGCCCACAAATACTCCATCCTCGATGGTGACACCCTCGCAAATGAAGGTATGGCTCGATATCTTGCAGTTTTTTCCGATTTTGGCGTTCTTCTGAATCTCAACGAACGCGCTGATCTTGGTTCCATCCCCGATCTCGCAGCCATAGAGATTGATGAATTTGGAAAGCTGAACGTTCTTTCCCAGCTTCACATCGGGCGCGATGATGACGAACTCGTTCATATGAGAACCTCGGCTCCCCGACTGCGCAGCGATTGGTCCGCGGCTTGTAGCACCTTGACGATCCGCAGCCCGGCGTGCCCATCATTGATGGGCGTCTTATCCTCCAAAATGCATTCATTGAAATATCCGAGCTCGAGTTTGAGCGCTTCCGTGCTCTCAATCTGCGGCGCCCACATGTCACCGGAGCGGTAGCTAACGAGCAGATCGTAGACGCCCTCGCGGGTGTTCATGCGCACGCCGCGGTCATAGATCTTGATTTTCTCGTCGGATTCCAGGTCGTTCCAAATCAGCATCTTCTTGCCGCCACCCACCAGAGTGGTCCGCACCTTTACCGGCGAGAGCCAGTTCACGTTGACGTGCGCGATCAGTTTTTTCGAGTAGTAAATGGTAATAAACGCAACGTCCTCGACGCCGTTAATGTGTTTCTGTCCAGTAGCTACGATCGCTTCGGGTTTGTTCGAAAGCAGATAGTCCATGATGGACAAATCGTGCGGCGCAAGATCCCAGATAACATTCACATCGTGCTGGAACATGCCAAGGTTTACGCGCATGGTGTCGTAGTAGTAAATATCTCCGAGTTCTCCGGCATCGATCAACTGCTTGATCTTGCGTACTGCGCCGGTGAACAGGAAGGTGTGGTCCACCATGATCTTGAGGTTCTTGCGTTCCGCAAGCTCGATCAGTTCCTCGGCCTGTTCGGAAGTCGACGTGAACGGCTTTTCGACGAATACGTGTTTACCGTTTTCAAGAGCGGCTTTCGCCAGATCGAAATGCGTCCAGACCGGCGTAACCACGGCCACAATGTCGATGTCGGGGGAACGTAAGACCTGCAACGGGTCGGTGGTCACCTCTATCTCCGGGTACGCTTTAGCCACCTTGGCGAGAGCCTCCGGACGCCGGTCACACACGAGGGAAACCTGTGAGAGTTCCTGCAGATGGAAGTTGCGAACAATGTTAGGACCCCAGTACCCATAGCCGATTACACCGATCGATAAGGCTTTTTTCTCGGTGGGTCGAATCCTCAGGTTTATTGGATTCTGGTAAAGCAAAGGCCCGATTGACTTCGGCTGGGCGATCTCTCGAATCGGTTGCGAGGCTCCAACTGCTAACAACGCGGAAGCCGGGGCTTGTGACTTTTCCATCTTTCCTCCACATAATTCGGCTCCGCCGTAAGGAGCCGGATGAACGATAAGTCTTACAGTTCATTCTTTGAACTGGTTGTTCAACAATTCGCAATCTCTAAGTGCAATCCGTCTGCCAGAGTTGCGGAAGCACGAAACTGGAGAATCTATGCCTGTTTCCACCCGCAAGAACGCTGAAAAGAATTACTTTCAGGGATTGCCATGGATTCCCCGCCCACGTCGGCATTCCCTTCTGCAAAGAATTGCGCAGGTGCGATAGCAATTCAATTCCGTTTCTCATGCGTTCATCTCCGCTTATCCAAGCTCGTAGCCCGTCCAGAAGTTGTAAGGCTACTCGACGCCAATCGGGTGATAGGTCCACGCGAATCCAATCCCAAAGACATTGCGCATCCCGACATAACCACAAATGGGCCCCGTGCAAACAGACGAAGTCGTCTGGCGCTGAAAGTCGTAGCTCAGAAACAAATTTGTGAAGGGGCCGGTTTTCCGATGCAAAGCTATACCCGCGAACTGCACTTCATACCTCTGGTTGGAATTCAGTTGCTGATTGCGTGAGACGCCAGAATTGAGTGACATTGACCAATATCGCGCCGCGACGAACTCCACCGTTCCCTGGCCGGTGGTACTGGTAACTCCATCCAGCACGCCTGCTCCACCGGAAACGGCATGTAACCCCACCGCACTCAGATTCATAGTGCGGGTCCGGTATTGCACCGTGGCGCGCCCTTGCCAACCGAGGTAGGTCTGGTTCGCCCGGGAAACGAGCGATTGCGTGATCTGCGGCCCGCCCCCGACTTCTATGGCACTGCGCCCGGAGATACGTCTGGCGTAGAGAAGCGAAAAATATTCGGTGGAGATGGAACTACTGGGATCCTGGAAGTTGAATCGTGTGAACGCGCCTTCGAGGCCAATCGAATTGCGGACTGTCATGGTGCGGTTGTACCCTGCGACGAACGAAGTCTGGCCAGTATCAGCAAGCAGGCTCGAATTGAAATGCAGCAGTCCATAGGAAGCCGCCAGAGTAGCAGTGTCGCGCGCATCAATATGTGCATCCGCCTCGATCAAGGTTGTGTTCGCGATTCTTCCAACCCGCGCAGTCAAAATGCTCTGGTTGGGCGTTAAGTTTGGCTGCAAGGAAGTTGACGTCAATTGCAGATTGGGCAAGCCCCCCCACGGGTTGGTCTGCGTGACCAGCAAGTCCATGCCTTCCAATCCCGCTGCGCCAAAATTCGAGCCATCCGAGTATTGAGCCTCGTCGTCGATCAGCAGGTTCCAGGTCCTGAACGGTATGACCTTGGAAATGGCGGCGCTATGCGCATTTATGAACGGACTGTAACCTTGAAGACGCGCCATTGTGTCATAGCGTAGCGCCCCGGCATATCGAATCTCGGCATCTCGCCCAAGGTACTGCATCCATTGCACCCCCCCGCCAACATTGGTGAATCCCCTGTAGCCGCCGTCGCTGGGGGTCTGTAGCAGTGGATTCGAATCGAGGGTTTCGGACAGGCGCAGCGATGGCGTCAAGAAGCTATGTCTGGGACCCCAGGAACCGATACCCAAAATCTGCCCACCGGAAAGCGGATGCTCATCGGGAGTCACTGGAGTCTGCGGTGCCTCCGTTACCAACACGGGTGCAAGGAAGCCCTGAATTGGAGAAACCGGCGTATTCTGGGCAGCCATCTCTGCCGAAATGCACACGCATACAGCCAATACCAGGTGCCTTACCAGGCTATTGATTTTCACGGACATCGCCTCACGGAACTACGATCGTGTCACCTGGTTTCAGGTTGATGTTCTGTTCTGGGTTCTTGCCTTTTATCACCGCGGCGTAATTGAAGGGAAGCACCTCCTGTTTTCCGCCCTCCGTGCGCAGGATGTAAATCTTCTTGATATTGGCGAATTGAACTGGGCCACCGGCCGCCGAGAGAGCTTGGAGGACTGTCAAGTTCGAGACAAGTGGTATGGCGCCCTGCCTGGCTACCTGGCCCATGACATAAGCTTTGCGGCTATTCATGGCAGACACGATCACGGTCACGTGTGGTTCAGCGATGAACTGCTTGAGTCGCTGGGTAATTACCGCGGCCAGTTGCACTGGCGTCAGACCTGCTGCCTGCACGTCATTCAGGAGTGGCAAAGAGATTTTACCGTCAGGCCGGACCGGGACAGAGCTGGAAATATCGGCTTCCTTCCACACACTGATCTGCAGGACGTCCTCGGGACCTATCGTGTACTCGGCGTCTCTGGCGGGACTGACCACGGGTGCCCTTGTGGTAGTTGCAGCAGCCGCTAGACTGGAATCCTTAGGTGGAGAAAAGCTCTGCGCCGACATTTGACCAAGCACGGCCAACACCAAGAACAATATCCGACTCATGATTACTCCTCCTGGTCCGCCATGTTTGAACGCCGACGGATCCAGAGCATGGCATATGACTTCCAAAGGTATGGTGCAAGCCTTATGCCATCACGGAACTTTGCAGGTACTTTAAGTGGAGAACACGTCTTGTTTTTACTTACGTGCTAGTTCCTTGGGGCAAGAAGCGTTTCATTTTATAGCTTGTGAAGAGTAAAGGACCGATCAGGCGCCTTGAGTGTGAAAACGTTTTCCCATTCCTGTCGGGCAAATTTCTCACTCGCGCGCTCCAGCCGCCAATTTGCTTTACTCAGGGAGGGAAATTTTGTGAAGTACGGATTGCACTTAGTTTCTGCGGTGAAGATCGCACCTGACTACTTTCTACATAAGACGGCCGCCTTCGTTCCTGTCAGGGGTTTGAAAGTCGAATGGAAGGAGGAAATGCAAGTGTCGACCCGCCTGCCTGCGGCCGCGGCGACTCATAGCATAAGTTGCTGCCTGGCGGCTTGCGTTGTGCAAGAGTGGGAGTTTTGCGGGAGCTCTATAGCGTACGTCCGCGCAGTTGGCCAGCCTACCCTTCGTGCGCGGTGAAGATCGTGGGAATTTACCCTCAAATTTCCGCCCAAGAATTGGTTCGCATCGCTTGTTCGCAAGCGCAACACAGTGGAGGCATTGAAGGTATTGAAGGCCTCTGTGAAGAGGGCCGCTTTGCCGCCTTGGAGAGCGAGCGGACCGTGAGCCGATGGGTGTGCACTGGGATGCTATAGTCACCGGCCCACTGGATTCATGAAGGTGCGGCGGGAGACGGTCGGCGAGATTGCGGCAAAGCCCCTTATCGCTGGGTGATGCCGGTAAGGTTGTGGGGACAGTGATCGTGAATGCGTTCGGGATGAGTGCGACGGGTTTCGAGCACGGGTTTCCCTTCCACGCCGTGGCGCGAATTTGGATAGTAACTTCTCTGGAAGGATTTGGTCTGCGTCATTCCGGCGTGGCGTCGATCGCCAGCGTGGCTTGCCGGATGATGGGGAGAAACGGGAAGAGGCGGGCAGCAATATGACTACCGCAGCTTGCTGGTGAATGGTGCAGTATTGAAGCCCATCCGGTAATGAAGTCCTACTTTGGCGATGGGTCTCTCGTATCAGTGCGCTCCGCCGGCCCCAATCACGGCAAATGGCGTTTGCAACAGGATTTTCAAGTCGAGCCACGGAGACCACATGCGCGCGTACAGCAGGTCCAGACGGACCATGTCGTCGAAGCCGGAACGGCTCCGGCTGCTTATCTGCCATAGGCCCGTGATTCCCGGCTTTAGTTCCAGCACTCTGCGCTGGTGCCAAAGGTCATAGGCCTCCACCTCGTACGGGATGGGAGGTCTGGGGCCTACCAGCGACATTTCACCTCGCAAAACGTTCCAGAACTGGGGTAGTTCGTCCAAGCTTGTCCGGCGCAGGAACCTTCCCAGCCGGGTGATCCGTGGATCCTGCGTAAGCTTGAAGACTCCCTCACCCTTCTCGTTTGTGTTCAAGGGTGCTGTTCCCTTGATGAATTGGGTAACGTAGTTCTTGTGAAGGCTGGGATCGTTTGTTGCCGTCATCGAGCGGAACTTAAGAAAGGTAAATGGTTTCCCTCTTTGTCCTACTCGCGTCTGCCGGAACAATACTGGACCGGGAGAACACAGCTTCACGGCGAGCGCGATGATCGCCATCAGCGGCGACAGGATGACAAGCAGCAATACTGATCCGATTAGGTCGATCGCGCGCTTTATTCCCAACTGCACCTTCATGCCTGGAGAGGAGAGTGGCTCCATATATACGCTAATGCGTTCCGGACCGTGATCGAACGCGACCTGTTTGTTGAGGTCGCGCGGCAGGATGTAGACCGACATGGCAAGCTTTTCCGCGTGACCTGCCTGCAGCAGTGCTCGTTGCAGCTTGTCTACAATCGTATCCTGTGCACTCTCTGCCGGTGTGCTTCCCAGCTCAACGAATAGAATGCCGATTGTGGAATGGAGCTCGTACCAACCCCATGTGTCGGTCTCGCGGGTAATCGCGGCGATGGACGCTGTGATGGCCGGAATTTCCGCCTGCAACGCTTCAAATCCTTCGATCAGGACCAGCACAAACCTCTGTTTCGAGCGTTCCGCCCGCCGGCATTCCTGCGCGATCCGCTGCAAGAATTCTTGCTCCTGTTGTATAGACTTCTCTCTGCGAGAGGGCGGCAACTTAGCGCGAACGGGCGTGAAAGCGTTTTTCATATTGTCCTCAAGGAAGAACGACATCTTACACAGAGCAACGTGCAATTGCCTCGCCACAAGTTGGAAAATTGATTTGCGAACCTTCTGAACAGCCAGAAGGGCGAACGTTTCCAGTCGGAGCGCTATTCAGCGGCCTCGGTTCTGGCGGCTGCCGGCGCACCAAGAGGTCCGGCTGGCGTAATTCAGCGTCGCCGAGAGGCTTTCCAAAACCATCCAGGGCAGCGGGTTCGCCCACGCCGCCCGTGTTTCGCTGCCCAGAATTGGGGCAGGTCGCTGCTTACAGCGGGAAGGCGCTTTCCGTTGGCTTTAAAGGTTTTCCTATTCGCCTAGTGATGCATGTTCCTCGGCCGGGGGCGCGGTCTCAGGTTGTTTTGCGGTGAGAGTACGAATTCGGAGGATGCCGCTGTCCCGAATCTTGTACAGCAGGGAACGATAACTGATCTTCAATGCGCGCGCCGCGCTGGTCCTGTTTCCGTGGTGCGTCAGTAGGACGCGGGAAATGATCTTGTACTCAAGTTCGCGAACCGCGCGGCGAGTCATCTGCTTTAGCGAGATATCGCCGTCGAGAGAGATCTCAGGCGCATACATGAAATCGTCCCGGCGAATGACATCGGCAAACGATGCGTCTTCCTGACCGAAAATCACGTATCTGCGAATGACATTTTCAAGTTCGCGAATGTTGCCCTGCCATTGGTGGTTCATCAACTTCTTGATCCCCAACTCAGAGAACTGAGGGGTTCGCCGGCCGAAGATGCCATTGTAGCGACTCACAAAAAACTCGACCAGGCGGGGGATGTCTGCCTGCCGCTCTGCCAGCGTCGGCAAGGTAATCGAGATACCATCCAGCCTGTAGAAAAGGTCCTCACGGAACCTCCCACTGCCCATATCATCCTCAAGGTAGTGGTTTGTGGCAGAAGCGATGCGTACCTCGACACTCTGGTCCGACTCCCCGCCAATTCGGCAGAACTTTCCATCCTGCAAGACTTGAAGAAGCTTGGCTTGTAACCCGGCATCGAGGTCGCCAATTTCGTCGAGAAACAGTGTGCCCTGATGTGCGGTTTCGAACCGGCCCGGCTTGCTGTAGTTCGCACCGGTAAATGCGCCGCGCTCATACCCGAACAACTCGCTTTCCATCAAGGTCCCGGGAATGGCCGGACAATTCACCTTTACGAACGGTCCAGTGCGGAAGGGAGAGTTCCCATGCAGAAGCCGCGCCATAATTTCTTTTCCCGTTCCGCTGGCACCGCGAATCAGGACAGGGATGTTTGTTGCGGCGGCCCGTTCCAGCTTCACACGGACACTTCGCATCGCCGGAGTGCACCCGAAGATGACATCCAGTGGCGGCAACTCCGGCCCTGAAACAAGACTGCACTCTGTTCGGTTGGCGAATGAAGTCATGGGCAACGTTTTCAACCCTCCCTAACGCCGGCTAGGCAGATAACAACTTTTCACCCTGGGTACCACATCTTCGAACGCTTGAAAACTAAATTGAAAATCCGCTCCACGGATCACGATTTTCCGGTTGTGCCGCCGCTGATACCGGGCTCGCAACTCGTAAGAAAAGGACGGGCCGGGGTCGTGCCATCGCCAGCGCGTTCTCCCGCGCACTCGAGGAGAACTGCTGCAGGAATGCTTGGAATCACGAGACCTGCGTACGTCGCAAGGTTTCGAATCCGCAAGCTCCTGGCTCTTCCGTGCATTGGATCGGGAAAGCGCGGAACTGAAATCTTGCTCAGCATACTTTTATAGCTTCTTCTGTTGGCTCACCCTGGCCGTAGCCGTAACCGTATTCTGAGTAGTACGCAGAAGGCGGCTCTGCCATGCGATTCAGCACAACTCCGAGCAAGCTATCTCGCCGGAACTCCCGCACGCCGCGTTTTGCAAGGTGTGCCAGAGTTGAGCGGGCACTTACCACCATCAGAACTCCATCGCTCAAATCGGCGATGGCCCGCGCATCCGAAATTGGAAGAACCGGGGGAGTGTCAATGATGATCCAGTCAAAGGCCGGACGTAGCTGCTCGATCAAGGTGACGAACTTGGAATTGCAGATCAGTTCTCCGGGGGTCGCAACCCGTTTGCCGCACGGGATTAGATAGAGATTCTCCAGAGGACCCGTCTGAACGATGTTCTCTGCACTCTGCTCTCCGAGCAAGTAGTCGGTCAGTCCTGGGGCGGAAGGAGCTCCGAGCAAAGTTGAGAGTCCTCCAGCTCGACGGATGTCTGCATCGATCACGAGCGCTCTGCGGTCGCTCTGCTGCGCGAAGGCATGAGCCAGATTTGCAGAAACGAAAGTCTTGCCTTCTCCCGGTATCGCACTGCAGACGACAATCACTTCCAGTGAACTTGTCCCGCGAATTTGATAGAGACGGGAGCGGAGGGTCCGGAACAACTCTTGGCTGACTGCATTGGTCTCGTCCGAGAGGAAGACCATGTTGTTCGTGTTGAGGGACCAGTCCTGCTGCGTGCAATGTGTCAGAATCGATCCGCTACCCGCGTTGGCTTCCAACATTTCGGCCGGCCCGGCATCCGGAGCGGCGTCGGCAGACTTTGCACCTTCGGGCGAACTCGCACCCGTGGCGATGATCTCTTCAACGTCGGGAAGCTCTGGTGCGCCACCCGACTGTTGATGACGGGCTTTTTCCAGCGCTTCGTGAAGACGGCTCATCTCGTTGTCCCTTTCTCCATGGGTTCGTAGTCGTTCGTCTGATGGGAGGGTTTTGCGTTAATTTGGGCAAATACATTGTCCAGTTCGCGAATGTTCGAACGCCGCTCCTGTCCAAGTTCGAGTTCGCGTGCGGCATATTCTATGTGCCTTGCAGTGACTCGCGCTTCGCCATCGCAGAATGCGCTGATCAGGGCCTGCTCGCAAAGCAGATTGACCAGTCGCACGATGCCGCCAGAATAGCGGTGAATCAACTCGATTGATTCCGAATCGAAGATCTGGCTGCATTGTCCGCCCGCGACGTGAATGCGCCGGGCCATGTATTCCGCGATCTGGGGACAGGAGAGCGGCAAGGTCTTGCAACGCAAAGTGATGCGTTGCCTCAGTTGGCGAAGCGACGGCCGGGCAAGAATCCTGTCTAGTTCGTTCTGTCCGGCGAGAACAATCTGGAGGAGCTTCTGCGTGGGTGTCTCGAGGTTGGTCAGAAGCCGCAATTCTTCCAGCATCTCGGCGGACAGTTGCTGGGCCTCATCCACGATAACAACGGCGGGCCGCCCCATCTCGTGACGGCGAAGAAGCCAGTGGTTGAGGGCGAGCAGGCGGCGGCTTTTCGAGTCCCCTTCACAGGTGATGCCGAAGTCGGCCATCATAAAGTCGAGAAACTCATCGGGCCCCATGCGGGGATTGAAAATAAAGGCGGTAGCCGCCGAACGCTTGGCAAGCCACTGCATAAAGACATTTAGAAGTGTCGTCTTACCCGTGCCCACGTCGCCTGTCAACAGCACAAAGCCTTTTCGGTTCGTGACGCCATAGGCAAGGGTCGCCAATGCCTCCTTGACCGGCTCTGTAACATAGAGAAACCGCGGATCGGGATTCAGGTTGAACGGTGCAACCGCGAGATTGAAATGTTTTTGATACATAGATGACTAGACCCTGGCCCGCTGACGTTCACTAGGTTCTTCGCAACGATTCGCCCCCATACGAAGGATTGACGCGGCGTTTCCAAACTGCTTCGGCTTCACTTCGGGAAGTCCGACCAGTACGGGTAGCGCGAGGATGTGCACGACATCATCCTCGGTGCGAATGAATTTCTCCCGCATTTCAAAGATCAGCGCCAATCCGATACCCAGTACGAAACCAGCACCCAATCCGGAAAGTCCGAATTTCAGACGGTCTGGATAGCTTGGCTTCAAGGGAAGATCAGGAGCATCCATGACATTGAATTGTTCCCCCTCCTGGCGCCGCTCCAGGTCCGTCGCCATTTCTGACTGCGTTTTCCTGTTCAACAGCTCGTTATAAAACTGAAGCGCGCTCTCGTAATCCCGCGTCAGCGCTTTGTATTGCTCCTCGACCACCGGGCTCAATTGCAAACTGGACTGGAGAGACCTGACCTGCTCTTCGAGATGTGCCTGTTCGGCGCGCTTACTCCGGATGCTTTCCTCGGTAAGGCGCAGGGAGACACGCGTCTGCCGGATCTCTGGAGTATCGACAAGCGCATCGTTTTTTGATGGAAGTTCGTCGGTGCCAGTCTTTGACGCCTTCAATTGTTTTTGCAGCGCTGCAACCTGCGCCTTGGCCTTTTGAACATCCGGATGATCGTCCGTATAGCGCGACTGGAGCGAGAGCAACTGCGCTTGCAGAGCAGTAAGTTCTCCTTGCAGGTCGGTAGGATTTTGGCCCGACTGCGTAGCTCTCCGGGAATTCAGTTGCTGCGACAGCATGGATTCCTGAATTATCTTTTGTTGCTGCACCTGGCTCAGGTCCTGATTTACGGCTTCCAGCCGTGTCCTGGTGGCCGTCAGCATTTCCAGGTTGCGCTGTTCGTCGGTCGGGAGCTGCCCGAGATACTTTTTCTTGAAATCCGCGAGTTTCGCATCGTGCTCATCGAGTTTGCTCTTGGACTCCTGCAACTGCGCAGTTAGAAACTCCGAGGTTCCCGTGGCATTCTGGTGGTGCGCTTTGAGATTTTCTGCCATAAACATCGAGAGAACCGCAGTACATATGCGTTGCGAGGTCAGCGGATTGTCAGTGCTGGCCATGATATAGAAACCGGAAGGGACACGTCCTTCCGGCCGAATTGTCTTCACCTCAATCGAGGCGCGAAGGCGCTGCACCTTGTCCGCCATGGATGCCGTGACGCCTTTCCCTTCGTTGTAGAGACCCAGTTGGTCGATGATCGGTTCGAGCCGGGATCGGCTCAGAATCTGCTCCTGCAGGGTCAGCAGTCGCGTGTACATATCATCCGTAATCATCGGGAGTAGAAGTTTATCGGACACCTTTGGTTGGTCCACCAGCACGAAGGCCTGCGAAGTGTAGACCGGCCTGACCTTGAAAGAGACGGAGATCGCCAGAAGCGGGCCGAGCAACACCGGGATGACGATCCACCAAAACCGTCTCTTAAGGACGGCAGCAACCTTTTGAACACTAAGCTGATGTTCTTCTTCCATAGGATCCTTTACTCCACGGAGTAATCGCGACGCAAGCACGCATCACAGCTCGCCACATGCATTCCTTAGTCATGGACTTAGCAAGACGGGTGCCAATCTGATGCTTCAAAGAGTCGATTCTGCAAGAATTGCCAATATCGCAGAAAGGAAAAGAAAACCTCTATAAAGTTAATAGGTTGCGCTGGCCGGATGGCGCGAACCTCTGAGATTGTGGAGTATTTCAGAGGAGGCCGGGAGAGCTGCGGATTCGATCCGCGGAAGCCCCGGACGGGCCGGGACAAATTGAGGTGGAAAAGTTTTTCCTACACCGGCTTGCCGGTGCCTCCTGTGGTTAAGCGGAGGCAGTAGTTTCGCATGCGGTTTTTTTCACTGCGCAACGGCTTGGGCGACCCGCTGGTCCGTCTGGTTCGCAAGTGAACTCACGATATCCAGATACAACCTCTTCTTGCGTTCCCAATCATTCGCCGCTGCACAGGCGATTCCATTCTCGATCAGTGACTCCCGCAGTTCCTGATTTTCAATGAGCGTCAGCATGGCAGCCGCGAGAGCCTCGTCGTTTTCAGGAGGAAAGAACATGACCTGAGAGTCGTTGAAGTAGTACTTGTCGATGTCTGTGGCGGCCACGATCAGCGGAACTCCCATGGCCATAAACTCCAGAGTCTTTGTGCTGAAGGCCTCGTTGCTGAATAGATTGGAGCGCTTTGGTACAACCGCAAGATCTGCGTTTTCCATAATACGGGCGGTTTCGCGAAGCGATACGGTATCCCGCAGAAACACCCGGTCTGCCAGTCCTAACTGGTTTGCAAGTGCAACCAAGTTTTCCTTTTCGGGCCCACGCCCGTAGATGTGCAGATCTACCTGTGGCACGCGGGCGCTAATCCTGGCCAATGCCCGGACGGCGATGTCCAAACCCTGATGCCAGTTCAATGAACCCGGATAGAGTATGACGAAACGTCCGTTGTCGCGTGTCCTCCCGCAACGCCGAAAGATGCTGAGGTCAGGGTAGTTCATGATGGTAGTGCACTTCGGAGCTGGTACGGAACGCTGAATCAGACGATTGCGCCACAGGTCATTCGCGATGATGACATGATCGGCGATGCGTGTTGAGACTCGCTCGGCAAGCAACAGCGCTTTGTAAGCGGGCGAGTCACTGCCAGACTTGAACTTGCTGGCGTAGAACTCCGGCAGGATGTCGTGTATGTCGAGGATTACCCGGGCTCCCGCGAGCTTAGGCAGAACAGCGGCGAAGACCAGGAAGTCCGGCACCGAGTGCACATGGATCAAGTCGTACCTGATCTTGCGATGCCGCTGCCACAGTACCCAAGTGGACCGCAGCAAGAATGTGAGCAAGCGAAACAGATACACGAACCTTTGTTTTTCGTTTGGAATACGAGTTTGAATCTTGATGACATTCACGCCGTTTACGGTAGAGTCGAGATCTCCATCGGAGGTTCGTAGTGCGATTACATCCACCCGGTCCCCGCGCGCGGCCATTGTTTCGGCATAGCGCATCACGCGGTTATCGCCCTCATAAAAGGTGTATGCCAGCATGCAAACATTCATAGTTCCTCCGGTTGAAGCAGGCTATACCCAGCCGAGGCGGCGGCGCTGACCACGACTCGATTCGCTGTTAGAATTTCTGGTGTGGTGGGACCTGGGTTATTCAGATTCTACAGACCGACATTCTGCCAACCGATCGCAGCCCGCGCGAGGCGGCTACTGAGAGCAACAGCAGAACAGACTCATCTAACGGTTTTGGAGAATTCCTCCGCTGAAGCAGGCTAATCCGAACCGGATTGTCCTTCGCAGGAGTGAATTTCGCGAATCACCTCGGCGAGTCCCGACGGCCAAGGCTCCAGTCTGAATCCAAATGTACGCGCGAACTTGCTGTTGCATAACACCGAGTTCAGCGGACGGTGCGCTGGTGTCGGATACTGGCTGGAACTGATGGCCAGGATCCGTTGCAACCGGAACGTCTCGCGCTCACCCAGAGCCGCAACGATGGCCCGCGCAAATCCGCACCAGGAGACGCTGCCTCCCGCCGTCATGTGATACAGGCCTGCCGGGAATGCGCCTTCCGCAACGGTCGCATACTGCCGGACCAAGGTTGCCGTGGCTCGCGCAATCGCCGTCGCACTGGTAGGTCCACCCACCTGGTCATCCACGATCTTCAACTCTTCTCTCTCTCGCGCCAGGCGCTGGATCGTCCGCAGAAAGTTGGTTCCAGCCGCGCCATAAACCCAGCTCGTACGCAGTACCAGGTAACGTCCCCCGGCTGCTGCCACCGCGCGCTCTCCCGCTAGTTTGCTGGCCCCGTACACATTCAGCGGCGCTGGCGCATCGTCTTCCGTGTAAGGCCCTGATTTGCTGCCGTCGAAAACATAGTCGGTGGAGTAGTGGACGAACATCGCTCCCGACTTTCGCGCCTCTTCCGCCAGCGTTCGCGGGGCGGCGCAGTTGATGGCGTAAGCCAGTTCGCTTTGCGCTTCGGCTTCATTCACCGCGGTATAGGCCGCCGGGTTCACAATCACGGACGGCTGCACCTCGTCTACCAGTCTCCGGATGGCATCCGAGGAGTACAGGTCGCAGTCGGCGCGGCTTGCGACGGCCACTTCGCCCTGCTCCTGCAGTAACGGAAGCAGGGCCTTGCCCACCTGTCCGGTTGCGCCTGTCAGTAGGATTCGCACGAAGACGATCTTATTCGAATACTTCGGCCTGGCTCAACAGCATCCCGGCTCGATCCTTCTGGGAAAGCAACGGCTCGCCACTCAGCGGCCAGGTTATGCCAAGTTGAGGATCGTTCCACAACAGCGAACGCTCGCAGGAAGGGGCATAGAAATCCGTGGCCTTGTACAGCACGTCCGCCGAGTCAGAGATGACGACAAAACCGTGAGCAAATCCCTCTGGAATCCAAAATGCGCGTTTGTTTTCCGCGGAGATTTCCTCGCCAACCCATTGTCCAAATGTCGGAGAGCTGCGGCGAATATCGACCGCGACGTCCCAGATTGCACCCACAACTACACGAAGCAGTTTGCCTTGCGGCTGCCCAATCTGGTAGTGCAAGCCTCGCAGCACATTGTGTGCCGAGCGTGAGTGATTGTCCTGAACGAAGTTTCGCACCAGTCCAATCTCTGCAAAGCTCTTCTGGTTGTAGCTCTCCAGGAAGAATCCACGCTCATCGCCAAATACTTGTGGTTCAAGCACAATCACTTCCGGAATTTTCGTCTGCCTTATGTTCATCCTGTCCTGACAACCATGGCTGCGTGTCCGTCGAGATTGAATCAAGTCGAGCAGCGCCTTCGGATACGAACAAACCTCAACCAACGTAGATACCTTGGAGCAACTTTCTGAATCAGAGCTGGAATGATTCGTTTTTCATTCTGACTCGTCGCGCAAACTCCGATCCCTGGCCGGATCTCGCTAAGCTGATTTTAGTGTCTGTTTCAGGATTTTGCCTGCACTGTTTTTCGGAAGGGAATCCACCTTGACTATTTCTTTGGGAATAAGCTCGTAAGGCAAATTGTCCTTGCAAAACAGGCGTAATTGCTCGTCGAACGATTTACTTCTGCGGTCTCTGGGAACCACAAATGCCTTGAGCGCTTCCCCGGCCACGTCATCCGGCACTCCGATTACAGCGACTTCGAGCAGGTCTTCGAAGTCCAGCAATTGTTCTTCAACCTGGCGGCAACTCACGCGTTTGCCGCCGCATTTCACAAAATCCTTGGCACGATCTACCACGTAAATGAATCCATCTTCATCGACCATTGCCAAGTCTCCCGTATACAGCCTGCCATTACGGAAGCAATCGGCAGCTTCTTCCAGCTCATCCCAATAACCCAGAGCGACATTCTCTCCTTCAGCAACGACCTCGCCGGTTTCACCGGGGGAAACTTCCCGTCCTGACTCATCGAGAACACGAAGAACAACACCCGGAATTGCCTTGCCGATGGAGCCGATTTTCTTGTCCAGCATCTCGGGCGGAAGATAGGCGAGCCGGGCGGTCGCCTCCGTCTGGCCGTACATGATGAATATCTCGGTCTGCGGCAGCGCTTTTCGCAATTCACGCACAAACGCCGGCGCAAGGTGCCCGCCAGCCTGTTGCACGTAGCGCAGACGTGGTAGTTGCATGCGGTGCAGGCCCGAGCGACGCAAGAGAATCTGATAGTGGCTCGGGACTCCGGCGAACCCGGTGCATTCAGTCGCCTGCATACGCTCCAGCACCGCTTCCGGATACATGAACCGATGATCAAGCACGAGGCTGCCGCCGACGCCCAGATGTGTGTGCAGCAGTGAAGTACCAAAGCAGTAGTGAAAAGGAAGGACGGTCATGATGCGGTCCTTCCACGTCAGATGGAGATACTCGATGATCGACCGGGTATTGGCGATGATATTGCCATGGGTGATCATCACTCCTCTAGGGCTGGCAGTGGACCCCGAGGTATACATTAAGGCGGCCAGATCGTTCCGGGTTATCGGAGGCAATGCCAGTTGGGATTGCGTTGCCTCGGAAAGAATCTCATCAAATCTGACCAGGGGTTTTCGCCCGACAACTTCCGGAATACCCTTCTCGGTCACCACCGTGCATCCATTTAATTCCTTGTAATTTCTGAGGTAGAAAGCGGATTGGAGAAACGCGGCTCCAGGTGCTGTGGATTGCACAATGAAGGCGAAGCTTTTGCTGCCGATACTGGGGGCTAGAGGGACACAGACCAATCCCGCGCGCAGAATACCAAGATAGGCAGATACCCAGAAGAAGGAGTTTTCGGCTACGAGCAGGACACGATCACCTTTCACGGCGCCTGATTCCAGCAGGTAGCCGGCAACGGCAAGCGATGCGTTCTGCAATTCTCCGTAGGTGTGATCGCCTTCCAGCGTTTGCAGAGCCGTTCGCGCCGGGTCCTTCCCGTTTAGGAGAAACTCGGGAACATTGGCAAGCTTTTGGCACCCGGTTTGTTCCAGGGTTGCTCTGACAGACAGGGACGAGAGGTAATTCACTGAACTGCTCATGGGTGTGGTTACAACCTCTTTGTCGGTTTTTCCGCGAGCCTGCTGAATACTTCTCTGAATCGATAAGCTAGGAAAGCCGAATATCGGCTCCACTGCGCGACCGTTGAGCCACAAACTGCCATTATTTGAGGGGCTCGACCAACACAGGAGGCAGGCTGAGGTAATTCGCAAACTTACGCTTGGCATCGATGACGGCGTAAGCCCGGGAAACTTGCTTCGCGCTCAGTCCTGCCACTGGCGCAAGTTGTTCGGGCGACATGAAATGATCCTTTCCGTAGAGGCAAAGGTCCATCTGTGCCAGGGGCATCGAAAAATAGAATTCTTCCTGGGACTGTTCGAGTGAATAGGTGTCGGTGGTTGACGGACGCTTCCGGATTTCCTCCGGCACGTCAAGATAGGCTGCCAACTGGTAGACCTGTGACTTGTACAGGTGCGCGATGGGCTTCAAGTCCGCCGAGCCGTCGCCGTTCTTAACAAAGAATCCGAGGTCGTGCTCCAAGCGGTTGGGCGTGCCAGCAACGGCGAAGTTCAGCCTGTCAGCGTGATAGTACTCCATCATTTTCCGAACCCGCTGTTTGAAGTTGGTGGCGGCGACTACTCCCAGGTAGGCATCCAGAGAGAGGCGAACCTTTTTTCTCTCCCCTGCCGGCGACTGGACGATGATGGAAAAGATCGCGTAACGGTCCTCATCGAGCAGATTCGGCAAGGTGATCATTGATTTGTACCCCTCGCCATATTCGGGGACGACACTGCGAATGGCATCGTCGCGGCGGCGGTAACATCCGGCACTCTCGAGAATGCCAGTAATATCCTCTACCACAAAGCGGATACCCAAAGACTCTGCTAGTTTTCGTCCGAGCACCTCGCTGTCTTTGGAAGAGTCCGCTTCCGGCATGATGAGAGCCAGAACGCGGTCCTTTCCAAGCGCCCGGGTGCATAGTGCGGCGACGACGCTGCTGTCAATACCTCCTGAAACGCCGACAACCACGCCTCGACGGTTAAGCTGTTTGGCCAGGGTCTCGCACACCGAATCTGAAATGCGTGCGGTCTCGATTGCAGGGTCGATCGTCAGCAAGTCAGCGGCTACTGCCAAATTTCCATCCATGTTCAATCTCCAAAAAATGATAGTCGCCTCAAAAGCCGGCAAGAAATCACGCGCACCAGCGGCTTCTTTAAGCCTGTCCGCGTGGAGTGGACTGTGGAAGCGGTGGCCTGTCCGGGGAAGCCTGACGGCGTGGAGCACTCAAAGGCCGCGCGTTTTGTCGGCGTCTGTTTCAACAAGCCGCGCGGCGCTCATTATGGCTGCCCGTGTGGTTTGATTTGGAAGCGCTGTGGCTGTCAAGGTTGCGGCAGCAGGGGGAAGTTCGGGTAGGTGAAATCGACGATCAAGTCGTCCATGTAATTCGCGCTTCCAGTCTCTGGCGGCGTCCCCGAACTGTTTCCAAGCTGTATGCTCTGCACGCTGACTCCGAAAGGATCGGTGAAGTTCACTGTCCCGACTAGGTTAAAGGCAGTGTTATACACGCTAAAGGAACCGGCGCCATTTTGGATCCACTTCATGGTGACCCAATACCAGGTATTGTCTGCAATGCCCGTTACGGCGTTATCCAGAGGGCTGACGCGAATCTGACGGGCGTTGTTAGCAGAGGAACGCTCATCGGACAACCTGAGCATGGTTCCAAAGCTGTAATTGTAGAGGGTTATGAAATGCGGTCCTTCCGTCCAGGCAGCGGGCTGCCCGGTTTTATACCACATTCCGAACGAGAGAGCGGTCTCGGCCGCGGGCAGATTCCATTGGATATACCCTGTTGCTCCATTGGCAACGTTATACGCCAATCCCAACTTCCCGGTGTCTCCATCAAGGGAGTTAGAAGGATCCTCTGCTGCAGTCTGAATCGTGACCAAGTTGTTCATGCTGCTTACACTCCATGATCCAGCTGCACCATGGGTCGAACTTGCCAGGCAAGCCGCGGTTGGCGCCTGTCCCGCGGTGCATTGTTCAAAATCGACCCACGTATCATATTGAATCCACGGGAAGCTGCCAGTTACGGTCAAACCGGTGGAACCGGTCACCGAGCCTAGAGTGGCGCCAATCGTTGTGCTGCCATCGGCTACGCCAGACGCTAAGCCGCCGGCATTGATCGTCGCCACGACCGTGTTGGAGGAACTCCAGACCACAGAATTGGTAAGGTTCTGGGTGGTACCGTCGCTGAACGTGCCGGTGGTGGTGAACTGCTGCGTTGCGCCGGCCGAAATCGAAGGATTTGCCGGCGTTTCCGACAACGAAACCAGAACTGCCGACGTCACCGTCAGCACCGTCGAGCCGCTCACTGAGCCGTACGCGGCTCCGATGGTAGTACTTCCGGCGCCGACGCCGGTGGCTAGGCCGTTCGTGTTGATCTTAGCTACAGTCGTGTTGGTGGAACTCCAGGTGACCAGGCTGGTCAGGTTCTGGGTGGTTCCATCGCCATAAGTTCCGGTAGCGGTGAATTGCTGGCTGGTGGTGTTGGCAATCGAGGGATTCGCCGGCGTAACCGAAATCGACACCAGCGGCGCCATGGATACAGTCAGGTTGGTGGAACCGCTGACCGTGCCCCAGGTTGCCTGGATCGTAGTAGCCCCAATGCTTGCCGCGGAAGCCAGGCCGCTGCTGCTGATGGTGGCGACCGCCGAACTGCTGGAACTCCAGGTTACGGAGCTGGTCAGGTTCTGAGTGGTGCCGTTGCTGTAGGTTCCAGTGGCCGTGAACTGCTGTGTACCGGTCGGTGAAATTGTGGAGTTTGCCGGCGTCACCGCAAGCGAAACCAGGGAGACACCACCATTGCCATAGTTGTAGACCTGCTGGATCTCCGAGGCGTTGAGAGCAACATCGTAGATTCGCAAATCGTCAACCTCGCCAGCGCCGAATTCCTGCGTTCCCCCGCGGGAGAACACGTAAAGAGGATTGGCACCAAAAGCATTGGAGTTGGTGGTACTGAGGTTGACTGCGCTCGGCGTCTGCAGAACGCCGTCGATATAGAGCGTCACCTCACCACTGGCTGGCTGCTTCTTATCAAAGACGAACGCAAGGTTGTGCCAAACTCCCGAAGACGGCTGGGTGTAGCAGTTGACGTTGTAGCCGACATTGCCCTTTAACCCGGCCATGATGCCCTTGCAGGTGTTGTCGTCCGGGAAGATACCGAAGCCGGTGGTGGAATTGTTGTAGTTGCTGCTGAATTCCAACAGTGTATGCCCACCCGTAGTCGAGTAGGTTCGATTGGTCCAAAAGGTGACGGTTATCGAACTCGTGCCGCTGAGATTGATACTTGGCATGTACACATATTGGTTGGTGCCATTGGCGGAGACCGCATCTCCTATCTTCCCCGGAACCCAAGTCACGCCATTTTCCAGCGTGGCCGTGTATCCAGAACCGGAAGAGTCACCTGCGGTTGTTCCGGAACCTTCATCGAAGGTCCACCAACCGACAAGACCGGGAAGATTCGCTACCACCGCCAGCGCCGCGGAATTGCTGATCGAGCCTACACTAGCCTGAATCGTGGTATTTCCGCTGGCGACGCCGGTTGCAATACCGGCGGAGCTGACGGTAGCCGCGGCAGTGTTGCTGGAAGTCCAGGTCACGGTACTGGTGAGGTTTTGAGTGGCACCGTTGCTGTAAGTACCGATGGCGGTGAATTGGAGAGTCGAGCCAACGGCAAGCGAGGAACCGCTCGGCGATACCGTAAGCGAGACCAAAACCGGCGCTGTAACCGTCAGGCTGGTGGAACCAAGAATCGTGCCGGAGCTGGCGTTGATGGTGGCGCTTCCGCTGCTGATGCCGGTGGCAAGACCGTTGGAATTGATGGTGGCCACGGCCGTGGTGCCGGAACTCCAGCTTACGGTGCCGGTAAGATTTTGAGTGGTACCGTCACTATAAGTTCCGGTAGCAGTGAACTGCTGCGTGGTACCGGCTGGGATGGAAGGTTGCGCCGGAGTGACTGCGATCGAGACCAACGCCGCCGTGACCGTCAAGCTCGTGGTACTCGAGATTGAGCCCGACGCTGCCCCGATGGTGGTGCTTCCGGTGTTGACTGCAGTCGCGAAACCGCTGGTGCTGATGGTGGCCGCGGCAGTGTTGGATGAGCTCCAGGTAACGGAATTACTGAGGTTCTGCGTACTGCCGTCGCTATAGGTTCCCGTCGCCGTAAACTGCTGGCTGGCGCCCGCAGAGAGGAAACTGTTGGCGGGAGTTACCGCGATGGAGACCAGCGAAGGAGGCGAAGCATTGGAGCCTTTGACCGCCACTTCCTGAATGGCCCATTGATTGGAACCGTTAATGGGGCAGGTGGCGGTTTCTACTTCGGGTACGGCGGCAGCGATCCTGTATTGCGCGGTCGGGCCGATGCTGATGGCCGCGAAGTGATCGCCGGTGCCGTTTCCGTTGGATGCGCCGCACCAGCTATAGATCAGATCCCCGGAAGAACTCGTCTGCAGGCTGGTGCTGGCGAGGGTGCCACTCCCGGTTGCGCCTACGGCTGCCACGTCAATCGGATTCCCAGATGCCTGTCCGCCGAATTCACTTACAACCATATGCGGGTATTGGACCGACGCACCTGTTATGGAGAAGGTGTGAACGCCCGAGTTAGCCACGGAGGCGATGTGCCACGTCGCCAGGCTCTCGTTGCCGTCATAATCGTTTTGGCGATCGACTGCAATGACCTCGCCTTGGCTGTCAACCGATTGCGGCCTGTCACTCGCGCTTCCCAAGGCCCAGTACAGGCTGATGATCAGCATGTGTCCCGCGCTGACATTGTTGATAGTGCAGGCGGCGGAATTCGCGAGACAGAAATTCCCGGTGAAATGGGGTGCTGAATTCGCTGGCTGGGAAGTTCCGGCAGGGCGAACAGCCAGCGACTGAATACCCACCGCTGAGGCCGGTAAGGGACCACGCGGAACGATGGTAACCGTCTGCGGCCCCGTTGCTGGGCTGACGGCTAGTTCCGCAGTCGGCGTCACGCGGACGCCGGTGAAGGCGTCGCCTTCGTCACTGCCGTTGGAACCGCGACCCCAGGCATAAATCAGATCATTGGCATTCGTGGTGGTGGGGCTGACCGTTGCCATGCTGGCGCTGTTAAAAAAGTCTTGCGAAATCGCCTCGACCGGGTTCTGCGTTCCCTGCCCTGTCACTTCGATCACACTCACCAGCAGGAATGAGGTTCCAAAGTTGTTCACCGTAATGGTATGAGTGCCAGGGTTCACGACTGGCGAGATGTGCCAGGTGGTAAGGTCGGCCGCTCCATTGTTCAGGTCGAACACAGCAGTCTCACCCAGGCTGTCGACCACCGAGGCCGGTGACGTTGGTGGCGTGGTGTCGCCCGTATGCGTGCTGATGATCAGCATGTCACCGGCGGCGACATTGTTCAGCGTGCAACTAGAGGAACCGGTGCAATAGTTTCCGGTGAAGTGCGGAACGCTGGAGTAGGAACCGGTATTTTCCGTGAAGCACTGGAGCACGGACGCAGCCGCGTCATCGACGACCGAAGTAATGACATGCGCCTGCACCGCCGTTCCTGCCGGCACCTCCCTGAACATTGTCATCAGGCTCCCGCCGTAATAGTTCGGGTTGGTTGGCAGTGGCGCTGCCAGTTGATGAAAATCTACGATGTCCAGCGCCTGAAAGTTATTGTCGATAGAGTAGGAACTGACGGGCGCGGGAGCATAGCTACTCACCGAGTAGGTACTGTTCACGGTCATCCCCGCCATGCAGAGGTCCGTACCGCCGGTGGTTGCCGTGGTCTGCCCGGTCCACCATCCTGGGACACCGGTGGCGGGGTTAATATCCCCTGCCAGACCGGTGTTGGCGTTGGAGAACGAGACTCCGACGTCGGCTGGGCTGCTCAGTACAGGCCCGATGTCGTAAACCGAAAAATTCCAGGAAGCCAGGACTGGCACGGGGCCCAGCGTGATTGCATCTCCGGCATTCAAGGCCGTGCCAAGGCTTGAATACCACATGGAAATTTCGCCGTACTCATCGCCCGAATAGGCTTCGCTTTGCACCTGGGTATAAGCATTGCCACGGTTGTCCTGGAGCGCGTTGCTTGCAAGCGTCGCGCCTGTCTCAGGAACCGTAACAACAATGACAAGTCCATGGCCGGCGTTGATCGTCGATTCCAGGGTGCAGGTCGAGGTTGAAGACGTGAAGTTTTCTGCAAGGCACACACGTTCGGGAACCCGCGGCCCGGTCTGCGCTTGTGCGCCCATCGATAGGAGCGCAAGACAAATCACCATCAGCGGCAGTTCCGCAGCGATTGCTCTGTACATTTTGTGCATATGTTCTACCTCGAACCTCAAGTTTCGCGGAAGTCGATACCAGTCTCGGGGGACGGCCCAGGGCGTCCACCAGTAAGCCACCACAGAGGCGGATGGCGCGCCAATCCTCAGCGAGTAGTCCACTCTTTGAGTAGCTGCCGAACAGCCGACGCAGAGTGGTTCGCGTCAGTAGACACCGGCAAGTAGAAATTTCTCACCCAACGATGCATTCGTATCCGTTTCATCAGTTCATCCCCGAGCGGTCCCGCTTGGGAGGCGGCCGCGTTGGACTGAACGTGAGCTGGAGTGCGCATACCTGGAATGACTGTAGAAACCGCTGGATGAGAGAGACAGAAACGCAGCGCATAGCCGGGCAACTCTCCCAGGCTGATGCCGAGATCGGCAATCAGGTGTTGAACTCGCTCCCAAACCTGTTTTTCGCGATCTCCCGCAAAGTAAGAATTCCTGAAGTCCCTCTTGGGGAAGGTGACGCCGGGCCGGATTGCCCCGGTCAGGCCGCCTTCGTCGAATGGAACGCGGGCGATGACTCCGAGTTGATGCAGTTGACAATACGGGAAGAGTTCGTCCTCCGGCGATTCATCAAAAATGTTGTAAATGACCTGTACCGTATCGACCAGGCCGGTCTGGAGTGCCCTCAGGACATTACTTGGCTCGTGGTCGTTGATTGAGATGCCGATAAACCGGGCTCTGCCAGAACGGCGCAACTCGACCACCGTGTCCAGCCACTCCGGGTCGCTCGCCCACTCATCAGACCAGACGTGGAATTGGTAGAGATCGACGGCCTCGCGCCGCAGGTTTTTCAGTGTCGCATCGAGGCAGTTCAGCACGTGATCTTTAGGGAAGGCCTCCTGTAAAGATATCCCAGAGGGAGCGGGCCATTTTCTATTCTTGGGAGGCGCCTTGCTGGCGATGATCACGTCCTTGGAATTTCCGAAAATGCGGGCCAGCAACTGCTCACTGTGGCCCTGTCCGTACACTAACGCGGTATCGAAGAAATTGACGCCCGCATCGCGCGCAGCCACGAGCGCCCGCACCGAAGCATCATCGTCGGCCCCAATCCATGAGGTCCCGCCAATGCCCCAGGCGCCGAATCCTATCTCGCTGATCTGTAGTTTTGTTCTTCCCAATTGCCGGTATTTCATAAACAACAGCTCCTGCGGTCTCGCCGCAAACAGAAGGACAAAGGCGGTTTTCTTGATTCAGACTGGCTGGGCGCCAACGAAGCGCGGATGGAATAATGAACCTTGTGTCGCGACTTGTGCGCCGGCGAAGCTCATGAACTAGCGACAGCGACCTGCGGCAGCTCAGTCTGCTCCTTCTCGACGGGAAGGAGAGCGAGATGCGCGAACAGGTTCAATACGGTTTTCTTCACCCGCGGCACCGCTGTTTCCAGCTCCCGCCGGATGGAAGCTCGTTGATCATAAGCGCTGAAGATCGCCGCCAGAATCTCCGGGTCTGACATTACCCGCGGATCGGCCACGACTCCCTGCAAGCCCAGGGTCTGCACCACCGCTGCAAATTTGTCGCTGTAAGCAATGGCCACGGTCGGCACCTGTCTTGAGAGTGCCGCGATGCAGGCGTGCATGCGAGAGCCGACGAAAAAGTCACATTGGGCAATTACATCTTTAATCTCAGCCTGGTCGTGACGGCTTCGAATGTATCCGATCCTGTTGCCATACCGGCTTTGCAGGCGGTCGTAAATCTTCTCGCAGGCGAGCACATCGGATTCCGCGTTTTCTCCTGATCCAAAAACGTGCGGAACCAGCAAGACGCTTGCATGCTTCCCAAGGACAAATCCCTCGATGAGTTGGCAGAGTAAGTCTGGGTAATTTGCCTTGAGGCCGAACATATTCTTCTTCGTGTAACCGCCCATCCATAGCAGGCCGCTTACGTTGAGGCCGACCAGGGGTTGGGACTTCGATGGCAAGCCAACCACATCCAGGGCAACCGGTTGTGCGGAATCCACCACAAACCCCATGTCGTAGCAGAACGTCACTTTCGCCGCTTCACTTGCCCCAAGTAGTGATGTAACTGTCTCTTCGCCGCGATGATCACGTGAATAACTTTGCTCTGCCCGGCGCAGGATGAACCGTGCAATGACCCTTGCCGGCCCTGATTTGAATGGGCCAATGGTCTGTGGCAGTAGAACCAGCTTCTTGCCAAGCAAAATTACCAGTACCTGGGGCAACGTCACATAAATGTAACGGGCCATGCCATAGATATCGCTGAAACTGTCGCCTCCCGCCACCGACAACACCGCGTTTGCTTGTACGATTTCCTTCAGGCAGGAGTTTCGTTTGAGAACCCAGCGATGCAGTGCTTGCCATGGAAATATCCTCAGAAGAAGTGCGAGCAAAAGAAGGGTTGAAATGTTGTTTGCCAGGTGCACCTTCTTTGAGAATCTCATGTTCACCAACGGAACGGTAATTTCCCGCTCGCCAATTCGAATCGTACGACGCGATGGTTGCTTCGCATAGTCCAGGAAAAATACCTCTGCGTCTGGATATTGATGAAGAGCGCACTTGATCGCCCCCGCGGCCAGGGCACTGACTCCCATGTTGTCGGTTTCGAAGCTGGCGCCAATCAGGCACAGCCGTAGTGGTTTCTGATCGGGCATGACTCTGAGGCTCCGGAGGTATTGGCGCCAGTTTCGCCAACTGGAAAACTTGGCGCACACATGGCTAGGTTAAGTCAGAATTCTGAGACAGATGGCGATACAGGTTTGCAACGTCTTCCACGCGGGTACCGACCTTGCGGGCTCCTGACAGAGAGTCGGATAGGTCATGGGCAATTGCCTTGAGCGCGGGAAGGCATCCCCGCGTGATTGTCGTGCAGCATGTTCGGACGGGCAGGTAGCTCCACCATTTGCGCCGGAGGAACAGATACGCCCTCCAGAAATCGACTGGAAAAGACTTCACGCCGTTACTGTTATGGATACAGAAAGCCGGAATGATGTAGTTCTTCAGACCCTTGCTTCGAGCCTGGAGACAGATGTCGGTTCCATACAAATGGAAACCTGGCAGCCCTTCGTCAAAACGCAGGCCGGAGGAGCGGCGCATAATCAGAACCAGTTCATCGAGTGAATCTGTTTCTATCGGATGCGAGTAGGGATGTCCGAGGACGCTTTTCAGTCCGGTCGAATAACAATACCCGCTCGGCTGTCTTGGGTTGCTCGCAATTCCAAATACGCCCAGTACGCCCCACTGCGGATCTTTCGCGGCCAACAGCGCCAGCGCTTGCGAGAGATCTGCCAGCCAAGTCTCGGGCAAATAGACGTCCTGGTGCGCCAAGACTACGATCTCGTGTTCCGCCTCTTGCAGGCCGGCGTTGTACGCCCGCCCGGCGCAATCGAAGTCACGCTTCGTCACTACTTGGCAGCGCGGCGTGATGGCCGGCGAAGCAAGAAGCGTGCGCCGCAGAACGGAGTCGTTGTTGACCATGGCAATCAGGGACCAGTTCAACGCGACCTCCTTCATCCTTCATTACCCTGGGCTTGTGGAGGGGCGAGAGTTCGGCTTCCCACACCATCCGTGGTGGTAAACTCGCGCACAACGATGATCAGGCTTGGTATTCCTGCCGCAAGCGCCAAGGTCAGGGCGATCGGGGTCCGGAACGCAGCGAAGCGGGTATAGGGAAGTACGCGAATGACCAGCGCCGCTATGATGGCACCTGTGATCATCCTCTTGTTGGCCACAGTCCACACCAAGGGAACCTGACGGCGAGTGATCACACTGACAACCAGGTAGTAGAGTACGTAACTCGCCAGAAATCCGATTCCGAGCCCCTGTAAACCGAACCATTTTACTGCCGCCCAAGTGGTCAGCATCGTGGCTGCCCCGCCGATGGACTCGGTAAGAAAGTAGACTGAGGTTGGGCAGCGCGCCAGAATCACAAACGACATCGTCCAGCTGGCAAATTTGAAGATGTCGCCAATCAGTTGCCACTCCAGAATCTCCACGGTTGGAACAAACTTTGCGGAGTACACAATGGGAACCAGAGTTGGCGCCAAGGCCAAAGTTAGCAGAATTGCTGGCACGGCAAGCAGCATGACCAACCGGTGCTGCGCATTGATCAACCCGACCAAGGTATCAGGCTGATGTGCCGCGGCCGAAACTCGTGGATAATAGTCTTGGCACATGGCCGTGATCAGGAAACCGAGATAGCCCACCGAGATTCCCGCGGCGGCACGATAGTAGCCGACACTCTCCGCATTCAGCAGATGCAGAACCATGATAGGAAGCAGCAACTGCACGCCCGTGCCGACGAACATGCTTGCCGTATATGGGCCACCGAACCGAACCAGCGAACGCGCCGCTAGCCATACTTCATGTCGGGGCGGCTGTACGGTTGCTGTACCAACCTCCCGGCGAAGGAAATAGCGCGACGCCAGCCAACTGGCGATGGAGCCGGCAACCACCGCGGCCACGATGCCTCGACCGCGCCATATCAGGACCGCCGCGATGGTCGCGGCTCCACTCAGTACGGTATTGGCAACGCCGTTTTTTGCCAGGCCGGCAACCCGATGGTATGCGTTCAAGGTGCCAACTTGAATGTTCGCGGCTACCGTGAACAGCAAGGCAATTCCCATCAGCAGAATGGTTCCACCGCGATCCGGCCGGTTCAGCGCGAACTGGCTAAGCTGGGTGCGAAACACGGCGAGAATGATCATCGCCAGAATCCCTAGAATCCAGAACAGCAGCCACGAGCCTCGGCGAAGGCTGGCGATCGCCGTCTGTTCATCGCGCGTGACCGCCCCTGCTCCCAGGCGGACAATGCCCGTCGCCATTCCCAGGCCGGCGATCAGGCTCGAAACGGCAACAAAGCTTTGCAGTAATCCGTAATAGCCATATCCTTCCGGCTGCAAATATACAGCCATTACTTTTGCAGAGACCAGACTCAGCCCGACGCTGATAATCGAGCTTCCACTTAGAATCGCCGCTGCTCGAAAGATCGACTTCACCTGGCTGCTCCCGTGCTGGTTTGGAGGACGCGAATCGTGTTCTGACGTTGGGCTTGGCGTGGCATTCTTTTCTTGGGAGTGCGCTTGGAGGTCGCTCAAGACTCTTCCACCCAGCCTCGCTTTTCATCCGTATCGATCAACTCGATGTTGAGGTTGTTGTCGGCCAGAAGGAACGCAATCGGCCGGTTTCCAAAGGCCTCGCCAGGTTCGGGTGGCACGATGAGGCGCAGGTGCTTGGCCTGCAACACGGGAAGTTGGGTAGCGAGATCATCGCATCGGAAACCGAGATGGTGCAAACCACCGCCCTTGCGAGCGAATGCAAATATTGGAGAAGAAGGCTCGGACGGCTCAATCAGTTTGACCGTAACCGAGTTCTTCTTGTGCAGAAATACGACCCTGACTTTTTGCCTCGTGTTAAGCACAATCTCCGAGTTCTTCCGGTAGTCGAACACTTCCTCCCATTGCTTGATTCCGCTTTCAAGCGAACGGACAACAATTCCCACGTGGTCAATAATCATGGCCTACTTATCCACTTTCATCTGGCTCATCCAGAATTCGTACCCGATCCCCTCCCAGGGCATGCCACGGTCAAATCGGTTCATCCATGGGTACAGTTTTCCCTTTCCCAACCCGACGTACTTCCGGATGTCCATAATCACCTTTGCCGGATCTCCTGTCACCAGCGAGAAATCCGGAATCCTCCGCCCCACCACGGAATTCGCGCCGATCAGGCAGTTTTCTCCCACTCGGACGCCAGGAAGTATGATGGCGTGAACCGCTACCTGCGTGTAATTGCCGATGTGCCCCCCAATGATGTCATTCGAGGGCGGGTAGGGATCGTTGGTCATGACTGAATAGGGATACATCCAGACGAAGTCGCCGATTGTGCAGGTCTGCGCGATATGGACGCTGCTGTGTAACCTGGAATAACTACCGATCTGCACACATCCTTCGATGGCTGTCATGGTACCGATCGAGCAATGATCCCTGATAAGCGTGTTTTCTCGAATCGTGACCCGATGCCCGCACGAAAATGCGCGCCCGATCGTGCAGCCGGCATAGATAATGGAGTGGCTCCGGATGAACGAGTCCGGTCCAATAATGGTCGGGGAATTCTCGTATTCCGGATCATGGTAATAACTACCGGTAGGTTCCCCGAGGATCACATCGTTGCAGATCGTCGAATTTTCCCCAATTTCGACATTATCGTAAATTGTCGAGTGATCTCCAATTCGCACATTCGGGTGAATCTTCGCCGTGGGACTGATGTAAACGCCACGACCACTAAACTTCATAGTCTCTCCTATTTGTGCTGCCTTTTCCTGTGTCGCTCGAATCGCCGCCAGGATTCCTCTTACGCAAAACGGGAAACTCAGCCTAAACTGGCGAATGGGACGGCGTTCCACTTAGCATATTGAACAAATCCGTGACACAGGACCCTGGTTGAAAAGGGAATTGTCTGAATCGGGAGCTACGGGTGTTTCACTTATCACGTCGCGCCAGCCCTTCGCGAGTTTGCTAAGCTCTACTTTGCTTCCCAACTTACCCTGTCGTAACGCACTGCCGCCTTCCAGTCGCGTAGCGTCAGCACGGTTTTCGCAAGCTGGGGAAACAGGCGGGTAAGGACTTGCTTGACGACCAGATTTGGAGTGCGGCCATATTGCACGGCGGCCGACAGAGACTTCGTTGCATTCTCGTACTGTTCCTGCGCCAGATACCAGTTGGCCCAGGCACTGTGAATCGTACGCAGGTTTGCCCGGATCAACTGCAGTATTTCCGGATCCAACCCGGCGCCTAGCCGTAACTGTTTTTCGAACCGATATTGATCCATCCGCAAACAAAACTCTTCCTTATGCCAGTCTCTGCTCGCCCCCAGATGGCGGATGTCGGCTGGCGACCGGTCGATCATGACCATTGGCATGTTGACGTAGCAGAACTTGGCCGACAGCGCCATGCGGAATAAGATGTCGTGATCCTCGCTATACCGTAGGTAAGGATCAAAGTTTCCGGCGCGGTGGACCAACTCGGCTCGCGCGATCACCGTTTGCATCCAGATAGGATGCTTGCCGACAAGCATCTTTACCGGATTACTGACGACGCCGAGTGTTCCTTCGAAGTCACCGCCGTAGAGCTGAAAAAGCGTTTGTTTCATGTGTGGGTTGTTCATGAACCAAGCATCCGTGAAACACAGGTCGCATTCCTTGAACTTATCCAGAGCCCGAAACTGCCACTCCAGTTTCCATGGTAGCCACGGATCGTCCTGGCCTGTGAATCCGAGCCATTCGCTCTCCACCTTTGCAAGGCCATTGTTGATGGCGGCACTCTGCCCTTGATTCGTTTGATAGAAATAGCGAACCCTTTCGTGCCAGTCCGCTACCGAAGTAATCAAACGATCCATCATCTCAGCCGTATCGTCCGTCGAGCCGTCATCGACCACGATCACGCGGGCAACTCTTACAGTCTGCGCTAGTACGCTATCGACGACATGCTTCAGGATGGCCGATCGGTTGTAGGTGGGGATTACGATTGAGATGTCTGGATTCATTCTCTGCCTCTCAACACAATGCGGTTGGCCGCAAATACCGCGAAAATTTAATTACTTGTGAATTCTACTGCCCCTGCAGCGGCAGTGTAGGTAGTGTTTCCGAGGCCCAGCCGTGGAGCAAGCGCGGGCGCTATGATAAGGTTCCACGTGGAGCCATCTGCCGGCAAACGGACTCGCTTCCGGTGAGGTGGGTGATCGTTCTAATCGAATTGAGCAAAGCTGCCATTGTCGTTCGCTGCGCCCGGCAGCAGTCCGTGCCAACCGCGCCGACAGGCGAGAGACGCACCGGATACTTTCAGCAATAGCGCGTCTCTATAAGGAGTTGTGTGGTGAAACTGATCGTCAGCCTATTCTGCTCAACACTCTTGTGCTCAATAACCCCATCTTGCCGGGCGGCTTCAGGCTGCGATGGCGCCGGCAATTGCTACGTTCGCGCAGGCGCACTCGGCAACGCCAACGGTTCCGATTGGAACAATGCCTACACTGATTTGCCGGCTAACCTGACCCGCGGGGTTACTTACTACGTCGCCGGCGGGAGCTATAAGAACCACACTTTCCAAGATGCCGACTCCGGAGCTACCCTGATCACTGTCTTGGCGGCAACGAGTTCATCGCATGACACCAGTACTGGCTGGAACGCCTCTCTTCAAGGCCAGGCTGTGTTCTCTTGCGTCTCACGCTGTGGAAATGTTTTGAGGTTTGCCACAGATTACTATGTCTTCAGTGGCAGTTACTGTACGCCGTTAACCGGAGCCAGTGTTTGCACCAGCGGCTACGGGTTCA
>CAZQDD010000034.1:0-37695 GCA_964591805.1 uncultured Acidobacteriaceae bacterium | reverse complement strand
TCGGTGTGGTCCACGTGGCTGACCATGGGAACGATGGTGGAGATGGCTCCCTTGGCGGCCAGCGAGGGAGCCATGAAGATGGAGAGGTAGGCGTTGCGGGCAAAGTCGCCCGAGCCGCCGATACCGTTCATCATTTTGGAGCCCATGATGTGAGTGGAGTTGACATTCCCGTAGATGTCCGCCTCGATCATGCCGTTCATGGCAATCACTCCTAAACGGCGGATGATTCCGGGATTATTGGACATGTCCTGGGTGCGCAAAACAATGCTCTTGCGGTAATCGCGCACGTTTTTGCAAAACTCCGTGAGCATATCCGGGCCAAGCGAGAAGGCGGTGGCCGAGGCCGAAGTCATCTTGCCGGACTGGATGAGTTTGATCATGCCATCCTGAATCACCTCGGTGTAGGAGGTCAGGTTGTTGAACTTTCCCTGCTCCAGGCCGAAGAGGACGGCATTGGCAATGTTGCCGACGCCGGACTGGAGGGGTAGAAGATCGGCGGGCATGCGGCCTTTCTTCACTTCCCATTCGAGGAATTCGAGGATGTGGCCGGCGATCTGCTGCGAAACCTTGTCAGGCTCCTTGAAGGAGTTATTGCGGTCTGGCGCATGCGTCTCGATGACAGCGACGACCTTTTCGAGGGGAATGTGGAGGTAGGGGCTGCCGATGCGCTGGCCGACGTGGATGAGGGGAATGGGCTCACGGCGGGGGGGAGCTTCCAGGCCATAGTACACGTCATGCATGCCCTCCAATTCAATGGGCATCCAGGAGTTGACCTCAAGGATGACCTGGTCGGCGCACTCCAGCCATGCTTTGTTGTTGCCCAGCGAGGTGGAGGGGATGGCGCGGCCATCCTCATATACCGCCGTGACCTCGATGACAGCCTTGTCGAGTTTGCCGAGGAAGCCGTACTCCATGTACTGGGCGACCTCGCTGAGATGGATGTCGATGTACTCCATATCGCCGTCATTGATGCGCTTGCGCACGATTGGATCGGACTGGTAAGGGAGCCGGATCTGCATGCCGTTGGCGGCCGCCAGGGCTCCGTCGAGCTCAGGGCCGGTGGAGGCGCCGGTGAAGACGCCGACGCGCAAAGGATTTCCCTCGGCGTGGAGCTTCGTCATGCGGCTGGCAAGCGCAACCGGAAAATCCTTGGGATAGCCGGAGCCGGTGAAACCGCTCATGCCGATGTGATCGCCATTGCGGATGAGGGCAGCGGCCTCGTCGGCCGACATGATGCGCTGACGTAACTCTGAGTTGAGAACCCGGTGTTGCGATGTGGAAGCCGTCGTAGCCATAAGAACCTTCTGGAAAATGAGAATAAGTGAGAAATAGGGACTCTTTAAGGCTAGGGCGGAGCGGCGGTTTCGTCAACCCGCGAGTGCGGTGGCGGCGAGCCAGCAGGATTCCGCGAAGGAAAAGCGAAAGTCCGCGGCTCTGGTACCGGGAGCAGAACGGCACGGCGGATGTGAGCGCGCACCCTATTTCTTGTCCAGGCGCAGGGAGGCGGAGTTGATGCAGTAGCGCAGGCCGGTGGGATGAGGACCATCGGGAAAAACGTGGCCGAGATGGCCTCCGCAGCGCGAGCAGGTGACCTCGACGCGGCTCATGCCGTGGCTGCGGTCTTCGTGCTCCTCGACGTTCTGCTTGTCGAGGGGATCGTAGAAGCTGGGCCAGCCGCAACCGGAGTCAAACTTGGTCTCGGAGGGAAACAGCTCAAGGCCACAGGCGGCGCAGAGATAGACGCCGGGAGTGTCGATCTCCGCGTACTGCCCGGTGAAGGGACGCTCGGTGCCCTTTTCGCGCAGAATCCGGTATTGCTCGGGAGTGAGCGAACGGCGCCATTCTTCATCCGACTTGAAAATCTTGTCCATGGTTTCCAGATGACTCCGATGCGGGTGCCTTGACGGCACCTGCGATTTTGTTAGATGAGCGGACAGGTGAAAAAGCTGCGCAGAAGCAGAAGCACGAAAAGGATACAGTATGACGCAGCAGCGACGAAGCCGCTGGCTGGGACGATTGGCGCGGACCTCTTGCGCGAGAGCGAAAGGAAATCGAAATTGGCGAACGACATTGCAACCGTAAACCAGGTACTGCTGCGGGCCGAAGGGCTGCGGCGCGAGGCTGGCGGCAAGACCATTGTGCGTTCCGCCAGCTTCTCTCTGCGGGCCGGAGAGGTGGTGGCGATCACCGGGCCGAGCGGGGCGGGCAAGTCAAGCTTGCTGCGCCTGCTGAACCGCCTGGACGCGCCCAGCGCCGGGCGCGTGCTGCTGGCGGGCGAGGATACGGCGGCGCTCGAGGTGCGCCAGTTACGCCGGAGGGTGGGAATGGTGATGCAACAGGCCAATCTGTTTATGGGCACGGTGGCGGAGAACGTGGGTTATGGGCCGAAAGTGCATGGGACGCTGCTGACCGCGGGCGAGGTTGATGAGTTGTTGCGTACCGTGGGGCTTGCAGGCTATGCGGAGCGCGGCGTGGATGCGCTCTCCGGCGGCGAGGCGCAGCGGGTGTCGCTGGCGCGCACCCTGGCTAACCGTCCCCAGGTGTTGCTGCTGGATGAGCCGACTTCGGCGCTGGACGATGCGTCAAAATTAGTGGTGGAGGAAGCTTTACGCGCGGCGATGGCGCAGGTTGCCGGCGCGTGCCTGATTGTGACTCACGACGCGGCCCAGGCGGCGCGGCTGGCGCAGCGCACCCTGCTGATGCAGGACGGCGTACTGCGCGACGAAGCGCAGACGGATGCGCAAGGAGGGCCGCATGCTTGAACACTGGATGCACACCCAGGTCGCCCTGGGACTGGGGCAGGCGCTGGTGGTCTGCGCGCTGGCGCTGGCCGTGGCCGGGCTGGGGCACCTGCGCAAGCTGGAGCTGGGACGCGAGACGGCCCTGGCCCTGGTGCGCGGGCTGCTGCAGATGCTGGCCATTGGACTGGTGCTGGTTTGGCTGCTGCGCGGCCCGGCCTGGTGGAGCGTTCCCGCGCTGGCGGCCATGTGCGCCATGGCCGCGCGGATGGCGCAGCGGAGAACGAATACGGGAGCAACGCCGGCGCCGCGCGGGTATTGGCTTTGCCTGCGGGCGATCGGAACCGGCTCGGCGGTGGTGATTGCCTCCATGGCCCTGACGCGAGTGATCGCCTTCCGGTCGATGGCCCTGGTGCCACTGGGATCGATGATCATCGCCAGCTCGATGAACACCTGCGCGCAGGTGCTGGAGCGCTACGCCAGCGACCTGAGGCTGAACGCCGGACGGGTGGAAGCCGCGCTGGCCCTGGGCGCAAGTTCGCCACAGGCGGCGCTGCCCTATGCCAGGAATGCGACCAACGCGGCGCTGATCCCGAGCTTGAACTCACTGCGCTCGCTGGGAATTGTGTGGATACCCGGTTTTGCCGCCGGAATGCTGCTGACCGGGAGCGACCCGGTGTACACCGCCATCTACCAGTTCATGGTGATCGCCATGATTTACGCGGCCAGTGGGGTGACGGCGCTGGTGGCGGCCGCGGGCTATGAGCGGGCGGCATTTGAGGGGGAGCGGCTGGTGGCCGGACGGTGAGTTTTGCGCTCCCGCCGGGTGCGGCGGCGGTACAATCTGGCATGGCTAACTTGGCGCTGGTGTACGGGTTGAGGCTGCTGCCCGCGGATGAACTGGAAGCGGTGGGCATGGGCAAGATCAAGCTGCGGAACGGACACGAAGAGCACGTCACGCTGCATCTGCTGGAAGGCAGCAAGGAGGAGATCGAGGCGCAACTGAAGCAGAGCATCGAGGCGTTCTTCGATATCTATCCGGAGATACAGTAGGGTAAAAGTTCGCGGCAAGTTGCGCAGGTGGAAATGACTGCTGCCCACCTTATCGCCGCAAAAAGCGCGGCGCGAAAGTGGGGCGCCCGCGTGGCGGAAGACGAGATCGAAAAAACCTGGGTTGCGTTTGGCGGGTGGAGCTTACTGGATCATGATCCAGATGGCGGCGAAGTGGCAGGCGGTTCCGCCCAGCACCCAGAGGTGCCAGATGAAGTGCATGTACTTGCGCTTGGAGGCGAAGAAGGGAATTCCCGCCGAGTAGCAGACGCCGCCGGCAAACAGCAGGGCGAAGACCGGATGCGCCAGCAGCAGGTACATCGACTTGATGGCGAAAACGCAGGCCCATCCCATGGCCAGGTACATTGCGGTCGAGAGGGCGTTCCAGCGGCCGGCGAAAAATGCCTTGACGATGACGCCGACGACGGCGCAGCTCCAGACGATGGCGAACAGCGTCCAGCCCAGCGGGCCGCGCAACCCGAGCAGAGTGAAGGGCGTGTAGGTTCCGGCGATGAGCAGATAGATGCAGGAATGGTCCAGCGACATCATGAAGCGGTAGGCGCGGGTGCGGCTGAGCGAGTGGTACAGAGTGGACGCGAGATAGAGCAGAATCGCCGAGGCGCCAAAGACCGCGGTACAGACGATGTGGCGCACGTCTCCGGCTGCGGCGGCGCGAAGGGTCAGCAGGATCAATCCCGCAATTGCCAGAAGCGCGCCCACGCCGTGGGAGACGCTGTTGGCGATCTCTTCGCCGATACTCTGGTCCGGTGCTGTCATATCTACTTCAATGCTAACGCCCGGTTGCGGCCGGCTTCCGCCGGGCGGGCGATCCTGACAAAGAAATTACACGGGGTGGGAAAACGAAAACGGACGCATGGGAACTGCGCCCGTCGGCAGGATGGTTGCCGCTACTTCTTGAGCGCGGCCTCGTAGCGCTTGTTGACCTCGGCCCAGTTGACGACGTTCCACCAGGCTTTCAGGTAATCGGCGCGGCGATTCTGATACTTGAGGTAGTAGGCGTGTTCCCAGACGTCATTGAGCAGGATGGGATGCAAGCCCTGCGAGATGGGGCTGTCCTGGTTGGCGGTGGAGAGCACCTGAAGTCCGCTGGAACCGAGAGCGAGGCAGGTCCAGCCGCTGCCGAATTGCTTGAGGCCGGCGTCGTTGATCTTGGCCTGGAATTGGGCGAAGTCGCCAAAGGTTTTGGCGATGGCGTCGGCGATGTGGCCGGTGGGCGGGCCGCCGGCGTTGGGAGCCATGATGGTCCAGAAGATGGCGTGATTGAGGTATCCGCCAACGTTGTTGCGGATGGCGCCGCGCACCGCTTCGGGAACGGCGGCGAGGTTCGAGAGCAACTCTTCCGCGGATTTTCCCTTCAACTCAGGAGCTTTTTCTACGGCTGCGTTGGCATTATCCGTATAAGCCTGGTGGTGTTTGTCGTGATGCAGGTGCATGGTCTGGGTGTCGATATAGGGTTCAAGGGCGTCGTAGCCATATGTGAGGGCCGGCAGTTCGAATGCCATCTTTCGTAAATCCTCCATCTTCATGGATGAGTCTGGCAGGGCGAGGGTTTCAAAATCTGCTGAGGCCGGGCCAGAGGACGGAGCCAGCAGGCGCGGCGTGCGGGCAAAGGAACTGGCGGCGGAGCCGGCAATTACGGATGCCGCGAGCGCGGTCGAGGTCCGCAGAAAGTCACGACGGGAATGGGTCATGCGGAATGCCTCCAGGGCGGCGATCATGGGCCGGACAGCGGCAGGTTGAACCGCAAGCCGCCGCCGTGGCCCACGCAATTCGGTTGGATGCGCCGCCAGGCGAAGCGATTCCCCGATGCGGGTGAATTCTTGCCAACCCGGAAATGGCGGGGCCGGAGGCTTGCCTGAGGCGGGCAGCGCGGGTTCTAAAAGTTCAAAGGATTCAAGGTTGAACGCCAGGAGCAAAGGCCACGAACCCACTTCCGCCAAAGGACGGGCAGAAATGGGACACCATGGTGGGTTGGTTGGATCGCAGGAGCCCTAGCGCTTGATAAACCACATGACCCAGCCCGCTACCAGCACGCCGCCAATGAACCAGGCGAAGCAGTAGAGGCCATAGCGGATCATCTGGCGGGTATTGTCGCGCTGGGTGATTCCGAAGACGACCGAGGCGCAGAGCGAGAAGATGAGCGCGGCGGTGAAATGAGAAAAATTGAGGGTCATGGTTTCTTCCCGATGGCGATGTGGTGCGCGTCAATGGCGGCGATGATGTTGAGCAGGCCGCCGCAAACCAGGAACCTGGTGCCGTAATCGGCCGTGGCGCGGAAGATGGCGGTCTGGCCCCAGTCCTGGCCGGCGGCGAGGAAATAAAGCAGCCCGTTGCCCAGGTCACCGACGAAGCCGAGCATGTCGAGCAGGTCTCCGAGGTTGAAGCCGTAGACCTTGCCCCGCATGCCGAGCCCGCAGAAGAACATCAGGGTGACGCTGACGAAGATGAACGCGCCACGCACATAGCGCTTCTGCATGAAGTGTCCCAGGCCGGGGATGAGCCAGCCCGCCAGCGGCGCCGCCACCGTCATCATCCCTGTTTGCGGCCGGGCCGCGTTTGCGATTGCTTTCTCGTTGGCCATTTAGAAAATCACTAGCTCTTCCTGCTGGGGTCCGGTCACCTGCGCGCGGCCGTTGTGGACGAGGACATCGACCTCGCTGCGCACGCCAAACTCGGGCAGGTAAATTCCCGGCTCTACTGAGAATAGCGTATTCGTCAGGATCTGTCGGGTATCCCTGGTTTCCAGGTTATCCATATTTGCGCCGTTGCCGTGGACACTGGTGCCGATGGAGTGTCCGGTGCGGTGCACGAACCACTCGCCGTAGCCGGCGCGGTCAATGACGGCGCGGGTGACCTCATCGACCTCCCAGCCTGCGATGCGCTGGCCGCGAGCAAAAGCGTCGATGACCTTCCCGGAGCCGGCTTTGCGGGCATCGCGCACGATGTGGAAAATCTCCTGGTGTTTGTCCGAGGGCTGGCCGAGCACGCCGGTCCAGGTGATGTCGTAGTAAACGGCGCCGGGTGTGTCTTTTTTGGCCCACATGTCGAGCAGCACAAGGTCGCCTTCATGGATGGGCTTGTGAACGTCGGCGGTGGGCTCGTAGTGCGGATTACCGGCGTTTTCATTGGCGCCGACGATGGGCAGGTCGTCGGTGACGAGGTGTTCGCGCGCGAAGGCTTCGCCCAGCCACTGGCGCACGCCCCACTCGTCCCAGCCGCCGTTGCGGACGCGGTGGCCGATCTCCTTGAAGGCGGCGGCCATGATCGGGTCCATGGCGTCGCGAGCGGCGAAGTGGGTGGCGATCTGCGCGTCGCTGAGGCTGGCCTCGAAGCGGGAGACCAGGTCGGCGGAGGAGCCGACCTCGACGCCGAAGCCGCGAATCAGCTCCAGCATGCCGCCATCGACGAGCGAGACGTACATGATGTCATTGTTGGGCGAGTACTGCATGGCAATGCGCTTGTAAGGCTTGAGGATGGCAGCAAGCTTCTGGTGCAACTCGCGCCAGGCGCCGTAGTGCTGCTGCTCACCGGGGAGCGAGGTGAGGTGACGCGGTTCGACGCGATGATTCAGCTTGACCGGGTCGCCGGTGGCAGGAATGAGATAGAACCAGCGCCGGGTTACATGCAGCTCGGGAAGTCCGAGGATGGAGTAGGCGATTTCGTCGCGATGATGATGGTCGTAGAACAGCCAGGCGTCGAAATCCTGCTCGCGCAAAGCTTGCTGAATGGCAGTCAAGTCCATAGGGAGATATTGTAACGCGCGCGGGGAGTGGGGGATGCAAAAGGCCCGCCGGGGACGACCGGCGGGCCTTCGTGTTTGCTGTATTACATGATGGCGGTGGGGGGTGCGGGTTCGTCGGGATGGCCGGCGTTGCGCAAGGGGACCTGGACCATCAGGATGAAGAGGAAAACGAGAGCGGCGAGGCCGCTGAGGATGTGCGGATGCTCGAAGACCGTGGGCAGGTCCCAACTGATTTTGCCGCTGGCCTTGAGGCCCTTGATCGCCGCGACGCCGAGTCCGCAGAGCGCTTCTCCGGCGATGAGGCCGCTGGCGGTGAGGACGCCGGCATTGTCGATGCGCGCCTTCTGCGCGTCGTTGAAGACGCCTTTGTCACGCATGATGTCGGTGACCCAGCGGATGACGCCTCCGATGAAGATGGCGAAAGTGGTTTCCAGAGGCAGGTACATGCCGACGGAGAACAGCATGGGGCTTTTGACCTCGACCATGATGAGGGCGAAACCCATGAGGATGCCGACAATGACCAGCGGCCAGGCCATGTTTCCGCCGACGATGCCCTGGGCGAGTGAGGCCATGAGTCCGGCCTGAGGGGCGGGCAGTTCCTTGCTGCCGAAGTGGTAGGCCCGGTCGAGGATCATGAGCACGGGAAACAGGGCGAGCGAGCTGACGACGATGCCCATGAGATCGCCAATCTGCATTTTGGCGGGCGTGCCGCCGAGGATGTGTCCGACCTTGAGATCCTGCAACATTTCACCGGCGACGGCCGAGGAGACGCAGATGACGGCAGCGACTCCGAGGACGGCGATGACTCCGGCGGTGCCCTTGACGCCAATGGCGATCATGAGCAGGGCGGCGATGACCAGGGTGCAGAGGGTGAGTCCGCTGACCGGATTGTTGGAGGAGCCGATCATGCCGACGAGGTTTCCGCTGACGGCGGCGAAGAAGAAGCCGAGAACGATCATGACGACGGCGGCGACGACGGCTCCGATGATGACCTTGGTGAAGAAGAAATAGAGGGCGATCATGGCGCAGAAGACAATGGCGAGTCCGAGGAAGACGACTTTGCTGCTCAGGTCTTTCTCATAACGCAGCGAGGATTGCTTTTGCTGGCCGGTCTTCTTGAGATCGCTGATGGCACGCTGGATTCCGATGCCGAGCGACTTGCGCATTTTAAACAGGGTGTAGGAGGCGCCGACCAGCATGCCGCCGACGGCAATGGGACGGACGATGGAGAACCAGACGCCGTTGGAGACCGAGGCCCAGTCTACGGCGGTCCCAGCGGCGGCGGCGTTGGCGGCGATCTGCGGGCCAAGGAAGTAGGTGAGCAGTGGAACCATGAGTCCCCAGGCGAGCAAGCCTCCGGCGAAGTTGAGGGCGGCCAGGCGGGGTCCGATGATGTAGCCGACGCCGAGGTAGGCGGGGCTGACGGCGGGAGCGCTGAAGGTGGTGGCGCCGCCCGTGGCGACGATGGGCGCGGTTTTGGCACGCCCGAGCTTGAGTCCGAAGGAAAGCGCGGGAATGTTGACCAGGACTTCCTTGCTGGCGTTGAAGATGTTGATGGCTCCGGCGAGGAAGATGGCGGCGCCGATACCCATGTTGGCGAACAGGATTTTGGCGGCGCGCGAGCCCTGCTGTCCGGCCTTGTGAATTTGCGAGGCGGCGACGGATTCAGGGAAGGGCAGCTCGGGATCTTCGACCATGACGCGGCGGAGCAGGGTGACGAAGAGAATGCCGAGGGTTCCACCGACCATCATGAGGGCCACGCCCTGCCAGTAATTATCTGCTCCCAGGGCCGGCCACATGCCGCTGATGACGAACGCCGGAATGGTGAAGGTGGCGCCGGCGGCGACGGATTCGCCGATGGAACCGATGGTTCGCGCCATGTTTTCTTCCAGCAGGCTGCCTTTGACGAGCTTGAGCAAAGCCATGCCGATGACGGCGGCCGGGTACGTGGCGGCGATGGTCATGCCGGCGCGCAGGCCCAGGTACATGTTGGCTGCGCCAAGAACCACCGTCATGATCAGTCCCAGGATTACGGCGCGCAAAGTGAACTCGCGCATCTGGCGGTCAGCGGGTACATACGGACGGAAGGGTTGTGAGCTCATTCGAGACCTCAATTGCGAGTCATTCCACAGGTTACAGGATGGCGCAAGGTAACACGCGCCGAACGTTCCATACAAGCGCAGGGAAGATTCATCCACCATCATAAATACAGCGCGCACATCGAACACGAAGTAAGTTGCGGCAGGAGGAATTTCAAACGGGGCGGAACAAACAGAAACGCCGCTGCGCGGGGCAGCGGCGTGGGGTGGATGAATGGAGCCGTTACAAGCGCCAGATCAGCAGTTCGCGTTCGAAGACCATCTCGGGAGGCAGATGATCGTGCAGTTTGATGAACAATTCCTCGTGACCGATGACCTCCTGCTTCCAGGCATCAGAGTCGACCTCCTGTAACTGGTCGAAGGTTTGGCGTGGAAATTCGACGCCGTGCCAATCGATGTCCTCATAGCGGGGCACCCAGCCGATGGCGGTTTCCTTGCCGAGCGACCGGCCGTGGACGCGGTCGATGATCCACTTGAGAACCCGCATGTTCTCGCCGTAGCCGGGCCACAGGAAACTGCCGTCTTCGCCTTTGCGGAACCAGTTCACGTGGAAGATGCGTGGCGTAACGCTGAGATTCCGGCCCATCTGGATCCAGTGACGGATGTAGTCGCCCATGTGGTAGCCGCAGAAGGGAAGCATTGCCATGGGATCGCGGCGAACCTTACCGATGGTTCCGGCAGCGGCGGCCGTCATCTCCGAACCCATGGTCGCGCCCGCGTAGACGCCGGCGCTCCAGTTGAATGCCTGGTAGACCAAAGGCATGGTCTTGGCCCGGCGTCCGCCGAAGATGAAGGCGCTGATCGGCACCCCGTCGGGATTTTCCCAATCGGGATCGATGGTGGGGCATTGCGACGCCGGCGCCGTGAAGCGGGCGTTCGGGTGCGCTGCCTTGGCGCCGGATTCTTCGGCAATCTGCGGGGTCCAGCGGTTGCCCCGCCAATCCGTACACTCCGCGGGAGGCTCGTCGGTCATGCCTTCCCACCACACGCCACCCTCGGGGGTGAGGGCAACGTTGGTGAAGATCGTGTTCCTGGCGAGCGTTGCCATCGCGTTGGAATTGGTCTTCATGGATGTTCCAGGGGCGACACCGAAGAAGCCGGCTTCCGGATTGATGGCGCGAAGCAGGCCGGTGGCGTCCGGCTTGATCCAGGCAATGTCATCGCCGACCGTGCTGATCTTCCAGCCTTCAAATCCCTCGGGAGGGATCAACATGGCAAAGTTGGTCTTGCCGCAGGCGCTGGGGAAAGCAGCGGCCACGTAGGTCTTTTCGCCCGAGGGACTCTCGGCGCCGAGGATGAGCATGTGTTCGGCCATCCAGCCTTCGTCGTACGCCATGGTCGAGGCGATGCGCAAGGCAAAGCATTTTTTGCCCAGCAGGGCATTGCCGCCGTAGCCGGAACCGAAGGACCAGATCTCGCGGGTTTCGGGGAAGTGGACGATGTACTTTTCCTTGTTACAAGGCCAGGAAACATCATTTTCCCCGGGAGCCAGGGGCCTGCCCACACTGTGTACGCAAGGCACCACGCGGCGCTCGTCCTTATCGATCTCCTTGTACACGCGCAAACCCATACGGGTCATGATCCGCATATTGACCACGACGTAGGGGGAATCCGTCAGTTGCACCCCGAGCTGCGACATGGGGGATCCGATTGGCCCCAGGCAGAACGGCAGCACGTACATGGTGCGCCCCTGCATGCAACCGGCGAACAACCCTTTCAGCTTCTTGCGCATGGAAAACGGATCTTCCCAATTGTTGGTGGGGCCGGCGTTTTCCTTGGAATGAGAACAGACAAAAGTGCGGTCCTCGACGCGGGCCACGTCGCCGGCGTCAGACCTGGCGTAATAACATCCAGGCCAGAGCTGCGCGTTCAATTTGGTAAATGTCCCATTTTCCACGAGCTCGGCGCAGAGTTGATCGTTTTCCTCTTGCGACCCGTCAACCCAATGGATGGCGGCTGGTTTCGTCAAGGCTGCAATTTTCTCAACCCACTTCAGCAGGTTCTTGTTCTCGCTTAGGGGTACAGCATGTTGAGTATCGCTTATTAGCTGCTTGCTCATAGACTCCTTGCCTGGCGCGTCGCGCGGCATAGGTTGCCGCCGATTCATGTTGAATAATCAAAATAAATAAAATGCCGAGCATTGTACGGTGGCGGAACACCCACATATAAGGATGAATGCACCGCCAAATAGCCGATAACGGAAGACAGAATTGCGCCACCCTGCAGGAACTAACCGGCGAGGACGCCCGCCTCTTTGAAAACCGCATCCAGATGCTGGAGGGTTTCGGCGACGGAAAGCGTATAGAGGTCACGCCCACTCTCTTCGCCGTTCTCCAGAATGCTGCGCAGGTAATGGCCTGCGATCTCCACCGCCAGCGGATCGGTGATGGAGTTTCCGGTTTGTTTCTGATGCTCGGCCCACGCGGGAAGAGCCAGGGCGATCCAGACGGGGCGCCCGTTGACGAGAAATTTCACGTCCACGGCATCGGCGTGGCGGGTTGCAATCGCCACCATGATGCACTGGTAGACGCAACGGGCCGAGGTTCCGGTCCAACGCTCGACGGTGCTGAAGTCTTCATACATATCGATAAAATTTTATTCTGTTGGGCGAAACCTGGCAACGGTATGCTGCCATATCGATAAAATTTTATTTTGTTGGACAAAGCCCGGCAACGGTACCCCACCGTTTATCCGCGCTTGCAATGACGGTAGCCTACCTCAGAATCGGGAAATTGGCATCGCAAATCTGCACTGGGTGAGCGAAATCGGGCGGGTGAGGGCGAGCCGGAGTCGGCTACAATCAAATCCACGGCCATGCAAGAAGAATCCTCACCTGGGGGCCCGGCGGTTTCGGCCCTGAAGACACAACGAGCCCAGCGGGATCGCGAGCGCTCAAGCCCGCCTCCGTTGCGGGCGTCCACGGTGAAAATTCTTACCTCCGGAAAGCTTTCGGAAATCGTCTGGCTGCGGCACGGCTTCAGCACGCGGCAGGGCGGGGTGAGCCAGGAGTACGGCGGGCAGCAACTGAATCTTGGGTTCACCGCTGAAGATACGGCGGAAAACGTGGAACGGAACCGGGAACGGCTGCTGCGTAAGCTGAAGGCCGTGGATGAATCTGGAAAAGCGTGGCCACTGGTGCTGCTGAACCAGGTACACTCGGCGGCGATCCACCGGGTGTTCGGCCAGAGGGGGCCGGCGTGGGCGCGACTGGGCAAGAACAAGGTTCTGAAAACCGCGGGCGACGGGCTGATCACCAGCACGGCGGGCGTGCTGCTGGGAATGAAGGTGGCCGACTGCTTCCCGGTGATTGTGGCCGACCGCAAGCGCAAGGCGGTGGGCGTCTTCCACGCCGGATGGCGCGGCACGGTGCAGCGCATCGTGGAAAAAGGCGTGGGCGAAATGCGGCGGCAACTGGGCTGCGATCCGGAGGATCTGGTGGCCGCGATCGGTCCCGGCATCGGCGCCTGCTGCTACGAGATTGGCGAGGAAGTCGAGGACGAATTCGACTCCCAGTTTGCCTACTCGAAAGAGCTGTTCGAGGACGTGTTCGATAGCTGGAGCTTGAAGACGAAGTATCCGATGCTGTTTTTGAACCAGCGCGCGCCGGGACACGGCGAGCCGGCGATGTCGCGCCACCTGGACCTGGTGAAGGCCAACTGGTGCCAGTTGCTGGACGCCGGGGTTCCGGGAGAAAACATCGAGTCGATGAACCTGTGCACGGCCTGCCACACGGAGCTGTTCTTCAGCTATCGCAAGGAGCGGGTAACGGGGAGGATGCTGGCGGTGGTGGGGATACGGTAAGGGGCTCAACCAAAGGACAGAGTCAAAGTTCCCACTTCTGCCAGCAACGGGCAGGAATGGGGCACCAGGCCGGGGTGATGGAAGCGTTGGAGTCCGCTTGGCATGAAGATCAGTGTAGCGAGAAGCTTGCGGCGTAAGCTTCATCGTCTCCCACATTCGCCAAAAACGGGCGGATGTGGGCCACCCGCCGCATATTTCTGGTAGCGAACTAAAAGCCCCGGAGTTGGAACAGCGCCAACTCCGGGCCACCCGCCCGCCAGCTGAACAGAAGCTCCGGCATTTGGTGTTTACCAGCTACGATAGGGAACCTCAGAGCACCGTATGGTTACGGCATCGGGTGAAAGGAGTCCCCATGTGGCAATCCCGTTCTTCATGAGCAGCCCATCCACCGAACGACTCGACTGAGCCGGGTGAGGTGTCGGCCCGATGACAATCTCTCGAATACCTAATGATTCCTGCTGGCTGAGGGGTAGACGAAAATAAGGGATTAACATCGACGCCCCTGCTCGATAGTCGAAACGCTCACCTGAGCACATGAGCGGTTTCGTGATTATTCGCCACTCGCGTTCTTCCTCGAAGGATTTGTGTTTAAGGATGGGTGCGTAACGATTTAGGTATGCACCCAGGTTGCCGCCAACCGGGGACGCCTCCCCTTCCTCAGCCGGACGACGCATCAGTTCCGCTAGCACATCTTTCAACAGGGCTCGCGCGAACCTTCGCTGTTCGCCTTCGTCGTAGAGCACAGGCACAAGGTAGCCGTGCTCTTCACTTACTTTTCGTAAGTGCTCGCCTGAAAAGCCGATGGCGAAGCCCGATGCGCTCTCGCCGTAAGCTCTCCATTGCGACAACATATCGCCCTTTTCTGAGAAGGAGCATACGCACACGTTAACGCTCTCGCGTCCTTGCGAGAGTGGTTTGCGCATCTGTGCCAAGAAATTGCGAGAGCGCTGGTCCCTGAGCGCGTCTTTCTCCATTTCTAAAAGTTCTTCTGTCAGAAGGTCGATTGCGTGGCGAAACTCGCGCGTGTCGTTGAGGTATTGGGTGTGACTAGCCCATATTTCCTTGCCGTTGATGATTCCAAGAAGACCTTGTTGCGTGGTGTAGTGATACAGGATTGCCGGGGGCGTTCGCTGAAGGATTTCGTTAACGTTTGCCATGCTGGATTCGCAATGACCACGATACCCGCAATGTGATGTGAAGGCAACGCATAAGGAAGTGGGGCTTGATCGAGGCTGTCCAGCGGATGTTAATTCTGGCAGAAAAGACACATAACAGGATTTATTTTCGCGGGTGGCCCACATCCGCCATCTTTTGGCGAATGTGGGGACGCAGCCAATCAAGAACGCGGGACAAGGTGAGTCGTGCTCTTGATTGGTTTACCGCTAGGCGTAGATGCCGCGGGTGCGAATGGTGCTGGCGACGCGGTCGATGGCCAGCATGTAGGCGGCAATGCGATTGTTGACCGCGTGCGATTCGGCGTAACGGAGGACGGCGGCGAAAGAATCGTTCATGATGTGTCCCAACTCCTCGTTGACACGCGCCTCCTTCCAGAAATATCCCTGGCGGTCCTGCACCCACTCGAAATAAGAGGTGGTGACGCCGCCGGCGTTGGCCAGGATGTCTGGCACGATGAAGACACCCTTGTCCTGGAGAATGTCATCGGCGGCGGCCGTGGTGGGGCCGTTGGCGCCTTCGGCGATGATTTTGGCCTGGATGCTGGCGGCGTTGTGGGTGGTGATCACGTTTTCCGTGGCCGCCGGGACCAGCACCTCGCAGGCGGAGATCATCAGTTCGTCCGGATCGGCGGGTTCGGCGCCGGGGAATCCCTGAATGACGCCGGTTTTGGACTTGAACTCGAACAGGCGCTTGATGTCGATGCCGTGGACATTGTGCAGTCCGCAATCCCACTCGGCGATGCCGGTGATCTTGAATCCCTGTTCGTGCAGGAGCAGGGCGGCGTAAGAGCCGACGTTGCCGAATCCCTGCACCACGACGCGGGTGTTCCAGGGCACCATGCCAAGCTTTTTGACCGCCTGGCTGACGACCAGCATGACGCCACGGCCGGTGGCTTCACGGCGTCCGCGGGAGCCGCCGATCTCGATGGGTTTGCCGGTGACGACGGCAGTGACGGTCTGGCGCATGTGCATGGAGTAGGTGTCCATCATCCAGGCCATAGTCTGCTCGTTGGTGTTGACGTCGGGAGCCGGGACATCCTTCTCCGGACCGATGACCTCGATCAACTCGGCGGTGAAGCGGCGGGTCATGCGCTCCAGTTCGCCGCGCGACATGGTCTTGGGATCGCAGATGATTCCACCTTTGGCGCCGCCAAAAGGAATGTCGACGACGGCGCATTTCCAGGTCATCCAGGCGGCGAGGGCGCGCACTTCGTCCAGATTGACCTCCGGGGCGTAACGGATGCCGCCCTTGGCGGGACCGCGCGCCATGGAGTGCTGCACGCGATAGCCGGTGAAGAGTTCAATGCGGCCATCATCCATTTGCACCGGGATGTGTACCGTGATCTCGCGCGCGGGCTGGCTGAGAATCTTCCACAGACCTGGATCGAGGTTGAGCTTGCGCGCGGCAAGTTCAAAGCGTGCGGCCTGCGCCTCCCAGGGATTGGTCTCCATGTGCGGGTCCATTGCGGTTGACATACAGTCCCCCTCCGATTTCCCGGGCGGCGGCCCCAGCCCCAGCAAGAAGACACAACCCTCCCGCCTCCCCGTGCCGAACACAAACCGGCTAGTATATGCACCGCGGCACGGATGAGGCAAGCGGATGGACGCCGAGGCCGAGCGAAATTCGCGCCGCACCGCTGCCGCCGAGCGGGGAAATACCGGGGAGATGCAAGGCGCAAGAAAATTCCTGACCTCTCCGCCGGGAAGTCAGGAATGGTTGCCGCCGTACGCTGGGCGCCGGATGCGGGCGCGCCAGGGCAGAGAATTCAGACTGAAAAGCTAGTTGTTCTCCGCCGGTGGGGCGGGGTTGTCCGGGGGCGGAGGCGCAGGCGCATCTGCCGGAGGAGCGGGACGCTGGTGGTGGTAGTGGTGCATCTTGTTGTGCGGCCGGTCCATGGGCTGAGGGAAGTGTTCCAGGCGGGGACGGAGAGCGCGGAGTTGCTTCCACTGCTCGGGAGTGAGGACGCGGCGGATGGCAAAAGCCATCTGGGCATTGGCTTTTTCAAGATTGGCGCGGGCGGCGGCGATGCGGTCGATCGAAGCCAGCACGGCGCTTTCATCCGGGTTGTCGGCTTCGATCATGGGTTCAAGTTGGATCTCTTCCTTCTGCAAGGTGGCGTGGATATCGACGAGCTTCATACGGCTGTCGAGGAAGATCTGCTCGATCTTCTGGAGCTGGGGGTCGCTGAGTCCGATGGTCTTGGCAATTTCGGCGTTTTTCCACCAGCGCCCCCAGGGCCCAAGCCTCCCGCCATCTGGCGGCTGCCCAAAATTGCGATGGTGTTCGCCGAATCCTGGGCCTCCCGGGATTCCGGGAGCGCCTTGGGGCGGCTGCGCCACGGCGACTGCGCACAAGAGCAGGGTTGCGGCAAAAAGTTTTCGAATCATCTATTTTCTCCTCATCATTATTTAGCGGAAAGATTGCTGGGGATGGCCGCCACGGCCGATGCAGCGGCAATGCGGTTGCGCTCCGTGGTAATTGCGCTGACCGGGGCGAGTGCCTGTGGAACCTCGCGGTTGAGATCGTTGTTGACGGCTTCGAGTAGTTCGTCGTCGCTCATCGCGGCGGCGGACTGGGGAGACGAACGGGCGGTTGCGATGGGCTGAAGCTCTACCAGCGGCCTGTGCGGCATCTTCATCCATATCCATGCGGTCGGGGTGGCCAGCAAAAGCGCCAACGCGGTGGCTGCGGCCCAGCGCAGGCGGTGCCGCGCCAAAGCCTTTTGCGGAGCGAACTGTCCAGCCAGGCACAGGCTCTGCGCGCGATCTGCCTGGCGGCGCATGGCGATGGCGTAACGCGAGATGCCGTCGCGAAGCTCCTGCGCCTCGGTGCGGCATTGCGCACAGCCGGCAAGGTGCGACTGCGTCTGCGGACTGTCTTCTCCTTCCAGCCATTGCGTCAATTGTTCGTCGGTCAGATGGTTCATGATTTGTTCCTCTGCTGCCTGAGTGCGTTGACTGCGCGCGATAGATGCGACTTCACGGTTCCGATCCCGATGCCCATGGCCTCTGCGACTTCCTCGATGGAGAGTTCCTCAAGGAAACGCAAGTGGAAGGCCGTTTGCTGCTGCGGCGAAAGACTCTTGACCGCCTCCATGGTCCGCTGCAACTGCTCGCGGGCCAGCAGAGCGCGATCGGCGCGGGGGGCAGTGTCCTCGGCCACGCCGGTTGCCAGCTCGGCTTCGCGGGCGTTGCTTCCCAGCAGCCGTCGCCAGAAACTCTGGCGGCGATTGCGCTGGTAATCGCGCGCCAGGTTGACGGCAATCCGCACCAGCCAGGTGCTGACGCTGGCCTCGCCGCGAAACTCAGAACGGCCGCGGTAGGCCTTGAGAAAGCAATCCTGCGTCAAGGTGGCGGCGGCTTCGTCGTCGCGCAGCTCACACCACAGGACGCGATAGATCCTGGCCTGGTGCTGGCGCACGATGTCGTCGAATTCCGCAGCGGTCCATCCGCTGGCGCTGATTCCCGGCACTGTCAAAGTTTCTTCCATCACCGCTCACATCATTGGACGCAAGCGGTGGTCCGGAGTTTACTCCCAGACTTATTCCGAACGGACTAAGCCGGGTTTTACTGTACCCCGAAATGGGAACCTGGGGACTCGCAGAGGATTCGGTCCGGGAATTCAAGTTGGTATATACTGGGTGCGTTCAAGCTGCAGACCAGGGCGGAAATTGTTTCCACTCCAGAACTGTCTGCAGGGCTCGGGTATTTCCAAAGGAGGCCAGTCTTCAGCAGTAGCGGGGACAGCATACCGAAAGGAAAACCGCAGGCTCCCAGAATTGTTGGAGATGCGGTAAAGAGCCTGCTTGCGGCCTTATTTCCCTCCGATTGCCGGCTCTGCCACTGCTCCTTGTTCTCGGTCTCGCGCCTTCCCGTTTGTCCCTCCTGCATGCAATCCCTGGAACCGATCCGGCTGGCCCGCTGCAACGTTTGCGGCGACCTGCTTGCCCCGGCCGACGCGGCGTATGGCGATGCACGCTGCGGCGAATGCTCCCTTGACGGCCCGGCATTCGAGCGGGCGGTCAACTATGGCGCCTACCGGGGCGTTCTCCGCCAACTGATCCATCTGCTCAAGTACCAGCGGGTGAGGGTGGCTGCCCAGCCGTTGGGACGGCTGACAGCCGAAGCCTGCCTGCAACTGGAAGGCGACGTGGACGTTCCGGAACTGCTGATGATTCCGGTGCCGGCGCACAAGTTGCGGATGCGCTCGCGTGGCTTCAATCAGGCGGAGTTGATCGCCCGCGCCGCGCAGCGTGGCATTGAAGAATCGATCGGGCGGCGGGTGAAGCTGGACGTGACCGCCCTGCTGAGAGTGCGCTTTGCCGAGTCGCAAGTGGCGCTGAACGCACAGGAGCGGCGGCAGCAGATTCGGGGAGCGTTCAAGGTCATTGCCGGCGAGAACGTGAAGGGGCGCGAGATTCTGCTGGTGGACGATGTGCTTACGACCGGGGCAACGGCCTCGGAATGCGCTCGCGAACTGCGCCAGGCGGGAGCCGTGCGGGTGTGGGTGGCAACTCCGGCGCGCGCCTTGGGACGCGACGCGGAGATCGAAGACCTGGGCAGAAGCGAGCCCGAAGTTGAACCGGTTACAGAACTACAACGTTCGTTCAGTCCGTCCTTATCCCTCCAATCATCGTCAGGCACGGTGCTGGAAGCCCTCCTCCGGCGCCGCGGTATCGGGTGGCCCCACGGAGAGCAACGAGTCGGCTGGCAGCGGTTCCGTGCTGCCTGCCTTGAGGACTACGCCAATGGAGAGTCATAGAGCAATCCATCCGTACAACGATGACTCCGAGCGCGGCTACTCGGCAATGCACGCGCCCGTGCTTGTTCTCAACGCTTCCTACGAACCGATTAACATCTGCGCGGCGCGGCGGGCCATTGTCCTGGTGCTGAAGGGGGTGGCTGCAACCGAGGAAATCAACGGACATTTTCTGCACTCGGCGCGGGTTGCCATCCGGGTTCCATCGGTGATCCGGCTGTTGGAGTACCGCCGCATCCCGCACCAGACGCGGGCGCTGTCGCGTAAGAACATTCTGCTGCGCGACCGCAACACCTGCCAGTACTGCGGGGTGGTGCTGCCGGCGGCGGAGTTGACCCTGGACCATGTGCTGCCCCGCTCGCGCGGCGGACTCTCGACATGGGAAAACCTGGTGGCCTGCTGCCATGAATGCAATCGCCGCAAGGGAAACGCGCTGGCGCATGACTGCGGAATGCGGCTGCTGAAAGAGCCGCGTCCATTCTCATTGCATACCAGCCGGCACCTGATGCGGATGATGGGACGAAGCGACGCCAAGTGGCGCAAGTACCTGTTCTATTGATTTTCCCTGGCGCCCCGATGCGCGGCGCGAACGCCGGGTGGTCCGATTGCTTCCCTTCTTACTTCTTCCCGTTTTTCTGCTCCTCGTCCGCTCCCTTCACCTCCTGACCTTCGTAGAGGATCCTGGTCTTTGAGCCGAAACGGCGGTAGTTTTCATACCTCACAACCTGGCGGATGTGGACATCGCCCATGGTGAAGTGCAGGTTGTCGTCCACCTTTGTGTAGGTGGGAAACCAGTATTTTCCGTCGATCTGCTCGCGCCAGGTGGTGAAGCGCGGGAAGAGATTTTCCTGGCCTTTCTTGATCTTGACGAGATCGGGAACGTTCTTTCCGAAGGTTTTGACGATCTGGAAGTCATGGTCATCGACCCAGATGCGGCCTTCAAAATAGCGCTGGCCCTTGTCGATTTTTTTGGGGCTCAGGTCGAAAACATAACAATTCAGTTCGTCCTCCTGCTGCTGGCCCAGGTACTTGACGTTGTAGGAAGGAAGATCGTCGATGGTCATGGTGAAGGGCATGCGCTTCTCGATATCGTCGAGATCCTCCTGGGTCATCTGGATGCGGGTGAGGGTGTCCTGGGGAGCGAACTTGATCTGCTGGATGCGCCTGCCGCGGTCATCGAAAACCACGTCGAAGACCTGCTGGTATTCGCCGTCGACGGCGCTGCCCTCGAGGGTTTGCACCTTTACGCTCTGGGTCCAGGTGTACTGCTCACGCGCCAGTTTGAACTCTTTTTCCTTGGTAGCGAAGCGCTGGATCAGCTCATCGACGGTGATGCTTTTGGGCGGGACGTCATTGAGCACACCTTCCCCCTCCTGGGCGAAGACAGGCTGAACCACTCCGGGCAGAAGTGGCGAAAACAGAGACAACAGGCAGAGCACGAATGCGCTGAGCGCAGCCAGCGTTAAAGTTCGCGTCATCAAAGTTCGAGTCATGGAGGTTCGCGTCATGGTTCCGAGTCACTCCCGCCGCACCGGATTCGATCGGTTCTAGTTCGATGCGCCCCGCTGCGGGGCCGGTGCGCGGCGATGGAGAATTGCCGAACGCCGTCCGCAGCTTTCCATTCTGTCACGGAGAACCGCAACGAATCGGAACGTCAAGGCAAACTAGCAAGATTTAGAACTTTGAGTTTCCGCAAATCGAGCTGGTTCCGGATAAGCGGAGCGGATGAAAACCTCGGAAACCTCTGGCCGGCGGTTCCGCCAGGGACCGTGGGTGCGCGGCCGGGCAAGCGCAGGATTACAATCTCCAGTAGCGATGACGATAGCTAACAACCTGGCGGAAATTCGAGCGCGAGTTGCGCAGGCGGCGCGGCGGGCGGGGCGCGAGCCGGGCGAGGTCGCGTTGATGGCGGTTTCCAAGACGCATCCGGCTGCGGCAATTCTGGAGGCGATGGCCGCCGGACAGACTTTGTTCGGTGAGAACCGGGTGCAGGAGTTTGCCACCAAGCGCGATGCGGTGCTGGCAGGCTCCAGCGACGGGCGCTTCCACCTGATTGGACATCTGCAATCGAACAAGGCGGCGCGCGCGGCAGAGCTGTTCGATGCGATCGACAGCGTGGATTCACTGCGCCTGGCCGAGCGGCTGAACGAGGCCGCGGAACGGGGGAACCGGCGCCTGGACGTGTTGATCGAAATCAACGTGGGCGGCGAGGCGGCGAAATCCGGGCTCGATCCCGCGTCCCGCGAATTGGCGGCACTGCTGGACGCACAGGCCCGGCTGCCGAACCTGGTGATTCGAGGCTGCATGACGGTGCCGCCATTTACGCCGGATGCGGAGGGAGCACGAAGCTGCTTCCGCCAGTTGCGCGAGCTGCGGGACCGGTTGCGGGCCCAGAGTGGATTGCAACTGGACGAGCTTTCCATGGGAATGTCGCACGACTTTGAAGTTGCCATCGAGGAAGGTTCGACCTGCGTGCGGGTGGGCACGGCCATCTTCGGAGAGCGGGCGTATCCGGCGCCTCATGAGGAACCCGCGCGATGAAATGTTTGCAATTTCTCATCGCCTGGGCGCGGGCGGCGGGCTTCGCCGAGGCTGGATAAGCAATGGCGTTCACCGTCCGCGACACCGCCCAGGGCGCGCAGTTTGCCTTGCGAGTACAGCCGCGCGCCAGAGGCAATCGCTTTGCCGGCGTGGTGGGCGACGCCATCAAACTGGCCATCACCGCGCCGCCCGTGGATGGAAAAGCCAACGAAGCGGTGATCGACTACCTGGCCGGCTGGTTTCAGGTTCCAAAATCAAACATTGTCATCGTCTCGGGTGCGACGGGAAGAAACAAGCGGATTGCGGTGCGCGGGATGCGGGCGGAGCAGGTGCGGCAGGCACTGGGTCTCTGAGCCCGTCCCGAGCCACGGCCGCCGAATCCCTGTAATCTGTAAAATGATTCTTCGTTCAACCCAGAGGTCCCGGAGTGCAGATGGTGAATCTTTATGCCGTGGTGCTGACGCTGATTGTAGCCGCGCTGCTGACGGTCAGCATGGCGCAGATACGCAAGGTGCACACCAAGGCCGACTACCTGGTGGCCGGGCGTTCGCTGCCGGCCTACGTGCTGGTGTTTACGCTGCTTTCTTCCTGGATTGGCGCCGGATCGCTGTTTGCGGGAGCCGAGAACGCCTTCCACAATGGCTTTGCGGCCCTGTGGGGGCCGGCCGGAGGATGGGCCGGACTGCTGATCATTTACTTTGTGGCGCCGCGGGCGCGCAAGTTCGCGCAGTTCACCATTCCCGATCTGCTGGAGGCGCGCTACAACACGGCGGCGCGAATCCTGGGGACGATTGCGATTCTGTTTGCCTACACGGCCATCACCAGCTACCAGTTCCGCGCCGGCGGAGACATCCTGCACCTGATCTTTCCGGCAGTTGCCAAGTCCCAGGGAACCGTCATCATCGCGGCGTTCGTGATTGTGTTCACGGCGCTGGCCGGTATGGCCTCGGTGGCGTATATGGACGTGGTGATCGGGGTGCTGATCACCGTGATCGGCTTCAGTGCGCTGCCGGTTCTGTTTGGGCAGATTGGCGGCTGGGCGGGGCTGCACCAGGCGCTGCCCGCCTCACACTTCACCCTGTTTGGAGAATGGGGACTGGCGCGCGATGGAGTTCGCGATCACCAGGAGGCGTTGATTCGCGCCCTGGAATATTTTGTCCCGACCTTCCTGCTGATGATCGGCAACCAGTCGATGTACCAGAAGTTCTTTTCGGCAAAGAGCGAGAAGGACGCGAGCTTGGCGGTGGTGGGCTGGGTCTTTGGCACGGTGGCGCTGGAGACGATGATTGTTTCCATGGCGGTCGTGGGTTCGGGGCTGTTCCACCTCTCGCTGGTTGCGGCGCCCGACTTTGCGCCGCGTGAAATTATTCCCTTCACGGCGCGGCATTTTCTGGCGCCGGTGATGGGAGCGCTGCTGATGGGAGCGGTGTTCGCCAAGGTGATTTCCACGGCCAATAACTACCTGTTCTCGCCGGCGACAAACCTGATCAACGACGTATATACGCGCTTCATCCGGCCGGACGCGAGCCAGAAAAACGTGCTCCTGGTTTCGCGCTTCCTGGTGGCGGCATTGGGCGTCTGGGCGCTGGTGCAGGGCATCAAACTGACTTCGGTGCTGGCCAAGGCCATGTACGCCTATACGATTTACTCGGCGGCCATTACGCCGGTGGTGATGGCCGCCTTCTTCTGGCGGAGAGCGACCCGCGAGGGCGCGGTGGCCTGCCTGCTGTCAGGCACGGTCATTACGGTTGCGTGGGATACGTTCAAGGCGCACCTGCCGAGGGTGATCGGAGAGCGGGATGCGATCTTCCCGGCGCTGATCGTGAGCGTGGCCGCACTGATCGTGGTCAGCCTGCTGACTCCGCGCCCCAGCCGGGAGCAGATTGCAATGTTTTACGAATAGGGGAGATTTGGATGCTAAGGAATTTTCATTCGCTAGGTTTGCGATTTGTTTTTGCCACACTTTTGGCGATGGCTTTGGCCGGCTGCATGGCGGCGCAGACCTCTGCGCCGGGGCGGATCGTTCCCCCCGTCTGGACCCCCAGCTATAACGCCGAACAGGGGCCGCTGCCGGATACCTCGGACTGGCCGGTGGTCATTCGGGGCAAGCACGTCGCTGTCCGCCTTGCGCCAGGCAGCGACTGGAGCCAGTACCGGGAGATTGCGGCAGGCGAGGTTCGCTATACAGGCTCAGAGATCAAACTCACGCCGCGCCAGATCGCCGAGTTGACCGACCTGTTGCAGACGCGGCTGGACAAAGACCTCAGACAGGTGAAACTGGCTCCCGCGCCGGGTGCTGCCGGGAAACTCAAAGTGGATGCGAACATCACGGATGCCAAGGCCACCCTCCGCAAGTTGAACCTGGCCTCGGAGTCGGTCGGTGTAATCGGGGCGGCCGACGTGGGCGCGGCCAGCGTGACCGCCTGGGTGCGGGACGGCAAGACGCAGCAGGTGGTGGCGTCCGTGGAGATGGCCGAAAGCGGAAAACACTACCAGAGGGGAATTGATCTTTCCGCGACCGGGCAGACCCGGCTGGCGCTGCGCGAGGAAAGCCGGACTCTGGCGCAGATCCTGACCCAGGTGGCGCCGGCCCTGGCAGCGGAGAAGACGAAAACTCCCGCCAGGTAACAGGAGCCATGGGCGCCGAGGCACTTTTCTCCGAGGCCCGGCTGTGCTTCAATATTCCGCATGTCCAAACCTGCCGGCTACATTGCAGACCACCTTCGGCGCGTCCTGGTCAACGGGGCAAGCGCTCCCCACACGGCGGAAGTGCAGCATTTTTTCAAGGATGAGATCCAGTCGCGGGGATGGTACACGCATGAACTGCGCAAACTGGCGCGGCGGTTTACCCGCGTCATTCGCACGGAAGAGGGCCTCGACTACCTGGTGGAGGTCGCTGACAATCTGTTTCATGGAAGCGTGCTGGAGGAAAAAGTCCTGGCCGTTCTGCTGCTGGAGCCATGTGTGGGCGATTGCACGGCCGCGCATTTCAAGCTCTTTGAAGGATGGCTGGACCGGGTGAGCACCTGGGCCGACCACGATGCCCTGGTGCAGTACATTTTGGGATACATGGTGGTGGCCGATCCGCGCCGGCTGCGGCGGGTGCTGCTGTGGTCGCGCTCACCGCGGCGCTGGCGGCGGCGCGCCTCGGCCGTGGCCTTGCTGCGCGGCACCAACCAGGGATTGTTCTGGGAAGAGGTGCAGCAGATTACCCATGCGTTGCTGGCGGACGAAGACGACATGGTGCGGAAGGGACTGGCGTGGCTGCTGCGCGAGACGGCACGTTTCGATGGCCCGCGAACCATTCCGCTGCTGATGTCGATTCGCGCGCAGGCTCCGCGCCTGGTGCTGCGCACGGCCTGCGAGCGCCTTCCGGCGGCGGATCGCGCCCGGGTTCTGGCGCGTCCCCGGGACGGCGAGGACCGTGAAGCGCAGATCGCATGAAGGCGGCGCATTTACACATTCTCATGCGGGAAGCTAGGATCACTAGATGAAGCCTTTAACCTGTTTTCTTGTGGCGCTTGTCCTGCTGGGCACGGCCTTTGCCAAGGAACGTCCGGTGGAAAAGGGAACGCTTGTCGAAATTTTTCTGCGGGATATCGCTTACCCCAGCGCCAGGGGAATCAGCAAGACAGCCTATGTGTATCAATTAACCGTGCGCGTAGGGTGCACGGAATACATCGGGGCCTACTCGTCCGAGTCGTCCGACATTGCCGGGGCATACTTGCCGGGCGATCCGCTGGAAGTCATGGTAAACAAACAGAGGATCTACGCGAGAACGCCAGGGGTGGAAAAGTTCATGGAGATACAGGTCTCCTCGCAGCGCAGCATTGACAAATGCCCGGCGGGCAAATAGCCGGGACGCAGAGTTCAGCCGTCCGCGGTGTTTTGCGAAGGCGAGCCCTTATATCGCAGGGCCATCGCAACTCCAGGGCCGGTGTTTTCTTCTGAGTTGAATGCGAGCGCAGCGCCAACCGGCGTTGACGGACCAACCGGCCACGATCACGAACCCATGGCAGGACGGGCGGCAGACTTGTTCCCGACGGGCGGCTACAGCGCCCGCGCCGTCGCGCGCTCTTTTTGATGGGCGGCGATCCAGACGGCCAGGCGCCAGCCCAGCAGGACGGCAAGGATCACCAGATAGAACAGTGGCTCCCGCTTGTCGCGCTTGACCAGCCAGTAGAAGTGAATGGCTCCGGCAGCGGCTGCCGGGTAGACGAGGCGATGGAGGCGGAGCCAGTTTTTTCCCAGGCCCCGGATGGCTTTCTGGGTGGAGGTGAGAGCCAGGGGAAGCATGAGAACCCAGCACAGAGTTCCCATGGTGAGGAAGGGACGCTTGACAACGTCGTGGGCGATGGCCGCAACGCCGAAGTTCTGGTCCAGCCAGACATAGGTGAGCAGGTGCAAAGAGCCGTAAAAAAACGCGAACAGGCCGAGCAGCCGCCGGTATTGAATGAGCCAGAGCACCCCGGTCCACCGGCGCAGGGGAGTGATGGCCAGAGTGGTGAGGAGCAGGATGAGGGTGGCCAGGCCGGTGCGATGAGTGATGCGCTCGATGGGGTTGGCGCCGAGGGTTCCGGCGAAGGCCCCATAGACGAGCCGCGCCAGGGGCACGAGGCATGCGATCCAGACTATCGGCTTGAGCAGGTGGTTTCTGGTCATCGCGATCATTGTATCGTTGGCGCGGCGCAGCCCACACGGGTGCGCGATGAGGTCCGGCAGGAGAATGTGCCGAAAACTGCGGGTCCCGTCGTATCCTGTTTACTTTCAGCATTGTAGGCGTCTTTTCCACATTGCACCGTTCTTGGGGAATTGACCGCGGCGGGGAGGCGTTCTAGTCTCACTTCTACCAGCCGACACCCTGAACAGGAAAAGCAGGGTGTGGGAGAGGTCCTCGCCGGTCTACTCCCCCGATTTGGAATGAGAAAGAAGGAAATGCTTTAGAAGCCGTGGCTTAGCTGGAAACTCCGATGGAAGACCCGGTCCTCTATCTGGAAGCATCCACGGCAGGGGTGTCGTGCGGGCGCCGGATTTGAGTTAAAATACAATATATTGCGGTAGGCGCTTGACTGGCACAACATAAAGAGCTATCTTTCGCTTCCTACGTGTCTGTTTTGATTTCGCTGATGTCCAGGGTTTCTGGTTCCTGAGGTCAGCCAAAGTTCAGTTTCAGCCGTAGGCGCCCGTGCTTCGCGCCGGCTGGTGAATGCCCAAGCACCCAGGTCTCCGCCATCATGAATGACGGTGTGCCGGCAGTACTATCTCTCTTAGCTTGTTCCGAAGCGGTCGTCCACACGGTGGCCAGTTTGCTTACGGAGTTCAAGACCGCCAACGCGGATCAGGGTGAGCCGCAATCGTTTTGCGGCTTGCCGGGAGCGTTGTTGTCCCTATTTTGCCGGCGCGGGCACAGAGCTGTGCGCGAGTGTCTCTCAGCGCGGCTGGCAGCGCAACTGTTTTGAAGGAGTGAATTCGATGGCCGAAGTAACCGAAAACATCATCGCCGCCAGCATGGCCCCCGCGCCTTCCGCCAACCCGGCAGGCGTGCGCGCGGCCTCTGCGCCACAGGAAAATCGCCCGGCTCCGGGTCTGGCTTTTGCGCGTCACTTCAGCAAGTCCGGGGAATCGCCCTACGACCGCCTGACGTGGGAGCGCCGCACGGCGGCGATTATCGACAGCAAGGGGAACGTGATCTTCGAGCAGAAAGACGTCGAGGTTCCCCAAGACTGGTCGATGACGGCGACCAACATCGTCGCCAGCAAGTATCTGCACGGGCCGCTGGGTACCCCGCAGCGCGAATCCGGGGTGCGCCAACTGGTCTCACGGGTTGCGGAAACCATTCGCGACTGGGGCTGGGCGGACGGCTACTTCCGCAGCCAGGAGGACGCGGCCATCTTCCACGATGAACTGGTGCACCTGCTGCTGAACCAGTACGCGGCGTTCAATTCGCCGGTGTGGTTCAACGTCGGCTGCGACCGCCTGGAGCCCAACTCCGATGCCAGGAACTGGCACTGGAGCCCGGAGTCCAGGCGCATTGAGTACGGCGTCACCGGCTATCGTTATCCGCAGTGCTCGGCATGCTTCATCAACAGCGTGCAGGATTCGCTGGAATCGATTCTGACCCTGGCCAAGACCGAGGGCATGCTGTTCAAGTGGGGCTCGGGTACGGGAACCAACCTGTCTCCGCTGCGCGGATCGATGGAAGTACTCTCCGGTGGCGGGCAGGCCAGCGGGCCGCTGAGCTTCATGAAGGGCTTTGACGCTTTCGCCGGCGTGATCAAGTCGGGCGGCAAGACACGGCGCGCGGCCAAGATGGTGATCTTGAACATCGACCATCCGGACATCGTGCAGTTCATCGAGTGCAAGCAGAAGGAAGAGGCCAAGGCATTTGCGTTGGCCGCGGTGGGATACGACGCCAGCGGACCGGATTCGGAGGCTTACAGCTCGATCTTCTTCCAGAACGCCAACAACTCGATCCGGGTGACCGATGAGTTCATGCAGGCGGTGATGGACGACAAGGAATTCAGCACGCGCAGCGTGCGCGACCGCACTCCGGTCGCGACCTTCAAGGCGCGCGAGCTGCTGCGCAAGATCGCCAAGGCGACATGGGAATGCGGCGATCCGGGAATGCAGTATGACACCACCATCAACCGCTGGCACACGTCGAAGAACACGGCGCGGATCAATGCCTCGAATCCGTGCTCGGAGTATATGTTCCTGGACGATTCGGCGTGCAACCTGTCTTCGCTGAACCTGGCGAAGTTTGCCGCTACGGGTACCTTCGACGTGGAGTCCTACAAGCGCGCGGTGGAGATCATGATTACGGCGCAGGAGATCCTGGTGGATCACTCCGGGTATCCGACGGAAGCCATTGGCCGCAACTCGCACGACTACCGGCCGCTGGGCCTGGGCTACGCCAACCTTGGCGCCCTGCTGATGGCGACCGGCGTGCCCTATGACTCGGATGCGGGACGCGATTACGCTGCCAGCCTGACGGCGATCATGTGCGGCCAGGCGTATCTGCAATCCTCGCGGATTGCCGAACAGTGCCCGGCGCTGCACTCGGCGACCGAGGTGACGGCGCAGGTGGAGCACACCGACGGGGCCTGCCCGGGATACTTCGTCAATCGCGAACCGTTTCTGGACGTGATCCGCATGCATCGCGCCGCGGTGGGAAGGATCAACAGGACGAATGTGCCGGCAGCGCTGCTGCAAGCGTCGCAGCAAGCCTGGGACGAAGCCCTGGCGCATGGCGAACAGTTCGGCTACCGCAATTCGCAGGTGACCGTGCTGGCCCCGACGGGCACCATCGGCTTCATGATGGATTGCGACACCACGGGCGTGGAGCCGGACCTGGCGCTGGTAAAGTTCAAGAAGCTAGTTGGCGGCGGCATGATGAAGATCGTCAACAACACGGTTCCGGAGGCGCTGTTCAGGCTCGGATATACGGCGCAGCAGGCGGATGCGATCGTCAGCCACATCGATAAGAACGGCACCATTGAGGGCGCGCCGCTGCTGGACGCCGGGCACCTGGCGGTATTCGACTGCGCGTTCAAGCCATCCAAGGGCACGCGCAGCATCGCTCCCATGGGGCACCTGAAGATGATGGCGGCGGTGCAGCCGTTCATTTCCGGCGCCATCAGCAAGACGATCAACATGCCGACGGAAGCCACCATCGACGAGATTGCCAGCGCCTACGTGGAAGCCTGGAAGCAGGGAATCAAAGCGGTAGCCATCTATCGCGACGGCTCCAAGCAGAACCAGGTTCTTACCACCAAGCAGGACGTGGCCAAGAAGCAAGCCGCCGTGGTGGTGGAAGAGGAAGACGATCCGGAAGGGCCGCCGCGTGCGCACCGTCACAAACTGCCCGACGAGCGCTTCTCGGTTACGCACAAGTTCAAGGTGGGATCGCACGAAGGCTATCTGACGGTAGGACTCTTCAAGGACGGAAGTCCGGGCGAGTTGTTCATCACCATGGCCAAGGAAGGCTCGACCGTGAGCGGACTGATGGACAGCTTTGCCTGCGCGGTTTCCATCGCGCTGCAGCACGGGGTTCCACTGCGCCTGCTGGTGAACAAATTTGCCCACACCCGCTTTGAGCCGAGCGGCTGGACGCAGAATCCGGAGATCGGCTATGCCAACTCGATCATGGATTATATCTTCCGCTGGCTGGACCTGCGCTTCCTGACAGGAGAGCAGCAGAGCCTGTTCGACGACTTGCGTCCGCGTGCGCATGCTCATCCGGCGGCTACGCCGGGAGTGCCCGCGGAGAGCCCGCAGGGATCGCTGTACGAGACGGGCGTCGCGGCCAGCCACGGCACCGGACATCCTTCCGACGCGCTGAGCGAAGTGGTAAATCTGGGCGACGCGCCAAGCTGCCATGTGTGCGGCGCCATCATGACGCGCAACGGTTCCTGCTACCGCTGCCAGTCGTGCGGCTCCACTAGCGGTTGCAGTTAAACCGGGCCAGGCGAGCAGACGAGCCCCCGTATCGCAGGATGCGGGGGCTTTCCTGGCGTGGAGGAAGGTGAGCTGGCCGGGCGCGGCCATGCCCACCTGTTATCCTAAAAGCGTTTCATCAATTCCCTAAGGGGAAGCCGGATCAGACCCCCAGCGAGATCGACCGCTTCCGACCCTGTCTTGGAGGAAATCATGGCTGCATTGATCGACGCAATCGACGTAAAGCGCAAAATGTTCTTCGAGGTTGAAAACACTCCATTTGTATGCCTGGAAGCGGAGGTCAACACTCCCACCGCCCGCGGCGGCCAGACCCTGGTGCGCCTGAAGATGCGCAACCTCCTCACCCGCGCCGTCTTTGACCGGACATTCAAGGCCAGTGACAAGTTCAAGGAACCGGACCTCCAGATGGTCCAGGCATCGTATCTCTACAGCGACGGAGATGGTTCGCACTTTTTGGACCAGGAGAGCTATGAAACCCTCACTCTCTCCGGCGAGATGATCGGAGACGCCCTGGATTTTCTGGTGGAGGGAGCCATCCTTGAATTGCATAAGTTCAATGGCAATCCCATTGGGCTGGTGCTGCCAACCCATGTGGAGTTGAAAGTCACCGACACCGCTCCCAGTACTCGCGGTGACACGGCAAGCGGCAACCAGACCAAGCCCGCCAAGCTCGAAACCGGCATCGAGATCCGTGTTCCGCCCTTCATCAAGGAAGGCGAAACAGTCAAGGTATCCACGGAAACGCGCGAGTTCGCAGGGCGGGCCTGATCGCCTGCAAACCGCACCTGGACTGGGAACGGGAAACCGGTAGGCGCATCACCCCGCGATGACCTTGGGGGCAGCGCCATCGTTTGGCGGGCACGACTCCCGGGGCGCGCAGCGGCTAGCCGAGCTTCACAAACTTTGACCGTACCTTTTCGAGTTCATAGCTGCCGAGTCCGCGCTGGCTGGCCAGCTTCAGATACGGCATCGAGCCCACCTCCAGGTTCCAGTAGGTTTTCGCAACATAGGCGTCGATCGCCACCGGGTCGGTTCCGGCCACCAGGGTTTTCATCAGCGCCACATCTTCCAGGCTGCCACCGGTCGGACCATTGCGCAGCAACACGCGATAGCAATCCACCACGGTCAGCGTCGGGCGTACAAAATCAGCCAGGTCCGCCAGACTTTCGTGAATCTGCTGATGCAACTGGTTGCGTTGTCCGCCCAGAATGCCGAACCAGTTTTTCATGCCGAGGGTTGCGCCGCTGAGGCTGTGATGTTTTGCGATGGGCAGATTGATGATCTTGTCCGCCGACAGAAACGGCTCGAACACCGCCCAGGTCCGCAGCACTTCGCCCTCCAGGTCAACTTCTTTGAACCTGTCTGGGTCCGGCAGCAGAACCTCCGCGCCCGCCGCGCGGGCGGCCTCGGCAATTCCAGACCGCTGAAAACATCGGCGGGCGTCGTTACAACTCACATCGGTCACCATGACTCGCTTCGCACCTGCGTTCAGGCACTGGCGGACGACCTCGGCGACCACCTCCGGATTGGTGTTGGCGGCCTGTTCCGGAGTTCGATCCCACCCGATGTTCGGTTTCACCAGAACCACGTCACCGCGGGAAACGAACCGTCCCATGCCTCCCAGTTCCCGCAGCGCCGCCTGCACCAGTGGCGCCGGTTCACCCCCTTGCACAATCACCACATCCGGAAGCGTAAGGTCCCCGGCCACGGTGTGGCTGCGCCTGGCGTTGGAGACCGCGGCCTCCACTGGGCGATGGCTGCGCATGCGTAACCACGTACCGAGCGCCGTAATTCCGGCCCCCATGGCGCCGAGGCGCAACAGTGTGACCAGCGCTTCACGGCGACTGACCGTATGATTCCCGGAAGGTTTGTCGTCCCTGGCGCTCATGGAGTTCATCTACACCTCCAGCACAGAAATTCGCTTCGGATCGTTGCTCCCCAGCCGATGCCCGGCGTCTGCCGCCGTGGCGAGGTAGCGCGGCGCTCTGCCTTCTGCTTCCAGTGTCTTGAGCCCATGCTCCGCGCGCTTGCGCTCGATGATCTGCCACGCCGTGTGGTCCAGCGCAACGGGATCGCTGCCAACCATGAGACTGTCGGGCCTCCACACGTATTCCGGTTTGTAGAGCGGACCGCCATGATAGCAGGCGCTGGTGGCATCGCCAATTGTGAAACGAACCTTTTTCCGGATCGTGGGCAACATGTTCACATCCGCCACCCCTGGATTGCAGCCATCGCCATGATAATCGTGCGGGTTGTTGATGACGCCGTACATGTTCTTCATGCTCAGCGTTACCCCGGCCCCACCATGATCCTTCAGCAGAGGAACGTTGAGGATCACATCGCAGGTTCGGGTCAGGATTCTGGAGAGGCAACAACGGACGCTTCCGTATGCTTCCGGCGTGTCTTCGTAGCCCACCGCATCGCTGCCGGTGCAGCGAACCATTCCGGCGGCGGATGACAGGTGAAATCCGGCACGCTCCAGTTCACGGCCGGTCCTGTCCCAGATGACGACATCATAGGGCCGAATGCCGGCCTGCTGAAGTCTTTGCGCAATCGCTTCCACCAGGATCGTGTTGGTGGAGAGTCCGCGCCCGGCGATTGTGTTCACCTTCAATCCCACCACCTGGCCCGGCCGGACCAGGTGCTTCCAGGGTTCCAACGGGTTGTTGCTGCCAAACCAGGTCTGCATGGCGCGATCCAGCAAGGCGGCCATGCGTTGGGGATCAACGTCAGAGCCCGATCCCCGCAGCATCGCGTCCCTGGCAATCACCACCCTGGACCCGGCAGGCATCGCGGGTTTGAACTTCTCGGCAAAGGCCAGAACGTCGCCAGCGCCCAGCGCCACCGTTCCGGCCACACAAGTTTTCAAGAATTCGCGGCGGTTTGGAGCTTGCTTCGTGCTCATGAGCGCCTCCTTCAGGCATGTCTGACGAATGCCGGTTGCTACTTTGAAAGTCTTTTCTCGATGCCTTGCGCGAGCCCTGTCAGGGCCGGCTGCGTATCCGGCGTCTCCTGGTAGGCGACGATCCGGACCAGGTACGGCCCTTCGCGGAAAACCAGACTCTGGCTGAAAGCGCGTGCTGCGTCACCCAGTGCGATCGTCCTGGCATTCCCAGCGGGATCGGCCTCAAAGATCGTCTTCGCCGCTGCGGCGCTGGACATGACATAGACATCCGCCACGGCTTCGATCCTGCCCTGGAACTTGTAGTCCGAGGTGGAAACGCTGTTGAACCCGGCCTTCAGGTACTGCTCGGCGCCGCCGTCGATGTAATCGGACAACGTGGCTGCCGTATAGGTTCGGGTTTCGCCGGTCTTCTCCCAGCCCGCAACCTGGTTGGAAGCCGGCAACGGCGGCGCCGCTGCTTCCTGCTTTCTGCATCCACCGGCGATCAACATCGCGGCCACGACCGCTGCCGCGGCCGTCGCGCGCAGCCTTGTGCGCATCCTCATGTGGCAATTCCCCCTGTACGCCGTTCCGTCATATCTTTGCTTTTCCCTTGATTCGGTTGAGCAGAATCTGGTTGTCGCGGGAGCGGCTCTCGCCCACGCTGGTGACGGCAATCGCCGGCAGATCCTGAAGAACGCAGGCACGCACGCACGCCCCGCATCCCACGCATCGATCCGGATTCACCCGGGGTTGCTTTAGAACCTTCGTCTGGCCGTTGGCGTCGATCACCTCGACTGGCTGAAGATAGATCGCCTTCGGAGAAGTCGGGCACCATTCCTCGCATACGATGCAATCGGTTGCCATCGCCCAGGGCAGGCATCGCCCGCGATCATAGAACGCGGTTCCAATGCGGATCGGCTTCCGGTCGCTGCTGCCCACATCGACCACCCAACCTTTTTCCTTGGCAGTAATCTCCCAGATCGCTCCCGTCGGGCACACCTGGGAACAAAGCACGCAACTGGGCTCGCAATAGCCGATGCGCGGAACCACGACCGGTGTCCACAATCCCTCCAGGCCGCCTTCGGTGATGGCCGGATGGAGCGCGTTATTTGGACACGCCTTCATGCATTCTCCGCAGCGAATGCACCTTTGCAGGAAGTCACTTTCGCGCAACGAACCCGGCGGCCGCAGCAGGCGCTCATCGCGTCCGGCGGAAAGCCCTGCCGTGGTGCGCAGCAGCGGGATTGCCACAACCCCTGCGGCAATTCCCGTAAAAGCCTTGCGCCGCTGCAAGTCCGGTCCAGCGACCGGCGCCGGTCCTTGCGGGAAGAACTTGAAGGCAAGACTGTGTTCCGGGCACGCCTCGACGCAGTTCATGCACAGCAGGCACTCCGCCTTGCGCCACGGTGCGCTGCCGATGGGATCATCGCCGCCCTGGCAACCGAGCACGCAGCGATTGCAGTCGTTGCAGGTCTTTGCGTCCTTTTGCAGACCAAGCACCGCCCAGCGCGAGACGATGCCGAGCAGCGCGCCCAGCGGACAGATCGCCCGGCACCAGAACCGCGTTACGCGCAGGTTCAGCGACAAAACAAAAATGAAGAGAATGCCGAGAAAGACGCCTTGCCGGAAGTATGGCTGTTTGAAGTTCAACAGGGTTGCGCCAAAGACAAAATGCAGCGCGCCCCCGGCCATCTGGACCGGCGCAAACCGGCTGTGCTCCAGGCACTGGAATCCTGCGTTCAACGCATAGTTCAGTCCGGGCAGAATCGACATCCCCAGAGACCGCACCAGGAACGAAAACGGATCAACCCAGCCAACCAGTCCCGAGCCCAGCACCGTGGCCGCAAGCACCGCGAAAAGAACGTAGTACTTCGTCGCCTGCCAGCGCTTGTACCGGTTGGATTCGACGAGGCGCTTGCCCAGTTTGCTTTCTGATTTCAGGCTGCCAAAGAAATGATGGATCGAGCCCATCGGGCAAACCCACCCGCAAAAGATTCGGCCCAGAAAAAGAGTGCAGACGATGGTGAGCAGCGACCAGAGCAGCCCGCGGTAGAGGGCATGGCTGGCGAGCGCATTGGATAAGCCAACCAGGGGGTCCAGCTCGAAGAACAGGCGGACAGGGTACGGCAAACGGATCTCCCCGCCACTGCCATGCGCCGGTCCACGATATTCGGTCCGCAGCAGCAGCAACAGGAAAAACAGAAAGAAAACGATCTGCGACAAGCGTCGAAGCTTTGCCAGCTTCCCGTGTCCCACGTCAACACCTCTCCATGCTTTGTCCGGCACGGATGCAACCGAGTAGGGAGATTGAACTGGAAATCTGCCGCGCCCGCTTATCAAGAACTTACAACGAATTCTCCAGGTTCTCCAAGGGGCGCGGATCACAACGGTGAGTGCGATGCATCACTCCGGAACCTTGTGGGCACTCTTGCCCCCACCGTTTGCCGAGTCCGTGGTTTTTCTCGTCACCTCCGAAATGATCTCGTGCGCCTCGGCGATGGCAGGATAAAATCACCTTTTCCACGGCGGAACTGTCATGTTGATCCAGGGGATCAGGACACCGTGACGGGGAATCCGGAAGCGGTTCGCGGTGGAGCTTTCCCGCAGTCTGGTGCTGCAAAACTGGGGCTGTGATTGCAGAGGCCAACAGCAGCTGAGCGGGTTGCAAGTCCGATACACGGAGGGTTCTAAGGATGGCGTTTTCCAGGCGTGAATTCCTGTTGCGGGTAGGCCAGGCAGGCGGCTACAGTGCTGCTTTTGCCACCATGCAGGCCCTCGGCCTGATGCCGGCGAAGGGTGTGCTGGCAGAACCGATCCGGGCCGAGGCCGGCAGCGGCAAGGGAGTGAAGGTGGTCGTCCTAGGAGGCGGAATCGGCGGCCTTGTCTCCGCCTATGAGCTCAAGAAGCTGGGCTATGACGTGGTTCTGCTGGAGGCGCGCGAGCGGCCTGGGGGACGCAACTGGACCGGCCGGAATGGCACCAGGGTTGAATTCGTGGATGGAACTTCGCAAACGGTTCAATGGGAGGATGGCAACTACCAGAACTTTGGCCCGGCGCGCTTGCCGAGCACCCACTGGACGATGCTGGGCTACGTCCGGGAGCTGGGTGTACCACTCGAAGTGGAAATCAACACCTCGCGCTCGACCCTGTTGCAAAACGACAAGGCGAACGGCGGCAAGGCCGTGCCCCAGCGCAAGGCGATCAACGATACCCGCGGCCATGTCTCGGAACTGCTATCCAAGTGCATCCGGCAGGGCGCACTGGACTCCGAATTCACCAGGCAGGACATCGAACGCATGCAGGAGTTCCTCAACGTGTATGGGCCGCTGGATAAAAACGGCGCCTATGCGGGATCGGACCGGGCAGGACTGAAGGTGACTCCAGGCGCAGGCAGGCAGGTAGCCGTCGATGAAGATCCTTTGGATATGCGAACCCTGCTCGATGGCAACTTCTGGGCCGCAATGCTGGTCGAAGAGGAACGGGACTGGCAGGCGACCATGATGCAGCCGGTCGGAGGAATGGACCGGATTCCTTATGCGTTTGCCAGGTCTCTGGGTCACGTCGTGCAGTACGATTCGCCGGTAACGGAAATCCGCAAGACCTCGACCGGAGTCCGCATCTCCTACACTCAACACGGCCACGCCAAACAGGTGAGTGCGGACTACTGCGTCTGCGCCCTGCCGTTCTCCATGTTGAAGAAGATTCCGAATGACCTGTCGAAATCCGTACAGCGGGTCATCGAAGGCAGCACCATGGGAAGCGGGTTAAAGATCGCCTGGGAGAGCCGCCGCTTCTGGGAGCTGGACTACAACATCTATGGCGGGCTGTCTTTCTTGGAGGAAGGGTTGAGTCCGGTCTGGTACCCAAGCTCGCGGCTTATGCATGGCACGGGCGTCTTGGTGGCAGGGTACTTGTTCGATGAACGGCAGGTTCCCGGGTTTGCCGGGCTGACCCTTGAGCAGAAGTTTGCGGCATCGCGCGCATCCGTTGAAAAGCTGCATCCAGGGCACGGAAAAGAGTTGCAGAATCCGATCTATTGCGGCTGGAAACACGTCAAGTGGAACGAAGGCTCGTGGATCGACAACTATGGCGGTGGTACCAGCGGCTATGACCTGGTGATCGAAGGCGACAGCCCTGTCTACTTCGCCGGCGACACCATCAGCCATCTGGTGGGATGGCAGGAGGGCGCGGCATTGAGCGCCCGCCGCGCCGTGGGGATGATCAGCGAAAAGGTGAAGATGGCGGTGGCGCGCCCGCGCATCGCGTCCGCTTGACGTGCGCACGGACTGGTTTTCAAGGTTGGCTGCAAGAACGGGGGCGGCGATTTTTGTTTGTCACTTGCGTGCCGCAAGTCGCGGGGCAGCCAGAGTGCTTCATCGCAGCAATGCCAGGGTAGCGCAGGTGCGATTGATCATTTCCTGCTGG
>CAZQDD010000033.1:7799-38179 GCA_964591805.1 uncultured Acidobacteriaceae bacterium | reverse complement strand
GGTGGCGTAGCGCAGCTTGTTGATGCCCGACTGAATCGTCAGCACCGCGGGCAGCGGCATCTCCACGTGCTGGAAGAACCCGCTCTCCAGTTCGCGCTTCACCCGGATGCCGCCCGGGTTGCCGTTTCCGCCGGCTTCAATCTGCATGATGATGGTGGCGTGCGCCCAGCCCAGCAACTGGGCCAGCAGAACCCCGGTCTGGGCATAGCCAAAGTCATCCGACTGCAGGCCGGTGAAGATCAGGTCGAAGGATTCGTCCTTGATCGCCTCGGCCAGGGCGCGCGCAATGTTGAAGGCGTCCAGGGTGCTGAAGCGCTCGTCTTCCAGGTGGATGGCGCGGTCGGCCCCCTTGGCAAGGGCCTCGCGCAGCACCTGTTGCGCGCGCGCCGGACCAGCCGTGATCACCACCACCTCGCCGCCGTTTTTTTCCCTCTGCCGCAGCGCTTCCTCCAGCGCGTAGGCATCGGGTTCGTTCACTTCGTAGCCCACATCCTCGCGAACCCAAGTTGCGCTCTCGTTCAGCTTGAGCGGCGCATCCTTCTGCGGTACCTGCTTCATGCATACCAGGATTTTCACCCAGCACCTCGACGGAAATTTTAATTGGACTCAAGGACGCGGCAGCGCCGCTCTCCACAACCACACCCAACGATGGAACCTGGAAGCCACCCCGTCTTTCTCTCTGCTCCAGGTCAGCATCCAGGCTGCAACTGCAAGACGGAAAAGTATATCCTGAGTGCTGGAAAAACTGAACGGGTATTCAATTTCAATCTGCCGTCACACTTCGCCCCGGCAACCGGGCGCAATGGAAGAAGGACGCCGCCAAGCGTCCCTCGAGATTCCGATCCGCCGCCTGCGCTCAGAGAAACGCCACCGTCTGGATGCCGGCAATCTCAAAACGCTTGCGGCAGCGAATGTTCTTGCAGGCCAGCAGATCGTCTTTGCGCACCATGTAGCTTTGCGCCTTGGCAAACTTGGCCCGGTCGCGTTCGTCGGCCCGTGGCGGCAATTGTTTCTTCTTCATGCGCACAATCCAGCCAACCTCGTACTCGCCCTCCTGCCGGCAATGCGGGCAGATGAGCATATGTTTCTTGACTTCCTGACGTTCGTCGTAGTATTCCCGTTCTTCCATAATGCCCCATTATATGCGCGAATTCCCGGCCGCTCTCCGCGGTGGGAATTATTCGCGTTGCGTGCAGCTCTTCTCCCGAAATGGTCCAATCGGATAACTCCCAGCGCAACTATCCACCCGAATTCACATCTAAGTTGAAATCGAGCGGCATAGGCCGTATCGTATTGGCTGTCCGGTGACGCGATTTCCCCCCGCCGGGTAGCGCTGTACCCGCTTGATTCCGTTCGCAGGCGGTGTCTCTGTATTACTGGCTGTTCTATTTGAAGGAGAGAGTGACCGATGGAAAGCAAGCCGGCACAGAACATACAAGATTCGTTCCTCAACACGGCAAGGAAGGATAAGTCTGTAATCACGATTTATTTGCTCAGCGGCGTCAAGCTGTCTGGCCGCATCCGCTCCTTCGATAAGTATTCCGTGGTGCTTGAAACCAACAACCAGGAACAGTTGATTTTCAAGCATGCCATCTCCACCGTTGTCATGGCGCGCGCGCCGCACCTGGAGCGGCCGTCGCATGTGGCCGGCTCGCCGGCGGCGGCTTCCGCCACGCTGCCCGCCGCGCCTATCCCGGCGCCGCCGCAGGAGTGAGCCATCGCTGAGCGTCGCTTGCCCGGTCCCCTGGAAGTCGCGGCAGCCGCCCCCGAGCGGCCCCGCCAGCCGGGCGAACCCGAACGTGCATTCCTCGTCGGAGTCGAATTCCGCGGCACACCAACTCGTCCCGCGGGCGGCGGCGAGACGGCGGACGGCTCCGATGCCAAACCTGGCCGCATTCCTCCCCAGGCGCGCCAGGCCAAATCCGCGTCCAAAACCCAGCGGCTCCAAGCCGAAGTTCATGCCGTACCCTTTAACGCCGAGGAATCGCTGGCCGAACTGCGCGAGCTGACCGCTAGCGCCGGCGGTGTCGTGGTGGGTGAAATGCTCCAGCGCCGCGACCGGCCCGACCCGGCGACCCTGATCGGGCGCGGCAAGGTGGAGGAAGTTGCCGCCGCCGCGCAAATGGCCGATGCCGGCGTGCTCATCTTCGACCACGAACTGTCGTCCTCCCAGTTGCGCAACCTGGAGGGCGAATTCCACTGCCGCGTGGTTGATCGCACCCAGTTGATTCTCGACATCTTTGCCCGCCACGCCCGCACCCGTGAAGGCCAGCTCCAGGTGGAACTGGCGCAGCTTGAGTACCTGCTGCCGCGGCTGGCTGGCCGGGGCGCCCAGATGTCTCAGCTTGGCGGCGGCATTGGCACTCGCGGACCCGGTGAAACCCAGCTCGAAACCGACCGCCGCAAAATCCATCGCCGCATCAAGCACGTCAAGGAACAGATCGAGGACGTGCGCCGGGTTCGTTCGCAGCAGCGCCACCGCCGGGAGAGCGTGCCGGTCCCGGTGGTCGCCCTGGTGGGCTATACCAACGCCGGCAAGTCCACGCTTTTTAATGCACTTACCAGAGCCGGAGTGGTTGAAAGCGCGCGCATGTTCGCCACCCTGGACCCGACCCTGCGCACCGTGACCCTGCCATCCCGCCGCGATGTCCTGCTTTCCGACACCGTGGGTTTCATCCGCAACCTGCCCACCACCCTGGTTTCCGCCTTTCGGGCCACGCTCGAAGAGGTGCAGCGCGCGGCGATCCTGCTGCATGTGACCGACGCCACCAGCCCCACGGCCGCCGAGCAGATGGTCCAGGTGGAGAGCGTGCTGCGCGAGTTGGACGCCTTCGACAAGCCCCAGATTCACGTCCTGAACAAGATCGACCTGTTCGACGAGGCGACCCGCGCGACCCTGAAGGACAGCGCCGGCAACGTCCATATTTCCGCCACCGGAGGCCTTCACCTCGACCGCCTCCTTGCCGCCATTGATGCCCATCTGGACCAGGACCCGATCGCGCGGGCGCGTTTGCGGGTGCCGCAGTCGGAGGGCAAGGCATTGGCGCAGCTCGAGTCCCGCAGCGTCATTGTCTCCAGGCAGTACGGCGAGAACGAGATGGTGGAACTCGAAGTGGACGCGCCCGAATCATTGCTGCGCCGGCTCAGCCGGTTTGTGCTGAACGGCTCCGGCCGGACGGGTCATTTCCGCGCCCCTGGAAAGCGCGCGCGCCGGCGGCGGCAGGCGCCGGCAGTTCCATAACGGCTCCCGTGCTCCGGTTGCGGCCATGGATTTGCGCACCCGAAAACTGTCTGCGGTGGCAATTACGATTTTGCTTGCAATTGAGCCCGTAGGGAAATCAAATGGGCCTGTGGGTGAGGAGCGGTGACACTTCCTGATCCACAGGCCCACTCGATCCGGGTTTGGATCGAATATGATGGGACCTTAATGGTAACTCCATCGCGCCAGCAGTCAAGCAGGATCGACAAAAAAACTGTTTTTCTCAGTTTTTTTGACCAAAACGGATCAATTTTAAGCTTCGATCCGGCGGCCATTGACAGTGCGAGCGGGCGAGTGGTAGCCTCGGAAGTTCCCTTAGACTCAAGCACTTCGCTCACGTCGCGCGCACAACATTATTGAAATGGAACAAACCCTCAGGCAAGTAGGTGAATTACTGCTCGGCGCCATCCCCACCATGGTGCTGCTTCTGGCTCTGTATGGCTTGTATCACGTCATCCTGCACAAGCCGCTGGAGGCCGTGTTGGCCGAGCGCCGCAAGCGTACCCAGGGAGCGGTCGAGCAGGCGCGCGTCAACATCAGCGCCGCCGCCGAGCGCGCCGCCGAATATGAGACTCGCCTGCGCGAAGCCCGGCTCGCCGTCTTCAAGGCCCTGGACACCCGCCGCAAACAGGCGGTCGATGCCCGCGCCGCCGCCGTGGTGCAGGCGCGCGAACGCGCCCAGCAACAAATTGCGGACGCCAAGGTCCACCTGGAGCAGGAATCGGCTGCCGCCCGCGCCGCCCTGGGAGCGGCCAGCGAAAGCATCGCCAGCCAGATCATCCGCACCGTTCTTGGACCCGCCGGCTCCAGCGCGGCATCTGCCGCAGGTGGCCGCGAATGACGAAACCAGTCCGCCTCTTGATCCTCGCTGCGGCCCTGCTGTTGGCTCCCGGCGCAGTCTTTGCCCAATCCAGCCCGCAGTCCCAGCCACCGGCTGCCGCCTCCAGCGCGGCGCCTGCCGATCTTGACCGGCAGCCTGAGACCGCCCTCGGCAAGGCTTCCACGCAAGCCGGAGAAGGTCATCCCGCGGCGGCGGAAGAGGAAGAGAACGCGCAGTTCAAATACGCTTCCGCGGTGCGCGCCGTAGCCGCCAAAACCGGGCTCTCGAAAGAAGCTGTCTACTGGATTTTCCTCGTCATCAACTTCGCCATTTTCTTCGCGGGCCTGGTCTGGGTCGTAAAGAAAATACTTCCCAACGGTTTCGGTCCGCGCACCGCGGAGATTCAAAAGGGAATTGAAGAGGCTCGCAAGGCCAGTGCCGACGCCAGCGCGCGTCTGGCTGAGATTGAAGCCCGCCTGGCCCGGTTGGACGTCGAAATCGCCGGCATCCGCACGGCGGCCGAGGCCGATTTCAGCCTTGAGGAGCAGCGCATCAAGGCTGCCGCCGAGCAGGACGCCAACCACGTCATCGCCGCCGCCGAGCAGGAGATTGCCGCCGCCGCCCGCAGCGCGCAGCGTGAGCTCAAGGCCTTTGTCGCCGACCTGGCCGTGGACCTGGCGGAAAAAAAGATCAAGGTGGATGAAGCCACCGACCAGGCGCTGGTCCGCGGATTCGCCGTCCAGCTCGGAAAGGATGGCAATTAATGGCAGAGGTTTCCATCCGTTATGCCCGCGCCCTGGCCGATGCCATTGCCGACGCCAAGCTGGACGCCGCCAATGCCGTCGAGCAGCTCGGCGCGCTGGTCGCTGCGTTTAAGGAAAGCCGCGAACTGCGCGAGGTCTGGGAGTCGCCTGCCATTCCGGTGGAGCAGAAGCGCAATCTTCTCGATGCGCTCGCCAGCCGCCTGGGCGTCGGCGATCGCGCGATTCGCAACTTCATCGCCGTGCTCATCGATCAGGATCGCGTCTCCCTGCTGGCCGAGATTGCGGACCAGTTGCAGATCGAACTGAATACCCGCAACGGACGCATCGACGCCGAAATTGTCAGCGCCCGCGAACTGGCGCCCGGGCAGCGCACCGCGCTGATCGCCGAGATCTCGCGCCTGACCGGCAAGACCGTACTGCCGCGCTATGCAACCGATGAGAAGTTACTCGGCGGCGTCACCGTCCGGGTGGGCAGCACAATCTATGACGGCTCGGTGCGCGGCCAGTTGCAACGGATTCGCCAGCAGTTGAGTGAGACCTGAGCTGGATGGGTCGGCGCCCGGCCCTGGCGGTGGCGCATGGCAATTGGGGATGCGAGTCCCCGCAACGATTCAGGACCGCCGATCGCTGGCGTTTGCATGGTTTTAGGATTCCACTACTTGAGTGCCCTGGCCGCCGATTGCTGGCAGCCGGCAGCTGAAAGTTGAACATGGCCCAGATTAAAGCAGACGAGATTACCCAGCTCATTCGTGAGCAAATCGAGAACTACGAAAGCAAGATCACGGTCGATGAAGTTGGCACCGTGATCTCGGTTGGCGACGGCATCGCCCGCATTCATGGCCTGGACAAGGTGATGGCTGGCGAACTGCTCTCTTTCCCGCACGGCATCGCGGGCCTGGCCATGAACCTCGAAGAGGATCAGGTCGGCGCCGTGCTGCTGGGCGAGCCTTACGAGATCAAGGAAGGCGACGAGGTCAAGCGCACCGGACGCATCATGAGCGTGCCGGTCGGCGACGCCCTCATCGGCCGCGTCGTCAACGCCCTGGGCCAGCCCATTGACGACAAGGGCCCCATCGCCACCACCGAATACCTTCCCATCGAGCGCATCGCGCCCGGCGTCATCGACCGCCAGCCGGTACGCGAGCCCATGGCCACCGGCATCAAGGCCATTGACGCCATGATCCCCATCGGCCGCGGCCAGCGCGAGCTCATCATTGGCGACCGCCAGACCGGCAAAACCGCCATCACCCTGGACACCATCATCAACAACAAGGGCGGCGACCTCATCTGCGTCTACGTCGCCATCGGCCAGAAGCGCTCCACCGTTGCCCAGGTGGTCAAAACCCTGGAAGAAGCCGGCGCCATGGAGTACACCGTGGTGGTCGTGGCCTCCGCGTCGGAACCGGCGCCGCTGCAGTACATCGCGCCCTATTCGGGCACCGCCATCGCCGAACATTTCCGCGACACCAAACGCCACGCCCTGGTGATTTACGACGATCTTTCCAAGCACGCCGCGGCCTACCGTGAAATCTCCCTGTTGCTCCGCCGTCCGCCGGGGCGCGAGGCCTATCCGGGCGACGTCTTCTACCTTCACTCCCGTCTGCTGGAGCGTTCCAGCAAACTCAGTGACAGGCTTGGCGGCGGCTCCATCACGGCGCTGCCCATCATTGAGACCCAGGCGGGCGACGTCTCGGCCTACATTCCGACCAACGTCATCTCCATCACCGACGGCCAGATCTTCCTCGAAGCCGATCTGTTCAATTCCGGCGTACGTCCGGCCGTCAACGTTGGCATTTCGGTCTCCCGCGTCGGCTTTTCGGCGGCCATCAAGGCCATGAAGCAGGTTGGTTCCAGCCTCAAGCTGGAGCTGGCGCAGTACCGCGAACTGGCTGCCTTCTCGCAATTCGGCTCCGATCTCGACAAGGCTACGCAGGCCCAGTTGAATCGCGGCGCGCGTCTGGTCGAGCTGCTCAAGCAGGGTCAATTTGAGCCGTTGCCGTTCACCCACCAGGTGATTGCGATCTTTGCCGGCACCAACGGCTTCCTCGATGACCTCACGATCGAGGAGGTGCGTCCTTTCGAGAAGGCGTTGTACGCCTACATCGAGACCGTCAATCCGGCGCTGTTCAAAAACCTTGCGGAAAAGAAGTCTCTCACCGACGAAATCAAGGCCGATATTTCGAAGACCACCGCCGAAGCCAAGGAACGCTTCCTTGCCGATCGCAAGTCCGCGGCCAAGATCGAGACCAAGCCCGAGTCTAAGCCCGAGCCTAAGCCCGAGCCCAAACCCGCCGTGGCGGCTGTGCATTGAGGACAACTGCCCGAGTGAACGAATATGCCTAACGTTCTCGACATCCGGCGCCGTATCCGCAGCGTGAAGAGCACGCGGCAGATTACCAAGGCCATGAAGATGGTCTCTGCCGCCAAGCTCCGCCGCGCCCAGGAACGCGCCCTGGCCGCCCGCCCCTACGCGCAGATGCTGACCAACGTGCTGCGTTCGCTGGTCGGGCGCGCCGACGTCATCGATGAAGACACCGGCAAGGCCAAGCATCCCCTGTTGGAGACCCGCGAGGAGCGCAACGTCGTCCTCCTCGTCATGACCGGCGATCGTGGCTTGGCCGGGGGATTCAACTCCAACCTGCTCAAGGCCGCCGAGCGCTTTCTGGAATCCAAGTCCAATCTCAACGTGGACGTGGAGTGCGTGGGCCGCAAGGGCCGCGACTACTTCCGCCGCCGCTATCCCATCCAGGCCGCCTCTGAGCCGCGCGCCTCGGCCATGCGCATTACCGGCGAGCACGTGGGCATTCTCAAGGTCCCGCAGTTCAGCCACGTTTCACCCATCGCCGAAGACATCATCGCGCGTTATGCCGATGGCGAAATCGACGCCGTCTACGTGGTGTTCAATGAGTTCAAATCGGTCATCGCGCAGCGCCTGGTCGTCGAGCAGATTCTGCCCGTCGGCTCCATCGGCGAGCGCGAAGTCGAGCAGGCCATCGAGCTCTCCGTCGAGGAGCGCGAGCGCGCCGGCGAAGCCGCAACCACCGCCGGCGTCGGTCTGGGCGTGCAGGACACCACCGAGATCGACCGTCACGCGGCGGCCTTGCTGGCCTCGCCCGTGGATTACATTTACGAGCAACCCGCCGCCCAGTTGTTCCGCGCGCTGCTGCCCAAGTATGTCGTCATCCAGATCTACCGCGCCATGCTGGAGTCGGTGGCCGCCGAGCACGCTGCCCGCATGACCGCCATGGATTCGGCCACCAATAACGCGGGCGAGCTGATCGACTCGCTCACCCTTACCATGAACCGCGCCCGTCAGGCCGCCATCACCAAGGAAATCATCGAGATCGTGAGCGGAGCCGCGGCATTGTAACCACCGCCCTCGCGCAGGCGGGGGCAAACGAATTCGGCTGCACGGGTTTCTGCTTCGGGGTCCGCCTCGAAACCCTGAAACCTTGAAACTTTGAAACCAGGTTTGCGCATATGCCAGAGAATATTGGACACGTCATCAAGATCGCCGGGCCCGCCGTGGACGTGCAGTTCACCGAAACAGCCATCCCCCTCATCTACACCGCTCTTCGCGTGGTCAGCGACGGCTTCAAGGTTCCCCAGCCCGTCAACGTCATTCTCGAGGTGCAGCAGCACCTCGGCGAAGGCCGCGTGCGCTGCATTGCCATGGAGCCCACCGAGGGCATGGTGCGCGGCATGAACGCCATCGACCTGGGCGGCCCCATCAGCGTTCCCGTTGGCCGCCAAACTCTCGGCCGGGTCATGAACGTCATCGGCGAGCCGGTCGATAAACTCGGACCCATCGCCTCTGAAACCCGCATGCCGATTCATCGTCTCGCCCCGGCTTTCGATGAGCAGTCCACCCGCGCCGAAATGTTTGAGACCGGCATCAAGGTCATCGATCTCATCCAGCCATTCCTCAAGGGTGGCAAAACCGGACTCTTCGGGGGCGCCGGAGTCGGCAAGACGGTGGTCATTCAGGAACTCATCCACAACGTGGCCAAAGAGCATGGCGGCTATTCGGTCTTCGCCGGAGTCGGCGAACGCACCCGCGAAGGCAACGACCTCTGGCTCGAATTCCAGGAGTCCGGCGTCATCGTTGCCGGCGATCCCACCAAGTCCAAGGCCGCGCTCATCTACGGCCAGATGACCGAGCCTCCCGGCGCCCGTCTCCGCGTCGCCCTCACCGGCCTCACCGTGGCCGAGTACTTCCGCGACGCCGAAGGCGCCGACACCCTGCTGTTCATTGACAACATTTTCCGCTTTACTCAGGCCGGCTCGGAGGTTTCCACCCTCCTCGGCCGCATGCCCTCTGCAGTGGGATACCAGCCCAACCTGGCCAGCGAAATGGGCGAGTTGCAGGAGCGCATTACCTCCACCAAAAAGGGTTCGGTCACCTCGGTGCAGGCCATCTACGTGCCCGCCGACGATCTGACCGATCCGGCTCCGGCCACCACCTTCGCTCACCTTGACGCCACCACCGTACTCAGCCGCGCCCTGACTGAAATCGGTATCTACCCCGCCGTCGATCCGCTGGCCTCCACCTCGCGTATTCTCGACGCGCGCATCGTCGGCCAGGATCATTACGACGTGGCGCAGAGCGTCAAACGCACCCTGCAGACCTACAAGGACCTGCAGGACATCATCGCCATCCTCGGCATTGACGAGCTTTCCGAAGAGCAGAAGCTCATCGTCTCGCGCGCCCGTAAGATTCAGCGCTTCCTCTCGCAACCCTTCCACGTTGCCGAGCAGTTCACCGGCTTCCCCGGCAAGTACGTCAAGGTTGAGGATACCGTGCGCAGCTTCAAGGAAATCATCGACGGCAAGCATGACGCCATCCCCGAACAGGCCTTCTACATGAAAGGCTCCATCGATGAGGTTCTGGAAGCCGCCGAGCAGATGAAGACGAAGGCGTAACCGACACGGGTACTCCGCGCGTGCCTGTTCCCAGGCGCCGCGGAGACTCAGGACATCATCATGGCAGACACCATCGAACTCGAAATCGTCACTCCGGAACGCCTGGTCGTCAAAGACCGCGCCGAACAAGTCCAGATTCCGGGCCGCAACGGCTATCTCGGAATTCTTCCCGGCCACGCGCCGCTCATCACCGAGCTCGCGGTTGGCGAAATCGCCTACACCAACGAGGGCGTCACCACCCGCCTGGCCGTTGCCTGGGGTTTTGCCGAGGTTCTGGGCGACAAGGTCACCATCCTGGCCGAGACAGCCGAGTTGGCCGCGGACATCGACGTACCTCGCGCCGAGGCCGCCCGCGACCGCGCCCAGGAACACATCAAGAAGGCCGAGGACGCCGCCGCCTTCGAGGACGCCTTCGCCGCCCTGGCCCGCGCCGAAGCCCGCCTCTCGGTCGCCAAACAGCAGTAAACATCGCGATCGCAAACCGCCGGCCCCGGAACATTCCGGGGCTTTTCTTTTTCGATTGTTCCGACTCTTGGCGCCACGGCAAACGCGCGCGGCGCGTGGCCCACATTCGCCCGCAGTTGGCGAATGTGGGGCAGTTGCTGTTGTTCTTGCCTTTGCTCCTAACCTTGAAACCCTGAAACTTTGAAACCTTGAAACCCTGAAACCCTGAAACTTTGAAACTTTGAAACCTTGAAACCTTGAAACCCTGAAACTTTGAAACTTTGAAACCTTGAAACTTTGACCCCTGTCCGCACCCAACCTGCCTCTGCTACACTCATCCGTTCGTTTCATCCTTACTTCGGTGCATCCGCATCAGGAGGCAGCACCTCATGTCGATTGAAACCATCGGCGTCGTTGGCGCCGGAACCATGGGCAACGGCATTGCCCACGTCTGCGCCAAGGCTGGATTCAGCGTGGTTCTGGTCGAGGTAGAGCAACGTTTTCTGGATCGTGGCCTCGCCACCATCACCAGAAACCTCGCCCGCGAAGTGGAGAAAGCCAGGCTCACCGCCGCCCAGGGCGATGCAGCCCTGGCCCGCATCCAACCCACCCTCTCGCCTGAGGCCCTCGCCGGCTGCCAGCTCGTCATTGAAGCCGCCAGCGAGCGCTTTGAGGTCAAGCAGCAACTCTTCCAGCAGTTCGACCGGCTGTGCCCGGCGGAAACCATCCTCGCCTCCAACACCTCGTCCATTTCCATCACCAAACTGGCTGCGCAAACCCAGCGTCCCGACCGTGTCATCGGTATGCACTTTTTCAATCCCGTTCCCATCATGAAGCTGGTGGAAATCATTCGCGGCCTGGCCACCGGCGACCCCACCTACGCGGCCGTCAAGGCCGTTGCCGAACGCCTCGGCAAGACCGCGGTCGAGGTCAACGACGCCCCCGGTTTTGTCAGCAATCGCATTCTCCTGCCCATGATCAACGAGGCGATTTATGCGGTCATGGAAGGCGTCGCCACGCCCGAGGCCGTCGATGAGGTCTTCAAACTCGGCATGGCTCACCCCATGGGTCCGCTCACCCTGGCCGACTTCATCGGCCTCGATGTCTGCCTCGATATTCTGCGTGTGCTGCACGGCGGAATGGGCGATCCCAAGTACCGTCCCTGCCCGCTGCTCATCAAGATGGTCGATGCCGGATGGCTGGGCCGCAAGTCCGGACGCGGTTTTTATAAGTACCAGTAGCATGGCGCCGGGCGCACAAAAAGCGCGGGCCTTGTGCCCGCGCCCGCCATCCCACGGCTTCCGCCTATTTTCCCATTGCCTTCTTGGCCGCCACGTCATCCGCCGACGGCCCATACACGCCCGGAACCTTCAGCCCGGCCTGGCGCATCAGCACCGTCATCTGGGCGCGATGGTGTCCCTGGTGGGAGATCAGTATCGCCAGCACCGCGCCTCTGCGCAAGGTGCGGCCAAACACGGGAATCTCTTCGCCCAGTCCGGCGTCGCTCCATTGCCCGGCCACCGCATCCGCCACCTGTTGCGCATTGTGCCGGTAGGCCGCAACGATGGCGGCCACCGTGGCCGGCGCCGGCACTTCCGTGGGCATGGGCAGCAGCCCCGCATAGGCCGGAATCTTTTGAATGCTGCCCGTGATGTGCACGGCCAGCGAGCCAAGGCTGTAGCCGCCCGGTGCAACGCTTTGTGCCAGCGAGTCATCGCTCAAGGCGCCAAATACCCGCAAGGTTGATTCGCTTTCCGTCTTCCACGCCGCTAGAAAATCTTCCACGCTTCTGAACATGCCTCAAACGATAGTCTCCGCTGCCGGATTCCGCAAGCCGCGCCGCCCTGGGTTGTCCGCCCCGGCCGGAGCGGTTAAAATCGCTCGGCAAGGACCGTGCACGCCATGACAGACTCCAAGCCTGAACGCTTTCCACTTGCCTTTTATCTCTTCGCGCTTCTTCTTGGCGCCGGATGCGGTCTGCTCCACGTGCTGGTAGAAACCATGGACGAGCCCGACCCGCTGCTTTCTGCCCTGGCCGTCACCGTCTGCACCATGCTGCTCGGCATCCTGCGTCCGGCGCGTCCCTGGCGATGGGTCCTGTTCGTCGGCATTCCGGTGCCGCTGGCAATTCTCATCGCCAGCCTGGCGATTCCCACCGCGCACTTCACCCGCGCCAGCATTGCCGGTTCCGTCCTGGTTTCTCTGCCCGGATGCGCCGGCGCCTTCGGCGGCTCGCTGCTGCGCCGCAAGGTCTCTGAAATTTTCTCCACAGACAAAGCCTGAGCCCGGCCTGGACCGGCGCGAACGGGAAACCATACGAATGGCCGCCTGGTCAGGCAGCCATTTTTCACTTCGAATTTTGCCTTGCGCAGTCTGCCGTCCGGCTTTCGGGCAGCCGCCCCGCTAGCTTTCCTGGGGCTGCTGTTCCAACTCACCGCGCTCCAGCCTTTCCTGGCAGCCGACGCAATGCCGCGCCCAGGGAACCGCCTCCAGGCGCCGTTCGTTGATCTCTTTGCCGCACTGTTCGCATTCTCCGTAGATGCCTTCGGCAATGTTAGACAGCGCGTGTTCCACCATCCGCAGAAACTGGCGGTCATTGCTGCTGCGTGCAAACAGAAACTCCTTCTGGTAGGAGCTCGAGGCGCGATCGGCAATATCCTGCGCGGAGTCGACATTCTGCGCGGCGCGGCCGTCCTCTTCGGTACGGGCAACGCTCGCGCGCAAATTCAGACGTCTGGTTTCCAATAGCTGCCTGTAGTGTTCGAGTTTTTGTTTTTCCATGATGTCAGTCCGCTCTTCCGAGTCCTTCGCCTCTGTGCCTGCCACAAACCGAAAATCATATGCGCAGCCCGCCGCGCCGGTCAATGCTGCTGCCGCATCGTAATATCCTTTTCGTACAAATTTAGGATGCTGCGCGAAGACGATTCGAAAAAGAAAATCGCCGCCTGCCTCCGTGGCAACCCGCCTTCATCAAAAAAGCGACCCCGGAAGGGTCGCTTTCTGAAAGAGGCGAGGGAGGGTGGGATCTTTCGGCAGGAGAATTTAGACGCCGCTCCGTTCGACTAGAGCGGCCTTGAGAAGTCGATACTTCTTGAGGGGGACTTTCATTTTGAGTTGCGGCCTCTTTGTTGCCCGTTCCACAGCACGTCCGGGGCCAGTGAGCCGCAATTGTCAGGACTCCCGGAAAAAATTTCTAACCCATTCAAAATAAATTCGTTCAATCGAATTGAACTTCTCGAATCCGCACATTTTACTGCGCAGACATGGCACAATATATTTTGAAGTTGGTATTCAAATACCACTATTTAGCAATAAAAGGCTTCTTTTTGACGGCATCCTGTTCTTCCATCATCTTGATCTTGTTAAGAAGAGCCTTGTAACTAACCTTCAAAATCCGAGCCGCCTGCCGGCGGTTCCATCGCGTCTCCTGCAGCACCCGCTCAATCGCCTCCCGTTCCGCCACCATGGCGGCGCGGCGTCCAATTTCCAGCAGGGAAAGTGGTTCCTCTTCCGGCCCGGCGGCCGCGCTGCCAATGTCCGCCTCGCGGGCTGCCGCCAGAGCCGCCTCTGCCGCGGCGCTGCCATATCCATTCAAGGTTGGAAGCAGCGGCCTGTGGTTGGAGAGCTCGCGAATGATTTGCGATTCATTGCCCACGATCACGTAGCGCTTCACCAGGTTTTCCAGCTCGCGAATGTTGCCCGGCCAGTTGTACTCCATCATCCGGCTCACCGCAAAATCACTGAACGGCGGCGGTTGCTTGGCGTAGTACTCGCTGTACTTGCGCATGAAGAAATCGAGGAAGATGGGAATCTCCTCGCGCCGTTCGCGCAGCGGCGGAATGTGAATCGTAACCACGTTGATCCGGTAGAACAGATCCTCGCGGAACGTCCCTTCTTCCACGGCGCGCTCCAACTGCTGGTTGGTTGCCGCCAGCACCCGGACGTCCACGGCAATGTCGCGCTTTCCGCCCAGGCGGGCGAATCCCCCATCCTGCAAAACGTGCAGCAGCTTGGCCTGCAGCGCCGGATGCATCTCGCTGATTTCGTCCAGAAAGATGGTGCCTCCGTGGGCCAGGTCAAACTTGCCCAGCTTCTGGCGGTTGGCGCCCGTAAAGGCCCCGGCCTCGTAGCCGAACAGTTCGCTTTCCAGCAATTCGTGCGGAATGGCCGCGCAGTTCACCTTTACGAACGCCTTCTCGCGGCGCAGCGAGCGTGAGAAAACCATGCGCGCCACCACTTCCTTGCCAGTGCCGCTTTCGCCCTGGATCAGAACCGTGGCATTGGTGTCTGCCACCTGCTCAATGGTGTTCTTCACGTCCTCCATTTTCAGACTGGTGCCGAATAACATGCTGAAGTCGCTGTTGCGGCGAACCTGGTCCCGCAGTTGGGTCACTTCCTGGCTCTGCCGTTGTCCTTCCAGCAGGCGAGCCATGCGCTGATCCAGCCCATCCAGATCAACTGGCTTGCCGATAAACTCATCGGCGCCCAGCTTCGAGGCGCGGAAGATCATCTCCGGAGCGCCGCTGCTGGCGGTCATGATCACGGCAACCTCCGGCTTCATCTGCTTCAGCCGCTCCAATGTCTCCATCCCGTCCATGCCGCGCGCATCGGCGTCCAGCAGCACCAGCGCCGGATCCAACAGCCGGAACATCCGGATCGCTTCTTCTCCGCTCAGCGCCAAACTCACCTCGTAGCCGCGCCGCCCCAGGTGCGCGCGCAGTGACTTTGACTGGGCACGATCCTCGCCCACCATCAATACCTTCGTCCTGCCCGCGACCTCCATGGTGAACCCTCTGCGTTCTCCGCACTCGCCCGCTTCCCGCCGGAAGCCGCTCTCGAATGACCATCGAGAGGCGTTTTAGTCCCGCGCCGCCTTTGGCCAGTTACACCGGAACTGCCCTGAACGCTTTTACGCGCCGCCCAAGCCCGGCCTCGGCTGGCGCCCGCCACGACTGCCGCGTCTGTTCCTCGCCCGCGAAGTCATCCGCAGTCCGAAACCGGTTCGCAATTCCACGCAGGGCCGTGGACCCAAATTCTAAGAGTTGGCAAAAAAATGTCAACTGTAAGTATTCCGTTTCCGCTTATCGCGGGTTTTCTTCCATGCCGGAACCGGTCAGCGCGCACGCAGAAGAGGCTGGCATCGGCCAGCCTCTTCTGTGCGTCCATTCCGCCCGCGCTCAGTTGTTATTGAGCACGGTGCGAACTTTGCCCGGACTGGGCATGAAGTGGTACGGCGGCCAGGGACCAGAGATCGAGATCTCCACGTCCTTGAACTGGCGCAGCGCGCTGGAATACCGGCTCTGGTATTTTTCCACCCCGGCAGACTCGATCAGGTGGGCAATGTCCAGCACCATCCCGGTGTCCACCTTCTTGCAGGAAACCTCTTCCTGCAGCGGATTGAGCAACTTGTTGACCTGCACGGAAAGCGCCCGCGCGCGCGACTGGCGCTCGCGATCGCGGCTCGCCTGCGCCTTCAACTTGGTCAGGTACTCGCCGCCCGCTTTGTGTGGCAGCACGGCCAGCACCTCGGCGATCGCCGTGCCTTCGCGCACCGTCACCTTGATATGCATTTCGCTCTTGCCGCGCAGCTTGGCAATCGAATCCGCAAAGGTTTTCTTGTTGTTGCGGATCGCCTGGCGCAGTGCCTCGTCGGATTCAAACACCGTCCCGAACTTGAACGGCAGCAGGGTTGCCACCTTGAAGCATTCGCTCACAATCCGCGCGTGTTCCATGGCGGATTGCTGGGTCAGTGGATATCCGTGGTCAATTTCGCTCACAATCACTACAAACTCGCCGCACGGGAAGCCCCGCACCGGATTGGAATTGACTCCTTTAAGACTCTCGATCAGAAATGGGCGTCGAACCCGGCCTTGCTGGAAGTTCGCTTGTTCGCTGATGCAGTATGCGTACCACGCCATTTTCGCTCTCCAACGATTCCCGGCGGAGGTTGCACCGCGGGATCAGGACTAGCTTCAACTCGGTTGGTAACAGCTTTGGGAATATTACTTTCGGGGAAGGCCGTTCATACCATTTTATGATTTGCTGCTGCTGCGGCTGCTGGGAAGCCTGTTGCAGCCTCCGGGAAACTTCCAGATCGTTCCTCTTACTGCCATCTTGCCAGTTCATCGAGGAATCTGCCCTCTGGAATCCAACCCATACCTTGAACCCGCGAATTACAGCCGGTTCAAGGTGGTTCATCCCACTTCAATCCTAGAGTGAATTGCTCAAATTAGCAACCAAAAGTAGAGATTTGTCATTAAACGGGAGTTGCCCCCTGTCGCGCCAATGGCAGCAATCCCGCGCACCTCGTCCCCATGCACCCAGGCTTCGCTCGATCCTGACCCCGCTCCGGGGCGCATCCAATTTCCGTCCGGCGCCATCCCACCGCCGCAGCGGTTTGCCGCCGGGGCTTCTGCATCAAGGATTTTCGTCTGGATCTACCGCCAGCCCATGCCGGTCAAGCCCGGCTCTCTCGCGCCCTGTTCCGCGCCATGGATGGGGCCAGCGTCGCCGTGGGGCCGCCGCTTGTTCGCGGGCAGGTCCAACCCTCAGGCTGTTTGCGCGGCGAGCCTGCGGACGGCTTCTCGCGCCAGCACGCCCAACTCCTGTGACCCAGCGCTTCTATCGTTTTGCTTTTCCGGGTTTGCGCGCCGCCGGCTTGGTGGCTGCCTTGCCTGTCGCCTTCCCCGCTGTTTTCGCGGTGATCGTTTTCGCCTTCGCCGCGGGAGCTTTTGTATCCGCTGCCGTTGGCGGAGCTTTCTTCGCCGTCGTCCTGGCTGCGGTTTCCGGCTCGGCTTTCGCCGCTTCCGCCGGAGCTTCGCTGGACGGCGCCGCAACCTCGGCCGCGCTGGCGTCGGAGGCAATCGCGTTGGCCGCCACGGCCTTCGCCTTGGGCGCAACCACGGTTGGGATCGGCGCTGAGTCTGCAACCCCGGTCGCACCCAACTGGCGCAGTAGCACCTGCCGGATGAGGTCGATCGGCGCCGGTTTTCCCGTCCAGATCTCAAACTGCCGCGCCGCTTGGTGGACGTACATCTCGGCGCCGCTGATGGTGCCGCAGCCCTTCGACTGGGCCAGTTTCAGCAGCGGCGTTTCAATCGGGTTATAAACCGAGTCGAAGACCCACAGCGCGTTCAGTTCGTGTCCTTCCAGCGGCGTCGAAGCATCCGCGCCCATTCCTACCGGGGTCGCGTTGAAGATGATGTCAAAGTTCAGCTTCGGCAGTTCGCTGCGCTTCACCGTGGTGGAACCGGATTGTTTGGCCAGGGCCAGCGCCGTTGCCGGGGTGCGGTTCAGGATCGAGACCTCGGCGCCTTTGCCCCGCAGTCCAAACACGGCGGCACGCGCCGCGCCCCCGGCTCCCAGCACCAGCACTCTTGCGCCCTGCAACGGCACCCGTGGTTCAATCGCGGCCACAATCCCGTACACATCCGTATTGAAGCCGAACAATCTGCCGTCCTTGCCCCGCACAATGGTGTTGCAGGCGCCCGTGTTTTGGGTCAGTACGTCGCTATTGTCCAAATGTTCCACAACCGCCTGTTTGTAGGGCATGGTCACGCTGAGTCCATCCAGCGGCAGGTCGGTGGTGGTGCGCAGAAGATCGTCCAGACCCTTGGCCAGCAGGGGCAGGTAGACGGCGTTTACATTCTCCCGGCGGAAGGCCGAGTTCATCACCCACGGAGACATCGAGTGCGACACCGGGTCGCCGCCAATTCCGTAAACCTTGGTCACCGGCTCAATATGTTCGATGCGGTAGAAGTCCCGCAGCTCGCGGTAAGTCGGCTGCCCCGGAGCTGTCTCCTTGCCGTGTCCCGTCGAGCCAAAGGTGAATGCACCACCGGCGCGAATCCCCAGCACCCGGCTCAGCATTCCTTCTTCGCCCATGCACGCCCCAACCATCGGATACTCGGAGCTGTGCTGCTCCAGGAAGCGGGTCATCAGGACGTTGTCATGCAGGCAGGTGGCCGTGCCGATCAGCTTGTAAAAATCAGCGTTGAAGGCGCGCATCCGCGCAAACATCTCCTCCAGGTTGGTGGTGCACTTGTAGTCGTGGCTGGAGAGAATCAAGGCGGCGCGGGCCCGCAGCTCTTCCCATTCCGCGGTGCTCATCGCCTCGGCGCTTTCAATTTCCACGTCGATGGCCAGACAACCCGACTCGGTTGCCTTGCGCAGCACCTCCAGTTGGGCCTCCACCGTGCCGTGGAATCTGCCTCCGCCCTCCACCCGCCGGCAGGTGGCAATCAAAACGGCGTCGGGACGAATCTCCGCCAGCCGCCGCAGCCGCGGCAGTGCCGAGGCAGGACTCTTCAGGTGGTCGAGCCGGAGTTCAAGCAGCGCATTGTCGCGCAGAACCGCCTCCGCCTTGTCGATCATGTCAGCGGCGTCCGTAGCCGTAATCGCGACGCAAATCCGCGGAATGCGAAGGCGCAGGGAGCGTGCAGCGTAGTTCATTGGGGGAACACTCATTCGTCGCAAATGGTAAAGGCGCAACCGGCAGGTTGCAATGCCTGAATGCATTTTCCTGTTCAAAATATTTCGGAAAGCGCAAAGGTGCCCTTTCAGTCAACCGCTGCACCGATGCCCGCTTGACCACCGCTCCCGCCTTTGTTAGCTTCCGGTTACAATCATGGACGGGCATTCCCGGCAAGCGCCGCGTCGCGGCTGAAATGAGAGCATGGAATGAAACAACTGATCCTTGCAGTTACCCTGCTGTCCGCTACCCTGTGGGCGCAGTCCGGCCCCAAGCCGGACCTTCCCTCCACCAACTCTCCCGCGAACGGTCCCAGCTACAGCCAAATGTATTGCTCCGGCTTTGTGACCAGGGATTCCATCCCACGGACTAACTATGTCCTCGGAGCCAAGGAAAGTCCCCACGAGGACCGTTTTCCAGGCCGCACCCGCCTCTTCCTGGCAGGTCCAGGACTGGTCGAAGGACAGCGCTACAGCATTCTGCGCCAGATCAGGGATCCCAACATCGAGGACTCTTCGCCCAACGAGCGCCGGAACTTCGCCAGGCTCGGCGGGATCTACGAGGACATCGGCTGGGTAACCGTGCGTTCCCTCGACAGAACCTCCGCCGTCGCCAGCTTTGACTTTTCCTGCACCACCACGGTGCCCGGCGATCTCATCGTGCCCTTCCACGAAAAACCGCCGATCCCTTTCCGCACCACCGAGCCCGAGCTCGCCTCCTTCCTTCCCAACATCCCGGCGGTTCGCGGCGAGATTCTCGCCGCCCGCGACTTCCTCTCCATCCTCGGCAGCGGCCAGACCGTCTACACCAACTTCGGCACCGCCAAGGGAGCCAAACTGGGAGACTATCTCTACATCCTGCGCGGCTACACCGCGGGCGATCTCAACAAAATAGATCGCGCCTCCGAGCGCCTGCCCAAGGGCGCCGAAGACACCTCCTACAAGCCCGCCAAGATCACCGAAGGAGCGCAGGCCGCCGCCCCGCTTCACGTTCTGGGTGAAGTCCTCATCATCAACGTCACCGCCGACTCTTCCACCGCGATCATTACCCGCTCCTTCGCGGAAATCGGCTTGGGAGACCTGGTGCAGAAAGAAGACTAGCAGCCCAGGCCGCGTGGCCCACATCAGGGTGGCCCACATCCGCCTGCCGTTGGCGAATGTGGGACCCTCAGGAAACCATCGCCCGGCCCCGCATCGGTTTCGCGCTTTGTACCTGGCTTTGCCCATCCTTTCGCGCCCAACCTGGCACAGTCGCGCCTTCCTCTCCGGCTCTGCCCGGCGCTCGCGCCGGGTCTGCCGCGCCGCTGCCCCACGAATTCTCTCTCTTGTCCTTGTCTGCTCTCATATATGCTATCGGGTGGGCGCGATTCGCCGCGTCCAGCTCCTGCATTGAGACTGACCATTCGAGGGATTCGCAACATGGCTTTGATCCATAGCGTGATCGCAACAAGAAACATGATTCGGAGCCGTTCACTCTTCCTGCCGGTTTCGGCCATGTTGATGGCGTCCGTCCTTTTTCTTTCTTCCTCTGCCCTGGCTGTCACTCCCACGGCCACCACGACCACGCTCGCCATATCCCCGGCAACTGCCACGGCCGGCGCGGTGATTACCTTCACCGCCACGGTGACCTCCGCCACCGCAACCCCGCTCACCGCCGGCCAGGTCGTGTTCTGCAATGCCGGCGCCGCCCACTGTGATGACGCGGCGGTGCTGGGCGCCGTCTGGCTCAGCAGCAGCGGAACCGCAATCCTGCGGCGCGCCTTGCCCGCCGGAACAACCAGCGTCGCAGCCGTATTCCAGGGCACCACCTCGACCGCTGCTTCCTACACCACCAGCACGTCCGCCGTGCAGTCGGTGGTCGTCACCGGACAGGGTCCCACCATCACCAGCGCCAACACGTTCCCAACCCTGGGGTCGAGCGCCGCCGGAATCGTTGCCGGCGACTTCAATAACGACGGCCATCCCGATCTCGCCATTGCCGACGCTTCGGGAACCATCCAGGTCTTCCTCGGAGATGGCGCCGGCGCCTTCACCACGGGAGTTTCCTTCAACCCCTTTACCGGCGGAGGGTCAGGCGAAGGTGTCTCGCTCGCCACGGCTGATTTCAACGGCGATGGCAACCTCGACCTGGCCGTAAATGGCCATTACATTCTGCTCGGCAAAGGCGACGGCACTTTCACCACGGGAACCCCGGCGCCCAATGCGGCCGGCACCATTGCGCAGGTTGCCGACTTCAATGGCGACGGGCACGCCGACATCGTTGTCTATTCCGGCGGCTTTACCGTCCTGCTCGGCAACGGCAACGGAATCTTCAGACTGGGACCGGTCACCGGATCAACCGGTGTCGGCGTTTTCTTCGCGGTTGGCGACTTCAATGGCGACGGCATCCCTGACATCGCCGTGACCGGCGGCGCCAGCCTGGGAGTTCAGATACTGCTCGGTAAAGGTGACGGATCCTTCACCGCCGGAGATTCCTACCTCACTGGCGCGGGACTGGACGCCGAAGGCATTGCGGTGGCAGATTTCAACGGCGACGGCAAACCGGATCTCGTTGTTTCCGACTCTTTGAACCAGACCGTCACCATCCTCACCGGCAACGGCGACGGCACCTTCACGGCGGGAACTCCCGTCAGCGCCGGATTGCCTGCCGGATCGACCGCCAAGCTCCACCAGGTGGCCGCCGCGGATTTCAACGGCGATGGCAAAACCGACCTTGCCGTGGTCGCTGGTTGGCAAGCTACGGGAGACCCCAGCCTGGTGCTTCTGCTGGGCAATGGAGACGGCACTTTTGGCGCTCCCGTCCTCTTCACCGCTGCTCCGGCAAACGCATTTTACGATCAAGCCGCGGCTTTGAGTGATTTCTTCGGCACCGGCAACTCCGCCATTGCCCTGCTCACCGGCGCGTCGCCTTCCTACGTCACAATTTTGGAGAACACCTCCACCGGTTGGACGCCGGTCAAACTCCTGCCCACCATCACCTGGCCGGCCCCGGCGCCCATCACCAATCCCACGCCCCTCGGCGCAACCCAGTTGGACGCCACCGCCAGCGTTCCGGGCACATTCGTTTACAACCCGCCAGCCAGCACCGTGCTCTCCGCCGGGACGCAGACCCTTGCCGCGACCTTCACCCCGACCGACACCACCACGTACAGTCCCGCCGAAGCCATGGTCACGCTCACCGTCAACGCGGCTCCCCAGGTCACCTACGCGCTCACGGCCAACACGCTATCGGTCACGGGCAGTTCCGACGTCACCCTGTCTCTGTACTCCGTCAACTACGCCGGCACGGTTTCCTTTGCAACCACCGTCACGTCGAGCAATGGTACGGCCTCCAACGTCACCGCCAGCGCGCCCTCGGTCACCTTAACCGATGGCGGATCTGGAAGCACCGTACTCACCATTACGGCCAACGCCAACGCCGCCAACCACGTCCCAGCGGCGCCCTGGCGCGGCGGCAGCATGATCTTTTTCGGAGCGGTCCTGGCCGGCGCGCCGTTTACCCTCCGCCGGAAGCGGCTTCTGGCCGCCCTGCTGATGGCATCGGCCATCGCGCTGGCAGGTTTTGCCATCGCCTGCGGTGGAATTTCAAACCCAATCCATTCCAGCGTCGCGCGGTCCTACACCGTCACCGTGACCCCGACTGGGACGGGAACCGTGACCAATCCCGGGCCGCTGACGATTTCGGTCACGGTGCGATAGGACGGTGCAATAGAAAATTCCATCTGCCGATTGCAGGTTGTGAGTGGTAGGTTGCGAGTGGCCGGGTGTCCCACCTTCGCCGCGCGTTCTTTGCGCGGATAAGGTGGGAGGCCGCGCAGCTTCACTCCGGGCGTCTTTGCCCGTGCCGGAATCGCGGAGCTGTCCTACTCCCGCAAACTCTCGCCCGGCTCGGTTTCTCCAAACACTTCGGCCGTGAACGCTTCAATCTTTGCTCCGTGCTTCCAACTGTCCGCCGGAAGTCCGGCCTTGCGGCAGGTCTGCGCCAGGAAGGTTTCCCGATCCCAGCCCCACTCCTCCGGCACCTGCGGCAGCAGCAATCCACGCCGTCCCTCGTGGCTTATCATCAGGCCGTGCCTGCCCACCACCACGTCTTCCGGCGCAATTCTGAACATTGGCGACAACACGCTGATCTCCACTTGCAAGCGTTCCAGTTCATCCTCGGACACCGGAGGAAAGCGCGAATCCTCCAGGGCGGCCGCGCGCGCCGTCTCGCGGATCGTCTGTTCCAGCGGCGCCACGGCCAATACATATCCAATGCAGCCGCGCAGGTTGCCATTTTCGTGCAGCGTGGTGAAGGCGCCGCGCGCCTCTCGCAGATGGGGAGTGGCCTCAGCCATGCGCAACGGCTCCCGCCGCCCTTGGCCGCGGACCGCCGCGCCAATTGCCAACTGCGCCAGCCGCAACAGCCAGCGGCGTTCTTCAGCAGAGTATTCAGCAGGGAAGTCGGTCATGGAACAACCTCGCCACCGCGAAATCGCGAATCATCAAGCCACTTCAATTGAACCTAGGTCGCGCGCACGTTCTTGCCGTCCTGCCTGACCACAAACGGCAGTGCGGCGCGCCGCTGCCGGCTCTTCAGCATCGCCTCCAACCAGAACGAGCGGAAGTACACCATGGCCGAAAGCACCGAGACCCCCATCATCAACCAGATGGCGGCACGCGCGATCGTCACTCCGGGAAGCATCGCGCCGCCCACCGGCCAGCGCGGCCAGGCATGGGCCATCAGCACCGCTACCACGGAAACCACCTGCACCACGGTCTTTACTTTTCCCGTCTTCTGGACCCGCAGCGTAATACCTTCCTGCACCGCCACCGAGGTTAGCCCGGTTACCAGAAACTCCCGCCCCACAATCACCACGGCCATCCAGCCGGAAACCAGCGCCGGAGCAAAAAGCACCAGGGTGATGTAAGCGGTGGCCACGAGCAACTGGTCGGCCAGCGGCGATAGCAGCGTGCCCAGCGTGGTCACCCGGTTGGTTCGCCGCGCCAGGTACCCATCCACTCCGTCGGTTAGCGAAGCCAGCAGAAACACCGCCGCCGCCAGCACTTCCTGCCGGCCGTGCACCGCATGGAAACCATGGCTCGAAAGGATGCCGAGAAACAACGGCACGCAGCAGATGCGCACCAGCGTGATGGAGTTTGGCAGATTCACAGCAATTAGAACGTGGCAGTGTCGCCGCCAGCGCTTCGACTATACGACCTGCACCAGCGAGTTTCAAGGCGCGTGTTCCGCGCCCGCAAACCTTCCCGGCTGCGCGCCGTCCTTCTAGTTTTCCGGCTTGCCCGCCGCGGACTCGCTCAAACCGGCGGCAGCAGCCTGTGGCTGCCCGCCATCGCGGTTCACCATGTCCTTCAGTTCCTTGCTTGGTTTGAAGAAAGGAATTTTTTTCGGAGGTACCTCGACACGGTCGCCGGTCTTCGGATTGCGCCCAACCCGTGGCTTGCGCTGCCGGGTCCGGAAGCTGCCAAAACCACGAATCTCGATCTTGTCTCCCGTGCGCAAAGCGCGCACCACGCTGTCGAAGATCGTTTCTACAATGACTTCGCTGTCCTTGCGGGTCAACTCGGCCAGTCGCGAAACTTCCTCGATGAGATCGGCTTTCGTCATGTCTTTGTTTCTCCGTGTAAGCGGATTTACCGCAGCCCGTCGCCGGGCGTCGCAAGCGATGGTTAAAACGTTGTCGAATGGGAGTTTACCACGCCTAAACCCATAAATAGTACAACACAATCACTCGCACCAATCAACGCCGCCAACCCTTCTATCTCCGGAACAGCCGTCCCAGCATGCCGCCAAGCCGTTGCAGGAAGCTCTCTTTTTTCGCGGCAGGCTTGCTTTCCGCCGCCGGGGAACTCACCGCCGGAAGCAGCGCCAGCGCCAGCCTCCGGTTGTCCGTCGAAACCGATAGCCGCGACACCGACTCGTAATAATCCTGTACCGCTTCCTTGCCGCGATACACAAACGAGCTGTCTACCTCCAGATGCGCCTCGGCCCCATTCTTTTCCGCCGCCGCTGGCGCCACTGCCCGTGGCGTGGTGGCCGCCGCCGGACTGCTTCTGGACGCGTCCACCGCCGCTGCCTTCTCCGGGCATCCGCACTCAGCCGGAGCCGCCGTCGCGCCGGAGATCTTTCCCGCCCGGAACAACACGCTCTTTCCCGGCGAAAGCTGGTAGGAGTCGCTGCCCATCATTTCCGTCACAAACACGGCCGCATCGCCGCCCGGCAGCCAGCGCAGGCAGGTATCCCCCGAAGGGTTCACCCGAATGGCCAGGTGGAAGCTGCCGGGACTGATCAGTTGCAGCCGGAAATCCGGGGTCAGCAGCGAGTCCACCCCGCTGCGCAGCTCGTAATTCAATTCCATCGCGCCCGTGTTCAGCCCCAGCGCCAGGGCCTTGCCGTCCGGGTTCGCACTCACCGAAAGGTTCGTCTTGGGACAGATCCGCAACTGCCCGCCACGCTCAAGCTTCAGCACGGCGGCCACATCTCCGGCCGCTACCTGCGATCCGCTCACCACCCGCGTGCCGCCCCAGGCAGACCCCGATCCGCCGCTGCCGGCATCGCTTGAAAACACTTCGCCGATTGGCTGCTGCGCCTGGGCTGCAGCGGTCATCACCAGCGCAAGACCCAGCCATGCCAGGGATTTTCTTAGCTTGAACCAATCGATCACGGAATCGTAGGCGCGTCCGTGGCCGGAACAGAATTTTGCTTTTCGTCTTTGGCAACAAATTCGTAACTGTCGATGGCGGCTGCCACCGCAAACTTACTTCCGCCATCGCTGTTTTCCACCCGGACCACGGTGCCGTTGCAACGCACGCTGATCGGCTCCGTCATCGTCACTTCGGTGGGCAACGTCACCGTAAATTCAATCGTCGAGTTACGTTCCAACGCCGCGTCGCAATAAAAGCAGATACCATGCGAGCTGACGTCCCGGCTTTCCGCCGCCGCTTCCATCTGTCCGCCCGAGACCGTCGTCACCGTCACCGGAAGTTGGAGAGGAAACCGCCGGATAGCCCGCTTTTCTTGTCCCCCCGCATCGTCCATGGCAAACATTGCTGGTACTCCTTCCCATTACAGCTTACGTTCCAACCCGAAAGTGTCAAGTCAGTAGTTCATCGGCGCCCCAGCTAATAGTAACTACCCGTGCCCATAGCGAAACTTTGCAATCATCACCGAACTGCCTTATCTGTCACCGAGTTGGCTGCAATCACCCTGCGCCCGCCCCGGCGTGCCTGTTGCAATGGCAGGGGTTGGCGCCAGCAGCCGCGCTGCCTTGCCGTCCGCCGCGGCATTGAGGCAGCCTCGCAGGTAGCATATACTTTGGTAACTCTGGTAACTCTCTCTCCATGGTCTTCCGTCCCGGAGTCCGGAGTTGGCGCAACGACTGCTTTGGCTGTGATTTCGAAATCCGCTCTCAACCGTTGAGGAGAGTCATGCAAATCAAGTTCTGGGGCGTTCGTGGATCGACTCCAACCCCGCAGTTGGAGAACATGCGATACGGCGGCAATACCTCCTGCGTCGAGGTCCGTGTCAACGACCACATCTACGTCTTTGATTGCGGCACCGGCTTCCGCAATCTCGGCAAAAGCCTCATGGCCGAGCGTGGCTCCAATCCCATTTACGCCCACGTATTTCTCTCTCATTTCCATTGGGACCACATCCAGGGCATTCCTTTTTTCAAGCCCCTCTACGAAAATTCCGACAACTATTTTTTCTTCCACTCCTCCAGCCGCACCCGCGGCCTGCAGCGCGCCATCCAGGAGCAGATGGCCGATCCCTATTTCCCCGTGGACATGACCGAGATGGCCGCGCACTGCAATTTTTATGACATGGACGAGGAACGCGTCGCCTTCGACGATTGCATCGTGCAATCCATGTGGCTCAATCATCCCCAGGGATGCCTCGGTTTCCGTCTCGAGACCGACAACGGAATCTTCGTCTACGCCACCGACAACGAGCCCGGCAACGCCCACTTTGACCGCAGCGTGCGCAAACTCGCCGAAGGCGCCGATGTCCTCATCTACGATGCCCAGTATCTCCCCGATGAATACCACGCCAGGCGTCTCGGCTGGGGACACAGCCACTGGAGGGAAGCCGTCAACATCGTGCTGGAGAGCGGAGCCAAGGAACTGGTCCTCTACCACCACGATCCCGACCACGACGACGCGTGTGTGGACTCCATCGTAAAGTCCGCCTCCGAGTACTATCCTCGCGTCCGTGCTGCCCGCGAAGGCGACGTCATCGAACTCTAGTTCCCGCTCCCGCCGCCACTGCTGCTGCGCCTGCTCCCGGTGCGCCACCCGGAGTCGTCTCTGACGTTGTTTCTGGTCTTGCTTCTGGTGCCCCATTTCTGCAATCTTTGGGCAGAAGTGGAATCGTTGACCTTCGTCTTTGCCGTTGTTCTTGTTCCTGTCGTTGCTCTTGCCTTTGTTCTTGTTCCTGTCGTTGCCCTCGCCCCTAAAGCTTTATCCCGGGCAGCCCCCGGCACAGCTCAATCATCCCTCCTCAAAGCACTACGTCTTCCACTCCCCGCCGCGGACTGGCTCGCGCCTTCCACCGCGGATAGCCCATGTAGAAAACAAAGGTCGGCTGCCACGCCGCATCGCCCAGAACTTCGCCCAGCAACGCAGCCCGTCTCGCCGGCTGTGCCAGCACCCGCTCGCGGTCCATCATTTCCACTGACTCATTGCAGGGCCGCGCCGCCACTCCGCGAGCCGTTGCCAGCAAATGCGCCCGCTGCCAGATGCGGCCCGCGCGCAGGCATTGTTCCTGTTCATAGCGGTCGCGCACCGCAATCACGCCCATCAGCGGCGCGCTCAGCATCAGCTCTTTGTAGCCGTTCTTGCTGCTCCGCCGCGCCGCCCACTGCAGCATTCCCGGCGTCATCATCTTGGCAATTCCGGTTGCAATCGGCGGCATCCCGGCGGCATCGATGGTGAGCCCGTCGCGATACTTCTGGACCTCGCTCCACTGCGTCCGCAGCCAGCGATGGCTGCCGCGCAGCACCGCGGGATCGGCATAGATCTCGTCATTCGCCGCCGAGCTGATTTCGACAATCTTCTGCCGCTGGGCCGCCTCGGTGAACAAAAAGATTTTCACCTCTGCTTCGCCGCTCGCCAGCCCGCTCAAATCCTCCACAAACGCCGGCGGAAGCGCCTTCTCCGGGTGGTAGAGACTGCGATTCGTATGCCGCCGCGGGATTGCATCGAACAGCTCGTTATGCTCGCCTTGCCCCTCGGGTGCCTGCCCCTGGAGCGGCGTCGTCTGCCGCCGATCCGTCGGCGCTGCCGCCAGTCCCACCCGCGCCAGCAGCTTCGCCGGCCCTCCGGCGGGAATTGGCCCAAGCCCTCCCGGAACCAGCCTGACGGTCGCCGCATAGCCATTGGCGGCCGCGGCCAGCATCAGGTTCTCCAGCGCGCAGCCCATGCCGATATGTTCCTCGCGCAGGTACGGATCCAAGGCTCCCACATTCCTGCGGGTGTCGATGTACAGCTCAATCGACAAATTCTCCACCTTGAATAACCACGGCTGCGTGTTATGTGGGCTTGCCGCCAGAATCGCGGCTCTCACCAGTCCCAGCGCTCCACCGCCCGCGTCCGTGCGCCAATCCTTCCACGGCTCGTATGCCGCGCCTTCGCCCGAGCTGAATACGCCTTGCTCCGAGGCTCGCCACACCCCGCCGCCCACCACCGCCACGCTGACAACGCCGGCTCCCTTCAGAAACGATCTGCGCTGCATCCCCCACCTCTCGCCCGTTGGCTGAACCCGCAACTATACTTCGGAAACATCTCTCCAGGATGAATTTCTCCTGCCCCTCCGCTCTCGCGCCCTGCCCGCCATTGTGATACATTAAACGGTTTACCCGTGCTTGCGTTCCATTGCGTGGGAACCGCATTCTTCATCGGCCGGCAGGAGCAACGTTCTTGGAAAACCGCAGTGCACAGCACCACAAGGATCGTCTCATCGAGGCGATCAAGGAAGAACTCGTCATCATCGTTACCGGTGAGCTTTCCGATCCCCGCATCGGCCTTGTCACCCTCAATGAAGTCATCATGGCGCCCGGCGGCAAAGCCATGCGCGTCTATGTCGCCGTGGATGGCGACGACCGCGAGCAGCAGGAGTGCGTCGCCGCGCTCAATGATGCCGTCGGCTTCATCCGCCACCAGCTCGCCGATGCGCTCCGCCTCCGTCTCGCGCCCGACCTCCACTTCGTGCTCGACAACTCCGGCAAGTATGGCGCGCGCATAGACGAGTTGCTGCACCGCATCGACAAGCGCGAGAAGAAGAAGACTCCATGAACACTCTTGCCGAGGTCTTGCAGGCGGTCCGGTCGCGCCAGCGCTGGGTGGTCACCTCCCACGCCCGGCCTGACGGCGATGCCGTCGGCAGCACTCTCGCCTGCGTGCAGATCCTGCGTGCCATGGGCAAGCAGGCCGACGGCTTCCTCGGCGGTGGCGTTCCCTTCATCTATCGCGGCCTGCCCGGCGCCGCGGAACTCCGCACCGGCCCCGTCGATGCCGCCCACTATGACGGCGCGCTCATCATCGAGTGTGACACCATCCAGCGCGCCCAGATCGAGGGCCTCGACGGTTTGTTCTCGGTCGCCATCGACCACCATGGCACCGCGCTCGAATTTGCCGACGTCAACTTCGTGGTTCCCACCGCCGCCGCTGCCGCCGAGCTCCTCTATCGCTTCGCCCAGGCCGCCGGAATCCGCATCACCCAGGACATCGCCACCTGCCTGTACACCGCCGTGCTCACCGATACCGGGGCCTTCTGCTACTCGGGCACCAACGCCGGAACCTTCGCCTTTGCCCGTGAAATGGTTCTCGCCGGAGCCGATCCCGCCGCTATCGCGCAGCAGGTCTACTTCTCCAATCCGCTTTCCAAGATGCAACTGCTTGGCCGCGCCCTGTCCAACCTGCGTTGCGATGGCTCCATCTCCTGGATGCATGTCTCCCAGGCCGACCTGTTTGCCAGCGGCGCCTCCGAGCAGGATTGCGAGGGCCTGGTGAACTGGGCGCTCGGCATCCACGGGGTCGAGGCCACGGCCTTTTTTCGTGAGAGCTCGGACTCGACTTACCATGTCAGCCTGCGCAGCAAGGGGCGCATCGATGTCGCCCGCATCGCCCAGATCTTTGGCGGTGGCGGCCACGTCTGCGCCAGCGGCCACGCCATTGCCGGCCCTCTCGAACAGGCCACCGGACGCGTCCTCGCCGTCCTCCGCCAAGCTCTCCAACTCAGCCAGGGCGAGCCTGGCGCTTCCGGGCCCCACGCTTCTGGCGCCCCACTTTCGCCATCCATTGGCTAACTTGGCGTAGTCGCCTCCGTTCTCGTCCCGCCGCTGTCCTTGTCTCTGCCGTGGCTGTTGCTCTTGTTCCTGCCTTTGCCGTAGTCCCTATCCTTGTCGTCGGGGTCTCATTCCGAGCCCCGCGAGGAATCCCCGCACAGCGCAAATATCCGATCCAGCTCCCAACGCGCCTCACCCCCTCCAACTCCGCCCCGGCTCTTTCCCAACAAAAAAGGAGCGCGGATTTTTCCGCGCTCCTTCCGTACTCATTCCCGCGTCGTCTTACACGGGTTCTTCCACGATCTCAATCAAGAATCCAAATGCATATTCCGCCCGCGATTTTGGATGCACGAAGAACACGGTGGTTCCCCGCGAACCCGGCCGCGGCGCGGCGTCGAGGATGTGAAAGCCGCTCG
>CAZQDD010000033.1:0-7699 GCA_964591805.1 uncultured Acidobacteriaceae bacterium | reverse complement strand
GTGGTTCCCCGCGAACCCGGCCGCGGCGCGGCGTCGAGGATGTGAAAGCCGCTCGCCTTCATCGCGTCGAACGCCTTCTGCGCGCTCTTCACCCGGAAGGCCACGTGGGCAAAGCCGCCGCGTCCGCCGTTCTTGTCGATCATCTTCTGCACCGGGCTTTCCGGCGCCAGCGGCTCCAGCAACTGGATCAGGTTCGGGCCGTCGCCAATCTGCAGCAGCACCTCGCGAACCAGGTCCTTGCCGTGTACTTCCTCGCGGTGAAGTTCGCGGAAACCCAGCATCTCGTAGGCTGCAACCTGTCCATCCAGTTGCCCCTGCGGCACTGAGATCGCAAAGTGGTCGATAAACTCAATCCCCGGTACGTCCTTCAATTCCGCTGCCACTGCCTTCTGCTCTGTTGATGTGCTCATCATTCAAACTCCACCAGGACCTGTTGCAATTGCACCCCATCGCCCTGTGCAACCTTCACGGTCTTCACCTTGCCGCCCACCGGCGAGGTCACATTGGTTTCCATCTTCATCGCTTCCAGAACCAGCAGCAGGTCATTGGGCTGGATCTGCTGTCCCGGCTGCACGTTTACCCGCGTCACCATGCCTGCAATGGGCGAGCGGCAAACCTTACTCTCGTTGGCCACCGGAGCATCGGCTGCTTTCGCTGCTGCCGCTGCCGGCGCCGCTCCCGCCGTCAGCACGGTCGCTGTCGGCTGCGCCGGAATGTAATGCGGCTTCGGCGCCATGTCGTCCTCGGTGATTTCCACTTCCACTTCGTAGGTCTTGCCGTCGATCCCGATCTGTAACTTCAATGTCGTTCTCCTCGCGCGCGGCGAACCCTTGTGCCACGCCGTCAGTGGAGCGCCGCGTCCACAATCCTTGCGGCCCAAGGCCCCGGCGCTTGCCCCCGGGGCGCTCCTGGTCTTCTCGCTTTAGCGCGGCAGGTTGTGCGAAGCCTGGACGATCGCGCGTCCCGTCTGCGTCCACGTATTCGACGTCGGTATGAAGCGAGCCGAGCGGATCTTCACCTTCTTGCCAAGGTAGGCCGTAACCGCCACCGAAATCATTGCCAGCGTCTCCGCCGAAACAGTCTCTTGCGCGGCTTCTGCCTGCTTCGGAACCAGTGCCTCCATGGCCATGATCCGTGCGGATAACTCCTTCTTCAGCGCTTCCAGCTCGGCATGCAATTGTTGCACTTCGGCTTCGGTTGCCACAGTGGGCCTCGCGGTCTTCTTTCTCGTTATTGTCGTTTCCATTGTCTTCTCCTCGCCTGGCGTCAGCCGCCGCAGGGCCCGTTGCCGGCAGCCGCGGCGGCAATGTTTGCCGCCTGCCCTGCCGCCGGTCATCGCTTTTGGCTCCTGCCGGCCGCGTCGCCGCGATTAAAGCGGAATCAATCCGTGTTTCTTCGAAGGCCGCATTTCGCGCTTGGTCTCCAGCGCGCCCAGTGCCTGTGCCAGCGCCCGCCGCGTCTTGGAAGGCTCAATTACGTCGTCCACCAATCTGCGGCCGGCGGCCACAAACGGGTTGGCAAACGCATCGCGGTACAGATCGATCAGCTCCTGCCGCTTCGCTTTCTTGTCCTCCGCTCCATCGATTTCCTTGCGGAACACAATTTCCGCGGCGCCTTCTGCTCCCATCACCGCAACCTCGGCTGTCGGCCAGGCCAGCACCCGGTCCGCGCCCAGGTCCTTCGAGCACATCGCCAGGTAGGCGCCGCCGTAAGCCTTGCGCAGAATGATCGTGATCTTCGGAGCGGTTGCCGCCGAATAAGCAAACAACATCTTCGCCCCGTGGCGGATGATCCCGCCGTATTCCTGCTGCACTCCCGGCAAAAAGCCCGGAACGTCCACAAACGTGACGATCGGAAGGTTGAATGCGTTCAGGAAGCGGATGAAGCGCGCTGCCTTGTCGCTGGCGTTGATGTCCAGCGCTCCCGCCAGCACTGCCGGCTGATTGGCGATGATGCCGATCGCCCGTCCCTGGACGCGGCCAAAGCCGATCACGATGTTCGGTGCAAAGCCCGGCTGCACTTCCATGAAGTCGTTGTGATCCAGAATGCGGGTCAGAATTTCGCGTACGTCATAGGACTGCTTGTGTTCCGCCGGGACGATGCCGTTCAGCGATTCGTCGTCTTCCATGGGAAATTCATATTGCAGCCGCGGCGCATCCTCCAGGTTGTTCGAGGGCAGGAAGCTCAGAAGCCGGCGGCAGATGTACACCGCGTCCTCATCGTTTTCCGCCACAAAGTGAACCACTCCCGAGTTGTTCATCTGCGCCACCGGACCACCCAGCTCGTCGCCCGTTACCACCTCGCCCGTCACCTGCTTGATCACCGACGGGCCAGTGATGAACATCTGTGCCTGCTTGGTCTGGATAATGAAGTCGGTCAACGCCGGGCTGTAAACCGCGCCGCCCGCGCAGGGTCCGCAAATCAGCGAAATCTGCGGTACCGTGCCGCTCAGCATCACGTTGTTGAAGAAGACGCGTCCGTAACCGCCCAGTGCGTCAATGCCTTCCTGGATGCGCGCCCCGCCCGAATCGTTGATGAAGATGAACGGCGACCCGGTCTTCAGCGAAGACTTCATCATCTCCACGCACTTGTCGGAGTGAACCTCGCCCGCCGCCCCGCCCGCCACCGTGAAATCCTGGCTGGCCAGGTGCACCAGGCGCCCGTCAATCTTGGCGCATCCGGTCACCACTCCATCGGCCGGAAGATCTTTTCCCGCCATCCCGAACAAGGTCGCCCGGTGCTGCGCAAAGGCGCCAATTTCCTGGAATGACTGCGGGTCCACCAGCTTCGCCACCCGCTCGCGAGCCGTCAACTTGCCCTGGTCGTGCTGTTTTGCAATCCGTTTGGCGCCGCCGCCTTCCTCTACCTTCGCGCGCTTCTCGCGCAAAGCCGTAATGCGCTCATCCATCGTCTTCATTTTCGGTTGTTCTGGAACCGTGGTTGCCATGTCTTCTACCTGATCCCTTTCGTTCTACCGCGCCGCGGCGACGGTGACGTTGTGCGTCTGTCCATTGATGGTGACCGCATATTTCTTCGGGTCCGTGGGCTGTGCCGCCGCGCCCGCCTTGGGCGCTGCTGCCACCGGAACCGCCTTCGACGGATCCTTACCCAGGTTTTTCGCCCCTTGCGACCGCGTGCCAAAGAACTTCGGCGCCACCTGCGGGAACATCGCAAATGTCAGCACGTCTTCGTCGGTGCCGTTGCATCCCTTCAAGGCCAGCGCGTCGGCGCGCAATGCCTCCCACTCCGGCTTCAGCAAATCCGCCGGACGGCTGGTGATTGCTTCCTTCTTGGCGTGGACCCGCGCCAGTTCCAGCACCGCCGGATCCTTGGGACCAATTGTCTCGCCGTAGTAGCCCAGCATCAGGTCGGCAAACTCTCCGGTCAACACCTTGTACGGACCCATCAGAACGTTGAATACCGCCTGCGTGCCCACAATCTGCGAACTCGGCGTCACCAGCGGCGGATAGCCGGACACCTTGCGCACCCGCGGAACCTCCAGCAGCACTTCCTCCAGCTTGCCGCCCGCTCCCTGCTGCTTCAACTGGCTTTCCATGTTGCTGATCATGCCGCCGGGGATCTGGCTGTTGAAGATCTCCGTCTCGACTCCCGTAATGTCGCTCAGGAACTCCTTGTAGCGCGGACGGATCGTCTTGAAGTAATTGCGAACCTTCAGCAACCGCTTCATATCCAGGCGCGTTTCCACTCCCGTGCCTTCCAGCATCTCCACCAGGCTTTCGGTCGGGTTGTGTCCCGGTCCCAGGGAAAGCGAGCTGATCGAGGTATCCACCATGTCTACCCCGGCTTCAATCGCCTTCATGTAGCTCACCAGCGTGACTCCCGTGGTGGAGTGGCAGTGCAGGGAGACCAGCGTATCCTGGCCGCACTTTTCCTTGATGCCCTTCACCAGGTCGTAGGCCGGTTGCGGCTTCAGCAGCGCCGCCATGTCCTTGATGCAGATCGAATCCGATCCCATTTCCTTCAAGCGCTGGGCCATGTCCACAAACGCTTCCACGGTGTGCAGCGGGCTCACCGTGTAGCAGATCGTGCCCTGCGCGTGCTTGCCTGATTTCTTCACCGCCTGGATCGACGTCTTCAGGTTGCGCACGTCGTTCAGCGCGTCAAACACCCGGAACACGTCCATCCCATGCTCGGCCGCCTTGGCCACAAACCGCTCCACTACCGAATCTTCGTAGTGCCGGTAGCCCAGCAGGTTCTGGCCCCGCAGCAGCATCTGCAGCTTGGTCTTCGGCAGCAGCTTGCGGAACATCTTCAGCCGCTCCCAGGGGTCTTCGTTCAGGAACCGGATGCAGGAATCGAAGGTGGCTCCGCCCCAGCACTCGAGCGACCAGTATCCCGCGTTGTCCAGGTCTTCACAGGCGGGAACCATGTCTTCCATCGCCATGCGCGTCGCCATAAGCGACTGGTGTGCATCGCGTAAGATCAGATCGGTAACTTCCAGTATGCGTGTCATAATTGCGTTTCCTTATAAGTTTCCTTATAAATAAATCCTACGTTAGCTAGAATGCGCTCCCGTGTCGAACCCGGGCTGTGACACCCATCACGAAACGCCTTGATGTTCCTACGCCCGCTGCGTGATGGAACCACGCCAGCGGCCTGTCGGAGCATTCCTCCCGCTCAACTTGCCTGCCTTTGCCCGGTTCTTGCGGCGTCACCCTTCGTGCATGCCGCCGTCGCGCGCCTTCGCCGCTGTCTTTGTCTTAACGGTGTCAACCAGAGCAAATCGAGCAATCCCGCCGCCGCGCATCGTTCTCTCGCGGCCCCAGGTGCCGTCCGCCACAAACCTGGCCGGAGCCGGTCCGGGAGGCGGATGCCCTGTCACCGTCGGTCCAAACATCGGCGCCCGCAGCGTCCTTGGTGTAACCGTTCCGGGCATCTCGTGCTCTGGCCCGTGTAACCCCACTTCCTAAGACTTTACCACCGCCGCCCCTGGTTCTGGAACTTCTCCTGCCTTGTCCAGCTTTTTCCCCAACTTCATCCCCGCCGGAGCGCCCCGTCAAAGGGGATCTCTCCCGGCGGGATTCACCCGGAACCTGGACGTGTTCTCAATCGCCGTTTATTAGATGCGGACCGGCGCGTATTCCATCCTCATTGTTTTTTACCCACCCGGAAGTTGCCGCAGGAAAAACCGCACCCAGCGTTGGGCGCGGTTTTTTGCCGAAGAAAAACTACTCTATGCTCACCGGGATTGTGGCGCTGATCCCGCCCGTCCCCGTGATCGTCACCGTATATTGGCGCGCTGCCGGCGCTGCATTGCCGCCGCTCCCACTGCAACCCAGCGCCAGGGCCAGCGCCACAATCGTCAGCGCCGCCAGCAGAGCCGCCGCCCCGCGCCGCCGCCGCCCCGCCAGCGGAAGTCCCGCCAGCAGCGTTCCAGCGGCCATCACTCCAACCCTCCACGGCAATTGCGGAGCCCGCTTCGCCGCCGACTCCGCCGCCCGAATCGTCAGCCGGATCGTGGCGCTGTGATTGGCCGCCAGCGTCGTGCTGCCCTCCGCCGGGCTCACCGTGATCGCCGTCGAGTCACAGGAGGCCTTCCAGTTCACCGTGCCTGCATAGGTCGTCGATGCCAGCGCCACCGTCGCCTCCCCGGATCCGCCCGCGCTCAGCGCCACCGGGTGCGCCGGCGGCGTGATGGCGTAGGCCGGCGCCGTTACCGTCAACTCCGTGGTGCCGCCAGACCCGCTATAGAGCAGGACCGAAGCCGGCGTGAACGTCGCCGTTACCGTATCGCTGCCCAGCGTAAAGCCGTTCGCCGCCGTGGCCGCAACTTCCCGGAGCGTCGCCACGCCGTTGTCCAGCGCCATGGCCGCCGCCAGGGTCACCGCTCCCACCCGGAACGCCACCGTTCCCGCCGGAGTTGGGCCGCTGCCCGTCACCGTTGCCGTAAGGCTTTCGGTTGCCGCGGAACTGCCCAGCGCAATCGAGGCCGGCATCGCCGTCACCGTGGTGGTGGTCGTGCCTGCCGATACCGTCAGCCCCGCCGTGGCGCTGCAAGCCGCAAAGTTGGCGTCGCCCGCAAAACTCGCCGTGATCGTATTGGAGCCGCTGCTGAACCCACTGGCCGGGGTCACCGCCACGCCCGCCAGGGTCGCCACGCCGTCCGCCAGCGCCGCCGCGCCCAGCGTCGAGTTGCCCACCTTGAACGTGACCTGTCCGCCGATGGCGCCCGCCGCCGTCGAGCCGACCGTTGCCGTCAACGTAGTCGTCCCGTTGAACGCCACCAGGTTCGGCGCCGCCTCCACGGTCATCGTCGTCGGCGCAATCAGCGCCGTGTACAGCGCATAGGCGTCGAGCGAACCCAACCCGGTCGCCAGGTCGTAGCCGTCCGTCGCCTCCCATCCCATCTCGCTGTTCACGCAGCCCACATCCGAGGTTTCCACCGTGCAGGGCACAATGTTGTTCCCGCCCGTGATGTCGTGGAACACCGTCGCGTAGCTCGCCGCATTCGCCGCCAGGCCGTAGAGCGTCGGATTGATGTTGCCGAAGTTTCCATACTTCTGTGCCAGCAAGGTCAGCACGCCCGCAAACGAAGGCGTGGGCGCCGATGTCCCCCCGACGTAATAAAAATAACCTTCGCTGCTGATGAATCCCGACGCGCACGTCGTCCCGTACGCCACTGTGTTGTCGGCCGACGAGCAATACATATAGCCGTCATGATTGGGCGATGCCGCAAACGCCACATCCGGCACAAAGCGTCCGCCTGTCCCGCTGTAATTGCCCGGAGCCGGCTGCCACGCTGGCTGCGCGTAGTACAAACTCACCCCGCCGCCGCTTGCCGACAGGCCCGGATACCCTTCCGCATCATCGGCCAGGGTATCGTTCCACGCGGTCTCGGGAATGTATTGCAGCGCCGAGTCCACGGTGTTCAACGTCTGGATCCAGTACTCCGACGGATTGTTCTCATCGCCGCTCAGCGTCGTGCCGCCCACGCCCGTGTAGTAGGGAGAATCCACCGGCACGCTCACCGAAACTCCCCGGCTCGCGGGATAGTCGTACTGCGCGTCGCATCCCGCCGGCCCGGTGTCGCCCGAGGCAACCACAATCGTCTGCCCCTGCGCATTGGCTTCCTCTCCCACGGCGGTCACCCACTGCACGTAGCCCGGATCGCCAACAAAGTTCTCCTCGCAATCGCTGTAGCTCATGCTGATCACCGGCAACACCTGGCCCGTGGCCGGAACCGTATAATCCTCCACCGCGCGCTGCAAGGCGTCGAACACACCGTAGTATTGCTCGGTCACGGGATCGGTCCCGTGGACCGTGCACGGCACATTGCTGCACACGTCCGACCACGGCGCATACACAAACACCACGGTTGCGTCCTTGGCCATCCCGCCCGACCATTCGATGTCCAGGTCCGCTTCGTCCAGATCGCCCTCGTCGCTGATCGCCGCCGCGCCCGTGCAGTTGGCCGCCACCGGGTCGATGCACACGTAGCTGAGCAGTGGCGCCGTCAGTCCCGCCGCGCTGCGGAAGTTGGTGATGTCCTGCTCCGGCGCATAGGTCTGTCCCACCACGCCCACGTACATCCCGGCACCCGTGTACCCGGCGTCGTAAATCGGATTCACGTTGTAAATCGTCGCCCAGTCGGCTGGCACCAGATAATTCACGAAGGTGCCCGGACCGGTTTGCCCCGTGTAGGCTGGCACGGCCCGCTTGCGCAGCTTCGGCTTCAGCC
>CAZQDD010000032.1:0-38359 GCA_964591805.1 uncultured Acidobacteriaceae bacterium | reverse complement strand
GATCCGCGCACGGGCAAGCGCAACATCGGCATGTATCGCATGCACGTGTATGACGCGACCAGCACGGGAATGCACTGGCAGCGGCACAAGAACGCGGCGGAGCATCAGCGGGAATTGATGCGGGCGGCGGCCTCGAATGGGCCGACGCTGGGCAAGACCTCGTCGGTGGACATCATGGCGCGCAGCGGCGGAGGAAGCATTGCCATCCAGGGTAAGACGGTGCACGGGCGAATGGACGTTGCGGTGGCGATTGGCACCGATCCGGCGCTGACGTTTGCGGCGATTGTGCCGGCGCCGCCGGATATCGAGGAGTACATGATCGCCGGATTTTTGCGCGGCAAGCCGGTGGAGGTGGTGAAGTGCGAGACCAGCGACCTGGAGGTTCCGGCAGGCGCGGAAATCGTGCTGGAAGGATATATCGACATTGGTGAATTAAAGGTGGAGGGTCCGTTTGGCGATCACACGGGATTTTATTCGCTGGAGGACCTGTACCCGGTGTTTCACGTTGAGTGCATCACCCATCGCAGAAATCCGATTTACGCGGCGACGATTGTGGGCAAACCTCCGCAGGAGGATGCGTGGATGGCGCTGGCGGTGGAACGCATTTTTCTTCCCGCGGCGCGGATGATGATTCCGGAGCTGGTGGATTTCCATCTGCCGCCCGAGGGCGTGGCCCATAACCTGATGATCCTCTCGATTCGCAAGTCGTATCCGGGGCAGGCGCGGAAGGTGATGAACGCGATCTGGTCCATGGGACAGGCGATGTTCACCAAGTGCATGGTGGTGGTGGACGAGGATTGCGACGTGAAAGACCTGCGCGAAGTGACGCTGCGGGCGCTGAACAATATCGATCCCGAGCGCGATATTCAATTCACCCTGGGGCCGGTGGATTCCCTCGACCACGCCTCGCGGTTGCCGAACTTTGGCAGCAAGATGGGCATCGACGCGACCCGCAAATGGCCGACGGAAGGGTTTGATCGCCCGTGGCCGGATGAAGTCGAGATGGCCGAAGAGATCAAAGAGCGGATCAGCAGGCGCTGGAAGGAATTCGGGCTGGAGTAGGAAACGCGGGGAACATGGATGGTGCTGGGCGCCTGACGGGGACGCCCGCGATTTTTGCGCGCTGTAGAGCAGGGAAAAGCTGGCACAAGGGATGAAAGTGCGCGCCAGAAGGCCGCAACCGCAAGTCGCAACCGCAAGTCGCAACCGTAAGTCGCACCCCCAGGGCTGCGATTCCGGCTCCGCCGTTTGCTCCGATTACGGACGCCGCCAGATAAACAGGAAAATGACGAACTCCCAGAAAAACGCGGACATCAGGGATGCCCAGAGCAATCCTTTGAAGGCCGCCAGCGCAGAACGCGGATTGGAGAGCAGCAGTTCGCGATTGGCGGAGCCAACCGGCAATAGCTCGCGGTAAACCTTTCCGCTAGACCGCAATGAAGGTGCAAGAGCTTTTAGATGACCCACGACCGCACTCCATCGACCCTTGTGCTCCCACCGGCGGGCGGAATCGCGGAGATTGGCTTCAAGTGACGAGACAAGGGTACGGGAAAAAACTGTACCGAGGTACAGGGCACGCATCGTCTGGTTGGCTCGCCAGCCTTCCGTTCCGCTCGGAGAGGGAGTTGAACCCGAGTGGATTATGTGGCCGTTTGCGCAATTGCAGAAGCGGAAAATTTGGAATATGGCCAAAAGATAGGTTACTTTTGTTCCGCTTGTGGTAACGGCCCGTCAGCGCGAGGGATTGACAGGGCGAGGCGGACTCGCTCGGCGATGGGTGGGTGGGAATAACTCCAGAAGACGAGGAGCGGCGAGGGGGTGGGATAGGAATAGGACTTCTCGCCGAGCAATTGGAAGGCTTGGGCTGCAACCTGGCCAGCGTCCGGCGTAACCGGGCGGGTGATGGCCAATCCGTAGAGATCTGCCTGGTGCTCTTGCCAACGGCTGAAGGAGTTGCCGAGCGGTTCCCCGAAAAAAGAAACGAGCGAGGCCAGCAACAGGAGCAGAGGAAGCGACGACCAATCGCCGATGGCTCGAATGTGCCAGCGCTTGCCGTAGCGGGCGAGCGCGGCCTGGGCGAGGCGCTGGGTGAGGCAGAATCCCACCAGGAGCAGGACGGCGGCAAACCCCATGCCGAGATAGATGTGATGGAGAACGTAGTGCCCCATCTCATGTCCGAAAATGAACAGGGTTTGGGGAAGCGTGAGATCGCGGGCGGTTGTGTCCCAGACGACGATGCGCTTGGTGGCTCCGAAGCCGGTGACGTAGGCGTTGTAGGTGGTCACCTTGTCGCTGGCGTGCATGAGGAAGATGCGCGACTCGGGAACGGAAAGTCCGGCGGATTGGGCGAGGCCGCGGAGTTGGTGGGTGAGTTCGGGATTGGCGCCGGCGAGGGGTTCAAAGCGGTTGAAGAGCGGGTCAATGACGACCGGCGCGGCAAAGACCATGGCGGCCATGACGGGCAAGGCGGCGAGCCAGGCGTAAAGCCACCAGCGTTTGGGTGCCCGGCGAATGATTGCGTAAAGCGCCCACACGGCGAGGGTGGCGAAGACGGCGGCAAGCAACTGAGCCTTGGCCCAGTCCCCCAGCCAGGAGCCCCAGCCTTGGACGCTGAGTCCGTAGGCGCGCCAGATGTGCTGGCCGTAAACGTCGAGTGGGAATTCAAGCAACCTGAGGGTGAGCAGCAGCGCCGGAACGAAGATGGCGGCCTGGGTGAAGCGCCGCCTGGAAATCGACTCGACCACCCGCTGCACCTTGGGACCGAAGCGCACGGCGATGAGCGCCACGAGAACGGCCAGTCCGAAGAGGGTGGAAGCCAGAGAGAATGCCAGGCCGGTGCGGTGCAGGGCCTCGGATTTCTGAAGCTGCGCGGGCGTGAGAGTGTAGGCGGTGATGGTGCGCTGGGCTACGAGTTCGCCGGGCGTGAGCGTGGCTGCGGGGGATGGGGCTGCGGGCATGGGGCCTCGGGGCAATCAGCGGCGCGGGGTGCGGCGGAGTGACCGGATTGCCGCGCTCTCTGCATTCTCTCATCCGGGGCGCGGCGGGCAAACCCGGCAGGCGGCGAGCTGAGATGGCGCCGCGGAGGGAACGGATTGGGCGGCGGCGGACGCTGCAAACCGGGCGGAGGCGCGGCCATTTGCCGTTCGGTGGCGATTCGTAGCGGTTGCCTGTGGGAAAGCGCATCACAACCCGCAATGCGCGCCATTCAATTGGCTGGTTACGCCACAGGCTACAACATGTTTGCCAAAGCGGCGCTCGAAGGGAGAGCATAAGTTGTTTGCGGTATTGACGTTGACTCTATAAGGAAGTGATTCATACAGATGGCGACAGGGCAAAAAAACACTCCGGTTGAAATTACGGCAGCCAAGGGAAAGCTCGGAATCTTAATTGTTGGACTGGGCGCGGTAGCCACGACGTTTGTGGCAGGCGTGGAGGCTGTCCGGCATGGCATCGCGCTTCCGATCGGTTCGTTGACGCAAATGGGAACCATCCGTCTGGGCAAGCGCACCGACGGACGTTCGCCACTCATCAAGGACTTTGTACCTCTCGCCGATCTCGATGATTTGGTATTCGGCGGCTGGGATATCTTCAACGACAGCGCCTACGAGGCGGCTGCCAATGCCAAGGTTCTCGAAAAGGACCTGCTGTTGCAGTTGAAACCGCTGCTGGACGGGATCAAGCCGATGCCGGCGGTTTTCGATCATAACTACATCAAGCTGATCGATGGGCCGAACGTGAAAAAGGGCAAGAACAAGCGCGACCTTGCGGAGCAGGTTCGGGCCGATATCCGCAACTTCAAGGAGGAAAAAGGCTGCGACCGGCTGGTGATGATCTGGTGCGCCTCGACCGAGAGCTTCCAGAAGGCGAGCGCGGTGCATGCTTCGCTGGAGGCGTTTGAAGCGGGGCTGGAAGCCAGCGACGCCAATATTTCACCGTCGCAGATTTACGCCTACGCGGCCTTGCAGGAGAGCGTGCCGTTTGCCAATGGAGCACCCAACCTTACCGTCGATCTGCCGGTGATGCAGGAGCTGTCACGCAAGAACAATGCACCGATCGCGGGCAAGGACTTCAAGACCGGGCAGACGCTGATGAAGACCATCCTGGCTCCCGGCTTCAAGGCCCGCATGCTGGGACTGAGCGGTTGGTTCTCGACCAATATCCTGGGCAACCGCGACGGCGAAGTGCTGGAGGATCCGGGCTCGTTCAAGACCAAGGAAGAATCCAAGTTGAGCGTGCTGGATCACATTCTGCAGCCGGAACTGTATCCCAACCTGTACGGTCACATCTTTCACAAGGTGCGCATCAACTACTATCCGCCGCGCGGGGATAACAAGGAGGGCTGGGACAATATCGACATCTTTGGCTGGCTCGGCTACCCGATGCAGATCAAAGTGGACTTCCTTTGCCGTGACTCGATCCTGGCGGCTCCGCTGGCGCTGGATATCGTGCTGTTCCTGGACCTGGCGGCGCGTTGCAGCCAGCTGAAAGGAATCGGCATCCAGGAGTGGATGAGTTTCTACTTCAAGTCTCCGATGACGGCCCCGGGACTGTATCCGGAACATGACTTGTTCATCCAGATGATGAAGATGAAGAACACGCTGCGGCACATCAAGGGCGAAGACCTGATCACCCATTTGGGCCTGGAATATTACGACTAGGCAAGGCTGATGAGGATGTGAAAAGGGCAGGAGCCGGGGGCTTCTGCCTTTTCGCATGGGCGCGCGGAGGACGGCGATCCGGCTGGAGTTCCGCCATGACGGCTGCGCGGAGAGAGCTCTGGCGGCGCAGACGCACTTGGCCGCGGGCAACGTTTGGTGTGCAGAACTGGATGCGATGCCGAGGGTAAGCCCGTGAAAGCTGCGGCACTGGGCGGCAATGCAAAGCGGCGGAGCTGTCATGCTCCGCCGCTGCTTGTTAGGTTCGCCGCTAAGTGCGGCCTCTAACGGTTAGCCTTTTTTGCCGCCACCGCCGCCATGCGATGCCGAGGCGTGAGGTGCTCCGCCGCCATGCGATGCGCCGCCGCCACGCGCTGCTGCGGCATGAGAAGCGCCGCCGCCACGTGCTGCCGCGGCGTGAGAAGCGCCGCCGCCACGCGCTGCCGTGGCATGAGATGCTCCGCCGCCACGCGCTGCCGCGGCGTGAGAGGTACCGCCGCGCGCTACCGCGTTATGGGGGCCGCCGCGCGCGCCGCCGTCGTCACGTCGCCCGGAAACGTAGCGCCCGCCGCCGCCGCCGTTGAAGCGATGATCGCCCCAGCCGTGGTTATAGCCCCAATTGGACCATGGGCCCACGCCCAGGAAGATGCCGCCGTAGAAATAGCCCGGCCCATAAAAACCATAGGGCGCGCAGGCGTAAGGTGAGTATTCGTAGTAGCCGTACTCGCAGACTGGCGGGGTGATGCTGATGACGACTTGTGCGCTGGCCTTTGGTGCGAAGGCCAAGGTCGCGAGCAGAGTTGTACCGACCAGAAGCAGACTACGCGTTGCAAACTTGCGAGCCCAGGGGGCGGCTCTGTTGACTTGCCACATTTTGTATCCTCCAGAACTTCTGCCTTTGACCGGTAGTTATTCCATCTCCAGTATCCGGCCCTCGCGTCGCGATAGCTGATCAATGTTGACCATTGTCTGGAATAGTCTGATTTTGGCTGGGACGGCGGGCACGCGACGCAATTTTGCGCCCTGGAAGATGCGCCCGGACTTTGATCGTCACAATATGGACAGAGTAACTCCGATGGATTAGACAGTGGCTTCCTGATCCGTCCATTATGGCGGGCTTGCAGGCATCTATCTCTGCGAGTCATTGCGTGCGGGACATTACTATTTCCTACCAGGTCTGCTGGCGAACCATGAGAAGGCTCAGCGGCCGAAGCCGGCGCTTTCCGAAGCTGTAAAGTAAAAGTACCTTCACCAGACTGCCTCCTCAAGAAAGATGAAAGGGCAGCGCACTTCATGATGGCCCGAAGTAATCCACTCCGACAAAAACCAAATAGAGTTGCGCAGATCGACCCACTAGTTTCAGCTCTTGTAGAAAAGGTTTCGCAAGTCACCGTTCCCCGATGGATCGGGCAATCCAAGGTCTATTACATTCTCCCGCGCAATTTTGAAGGAGGCTTGATCTTTGATTCCAGCCCTTCGCGCCGCGGCCTGAATCCGAACCTGAATGGAGCGCTGCGAACCTTGAACGTTTACGCCGGACGCAACCGGTGACATGGCCGCTCGAACGCCAGGCTCGTGCCGCTGACCCATTGCTTTAGAGACAGTTTCCTACGCGTACTCTGCGGCGCCCGGTGTAATTGCCGTGGAGTTGTTCGCCTCAGGCCGCCGCGCCGTTACTGCCCCATGGGATCCTTCTGCCGGGTTGCCTTCACGCCACTCAGTATTCCGATTCCAATCAATACGATTGCGCCCACCGCAATCCATTGTGCGGGCATGTGCATCAGGTGCGCCGCATAAACCAATCCAGCGATTACGATCACGAATCCAATCGAGTAAAGACCGAACGACATAGCGTCTCCTTGGCATCAGCTCCGCAACCCTACTGGGATGAGCTGGCTTTCTGGTTTTTCACTTGCAGGTCATTCACGACCTGCTTTACGTTGGGCACCGTGGTGGCCACCTGCTCGGCCAGCAGGCGTGCGTTCGGCGTAGCTACTTCTCCGGTCAGCGTGACTACGCTGTTTTTCACCGTGTAATTCACGTTGTCATGCATCTTGTTCTGGATCAGCGCAGCGTCCAGATTCTGCCCGATGCCTTTGTCCAGGTCGGAGTTGATTGCTTTCGCCTCTTTTTCCGCGCCTGCCGGAACCACCGCAATCTGATTGGCGACAACCTGTGCGCCCGCAAGCGCCTTGGCAAGCGATTCGGCTTGTGCTTTGTCGTTCTCGCTTCCGGCTTGTCCACCGAGGGTCACGATACCCTTGTCGCGATCCTGACTCACGGTAACGTCTTTTAGGCCTGCCTGATCGAGCGACTTGCGAATCCCTCCGGTAACATCCGGTGACTTTGTGCTCGTCGCTTGACACCCGGCCAGAATCCCCACCCCGAGCAGTGCCAGGATGGCTACTGACAGTCTGAGTTTCTTCATGGTTCTCCTATTCTTATTACGCTATTCACCCTCGTGAATCATGCCTGCAAATTCAGTTCACGAATTTTCCGTTGCTTAGTTTTTCCTCCCCACAAGACATGAAGCCCTTCGTCACAGCATTCATGGTAGGTAGGGCGCAGGCGGATAGCTGATCACTTTTAGACACTATGGGGTATTATTCCCGCCGCAGCTGGTTGAGGGCGCCGGTTGAAGTATGTCGCGTTGTCGCGATGAACCAGGGATTTACGTTGCGTTGCATGGCATCTGCTCCTTGATTGGATCGTCGCGTTTCACCAGTGGGGCGGTTGGTGCAGCATGAGCGCTGCTACGCGCTGATGCGGGCACAAAAACACTCGGCGCGCACCGGCTTGACAAATCCGGCTGGTTTTCACTAAAGTTTGCAGGAATAATGTTTCATTGTCTGAAAATAATTTCACTTTTGAGGCACGATTCTTCCAGGGAGGCGGCATATCCGGAATGCGGGGGTTGACCGGATCTGAAGCATTGCGCGCACGCAGGCTCTGTGGACGCTGGCAACGGCGGCGTAATCCGCGCCATTGCAATCCCGTTTAAATGTATGAAACCCACTCTTGATTCAGCTAGCGGGAATGTATTGCAAGGAATTTCCGGGGCACCCGGCTTGGCGAGTGGCCCGGCATTTCACTGGCAAAAGCAGGCGTTGAACATTCCCAAACGCGATAGGCAGGACCCGATCGTGGAACATGTCCGCTTAGAACAAGCGGTACAGACTGCCTGCGTACAGATTCAAGTGCTGCTTGAGCAGATGGCTGCCGGAGGGCTGGCTGCGGAAGCAGAGGTCTTTGGCGCGCACATCCAACTGGTGCGGGATAAAGGGTTGCATCGCCGGGTTGAAAGTGCCCTGGCCACGGGCATGAACGCGGAATCAGCCTGGAGCCAGACGGTTGAAGCCTATGCCAGGCAGCTGGATGGAATGCCGGACGCCACCTTCTCGCTGCGGGCAGCCGATCTGCGCGACGTAGGCGAGCGCGTCTTGCGCATCCTGCTCAATCTGCCCATCGAAACTGCGGCACTCACCCAGCCCTCGGTGATCATTGCCCGTGATTTAACGCCCTCGGAGACCGTCAGCTTGAAGAAAGAGTTTGTGCTGGCATTTTGCACTGCCGAAGGTGGCCCCACCTCGCACGCGGCCATACTGGCCAAGGCGCTGCGCCTGCCTTCGGTGGTCAGCCTGGGCGAAGCCGTGCTGCGGATTCCCGCCGGGACGCTGTTATTGGTGGACGGTACCGGAGGGCGGATTACGGTCGCGCCAGACGATGCATCCGCGGATCGCACCAACCCCAAGGTCGCGTACTTGAGCGATCATTGCCATCCAGCCGTGCTGCGCCTGATTGCGCAGACCACCCGCGCCGCGCATGACGCCGGAATCCGGGTAGGCGTGTGCGGCGAAATGGCAGGCGACCCTGAGGCCATCCCTCTGCTGGCCGGCATCGGCGTCGATGAATTGAGCATGTCGCCGGGTCTGATCCCGCATGCCAAGTGCCTGCTCCGCCGTCTGACCCTTGCCCAGGCTGAAATCCTGCTGCACAGCGCGCTGCTCCAGGATTCGGCTGCCGAGGTGCGCCAGTTGGTGCGCTGCTGCCAGTGGGTGGGAGAGCAAGCATCTGGTAGATAGTTCGGTCGGCAGGACAATCGCCTTAGACATGGCCAAGGCGCCCATCCGATCAAAGTTGTTCAGGTGAAAATAAACCGGCCTTATAGGAGCGGAAATGATCGAAAAACCTTATCCCAGCCTGGAAAACCTGCTGGCATTGATTGGTGATGCCGGCCAACGCATGTCCGAAATCGATGCCTGCGAAGGCGCGGCCGGCAACATCTCGGTCTGCGTGCGCTGGGAATTGGATGTGCGCCCCCTGTTCCCGCTGGAGGAGAAAATTACCCTGCCGCAGCAGGTACCCGAACTGGCTGGCGCAACCATCATCGTCTCCGGTTCCGGCCGGCGCCTGCGCGAGATCGCCGACCAGCCAACCGCGAACCTGGCCTGCCTGGTCGTCGACCAGGGCGGAGCCACCGCCGCCCAATTCACCGCGCCGCAGCGCAGCTTTAAGCCCGTGACCAGCGAGTTCAACTCGCACCTGGCGGTGCATTCTGACCGGGTACTCGCCACCGCCACCAACTTCCACGCCATCATCCACGCCCAGCCGCCCTACCTGACCTTCCTCAGCCATATTCCCCGCTACCGCGATGAGCACTACCTCAACACCCACCTGCTGCGCTGGCAACCGGAAGCTGTCATCAACCTGCCGGAAGGCATCGGCTTTGCACCCTTCAAGCTCCCCGGCTCTGCCGACCTCTTAGCCATGAACGTCACCAAGCTCCGCTCCCACCGCATCGTTGTATGGGCGAAACATGGCGTCATGGCCTGCTCGAATACCTCGGTGCAGCGCGCCGCCGACCGTATTGAATACGCCGAAGCCAGCGCCCGTTATGAGTATTTGAATGTAAGTGCGGGCGAGATCGCCGAGGGACTGGGAGCGGAGGAAATTCGCGCCATCTGCGCCGCTTTCCATGTGAAGCAGGACTACTTCTAGAACGCCGGTTCGTCCCATGGACGCACTCGCGCTGGAAGCTTTTGCCGCGGCCGGCGCAACGTTGCCAACCAACCGGCTTACTCTTTTTCCCCAAAATTACGTGCATGCAGGCTTTGCAGCGCCGCCAGGGCACCTGCCGCGTCAGGCCCCTCGGCGCGCACCGTGATGGTGCATCCCTGGTTGGCGCCCAGCAGCAGCAGGTCGAGGATGCTCTTGGCGTCCGCTTCGGTTTCTCCCAGCGAGACCGTGATGTCGCTGGTGAATTTATTGGCTTCCTGCACAAACAGTGATGCCGGGCGGGCATGCAGGCCCACGGCGTTGTTGATGGTCAATTCTATGGCGGGCATGGAGCCTCTCTTCACTCTTCGGACAAGGGCCCGGGTGAGGCCTTGAGCAGTAAGCGCGCAGTATCCGCGTCAGTGACCAGAATGTTAATTAACCCACCGCGCACAGCCCCCAGGATGGGTTCCACCTTGGCCGCGTTCGCCGCCACTCCGATCACAAACTTCATCTGGCGCAGCTTTCGGATATCGATGGAAACCGTGTGGTCATTGAACTCGGTATCCATCACCATCCCCCGGGCATCGTAATACTTTCCGCAAACCTCGCCCGCCGCGCCGGCCTGCTGCAGTTGGAACAGCTCTTCCTCGGTTTGCAGGTGATTGCGCAACAGGGTGGAAACCGAGGGGTCCAGTGAGCCCAGGCCCACCAGCGCAATGTCGCTTTCCTCGGCAATCCGGATCACATCCCGCACACTGGGCTCGCGCAGGATCAGCTCACAGGAAGACCGGCTTTGCAGGAACAACGGCGACGGAATGATCTTGAACTGGTTCCCAAGCTGAGCCGAGAATACCTGGGCCAGATTCCTGCTCTCCACAATCTCGTTATCGTTGGCACCATGCAGCCGCACCACGGTGCAGTGGATGTTGCGCGTCATAGTGAAGGCCCGCGCCGTGCAGGCCACCGCCAGGCCCAGCGACACCCCTATCGTCATGCCTTCTTCAAGATGCTCCTCCAGCACCCGTGCAGCCAACTGGCCAACCCGTTCCATCAGCTCCGGATATTTGCCGCGAAAGTCAGGCAGCACATAAGCTTCTTTCAGAGCCAGGTGCTGCTTGAGCTGTTCGCCGAGCGAAGGAACCGTCAGGAAGGGATAGCGGATCACGACTTGAACGATCTTCAGATCCTTAGCCTCTTGCAGCAGGCGCGAGACAGACGAGGGCGACGTCTTAAAGAGAGCTGCGATCTCTTTCACGTTCATGTGTTCCTGGTAATATAACCGCGCCACATCGGCGGTCAGCTCAAGCCGTTTCGGAGTCATCTGAACATGCTTCCCTCATCCATGGAGGATTCTGTACCAAGCCGCGATGCCGCACGCTGCCTGGCCTGACCAACGCAGGACATCCCGATCAGATCGCCTTCTTGGCAAGGATCTCCTTGGCCACCCGCGTAATCTCAGCGATGCAGGCGTCCTCGCCAAAACCAGTCAACAGCGCCACCCCCTTAATCACCGGGACCGTAATCTTCCCAGGGATCGGACTGGTGGAAACCACGAAATCGATCCCGCCCTGCTCGACATGGGTTTGTACAGAGGTCGGCAGCAGGCCGATCACCTTGGGTTCCACCCCTAAGGGTTTCAGAATTTCCTCAAGTTTCTGCGCGATCATCGATGAGCTGACCACGCCAGAACCGCAAACTGCAAGAACCGTGAGAGTTTGTTTATGCGCCATGTTCTCCTCTGGAATAATTGACCAAGGTTACGATCAGGCTTCTGCCTGAAATAGATTTTTCAGCATCTGCAGCAATTGCGATGGATCTTCGGCGTCCCTGATGCGCCGAAGGGTGGCCTGGTCCTTGAAGATGGTAACCATTTTTCTCAGCCAGGTGACCTGCTGTTTGGGATCGTTAAGGGCGAGCAGGAAGATAATCTCGGCGTTCACCGTGCGCTCCGGTGTTCCCATCTCCAGAAATGCAATCGGAGTGACCAGGGTTCCCACCGCGAGTGCGCTTTGCTTCACGTACTGCGCCTCCGTGTGGCAGATGGCCACAGGAATACTGGTGGGCAGACCGGTGGGAAACGTCTCCTCGCGCTTGATGACGTTTTCAACATACCCCTCACGCACGTAATCCAGAGCATAAAGCCCATCCGCAAGCCTCCGGATTGCATCTTCTTTTGCGGTCTCCGTCATCCCAATTCTTATCAGCGTTTCCGAAAGAATGATTTCCGCCATTCAAGTCTCCGCTAAGATCAATATGTACACAACTGGACCTGCCAGCCCTCGTCTGGTGGCTCCTGCGCGCTCAAATGAACTTCTAAAGTCTATTCTATGACGTCCAATGCTGCCTGCTCTTCCATGAAGTTCTGAATGCGAACCTTGTTCTTTTTGAACAGGAAGTAGAGCGGAACCCAGACCACGCCGAGAATGGCAATGCCGATCCACTTCAGGTACAGAATAGGCAGGAAAATCAGCCCTCCAACAATCGGTTTGTTGGCGATCATGCCCGAGGTGACCATGGTGCCTCCCGCCAGTGGGGCGGGAGCAAACTGCGAATAAACCTGGGTGAAGATCGGAGCGGTCAGGGTGCAGACGTAAAGACCAATCCCAAACCAGATTGTGCTCAACACCACCGTCTTGAAAATATTGCCATTGGTCGCGGCAACAAAGGGCTGGATGATAAAGGAGATGGCGATCAGGTCAACCAGCGGCAAGGTGCGGTTGCCGGGCAGGATGACGGCCAGCAAGAGCAGGATCGGGATCAGAATGATGCCCGAGATCAGGGTGGCGGGTTCGCCGTAACCAGTCGCGTCATTGATGCCGATGTACAGGTCGTCGCCTTCGCGGACACCCGCAGTGTTGCGCTTGCGGGCCGCTTCGGTGATGGGCATGAAGGCCGACGCAAAGATATTGGCAACACGCGGGAAGATGGCCATCACGGCGGCGGTGGAGATGGCGATGGTCATCACATTCCCCCAAGCCTTCAGGGTGCCCAGGTCACGCAGGTGGCCCAGAATGCCCAGCACCAAACCGAGGATCAGGCCCAGGACAATCGGTTCGCCCAGGAAGCCCAAACGGGTGCGCAGCGCTTCGGGACGCCAGCGGATCTTGTACGCTCCCAGCTTGTTCAGCAGGAAGTTGCCACCCACGGCGAACGGCGTGCCGGGGCAGATGTGCAGGGCCGGGATCGTACAGTTCTGGTAGCCGTAATAGGTGGACCAGCGCTTGGAGTTCATCTCGATGAAGATGATGTTGTAAAGCACCATGATGAACATCCCGGCCAGAGCCAGCCAGATATCCTTGGTACTCACATAAAGCATCGAGCCCCAGAACATGTAGGAGTAGTTGTTCCACAGATCGCCGGGGATGAAGACATTGGTCACCTTCAGCAGGAAGAGCGCCACCTGGAAGAGCAGACCAAAGCCCAGGAACATCATGCCGGCCTTGGTGGCGTAGGCAATCACCGAAGTGGCCTGCCAGCCGATATCGACGATGGGCAGGTTGATCCCCGTTGCCTTGACAAAGTTCTGTACCGCCGGGACGATGATCGGGATATAGGAACTGATCAACCAGCCGAAACCGGTCAGACCAATACCCGCATAGAGGCCAGAGAAAGCTGCTTTCTTGAGTTCAACTCCCAGGATCAGGCAGATCACAAAAATGATCATCGGGACAAACACAGCAGACCCGAAAGTGTTGAAGACGTTACTGAGGCCTTGAAGAATTGAATCTATATTCATTGGTTCCTCCTCGCGAAAGGAGAGGCGCATCCGAGAATCCAGCTGAATCTCCTGGCCGTAAGCCACGTCCCGGAAATTCGCCGCCCCTGAAAGTAATTTCACACTCGTGAAAATATTTTCAGGGAAAAAGTATCCAAATCCTCTTTCCTTGTCAATCGAAAAAACAGCGGATTTGATCCAGAAACTACGTCCTCAGCTCTGATTCTCCCGAATCTTACCAATCCTGAGCCATTTCACAGGACCAAAGCTGGCTTGCCGCCGAAATGCAGGACAGCTTCCTATCGTTCTGGAATTCGGTGCGTTATCCATAGCAATCCTTGTCGAATTTCCCGACACCTCTTTCTCTTCTTTGTTTCTCATCTCATCCGCAGAGATTCGCTTTGTCCACTCCGCCACCATGGTTAGCTCGCCGGAAATGGCAGCATCGCAATCCGTCGCAACGGTAAGTGATTTTCCAATCGGGATCGCTGCGGCAACGTGGCAACGAATCTCAATCTCAATCAGCACCTGAACGCGTGAACGAGTCCATAGGTTTTCACACGGGCTCCCGAAGCCCGCGTTTCTGACCATTTCACAAGGCCGAGAAAATGGTCGTCGCGCCCTGTAGAGTCACGGTGTACTTCCCTATAAGCAGATGCGATAGGATATAGCGTAAGTACATCGACGGGAGAACCCGGATCATGAATACCAGCCTTGAGTTGTTTGTTCTGGCCATGGTGCAGCAAGGCCTGGCGACACCCTATGAATTGAAGACCAAAGCCGGCCTGTCGCTGGGCAGCACGGTGCCGGCCCTGGCTCGGCTGGAAAAGGATGCCCTGGTGAAGGCATCGGAAGAAGGCGCTCGCCGCAGTCGAAACTTCTCGATTACCGCGAGGGGCGCCAAGGCGCTGATGCAAGGCTCGGCCCAGCAGTTGGCAATCGAACACACCGACCTCGATTCGATCCTTCGCGTGGCCTGTCTCGCCTGGCTGCAAGGCGACACCAAGGCCTGCCAGGAATTCCTGAAGCGCTCCGCCGCTGGCTTGCGCGGCTGGGTCGGGAGCCTGCGCGCCGAAGCGGACCGGCTTGCCGCCAGGATCGGCGACAAACCTGACGGCGGCACTTTTGTTTGGCTGCGAACCCATTGTGAAGCCGCCCGCGCCGAGACGGACGCCGCAGCGCTGATTGAATTATCGGATCGAATCGCCAACAAGGTCGAAAGGAAGCGGCGAACGACGACACCCCGAAAGCAGCCCCGCTGACCAGCATTGCAAGGTGTCTGCGCCTAGCCCAAAAGGCTCAGCAAGCCCTTTGAGGTCCGCACGCAGCAGGGTTCCAGTGCGGCGCGGTCGAACGCCCCGGTGCGATTCCAAGGTGACGCGTGGAGCAACCTCGCGCTAAACCGTACTGGTAAGGTGGTTCGCCCACTAAGTGGATGCAGTCCCACTACCGCAAGTTCCGTACTGCGGTCCAATAAGCTGCTGTCCTAGGATTCTCTAAACGTGAACTGGTGACCGCGGGGTGACTCGAACACCCGGCCTAGTGATTAGGAATCATTCGCTCCGTTTCCTCAGACTTTGGTTCTGGAATAGAACAGAGGTCGCGCAGGCCGCTGCTCTACCAGTTGCCGCCCGTAAAAAACCGCACGCATTTGCGGTTTTGCTAGTATCGGGTACGCACGGCTGTGCGAGAATTATGCAGTGTGAAGATTCAGCTGATGGTATCTGGCTGATTCTAAATGGCCCCGTAGCTCAGCTGGATAGAGCAGCGGTTTCCTAAACCGGAGGTCGGCAGTTCGAATCTGCCCGGGGCTACCATCTCAACCAGCGCCACCATGCTGCCTCTGCTGCCTGCGGCGCAGAGCGGATGTCGAAGTCGCGCGTCGCGGTTGCGCCCGCTTTTGTGTGCCCCCAATGGCATTGCACCGGCCTGCGGGCTTGGTTGCCGGAAGCGGGCAGATGAGGGCCGAATGCCCGGTTGAGAGGGCGAGATTCGGATTGTCTTCGCAGGGCCAATATGTCAGAATGACCCATTATCTTCAACTACAGTGCGCCAGCGGCGTGGTTGGGGATGAGTTTGCGTGGCTGGTTACAGTATTTACCGGCGCTGGGTTGGGGTGCCGCGCCGCCGCTTTCCGTGGGACGCGAGTGGGGTAGCTGAGGGTTCGCAACAGAGATTCATCGACGAGAAGAGTTTCCGGATGAAGCTTTCACGGATTTTACCGCCAATCCTGGTTCTGGGTTGCCTTGTGCTTTTTTTAGGTGCAGTCCAAGCCAGTTGGGCGCAGTCATCGCCGGCGAATCCCACGACTGCCACGCTGAGTGTGTCGTCCAACCCGGTGCCGGCGGGAACCCCGGTGACGCTGACCGCCGTCGTGGTCTCCGGCGCAACGCCGGTAACGGCTGGGCAGGTGGTGTTTTGCAACTCCAACGCAGCGCACTGCGAGGATGCCGCGATCCTGGGCAGCGCATGGTTGACGAAGTCAGGCACGGCGAAAATCTACAAGGTGTTCGGGCTCGGGACGCATAACGTTCAGGCCGTATTCAAGGGAACAAACGCTTACGCCGCAAGCACTTCCGCAGCGGTGGCAGTGGCTGTTACGGGCGCTCCGCTGGCGACGGCAACCACGATCAGCGCGGCGGGAACGGTCGGGAATTACGCCTTGACCGCAACGGTTACTACCGGCAGTATTGTGGCTCCGACCGGGAGCGTCTCGTTTCTGGATGGCAGCAATGGCAATTACGAGCTTGCATCGGCGGCGCTGGGTGCGCCGATCCTGGCATTCAGTTATGCCAGCACGCTGGGACCGGTTGCGGACTTGTCGAATCGCGTCATCGCCGTCGGCGATTTCAACAACGATGGCCATCCGGATTACGTAATTGCAACCCTGGGCAGTTCATCCACGGCAACCATCATGACGGGCAATGGCGACGGCACTTTTACCAAGGGCGCCTCGTACGCGGTTGGGGCCTATCCGCAAGGCGTAGCGGTGGCAGACTTCAATGGCGACGGCAACCTGGACCTGGCATTTGCCAGCTCCTCCGCCACGGGCGTGACGATTCTGCTGGGGAATGGCGACGGGACTTTTACGGCCGGCAGCGCTCCGGCGTTGACTTGGGCGGCGTCAATCGCGGTAGGCGACTTCAATGGGGATGGAATTCCGGACCTCGCCGTCAGCAACCATGCCTCCGAATATTCCGACTATGCGGTGACGATCCTGCTGGGGAATGGCGACGGCACGTTTACCGCCGGGGCCAGCGTAGCGGTGCCAGAGTGGTCGGGGAACCCGCAAGGCATGGTCGCAATGGACTTCAACGGCGACGGCAAGACCGACCTTGCGGTGACAAGTTCAGACGGCAGATCGCCCGTCAGGCAGTTGGTGACGATCCTGCTGGGCAATGGCGATGGCACATTCTCGACCGGACAGACGTACACCACGGGAGCATCCGGGTTATCCATGGCAGGCGGCGATTTCAACGGCGATGGCGTTCCGGATCTTGCCATTGCAGATTTCGGTTCCAGCACGGTGACGGTTCTGCTCGGCAATGGCGACGGCACCTTCACTCCCGCGGCTTCGCCGGCTACCGGACTGGAGCCGGGTGCAATCATCGCCGGTGACTTCAACGCCGACGGAAATCTGGATCTGGCCACGGCGAACTACGGCTCCAGCACGGTGACGATTCTGCTGGGCAACGGCGATGGCACATTCAACGCCTCGGCCTCGCCAGCCACGGGATGGCATCCGGAAGGCATTGCCGCGGGAGACCTGGCTGGCAACGGCTTGCTGGACTTTGTCACGGCGAATTATGGCGCCAGCTCGGCCTCCATTCTGCTCGAGTCCGTGATCTCCACCACGACGGCGACGGCGAGCGGGGTGGCCGTATTGGGAACCGGTCTGACGCACAACGTTTTCGCCAGCTACGGCGGTGACAACAACTACTCGCCCAGCCAATCCAGCACCATCGCCCTGCAGCCAACACAAATTGCAACCACCACGGCGATCACTGTGTCCCCTGGTTTTCCCGTAGCAGGCAGCGCCACCTCGATCACGGCTTCCATCTCTCCATCCCAGGTCGGCGAGCTGCTCCCAAGTGGAACAGTTCAGTTCAAGGACGGGGTCAGCGAGATTGGAACAGGGACGGTCAGCGGCGGGCAAGCCACGATCTCCTATACGTTCACCACCACCGGCTCCCAGACCTTGCAGGCAAAGTACAGTGGCGACGCCAACTTCAAGACCAGCACCGCTCCGGCCGACACCGTGACGGTGGTGATTGGAACGCCCACCATGACCTGCACGCCGCAGGGCGGCAATACGGTGACGTACGGAACGTACGGGACGAATCCTCTGATTACCGTGATGGTGCAGGGAAGCGCGGGAGCGATTCCGAGTGGCACCGTCAGCATGATTCTGGACTCAGGTTCGACGCCGCTGGAAACCGATTCCCTGGAGTATTACAACGCGACGGAATCATTTGTGACTGCGGGGGGTGAGTATTGGACCGTTCTCACGGGCGGCGCTCATACGTTCACCATGAAGTACTCCGGCGACTCGAACTGGGCGCCGGCATCCTGCTCGGTTCCAATCACGGTATTGAAGGACACGCCGCAGCTTGTGGGTACCGCCTATTCGCCGGCGAACCCCGCACTCCTGGGCAGTCCGCTTACGCTGGGCATCAACTACAGAGATCCGCTGGGATGCAGAACCAACTGCATCGCGCCTTCCGGCACGGTGAGCTTTTACTCCGACGGCACCGCCATCGGCACCTCGCCTGTGACTACAACCTCGTGGAGCACCGGATACTTCTCTGGTTCGGTGACCATTGCGACGCTGACGGTAGGCACCCACACCATCACCGCAGGCTACAGCGGCGACACAAACTATGCCGCGGTGGCGATTGGCGGGGCGTTCACCCAGACCATCAGTCCAATGTCGCAGACGATCACGTTCCCGAATCCCGGACCGCAGACCGATGGCGTGGCGCCGATCACGTTGACGGCGACGGCGACCTCGGGGCTTGCGATTAGCTACCAGGTGACCTCGGGGCCGGCGACGGTGAGCGGCAGCACGCTGACGATCACCGGCGTGGGGTCCGTAACCGTGCTGGCCATGCAGGGCGGAAACAGCGTCTACGCGGAGGCCACTTCGGTGAGCGTCACCTTCACGGTGAGTCCGATTCTACTGACGTTGACGGGCACGCCACCGGCGCTGAACCTGGGTTCGATTCTGGTTGGAGCCACCACGGGAAACACGCTAAGCCTGGCGCTCGTGGTGCCGTCCGGCGTTACCCTGGGAGGCGTCGCTGCCGTGACCGAAGGCGTACCCGGTCTTGACTTCACCATTCCCAGCACGACCTGCACCTCCGGAGTCACGAATACGACCTGCACGCTTGCGGTCAAGTTCCTGCCGACAGCGGTGGGCGCACGGCTGGGTGCGTTGACGATTACCAGCCTGGCTGGCAGCACCCTGCTCGCGGTTCCCATCTATGGCACCGGCGTCGGGCCGCTGTTGACGTTTGGTCCGGGAACAATCACGACGATCGCCGGTGGCAACGGAGGCGGGTACAGCGGCGACGGTGGCGCAGCCACGGTTGCGGGACTGAGCTGGCCCGACAGCATCGCGGTGGACGGAGCCGGCAATGTCTACATTGCGGACTGGAACAACAACGCGATTCGCATGGTCACGCCGGGCGGGATCATCTCGACGGTTGCGGGCGGCAACGGGGCGGGATACAGCGGCGACGGTGGCGCGGCTACCAGCGCGAAGATCAATGGTCCCGCGACCGTGAAAGTGGATGGTGCCGGCAGTTTCTACATTGCAGACTATTACAACAATGTGATTCGAAAGGTGACGGCGGGAGGAATCATCTCAACGGTTGCAGGCGGCGGAACCGGATGTTCGGGAGCGACGGATGCGCTGGGCGACGGTTGCCCCGCCACCAGCGCAATCCTGAACGGGCCCTGGGGCACGGCATCCGATGGCGCCGGCAATCTTTACATCGGCGACATTGGCGATAACCTGGTGCGCAAAGTTGCGCTGGATGGAACCATTACGATCTATGCCGGGACCGGAACCGCGGGCTATACCGGCGACGGTTTGGCCGCCACCAGCGCGGAGTTGAGCGGTCCCCAGGTGGGCGCCGTGGATGGAAGCGGCAATCTCTACATCGCAGACTTTAACAACGACGTGATTCGCATGGTGAACTCGAGCGGGGTGATCTCAACGGTTGCGGGCAACAACGCCCTGGGGCTCGGGTACAGCGGCGACGGTGGTCCGGCCACGAGCGCGCAATTGTACTATCCGCAGATGGTCGCGGTGGATGCAGCGGGTAATCTCTACATTGCGGACACGGGCAACTACCCCAATATTGGCGTGGGCTACAGCGTAATTCGCAAGGTGACGCCCGACGGAATCATCTCCACGGTGGCGGGCAACGGGACGAATGGCTATAGCGGTGACGGCGGGGCGGCCACGAGCGCGGAAATGTACGGCCCGTGGGACATTGCGGTGGATGCAGCGGGCAATCTCTACATTGCTGACATGAACAACAACGCGATCCGGAAAGTGACTGTCACCGGCGCGCCCTCGCTGACCTTCCCCAGCACTGTCGATGGCGCGACGAGCGCGGCGCAGAATGTTTCTTTGCTGAACATCGGCAACTCGCCGCTGACGATCAACTCGATCAGCAACACGGCCGAATTTTCCCTTGGCGCCCCGGCGACCACGTGCGTTACAAGCGGCCAGACGCTGGCTGCGGGAGCCAGTTGCGTGCTCGGCATCGAGTTCATGCCGACGACGGTTGGCACCATTACCGGCAGTGTTGGTTTAACCGATAACACGCTCAACGTCAGCGGCAGCACACAGACGATCGCTTTGCAGGGCACCGGCGCGGCCGCCTCGCAGACGATCACCTTCACCGATCCGGGCACACAGACTTACGGCGTCCGTGCAATCGCGCTGACCGCAGCGCCGCTGGCGTCTCCCGGACTTGCGGTGAGCGTTGCATCAACGGATCCCACGCCCTGCACGGTTTCAGGCAGCGCCGTTACGACGGTTCCTGCTGGAACCTGCACGATTCAGGCGGCGCAGGTGGACAACGGCGATGATTCCGCGGCCACGACGACGGTCCCGCAGAGCTTTGCGGTTACGCCGTAGGACGTTCCCCTGGTCTCGATTGGGGCTCTGCGAGCGCCTCGCGGTATATTTCGAGAAGACGCCGCACATTTTCTTCCGGCCGGTAACTTCGCTCATAGGTCAACCTTGCTTCGGTTCGCAACGATGTCTCCAGGCCGGGAGTGAGCGCGGTGGTTCGAACGGCCTCTGCCAGCGCCTCGGAGTTTCCGGGAGGCACGAGCAGTCCGTTGCGGCCATGCGCGACCAGTGAAGGAAGAGCTCCGATATCGCTCGCAACAACCGGGAGCCCGGTGGCGAAGGCTTCTGGTATTACCATTGGCAGCCCCTCGTACCAAAGGGAAGGGAGTAGTAGAACTCGAGCGCCCTGCATGAGGCGAGAGACCTGCGCCTGGGTTTGCGAGCCCAGATACTCCAACACGCCGTTGGCTGCCGCGCTCTCCACCGAGGCGCTGAGCGGACCTGTTCCGGCGACTTTGAGCGGGATGCCGAGGCCATGCTTGGCGGCCGCGATGAGAGTCAGGGTGCCTTTCTCCGGAGAGAGACGTCCAACGTAGAGCGCATATCCGCCTGCGCCGTCGCCAACTCCGGGATCGGGAGCGGAATTTGGTTTTACTACGATCCGCGCAGCATCGATGCCAAGATTGTTTACGAACAATGTGCGGGCAAAATCGGTCAAGGCAATGAAGCGGGAAACCCGGGTGTTCCACGTATTCCTGAAGCGATGAACACTGAGCATGAGGGCTACGGCCGCAGAGCCGGCGCGGCTGTCGCGGTAGCAGGCGTGCTGAACAGCCGGCCAGGGAATGCGTTTGCCGACACAATCCTCGCACGGTTTGTTTGCGCGAAAGAGCAGGGCATTGGCGCACAGCAAACGGTAGTTATGCAGCGTCTGTACGAAGGGAATGTGGGCATCGGCGTCGTAGATGGACGGCGTGAGCACGGGGAAAAAGTTGTGAACATGCACCAGGTCCGGCCGGAACGCGGCAATTTGCGCCGCTACCAGATCTCTGGAGCGGACGGAATAGGCTACATTCATGGCAGTGGCGGCACGTTGCAGCGCGCTGGTGATGTGGGCGTTCGTGACCTCCAGCAAATCAACCGCTGCGCCAGCCTGGCGTAGCATGGAAACCTCTTGCCGGACAGCGGTATCTTCTCCTCCGGCGACCTGGTATCGATTGTGCAGAACGAGCACGCGCATGATGTCCCCAATGATACGAGGAAATCAAGAAGCGTGTAATTCCGCCGCGACAAGTTGTGGGCAGGGAATCGGGTGTTCCGTGGAGCGCATGTGGATACAATCCGTGCCGGCGTGAAAGCGTGGATCTTCCGGTCTTGCGGAACTCAACTTACGTGCCAGTCTCACATCCTCCACATCCTCGAAGAAGCGAAAGCGGCAGACCGAATCACTTTTGCTTATAAGTATGAGGTATGGGAAAATACAAAGCTATATTCTCTTACGAGCCGCGAAAACTCAGATGAAAGGCAGCCACCTGCTCTGATCACGGAGTGCGGGGCCGATGTACTTTCTGGACAAGACGAATGACTGTTCCTGGGGTAGCCCGTTTCAATGTGCTCGGCACACCGGTAGCTTGTGTAGATATGCCAGGCGCGATTCAGACGGTTCGAGGCTGGCTACAGGACCAGGGCGGTTGCCGCACGGTTACCTTTACAAACGTCCATATGGTTATGGAAGGATGGAAGAGTGAGCACTTCCGGGAATTGATCGCCTCGATGGACATGAACTGCCCGGATGGTATGCCGCTCGTCTGGACCGCGCACCGCGAAGGTGTGCAAGGTATCGATCGCGTTTCTGGACCGGATTTTTTGCCGATGTTTTGTGAAGCGACCGCGGACATGAAAGTCCGGCACTTCTTCTATGGCGGCAATGAGGGGGTGGCAAAAAAAACAGCGGAGATGCTTCAAAAACGCATACCAGGTTTTCAGGTAGCGGGTATTTATAGTCCGCCGTTTCGAACTCTATCCCAGGCTGAGGATGAAGAAATAATCGGGACAATCAATGCTGCGCATCCTGACGTGATCTGGGTGTGTCTCGGATGTCCGAAGCAGGAATTGTGGATGCAGTCGCATAAGGATCGGCTGAATGCAAAAGTGTTGCTTGCAGTCGGTCTGGCCTTTAATGTGGTTGCGGGAGTAACCAAGCGTGCGCCGCGCCTGCTGCGTGCCTGCGGGATGGAGTGGCTTTATCGGCTATGCCAGGAACCAAGGCGGCTGTGGCGCAGATATCTTGTGTACAACACCTTGTTCCTCTATCAAAGTTTTCGAGAAGCATGGAGCCAAAAATCGCAGAGGCTGCAGTAATGTGCAACTCTGGTAGGACGGCGTTCTGTTCAACCACGAATCTCCCGTGCGAGGCGAAACCTTTGTGACGCGCAAAAGCAGGCGCGGATTGGCGCGCATCAAGGCCGGCCCGCAGAATTCGCTGTTGATGAGCAACCTTAATTCGCTGCCTGAATGGGGCCACGCACGCGATTGCGCGGAGATGCAGTGGCTGATACGGCTTCAGGAGAAGGAACTACCATGATTCATTCCATGCAGAAGGACGCCAAGATTTTTGTGGCGGGACACCGCGGGCTGGCAGGCTCCGCCATCACGCGCAAGCTGCGCGCGCAGGGCTACGAAAATCTTGTGCTACGGACGCGGCAGGAGGTCGATCTGCAGGATGCATCTGCGGTGCGTTCATTTTTTGAAGAACAGCGGCCGGAATTCGTGTTTCTTGCCGCGGCGAAGGTAGGCGGAATCCTCGCCAATCTTGACTTCCCCGCTGATTTCATCGCACAGAATCTGCGCATCCAGAGCAACGTGATCGAAAGCGCCCGCCAAAGCGGCGTAAAGCGGTTGCTATTCCTCGGCTCAAGCTGCATCTATCCGAAACTGGCGCCGCAGCCGATCAACGAAAATCAACTGCTGGCAGGACCGCTGGAATTTACAAATCGCTCGTATGCGGTGGCAAAGATCGCAGGCATTGAGATGTGCTGGGCCTTCAATCGGCAGTATGGAACGGGGTATCTTGCGGCCATGCCTACCAATCTTTACGGGCAGGGAGACAATTACGACCTATCCACCTCGCACGTGCTTCCGGCATTGATTCGCAAAGTGGACGAGGCCAAGCGCGCTGGCGAGCGGAAGCTGACCGTTTGGGGTACCGGCAAACCTTTGCGTGAGTTTCTTTTCAGTGACGACATGGCCGACGCGTGCGTCTTCCTGTTGAACCTTCCGGAAGATCAGTTCCAGAAACTCACTGGGAACCCGGAGATTGCACCACTGGTGAACGTGGGCAGCGGAAGCGATCTGAGCATTGCCGAACTGGCACGAAAAATTTGCGCGGTGCTTGGGTTTGACGGTGAGATCAAATTTGATGCGAGTAAGCCCGATGGAACACCGCGAAAGCTGATGGACAGTTCGAGATTGTTCAGCTACGGCTGGCGGCCAAAAGTTTCGCTGGAGGAGGGAATCAGGATTGCATACGCTGATTTTAGTGAAAGAATGGCAGCCGGTAAGTTGCAGCGAAGTTAAGAACGGATGGACATGGATTGCCACCTTCACCCATCGGCGCAAAGAGTCCTATTGATATCAGAGACTCAGCCCCTTCGCTATCCTGCATCCCCCAGACGCAAAAACCTAATTTGGACAAGTGGAACCTTGTTTATCTATCGATACCTTAGGGAAGCGTGCACAGAAGAGCCGCGAAGGCCGTAGTAACGTGCAACCCACGGCCACCCGGAGTCAGAGCCAAAGTACTCCTATGCCCATGGCTCCCTTGCCGGTTTGATGGATGAACTCTTTGTGAACGTAATTTCCTTTGACCTCATCCCAGAACTTGTATACCTCCTCCGCGCCACCAGACTTAGCTATGTCATGAAAAGCGAGTAACCCGCCGCTACGAACCAGTGGCGAGTACATTTCGAAATCCATTCGCACGCCTTCGTATCTGTGGTCCCCGTCGATAAAAAGGAAGTCCAGCTTGTGTCCCTGCAAGGCTTGCTTGATGCTCGCCAAGGTTTCAGGCTTGTGGGAGTCCTTCCGCAACAAGAACAGTGATTGTCCCTTACGAATGAACTTACGAAGGAGCGGCTCCTGGCCGGCGCGATAAAAATGGCCGATAAGTGTCGTGGAAAAATCGACGCTGACGACAGTCGCATCCGCAGCGGCGATTTGTGAAAACACAAAAAGGGTGCCACCTCTATAAGTACCGATCTCGAGCAAGTATTTACATTGCTGCTCTTTTACCAGGTTGGCAAGCTCAAGGAATTCAGAAGTTACCTGCTGAGGCTGGATCGCGGGACACTCCATTGCGATGCCTACCAGTTCTGCCGGACTTGCGCCTTCCGGTAATTTCTTAATCTTTCCCAATAGAGGAACAATTGACAATGAATCGAGAAGCATTGTTGAAGGCTTCATTCGGCATCTCCAATTTCACATCTGATGTGTGATCACGTTAACCGGCGCCACGGCGTCCGATTTGGCAGGCGACTGCCCTGACTGAGGGACGAGGCCAGAACCCTGGATATGCTTGTAGGTGCGGGACACAACCTGTCTCCAGGTGTTTTCCTTAGCGGCCTGCAATGCCCGCTGCGCCATCTCCAAGCGAAGAGCTGGATTCCCGGCAAGCTGCTGCATGGCAGCCGCCAGGTCGCAAACCACTTCCGCCTGACTTCGAGCTTCCACCGGAATCTTGAATCCGCAGGACGGCGGAAGCATGGCTCCCGGCCCGCCGGTATCCATGCAGATAATGGGCAGCCCTTGGGAGAGTGCCTCCATGATCACAGTGCCGCCAGAGTCGTGTAGGCTGGGAAATAGGAAAGCTGTGTGCCCCCGATACATGTCGAGCACTTGCTCGCGGGGAACCCATCCGTTCCATTCTACAGCATGAGCGATACCAAGGCGATCAGCCATCTGGCAGAGCCACTTCCGGTCCGGGCCTTTGCCGGCCACCGTCAGAGTAGCGTCTGGACAGTTCCGGCGCATCTGGGCAAGGGCCTGCAGCGCGAGATGAATTCCCTTCCAATAGAGGAGCCGTCCAACATAAAGAAATCGCGGCGCCGAAGGATTAGCGGATGGCTCCGGCGCGATCCGGTCTTCCTCGATGGCGACATCCTGCGTCATCACGCACTTCACCCGGTACGCGGGCGGCACGTAAGCGAGCGTCTCCTTGGTCTTGCATAGAATCAGCGCCGCTCGCGCGAAGGACCTGCGCACCGCGGGATTGAATCCAGCGATCCGGTTGGCAAGATCGCGCGCTGCATCCACCGCTCTTCCGCGGAACGGATAACTCCCCAGCAGGCGCGGCGGGGTTGATTCTCCACCGCCTATCGGCCCCAGGACAAATGGGACTCCTATCCGCCCCATGAGAGATGGTTGCCGGAATACCGCGAAAGTAATGTGGTGAATCAGATCAAAATGAGTTTTGAGCGCAAGCCGCCGGGCCACCTGGTAGGCTCCGCGCTGCCAAAGAGAATAGTACGCATTGACTCCCCGCCCACCCTTCTTCCACCATCGAAGCCACGCTGGAAGATCATAACCAACCAGATGAATCGGCAGATTGGGTTGAAGGGTCAAGGCTCGTTCGAGACTGGGAAGATTGTTTTCGCGCGTCAGTATCCACACTTCGTGTCCCAGTCGGGCAATTTCGAGTGCCCAGTGCCATCCCATCCCGGGCTCCGAACCTTTGCCCGGCTCGCAGGCATAGGCGGAAAGGAGAATTCTCATCGCTCTGATTCCGACGCATGATTGATGAGTGGCGCCGGGGCCAGACGCTCCCCTCTCCTCCGAACCACCTTGGCTGGTACTCCCACTGCTACGCTGAAAGGAGGAATGCTCTTTGCAACCACGCTTCCAGATCCAATCACGGAGCCTTCCCCAATCTCCACTCCGGGCATAATCACAACTCTGGTTCCAAGCCAAACATCGCGTCCGATCCGGACAGGGCGCGGCGGGCTCTCGGGTTGCTTATTGATGGGAATGGAAGGATCCTCAAATTCATGACCGCCCGTCATGATCACCACGTCAGGCCCCATCAGCACATCGTCGCCGATATACACGTTACGATCAATTCTCGAGTTTGCCCCAATCTGTGCACGATTTCCCACCTCGAGCGTGCCGCCATCGCCGAAGTAGGCGTGCTGCTTGACGTTGACGCCGGTTCCGCAGGAGCGAAAGATGTGCGAAACAAGAAATCTGCGAAGTGCGTAACCCAGCCTCCAACCCGGCATGGGCTGAGTGGGAAAGTGCTGCGCAAATCCATAGTATAGAAGCAAATAGAGTCGTCTCATGCTCTCTTCGACCCCCGAAGCTATTGAGGCGTTTCAACTCGAATCTTAGCTACGTAGTCGTGCTCAGTGGTAAACCACCTTGCGTCCGCAGAATACGTTTTTTTTACTTGTGCCGGATTGCCGGCAACCAACACGTGAGAGACTCCCGAAAAGTCCTTTGTCACCACGGCTCCTGATCCGACGAAGGAGCAGTCTCCGAGGAATGCGCCTGGGAGAAAGATGACCTGGCCACCCACATAGCAGCGGCGGCCCAAAACGATTGGCGCATTTCTGCTGTCTCCATCTCTGCTGTTTCCGTCGGGGATCATGCCGTGCGTCCAGAAAGTCGAGTTGAAACCGGCGATGAGCGTCTCCTCGCCAACCGTGATGGTGTCGGAAAGATCCAGGAAATGGCGTCCCGTGATACCGGCACTGCGCTGCATCCTGAGGATTCCGAATCCCTCGCCGCCCAAGTCGTTGAACGGCGACGCGGTGATCCAGTTGAACGTGCCTCCAATGCGCGCGCCATCCGCCATTTCCAAAACCTTTACGTTCTTGAAGTAATTAAAATTCCCAATCTTCACGCCATTGCCAAGGTCAAGCCTGCGCACATCGAGGTAACAGATTCCGATATGGACATGGTCGCCGATCTTGTGTCCTCGCTTGCGCAGCAAGAACACCTTCCATGACGAAGGCAAGAATCCAAAGAGAACCAGTAAAAGTTTCTTGTACATAGCCTCTCTAGGCGATGCGCAGTTCTGCGATTGCCGCATTCGCTCGTAGCTTTTTTGCAACCGCGTACATGAAGAGCACACTCATGAGTTCTCCTAACAGAAGTCCGCCCCCCGCTGCCGCAGCGCCCCATCTGGGTGCGAACAGCAGTGTAACACCAACCGAGCCTGCCAAAAGAACGACATTGGCGGCTACGAGAACCTTGGGCTTCTCCAGGGTGCGGTAGAAATATGTCATTAATCGAAACGTGAGCGCGAGGAACGCGTAACCAGACTGCAGGCAGATCTGCACCGCTACATCGTGCGACGGATGCTTCAGAATCAGTTTCGTCAGCGGCCCCGAGAGAAGCACGAGCGCTATGCACGGAATCAGCATGAAAACCTCGCCCCAGATTGCCAGCCGTTTGAGATATTCGTAAACCCCTTTTACCTTGGCAAGGACAAAGTACTCCGAGGCGCGGCGCGGAATGACATTTTCCGTTGCCAGGAAAAACACATTGAATGGCCCCATGACGGTTTGCGCGACCTTCAGAATGCCGCCGGCAGCAGGACCTACCAGAACGGAAATCAGCATCAGGACTCCCTGGGAGTTGGCCCAGCCTAATTGCGTAAAAAGGAAGAGACCGTACGCGAGTTTCTTGGACCTGGCCCAGCTCTTCTGCGCCTGCCGAAATGTCCCAAACAGGCTGGTGCTTATCAAAGCGACTACGACCGCGGCGCCCGAGCTCAGCCCGATAGCCCACAGACAGTTGTTTACATTCAGCATATGCGCGGCGGAAAACACGACGAGCAGCACCAGTTGTCCGATGTAGCTGATGGAATCATTCGCAAAAGCAATTCCGGACTTCTCCGCGGCGAAATAGTAGCGCCGCACCGTTTCCTGGAGCTGGAAAAGAATTCCGGCGCTTGCCAGCGCAAGCGCGGCCGGGAGGCCTGCCATGCCTTTCACGGCGATGACGCCAACCAGCAGGCAGATTCCACAGGGCAGGGCGAATGCGAATTGGAGGGTATTCATCCCGCGCATGTAGTTTCGCCGTTCCGGCAGCTCTTCCACCATCGGACTCAGACTCATTAGCGGAGAAATAAAGAGCGCAATCTGCGCACTCCATGCCAGGAGCATCCATGCATAGAGGATCACAAAGACGCCGTAGGATTCCAGGCCCAGTTCGCGCACCATGTAGATGTTGGTAAGAAAATTACATCCTGTCACCATGGCTTGATCAAGCAGCGCCCACACGCCCCCTCGCCGATTCGCCAAGAAATTCCGCAGTCTACGCATTGGATATCTCAATTATTGTCTTGAAGATGTTTTGATGGCGATCGGCCAAGCCGGATTTTCCGGGCAGTGCATCATGCCACCCGCAAGTACACACCAATCCAACGATTCCACCCGTATGGACAAGTGTAATTCAGTCAGTTTTTTCACCGCGGATCCAGCATGCCATGGAACTCGAATTTGTTGAGATAAACGGCAGATCATACCTGGTGCAGTGGATACGCTCACCCGCCTTTCTGGGATATCCGGAAGCTTGCAGCTTTTGCGAATCTTGAAAGAATACAGTGGCTGCCAATAAAGCAGTTCAGCCGGAGTGGACTGCGAAACACGATTCGTCGGGCCGTCAATCCGGGCAGCAGGCCCCCACCGGCTGCTGAACAGGTTACTGAAAAAGTTCTGGAAGGCCGAACGTCACCTCTCGGCGGATCAAACAGAGTTTAGCCGGGCGGCGGCGCACCCTGGAAAGGCGTCCAGCGTTCCCTGATCGACAGGAGCGCGATGCTTCATCGTCTTACTCCTGAGCATTCTTGACGGCGACATAAAAGACGTCGTTGTAGTCTGCAGTGAGTTTGCCTAAAGAAAGCATGGACGTGAGCTTTGCCACGCCGCGCTCTACCATTCGCAGTGGACCCGGAGCGTTGGGTCCGAATCCGTTTCCGTATCGGCCCACACACTTTGCGCCCTGTTCGGCGAGGAAAGAGCAGAGCCGCCCGCCGCCGATTACTGGATGAAGGTACGTGGGATACGGCGGATAGCCCGGTTGACCCGCCAGCTTGCTATGAAGGACATACCGGTAATACAACAGGTGGATAGAGTGTGGCAGCGTCCGTGTGTAGAATCCGCGCGCCGACTCCCGCTCCGGCACACACAGGAGGAGCAGGCCACCGGGTTTCAGCCATTTCACAAAGTTCTGCAGGGCGAGATCGGCCCGTTGCACATGTTCCAGGACATAGCTGCTGAATACCACATCAAAGGAAGCTTCGGGCAACTCGACCGTACAGAGATCGCCAAGGATTGCAACGTCCAGGTCGCGAACCTTTGTTTTGCGCAGCTCGAGCGCTGCCGGGTCGAGATCGACGCCCGTGAGGGTATAGTCCACACCAGTCAAATCGAGGCCCCACTCCCGTCCACACCCGGCCTCAAGAATCGAGAGAGGACGCCCCAGCTTCTTTCCATGCGCGACGATTGCGTCGATCAGGGGCTGACGCATTTCTCTAGTGCTCGAAGTCAGCACAAGATCGGGAATGTTTGCTTTCATCATAGGTTCCTATGGACTGAAATTTACATTTTGCTTTGCAGGTTACGAGCCCGTCTATCTTCATTTGCCCGTCAGGCTGTGTCTTGCATCTGTTGTTTCCATTCTGAACACCCGGCAGGCCTGATCAGGCCATTTCCGGGGCAGGGAAGACGGATTATCGACTTGCCTTCGGAAATCCGCCAGACACCTTTTCCTCAACCCCCTCCGCCATGCGGTGATCCGAAGTTCCGCCAGAGCCGGGCACATCCCCTTCGCCTGAGGGAGTTTTGGCGGCGATCAGCCGGGCCGGGTTTCCAACCACGGTGGCGCCCGGCGGGACATCCTTCACCACCACGGCACCTGCCCCAACTACGGCATCCGCGCCAACACTGATATCTCCCAGAAGGATGGCGCCAGCTCCGATATAGACGCCATCTCCGATTCGCGGAGCCTGGTAACTCCCCCGCTTGGCGCCGATTGTAACGTTCTGCATGATTGTGACCCTCTCCCCGATGGAAGCAGCAGAATGAATCACAATGCCATAGGGATGGCCAATCGCCGTCGATTCTGGAAGCTTACAGGTGACGTCCGAGCCCAGCAGGGTTGCAATCACCCGCCAGAGTGGCCCAGGCGCATACTTCGTACTCCAGATCAGCAAACGCCCTGTTAAGGAACTCGCAGGTTGCATGAGGCTACTCCTCATCCAGGAAAACCGGATCGCCTCCTACAGTCATTCCCGCCGTTCGAGGCACCTCGCTACCGTCGATATACCGCGCATGCGTTGCATTGCGCGCTGCCGGGCCTTCTAAACGTTGTGGAGATGAATCACTCCACACGATCCAGAACGATTCTCCGGATTCCCGTTGTAGATAAGCGCTCCAGAGCCCTCCCGATGTACGTGTGCAGCTGAGCATCCTGGAACCTGTAAGCCGATTGCTCAGATTCCGCAACGCTTCCGTAGCTGGTTTGTCTGTATCTCCGAAATCATCGGCAGGTGCGTATTGCTCGTGCCCCCAGCAGTACCAGTAGAACCGCTGCACTCCCATGGCCCAGGCGAGAACAAATGAGCGCACGATAAATGCCTGTGATTCCCGGCCCGTTAATAGGTGCATGGGGAGGTTATATGTCTTGAACGTATTACGCTGGGCCTGGGGGCCATTTTCAATGGGATAGCCGGACTCGGTGTTCCACACTTTTGGAGGCAACGTTGAGTAGTTAGCCCTGAATATCTTATCGATCCGGCCCTTGAGAGTGACCGCTCTTTCCGGATTTCCCGCCTCTGTATAAAAATGATATCCAAGGACATCAAACGTGTCCTTTCCTCCCAGGGAAAGGAACTTCGCTATATACGCCTGGCTTGAATCGGGAGGGGATCCCGGATTCGAATAGGGAGAGAACCCCGGAGATATCACCGTGATCGTTGGATCGACCATTTTGATGGTATGATAGGCAGCCCTGCACAAGCTTACGAGATGTTCGATATCACCGCTATAGCCTCCGGACAAATTGGGCTCGTTCCACATTTCGTAGGTGTGCACGCGCCCTTTATAGCGCGTGGCAACGGTCTGAACGTAATTGGTCCAATCGGCCAGACTTGCGGCTTCTGCACGAATTCCCAGCGGTTGCCATTTATAACCCGGCTCCTCGGGCCTGGCGGATGCCCACGTGGGAGAGGTGCCCAGAATCAGATCGATATCAACGCCGCGCTGGGTGGCATCGGCCACGTCAGCGTCAACCTTGGCGAATGCCCATTGTCCGCGCGTCGGCTCAACCTTGCTCCAGACGGCGTCAAAGGTTCGCCACGCCCCCACATAGTCTCCCGGAAGGCGGTGATTTCCGGGAAAGCGAAGCAAATTGACAGCGAAGAGCTCACGAGGGATGGGAGCGGATGGCGGTTCCAGTCTGATTGCCGAAAGATCCCAGCCACTCCCGCGCGCCTGCCAGAACTTTTCCGAATGGACTGCCAACGGAACCAGCAGCGCAACGAGAATCAGAATATGGGGAATGTGCCTGGCTGATTTCATATCGTTACCTGGTCTGCACGGTGGTTCGCATCGATAGATGCACGGCTTGGGGGTTGTGATCCGGCCATTCGCCAATATCCATCCGCAGATGTCAAAAAGCAAATTAACAGGAGGGCGCCCACCTGAACAAAGGACTTCGTGATAATGGGTCCCGCCAGGGAATAAAAAAAGAGCTGAACCAGTGTGAACAATATAAATAGTCTGTAGACACTGCCACGTGCCAGTCTGAATGCCTGCCGCAGTCCCCTCCAGTACACCAGAAAAATCAAGAGTGCGGCCAGGATGCCGCCCGAGGCCCAGGCCTGCAGAAATTCATTGTGGACATGCGGCGGAAAGAAGTTGCCCAAATGCGATATGCTCGCCAGCCGGACTTTCACTCCGTCAATATAGCCGTAGCCCAACAGCGGGCGCTGGGAAATCATCTTCGCCGCTAACGCCCAAACTTCCGTACGTTGGGACAAGGTTGCGAGACTCTTCTCGCCCTGTCCCCTGCCGAGGAAGTCTATCATCTTATCTGAGAACAGGATAGCGCCAACCGAGGCAAGCATGGTGGCAAGAATCCCCAGCACCCTCACGGCCGACTTTTTGCTAAACAGGATATAGAGCACCACCGTAGCCGCAAAACCCAGCCAGGCGCCACGGGAGTATGTCAATACCAACGTGCTTAACGTAAACACGAGCGCAAGCAGTTTGCGGCCGCCGCGAAGGAACAACAGAGCGTGCCAGAATGCGATTCCCGCCAAAACGCCGAGAGTATTGGGATGAATTACATAGCCGCCCAGGCGAATCTGGATGGCGCCGGTAAGTTCCTCCGGTGAGTTGACCGCGAGAGACGGGTAAAACAAAAGAAAAATCCAGACGATGCAAATGTCTATCCAGCAGATCTGGGCCATCAGGCTGACTGCGAAGCTATCTCTTTGTTCGCGTGGCTGCCGGGTATAGGTGCTCAGCAGCAGGCAAAAACCAAGGAACCACTCCCCTAAGCGGTAAAAGCTGATAGCAAAATCGTCCTTTGGCGACAGCAGTGTGGCGATGGATAGAACGGCCAGCAACGCAACAAAAGGCTTGAGATCGATCGCCGTCGGGGTCGCTATGATGGCTTTTCGACTCGCCGTGGCGATACAGAAGAAAAACAAGGCAGTGCAGCATGTAAGCACAATGGACGCTATGGATTGAGGATTAAACAATCCGAATTCATGGACTCTGCCGGTCGGATCGAACTTCAAAAAGCCGGGAACGCCTACGGCATAGATGACAAACAGCCAGTATCGAACCGGGTAAAGCATTCGACTCGTCGACTTCGGCATGGGCAGGCGTTCCTACTTCTTGAGGGTGTAGACGGTGGCAAACGTGGCCTCGTCAAGAATGGAAGATCCAGTGGTGAGTATGGTCTTTATCTTGCTAAGCGGCACATAGACAACATCCTGAGCCTGCAAATGCAGCGGGATCTGCTTGGCTTCCGAAATCTTCTTGTAGCTGACCGGGAACTCAACGTAGCTCCCGTCGGCGTTGTGCCGGATGACCCGGATCGAATCCACCGCAGCCTGCAGGGTCGTACCCAAGGCGAGCGAGAGCGCCTGGGCGACGTCGAGCGTGCCGTCCTCCTGCATGAGGTAACCGCCGGGGCGATTCACTCCTCCGAGAACGTAGACAATGCCGGCGCGGGGCACGATCACGGTGTCGCCGTCGTGAACAAAGACGTTTGCAATGGAACTCCCATCGCTGTTGCGTCCATAAGGATAAGAATCGGTCGTTGAGCGCCCGTCCTTTGTGTGCTGGATCTGCACCGAACCGCCAGCCATCGCGGTTTCTCCGCCTACCAGCGACAGAATATCGAGGAGCGAATGAGGCGCGAGCAACTGTACCCGGCCGGGCGTCTGCACCTCACCCATTACGGCAACGATATAAGGCGCATATTGCTCAATGTCAATGGTCAGTTGCGGATGCAGCAGGATCTGCTCCGAGGCCAGCCTGGCCTCAATGCGCTGGCGCGCTTCCGCAAGAGTGCATCCGCCGACGTGAATCGTCCCGGCGAATGGAACGGAAATATCGCCGGACTCATCGACCCGAAGCTCGCCCGACAACTCAGGCTCGTCAAAAGCCTGAACGTTCAAAAGGAATCCCGGGCCGATCTTGAGCTTTGAAAAATCCTCCGGCACCGCGATCAGCGTGGCCGCTGACGCCTTTGCCGCGCCCGCCGTGGCCGAGGTGGCTCCGCCGGATTGTCCCGGCGCCTGCAGGGAGGAGCCAATCTGCGGCGCCATCTGGGCCGGCGCAAACGAAACAGCCGAAACCAGCAGCGCGGCGCATAAGCATCCGATATGGGTAGCGTTGATCAAGACTTTGAATCCTCCTCTCCGTAGTATTTCGAGCCTCCGTAGTAGCCGTAGGAGTAATAATACTCAACCGATCTGGTATCGACCGCGTTGAGCACGAAGCCGAATATATGGCCGGCCCTGCGCCGCAGCACATCGGAAACATGCGTCAGCACCGGCTTGGTGGTCACACCGGAGCGGACGACTACCATCATGCCGTCGGCCTTGGCCGAGAGAATCACCGCATCCGTTACCAGCAGGATCGGCGGACTGTCGATGATCACAAGATCATACTGCGTGCGCAGAAGGGCGAGAAGCTCGTCAAAACGGTGCGACCCCAGCAGATCGGCTGGATTTGGCGGCGATATACCGGCAGGAAGCAGGAAAAGGCCTTCCACCGAGTTGTGCGGCCGAACCACTGCCTCCAGGGTAGTCTGCCCACTGAGAAGCTCGCTGAGTCCAGGACTGCGCTCAACCCGGAACATGCGGTGCATCCTTGATTTGCGCTGGTCAGCATCCATCACCAGAACGCGCTTGCCCTGCTGCGCAAATGCAATGGAGGTGTTGTAGCTGACCGTGCTTTTACCATCGCCGCCCAGCGGGCTGCTGACCAGAAGCACCTGGAGCGGTTTATCGATGGCGGATAGCTGAATCGAGGTGCGCAGGGAACGATAGGATTCAGCGATCGGAGACTGCGGCGCGCTCAGCAGCAGACTTTGATCTTGAACTTCGCCGGGAGCAATCATCGCTGACTTCAGATCGTCGCGGTGAATCAATGGGATGTTGGCCATCACCGGGTAACCTGAAATCCGCTCCACATTTTCTGAGGTTACCACCGCGTCATCCAGGTTTTCCTTGACGAAGGCACCTCCGATTCCCAACAGCAGGCCGGCGCCGAGTGCAATCGCCGGGTAGAGCAACCAGTCTGGCCGGGATTGTTTGGCGGGAGGCCGAGCCGGATCCACCAGGCTCAGATTCGTGGCCTTGACACCCGCCTCTACGCCTGCCGCCTGGAGTTTCGTGGTAAGCCCCTCGTAGAGGGCGCGGCTGGAGAGTGCCTCGCCCGCAAGGATTTCCAACTGGATCATGCCGTCGTTGGTTTTGCTTACGGCTTCTTCCTGCTTGCCGTAATCCCTGCGGATGCCATCCTCTGATTTCTGGGCAAGGGTGAAATCATTCAGAGCACGCTCATTGATCCGTTTCAATTCCGCCTTGATCTGGCCATCGAGTGCGCTAATCTGCCCTTGAACTTCAGCCAGACGAGGGTTCTTCGCCCCGTACTTGGTGGCAATGTCGGCATAATTCATCTTGACGGCCGCTTCCTGCTGGCGAAGGGATTGCAGCACCTCCAGCCCGCTGCCCTGGTTGATGACCGCCGATCCCCCTCCCATGGCAGACAGAGGGCTGGATCCAAGACCGAGCACCACTTCGGGGCTTTGTGTCTGCGTCAGCCGGTAAATCGCTTCCTTCGCAATCCGGTTGGCTTCCGCCGTCGTCAGTTCCTGGTTCAAGGCTGCCAGCCGATCAATGGCAGGGATATGAACTCCACCGCCCCCGGCAGAGCCACCCCCCGAGCCGCCGGATTCGCCGCCGCCGATGCTCAAGCCCAGCATGAGCACACTCAACCCCGATTCGTGCTCATAGTCGGACAACTTCTTCTGGGTGTCGTCCACGTTCTTCTTCAGAGCGCCGAGCTGGCCTGACAGCCAGTCCGTGGCCCGGGCCGTGGCCTGGTAGCGCGTGTGCAGATATTCACGGAGGTAATTGTCCACCAGAGAATTTGCGATCACGGCCGCCCGCTCGGGATCGTAGTCGCGATACTCGATGGTAACGAGCCGAGAGTCCTGCTGGTACTCCACTTTCAAGTGTTTGTGGACATAGCTCAGATACCGCTCCCTTGTGGCAGGCGCTTTTTCAATGGGAATGCCCCGCTCCGCTCTGAGTTTCCCGGCCATCACCCCCAATTGCAGGAAGTCGAGCGAACGCGGTTCGTACTTATAAGGCGCCACGTTCTGCAGATTCAATTCGTTGTAGACCGCGAGCACATTGCTGTCGCTTTGAAGAATGGAGCCGTGGGTCGTAAGTTCGACCTTCAAGTCGTCCTGGCCGCCAACGGCGGACGCGAGACTGGAGAGAGATCCCAGATCGAGCCCGGACCCGGATTCCTTGTCAACGAGTAATGTGGCTGTCGATGTGTATTCCGGACGCATCACAAGACATGCCAGCAACACCACGGCGACGACTCCAAGGGTTACCGCCAGGACAAAGTACTTTCGCTTCCGCAAGACGAGCAGTACATCACGCAAGGACTCCTCGTCGCGCATCTGGGTAGCAGCATGGGACACGAAGTTTGGGTCAGATTCCTGAGGAGTGGAGATTCTTCTTGATTTTTCCTGGTTCATTAGACTCCGGGTGCGGGGCGCATCTCGCCTGTAACACCTCTCAAACAGCAAGCGGAACTACGTAACTCTCGGACAATCGCGTGCAGCGGTTGCCGAATTATAGCGTGCCGCATAATTGCAGACAATTTGATCACTTGACTCCTACAAAAAAAGCATAGCAAGCCGCGCCCTTGGTGAATACTGGACAGCATCACAATCAGGACGGGAAATCAGAGGCCATGTCTAAACGGGATTCAGCGCCGTTTACCATCCGAAAATGGTATCACGAATATGATATCGTGCAAAAATGCAAGCGGCACAACCGCAACCGTGGCAAGCGCTGGGCATCCCGGATTTTCTGCATGCTTTGGAGATCAGTGGCGGCGCCGTCGCCGGGCCGGCGGATCCCTATCTGGTGATTCCCGGAAACAGCGGGCCCCGTTGGTTCATTCCGGCAGGGTCACGCGCAGCCTCATCCGTATTGAGCGCATGGCGGCCCTATAGCTTGACAAGCCGGGTAAAGTGGCTCGCCATTCGCATGGCGGCCCGTGCCGGCATCCTCCGCTTTCTTCCTTCCGTCGCCAGCCTGACAATCGCACGAGCCACGGCGCTTTGCTGGTCCGAAAGGTGCGGACTTCGAACCCAAGCCGGAGAGATGGTGATCCTTGTTGGTAACCCATCTCCCGATCGCAAACTAATCGTATTCCTGCTCGATGACGCGCATCGGATCGCAGCCGTACTCAAAGTCGGATTGACCCCGGGGAGCAGAGTGAGCATCTTCCGCGAAGCCGAGGCGCTCAGGAAACTTGAGCCGTATTGCTGGGCGCCGGATATTCTATCGGTTCATCCCGATTTGGGAGCAACTGCGCAGGAATATGTGGACGGAATCTTGCCCGATCTCGGATTACGGCCAGAGTACCTGGACCTGCTGTGCCGCCTGCCGCAAAGCGGCGCTTCCTTGCAGCTGAGCGATGCCGCGCAAGCGATCGCGAACCGGCCTGGCCCATGGGCGGACGAAATGCGGAGAGTTGCTCCCGATCTGCTGCAGCGCTGCCTGGCCTGTTGCGATCGCGATGCCGCCATCCCCACCATGCTGGTGCATGGAGACTTTGCGCCATGGAACATTCGAAAAACTTCCAGATCCGGTTATGTGCTGGTCGATTGGGAGTGGACTGATTTTGCCGGCTTGCCGGGGTACGATCTGCTGCATTTCCAGTTCAGTGAAGACCACCTTTTTGGTGGGAACGCCGGCGGCTACGCGGCCATTCGGACAAGGTCCATTTGCAAGGAATATTGCAAGCGAATGGATCTCGACACGGAGCTCTTTCCCCGGTTGGCCATCCTGTACCTGCTGGACCGGGTCGGATATCATTTCAACAATCTGGATTCAGTGAGCGGAGCGTATCTATTGCGTGAACTGCGGGCCGTGATCGACTCGCCCGGCTTGGCATCCTGATTTCAGGCCGCCAAATTCGAAACCCGGTGGCGGCTGGCTTCGTCGAACACCTCCAGGCATGCGCTCCTCTTGGGATTCCGGCGTTTCCGTCTAGTATTGTATTTTGTGTTCTGGGTGGTACGTCACTCCGATCCATCCGCTGACGTCGTATTGTGGAGCGCGACTGCCGG
>CAZQDD010000031.1:0-39685 GCA_964591805.1 uncultured Acidobacteriaceae bacterium | reverse complement strand
GCCGAGGTCGGCGTGCGCTGCCGCTACATGCACTCCGAGATCGAGACCCTGGAGCGCATCAACATTCTGCGCGATCTGCGCAAGGGCGAGTTCGATGTATTGATTGGTATCAATCTATTGCGCGAGGGGCTGGATTTGCCCGAGGTTTCGCTGGTGGCGATTCTGGACGCCGATAAGGAAGGCTTCCTGCGCTCGGCCGGCTCGCTGATCCAGACCATGGGACGCTGCGCCCGCCACCTCGAGGGCCGCGCCATTCTGTACGCCGACCGTATGACCGACTCGATGAAAAACGCCATCGGCGAGACCGACCGCCGCCGCGCCAAGCAGGAAGCTTACAACCGGGAGAACGGCATCACGCCGCAATCCGTGGGCCGCGCCGCGGACATGTCGCTGGCGCACGTGATCGCCGCCGACTACGAGGACGTTCCCATCGAGAGCAACGGCCTGCCGGAGTTCAAGTCGCAGGAGCAGCTTGACGCCTTCATTACAAAGATGGAAGAAGACATGCGCGAGGCCGCCAAGCGCTTCGAGTTCGAGCGCGCCGCCAAGTTGCGCGACACCGTGAAGGAACTGCGCGCCAAGGAGATTCTGTTCGGGTGACCGGGTGCGTAGCGCAACAGGAAAGCCCGGAACAATCCGGGCTTTCCTGCGCACGGTTCCGTGCTAATCGTTTTCCTGCAACGAGGTCACGTGCTGTTCCAGGGCTTTCGTGTATTCGCGTTCGGCCACCAACTCCAGTTCGAGCTTTTTGATCTGGCTATGCAGCCGCAGAATCTCCAGCCGCATCTTTCCCTGGTCTGAATGGTTGCCGGGAATGGGCGGAGCAGGCACGCGTCCGGGCACCGGCGGCGGCACTTGCATCTGCGCCGACCCGGTGATTTGCGCGCCGGGAATGGAGACCGGGGGCGCCACTACCGGAGGCGCAAGCGCAGCCGCCACGGTCGCGGCAATCGAAGGCGTGACCGGGCGCGGCACCGTCCGTGGCACCGGCACCGGTCCGGTGACGCGCGCCGGGACATGGCTGGCGCGCGCCGGCATCGGCCCGCTGAAAATGCTGCTCAGCACGGCGTTGGTATCGTCCTGCGACACAGGCGCGGGTTCGGCTTCCACCACCGGGGCGGAGAGCAGATGGCGCACCCGCGCGATCAGGTCCTGCGGCTGGAACGGCTTGCGGATCAATTCATTGGCATGAACCGCGAAGGCGCGTTCGGCCACTCCCTTGTTGACCACGCCCGACATCAGGATCACCGGGGTTTGCCCAAAACGCGGATGCTGCTTGATGTACTGGCAGACATCGTAGCCGTCGCGTCCCGGCATAATGACGTCGGTGATGACGACGTCCGGGGCGCTGTGGTCCATCAGGTCCATGGCGCTGCCGGCATCATGGCAGGTGATGACGTCAAGGTCTTCGCGGCGGAAGGCAATTTTGATCACCTCGCGCATGGTCGCGCTGTCGTCGATGAAATACACCACCGGCTTTGCGCTCATTGATAGCCTCCATCGTTGGCGGCGCGTTCTTCGTCGATTTCGCGCAGCGCTTCCAGCATCAACTCGGTTACGGAACGGAACACCGTGCGGGTGGCGGCCAGGGAGCCGGGCACAAATTTATACACTCCGCGCATCATGCCATTGCAGGTCTTGATGGTGCGGATCACGGCTTCGTCGCCGATGATTTCGCCCACCTCCGCGTGCAGTACGTCGCCGCGATTGAAAAATATGGTTCCATCAATGGATTCCGCGTTGATGTAGAGCACCCCCGACTGGCGCGAATGCGAAAGCATCTGGATGACGCCGGGCAGGTCCAGGTGTGACAGGCTGCCCTCGAGCACGGTTTGCTCCGACTCCAGCATCTGCGTGGGATGGAAACCCTCCAGGCGGCTGAGCAGGAAGGTGCGCACCTGCGCGGCAATGTTTTCCGGACCGCGGCGGCGGTCGATGTAATCGTCGCACCCGGCGCGGAATGCCTCCATCAGCGCCTTTTCCCCGCCTTCACCCATGGCAAGAATGGGAATGTTGGTGGTGGCGGCATCGCTGTGCAAAATGCGCGGAAGATCAAAGACGTTCAGCTCGCGCAGGTTGGTGGCGCACAGGATGGCGGTCGGCGGGTTGCGCTCCAGCATGGTGAGGGCGTAGGTGGCCTGGGTGGTGTGCATCACGTCAAAGCCTTGCGCCTTGAGCGCCTCGGTCAGGCGCCGCGCAAAAAAAACATTGCTGTCAATCAGAAGAATCCGCTGATTGAGAGCTCCGTTTGTGCTCATTGCTTCGCCTCCCTGTCCAACGCGGTGGGTTGAATGCAGTGTGCCACGGCCTCATCCAATGCCAGCAGGGGTATTATCCTGCCACCGGTGCGCAGGAGGCCAGTGACGAAGGTAACATTTTCCGGTGCCTCGCCGCGCTCGCCCTGCACCAGTTCACAATCACCGCTGACGGGAATCGCCACGGTTTCCACCCGGCCCGCATAATTGCAGCGCGCGATCACGTAGAGATTGCGTTCGGCGCCATGGCGGAAGGCGCCGCGCAGGTCGCAGACCGGAATCACCGCGCCGCGCCGCACCAGCACCCCTTCCAGCGCCCGCATGGTGTGCGGGAATGAATATACGCGGCTCGGCATGACCAGTTCTTTCACCTGGCTGGAGTCGAGCGCATAACGCTCCTCGCCAAGGGGAAAGATCACGTATCTGGTTGTGTCCTTCATGCGCCACTTCCAGTTTGTGCCACCGGCTGCGCAGCGGCTCGCCAATACTCGGTTCTTACCAGCGGTACCACCTCATTCTCAAGCAGGAGCAGGCCGCGATACCAGCGCCGCTCCTCACCGCGGAACAGGCCCGGCAGCGGTACCACTTTGGGCAACGTCGTCATCCGCTCCACTTCGGACACGCCCAGCGAGCACTCGCCCGGCTTGAGCACCACAAAGCGTTCCAAAACCCCGGCCCCTAGCCCGACCCGCTGCGCGAAATCAATCGCCTCGGCCCCCTTCAGGCGGCGAATCGCGGCGCGTTCCTCGCGGTCGCGAATTTCCTCCACCTCGCTGGCTTCCACGGCAAAACGCATGCCGCCGGCGGTGAACAGAATCACCGGTCCCGCCGTGGCCGCAACCGGCTTCACCGAACGCGGGACAAACAACGTGCGCCGCTCGTCCTCTTTCACTGCCCGCACCAACTGGCGCCACCGAACCCGCCCATCCTCATACCCTCGCCACCCGCGCCGCACCCGGACGCGCCGCCAGCCGCCTGGTCATGGCCGCGGCAATCTGCTCCAGCGGCAGCACCTGCTCGACCGCGCCGGTCTTGATGGCCTCGGAGGGCATGCCGAAAATGACCGAGGTGGCCTCGTCCTGCGCCACCACCAGGCCGCCGTTTTCCTGGATTGCCATCACTCCGCGCGCCCCGTCGTTGCCCATCCCGGTTAGGATGGCAACCGAGGCGTTGGCGCCCGCCAAGGCCGCCACCGACTCCAGGGTCACGTCAATACAGGGACGGTAGCCGGCGATGCGCGGCCCACCGTCCAGCATGATGCGGCCCGGCGGCTCCAGCCGCAGATGGCAGTTGCCGGGACAGACGTACACCTGCCCGGCACGCAACAATTCTCCGTTCTCGGCCTGTTTCACCGGAAGCTGCGAGACGCTGGCCAGTTGTTCGGCAAACTGCTGGGTAAAGTTTCCCGGCATGTGCTGCACCACCAGCAGGGCGGCGGGAATCCCGGCGGCAAACAGCGGTACCAGCTTCATCAGCGTCGCCGGGCCGCCGGTCGAGGCGGCCAGCACCACGATCCCCAGTTTCGCTCCTGGAGCCGCGGGCGCGGCGCCGGCTTCCGGCGGCCAGAGGCCGGTTCGGACAGGCTTCGGCGGCGCGGCCCGCAACAGGTTGCGAATAACGCGAACCTTGGAGGCGATGCGCAGCTTGCGCACCAGTTCTTCGCGCACGCTGGACATGTCAAGATCGACGCCTCCGCTGGGCTTGGCGATAAAGTCGATAGCGCCCAGTTCCAGGGCGCGCAGGGTGGCCTTGGCTCCCTCCTTGGACTCGGAACTGACAATCAGGATTGGCCGCGGATCGGTGGACATGATGATTTCCGTCGCTTCCAGCCCGTCCACATGCGGCATGTTGATGTCCATGGTGATGACATGTGGTTTGAGCCTGGCGCTCTTCTCCACCGTTTCGCGCCCGTCGCGCGCCTCGCCTACAACTTCAAAGGAACCGTCGGAGTCCAGAATGCTGAGCAGCACCTTGCGCATGAACGCGGAGTCGTCGGCAACCAGCACCCGGATTTTTTCACCATTGATCATCGTCTGTCTCTCAATGAACCACGGGCGGCGCGGCGATCGCCTGTCCCGAGGTTCCAATCAGTTCCACCACCTGCGCGATAAAACTTTCTTCCTGCACCGGTTTCACCAGGAACGCGGCGGCGCCTTCCTTGAGGGCGCGCTCGCGATGCTTGGCCCCGGCGCGCGAAGTGACCACCATCACCGGCACCGCGCTGGTCGAAGGCGTCTGCCGCAGATGCAGCATCAGTTCATAGCCGTTGGTGCGTGGCATCTCCAGGTCGGTAATCACCAGGTCGCAATCGTTGGAGGTCGCAATCTCCAGCGCTTCCAGGCCGTCGGCGGCCAGCTTCACGCGGTAACCGGCTTTCTCCAGCATGCGTCCCACAAATTTGCGCACGCTGATCGAGTCGTCGGCCAGCACCACCAGTTTTTCCCTCTCCACCCGGTCCATGGCGGCCGCCGGAATCTCGCCGCGCGCCACGGCCGTGGCGCCGGGCACAAACAATCGCGCCGCGTTCATCAGGGTAGTCAAGGGGCGGTGCTCGGTATATTCGCCCAGGATCAGGCGATTGACATCGACCAGCAGAATCAGGCTGCCGTCCGGGGCAATGGTGGCGCCGGGAAACAGCTTCACATGGCGCAGATACTCGCCCAGATTCTTGATGACGATTTCATCCTTGCGCAGAACTTCCTCCACCACCACACCCACCTGCCGGCCTCCCACGTTCACCAGCACCAGGCGGAGATAGCCATTGCTCGGCTGCAGCCGGGGCAACTGCAAGGCATCGTCAAAGCGCACCACCTCGGTCACCACGTCGCGAACCTTGGCAATCAGCTTGCCGCCCACATCCTCGATCTCGCTGGGGCGGATACGGCGGATTTCCTCCACAAACGCCAGCGGGAAGGCGAAGGTCTGCTCGCCGCATTGCACAAACAGCGCCTGCGAAATGATCAGCGTCAGCGGAACCTTCAAGGTGAAGCGGGTGCCGATTCCCTTCTCCGTTTCGATCTCGATTTCGCCGTTGAGATTGGCCAGGTTCGAGTGCACCACGTCCAGTCCCACGCCTCGCCCGGCCAGCTCGGTGCGGCGCGGCGCGGTGGAGAAACCGGGACGGAAAAGCAGGTCCAGGGTTTCGCGGCGGCTCAGCCGGTCGGCATCGGCGGCGGCCAGGAATCCGCCCTCGATCGCTGCCGCCTTGACCTGATCGAAGTCCACCCCGCGGCCATCGTCTTCCACCTCCACGTAGATGTGATTGCCGCGATGGTAAGCGCGCACGGCGATGTTGCCACGGTCGGCCTTGCCCGCCTCGTAGCGCTCCTCCACGCGTTCGATGCCATGCGCCACGGCGTTGCGGACCAGGTGCAGCAACGGGTCGGCGATCTGCTGGATGATGTTGTTGTCGAGTTCGGTTTCAGCGCCCGCCAGGGCCAGGTCCACCTGCTTGTTGCTCGCCTTGGCGGCGTCGCGCACGGTGCGGGCAATGCGGGTGAACAGATTGCCGATGGGAACCATGCGCGCCTGCGTGATCTCATCCTGCAAGCGATGGGCGAGCTTGGTGAACTCGTCGATATCGCCGTCCACACGGCGCACAAAGCCGTCCAACTGGGTGAGCACTTCGGAAATGTCGGCGGAGATTTCGGTGAGCGAGCGCGAGAGAATGCCGAAATCGTCGTACCGGTCCATCTCCAGCTCGCTGAACTCCGACGGGCTCGCCTCAAAGGGAGCAGGGCGGGATCCATAGCCGTAACCCGAATCGCCGAACCTGCCGCCAAAGCCGCCCGGGGAAGGTGCCGCCGAGCGTCCTCCCGCGTCAAGCTCCAGCGGGTTTGCCCAGGACGGGGCAGCCAGCAGCGGCGTCGAGTTGATGCGGCTGAACTCGTACTTGTCCTGGAATTCCGTAACCTTGTCGCTCATCCGGCCCTTGGAGAAGTTCAGCACCTCGGCCAGCTTTCCCAACTCCGCCAGCCGGCCCAGCATGCGGGTGCGGTTGATCACCAGCTCGCCCACTGCGTTCATCATGCGGTCCAGCCGTTCCAGCCCGATGCGTACCGACTTGGATTGCGCCATTCCCACCGGCGTGCCCGGTGCCGCCATCGGCTCGGTGGCCTCCACCTTGGGCTCGTCGCTCTGCGCCGCAATGTCCATGGGCGCAGCGCCCGCTTCGGCCAGCAGGGCGGCCAGCGGTGACGACGGCGCTGCCAGCGGTAACGGCTGCGGCGGTATGGTTAGCGACGGCGGCGTGCTCATAGCCACCAAAGGCGCAGGCGGCAACGGCGGTCTGCTTTCGGCCATCACGGATACTGACGGCGGAGCCGGTTCTGTCTCCTTCGGCAACAGGACAGGCTGCGCGTTGGTGGCGACGATACTCGTGTTGGAGGCGGCGGGCGCTTCCACCTCGCCGGGCGAAATCTGCTGCATCCGCGCAATCAGCGAGCGCGCCGCCAGTTGGAAACTCGCCTCGTCCTGCCACTGGTGGTAGATCAGCTTCTTGACCACATCGACGGTTTCCAGGCAGAGGTCGATGATGGTCGCGCTCGGCTTGAGCTCGCCATCGCGCAGCCGTCCCATCACGTCCTCGGCGTGATGCGCGATGGTGGCGATGCGCTGCCAGCCCACCTGCGCAGCCGATCCTTTAATGGTGTGCATGGCGCGGAAGATGCGATGAATATCCTCTTCGTTCGGTCTCGCCTCCAGCGCCAGCAGACAATCGGTGATCGCCTGCAAATGCTCCTCGACCTCGGGGATAAAGAACTCCAGCACGTCGTCGGGAACCTCGCGATCGGCTTTCAGTTCCGGTACCCGCTCGATCGAAACTGTCGTCACGGCGGGAAGCGTTCCCGGCACGGCGGGAGGCGTTCCCGGCGCGGCGAGAGCCTTGTCCACTACTGGCGCGGTAACCGGCGCGGCAGGCGATGGAACGGGTGCACCGGCGGGAACGGCCGGCGGCGCGGGCGCAGCAACCGCACCCGCGGGAAGCGCGACGTCTGGCGCTGGCCGTTCAGCAACGTGCGCGGCAGGTGATGGCGCGGGCGGCACGGCGGGTGGCGGCGCAGGCGGCGCGGTGGCGGGTGGCGCTGGTGGCACGGCGGCGAGTGCGGCCACTTTAGCAACCGGCATCGCAACGGAAGCAACTGGACGCGCGACAGGCGTTACCGCCGTGGGCGGCGTCGCAACCGGAACCTCGCGAGGCGCGGCAGGTGGCGCTGGTGAGGCTGGCGGAGCCGCAGCAGCGGAAGCTGCTGGCGGTGCTGTGGCGGGGACGGCGGACGCGCCTGGCGCAACGTGCGGCTTCCGGCGTTCAACCGCGGGCGCCACCGACGTTGCAACCGGCGCGGCAGCGGGCGCAACCGGCGCAGCCGTCTTAGGTTTGGCGGCGGGTGATGCGGGCGGCGGCCCGGCGGCAAACAGCGGCTCATCGTTTTCATCGACTGCTTCCGCTTCCGGCTCGGGCGGATGAGGCTGTTCGGTGGGAGCGTCCACAGCGGCTGGCGGCGGACCCTGGAAGGCAAATGGATAGCGCTGTTTGAACGCCGCAATGTCCTCGACCGACTCCTGCGCGTTGGCGCTGATCATGATCAGGTCGCTTTCCAGCACCGCGATTGCTTCGTAGATGAACTCCACCAGCGGGCTCGTGGCCTCCGGACTGATGGTCGCGTTCATGGCGTACTGGAAGATGTGCGCCAGCTTGCCGGCAACTTCGTGGAACAAGGTGTAGCCATAGGTTCCGCCGGTGCCGGCCACGCCATGCGCCGAGATGTAGAGGCGCTCGATGTCCTCATAGAGAGGATAGGGATCCTGCAGAATGCCCGAGTACTCGCGCAGAAACTGCAGGTGCTCGCTGGCTTCCTGGAGGAAAAGCTCCACCATCTCCGGGCTGGGTCCGTTCATGCTTCACCCCCCACGGCCCGGGCGCGGATCGCCAGCGGATCCAGCGGCCTTTGCAGCAGCCGCGCTCCGTTCATGATCGTCTGATTGAACTTTACCGGGGCGCTTGCCGCCGATTCCGCATGTCCCAGGAACAGGTAGCCGCCCGGCTCCAGATGTTCGTAAAAGTGCTGAATCAGCCGGCAGCACAATTCCGCTCCAAAATAAATCAGCACGTTCATGCAGAAGATGCACTCGAAACGTCCCAGGTCAACCGGCTGCGCCAGGTTCATGGGCGCAAACTTCACCATGTCGCGCAGCACCGGCTTCACTTTGTAGTCGTCGCCCTCCTGGTCAAAGTAGCTGGCAATCTGCTGTGGCGAAAGATTCGCCAGCAAGCGCCTGCCGTAGATGCCTCGACCGGCACGTTCCAGGGCTTGGTGGCTGATGTCGGTGGCCACGATGGTGGCTTCCAGGCCGCCGTGCGCTCCGGCCGCCTCGCAGACGCTCAGCGCAATCGAGTACGGCTCTTCGCCGCTGGCGCAACCCGCGCTCCAGATGCGCAACCCACGCTCGCTGTCCCACAGCTTACGGCTCTGCAACTCCGGCAGTACAAACTGTTCAAATGCGGAGAACAGCCCCGGATAGCGCAGAAAGCTCGTTTCCTGGGTCAGCAGACGTTCCAGCAGGTTGTCGTACTCCACGTCGGAGGCCAGCACCAGGCGCAGCAATTCCATCCCGTAGGTCAACCGCTTCTGCTGCATGAGTTCGACCACGCGCGCGGTCAGGAAGCGCTCGCGCGACTCGTCGAAGACGATGCCGGAGCGCTGCTCCACCAGCAGTTGCAGCTCGCGAACCTCGTGTTCGCTCAGCACCGGATTGACTCCAGCTTGGTTCATTGCCGCCTGCTACACCGTTTGCCGCCCGGTTTATGCTTCCTAAGCTTCTGCGATCCTTGTCTTCAATCTTTCCCTGGCCCTCAGTTGCGCGCGGCGCCCGCCTGCAATTCCTTGCGCGGCGGCGGCGCCGGTGCGCCTGACGCCTGCACCCGGAACTGCGACAGCGCCTCGTTGAGCTGCACGCTCATCTTCACCATCTGCTCCATGCTGTGCGCCGTCTGGCGCGCCCCCTGCGAGGTCTGGCGGGTGATGTTGGAGATAATCTGCATGGCGTTGGCCACGCCTTCGGTGCCGCGCACCTGCTGCTTGCTGGCGAGTGAAATCTCCTGCACCAGTTCGGCCGACTGCCGCACCACGGCCGAAATAGCCTCCAGCGCCTTGCCCGCCTGGTCGGCCAGCCGCGCGCCCACTTCCACTTCCCTCGTGCCCTCTTCCATCACCACCACGGCCTCGTTGGTCTCGGCCTGGATGGCCTTGATCAGCGCGGCAATGTCCTTGGTCGCGGTGCGCGAGTGTTCGGCCAGTTTGCGAACCTCGTCGGCCACCACGGCAAAGCCGCGGCCTGCCTCACCGGCGCGCGCCGCCTCAATGGCCGCGTTGAGCGCCAGCAGGTTCGTCTGTTCGGTGATGTCATTAATCACGTTGATGATCTCGCTGATCTCCAGCGAGCGGTCGCCCAGCGACTTGATCTTCTTGGCCGTTGCCTGCACGCTGGAGCGGATGCGCTGCATGCCCTCCAGGGTGTCGCGCACCGAGCGGTTGCCCTGCTCGGCAGCGTCCAGGGCGCGCCGCGCCGCCTCGGCGCTGGCCTCGGCGTTGTTGCTCACCTGCTTCATGGATACCGTCAACTGCTCCACCGCCGACGAGGTGTTGGTGATCTCGTGATCCTGCTGGGTCGCGCCCGTCGCCATGGTTTCCGAGGCGTTCAGAATCTCGTTGGCGCTGGTCGATACGTCGTTGGCCGCATCGCGCACCCGGCGCAGCACCTGGGTAAAGTTGTCGAGCATGTAGTTGACCGAGTCCACCACGTTACCCAGGGCATCGCTGGTCACGCTGCCGCGCAGGGTCAGATCGCCGCGCGCAATCTGGCTCACGATGGTGAGGAATTCGGTCACCGAGCGTTGCAGATTACGTTGCGCTTCTTCATCCCGCATCGCCTTGGCAGCTTTTTCCGCCGCCTGGTTCAAGTGCAGCGCGATGTAGCCGAAGTCGTCCTCGCCGCCCTCTTTCAGGCGCGCCTTGAAGTCGCCGCCGCTCACCAGTTCCCCAAATTCCACCAGCGCCTTCACCGGTTCGGAAACCTGGTTGGAGAGGCGGAACAGCACCAGCATGGAAGCGATGATCAGCACGCCTACGGCTCCCAGCAGCGGAAACAGCGCCGCCGCCGGCAAAGAAAGCAGCTCGAGCAGTCCTTTGCCGCCGGCCCGTACGCCGGCCGTGTACGCCAGCCCGAGTACCAGCGCGGTGGCCACCCCGTTGATTGCCACCAGCGCAATGATTGCCGAATTCAGACGACCTTTCATAAGACCTCCAGGACAACGCCGCGGCCATATCTACGCGCGCGTCGCCCAACCCTCGAGCGCCATGGCGCCCTTCTGAAAAAAACGTGGCGCCAGGCGCCGGGTCCTGCCCATCAAATCACGCCCACCGGGAACGACTCCAGCACCCGCTTCAGGTCCAGCGCCAGCGCCAGCCGGTCGCCGTGGCGGAGCATTCCGGCGCAGTGTGGAACGTCGCGCGGCGCCTCTCCGGTCAGCAGCGGCTCGCTGGTGCTGTAGGTGCCAATCACTTCATCCACGGCGATTCCCACGCGAACGTCGGGCGCGCTGGCGCCGCCGCGCAGGCAGGCCACCACCACTTGCCGCGGAGGCAGATCCGCTCGCCGCACCTCGGTAAACGCAATGTCCACCACCGGCACAATGGTTCCCCGCAGATTGAAAACGCCCATCAGGAACGCCGGCGACAGCGGCAGATACGTCAACCGCGGCCACTCCACAACCTCGTCCACCTCCAGCACGTGCAGGCAGAAACGCTCGCGCCCGGCGCGGAAGATGCAGTATTGCTGCTCGGGCAGCGAGGGTTCGACGGCAAATCCCTCCTCCTCCAGATCGAACTCGTTGTCGAGAGGATATGGGTCCTGCGCCTGCGCATTGTCCGGCGGCTCCGCCATGCTTATCCAATCACCCTCTGCACTTCACCCACCAGTTGCGCCCCGGTAAAGGGCTTGAACACGTAACCGTCGGCGCCCTGCTGCAAGCCCCAGAACTTGTCGCTTTCGCCGTCTTTCGAACTCACCAGCACGATGGGGATGGTGCCGAATTCCTCGCTGTTCTTCAGCTCGCGGCAGGCCTGGAAACCGTTTCGCCCCGGCATCACCACATCCAGAAGAATCAGGTTCGGCTGCTCGGATGCCAGCATCTGTTCGATGCGCAACGGATCGCCCAATGAAACCGCGGAATACCCGGCGCTCTGCAGAAAAGACTGCATCAGGCGGCTTTCGGCTGGCGAATCATCGACGATCAAGATCTTCTTCGGCACAATGCACCTCGTTTTCCCTTACCGTGGAGCCGGGGCCCCGGATGGCCAGCCGCGCTCTGGCGGCCATCCGCTCCCTTGCACTTCCAGGTCCAGCGCTGGGAGCCGCCGCCAGACCTCTATGGATATTCAACCGCGTCGCGACTGAATCGTTTCCCCGGGCCGCCACCCGGCTTGCCGCTTGATCCAGGCACCATGCCGGATCCGTGCCACTCGCCGCAATCCGCCGCCCGCATCCGGAGAGGATTCAAACCGCTGCCCGCTCCACCAACTTATTCCCGATGAGCCGGCCCAAACGCACCACCGCCCACCCCTGAACTGCACCTTAGCAGCCCACGCCACTCGCGCGGAAGTGACTGAAAGGAGACATCTTCCATTTTTCGAACCCATCTCATCCGTGCAACATTAAGACCAGACTACCACCCGCTTCCGCGGCTCGCGAAGCGCGGCTGTGGGCGACTTCTTTGGCGCTGCCCGCGTCCCAAGGCCATAGAGCTTGATCTTGCGGTACAGCGTCGCCCGGGAAATGCCCAGCAACCTCTGCGCCTGCTCCTTATCTCCCGCCACCTGGGCGAAGACCCGCTCCACGGTGAGCCGCTCCAGTTCTTCCAGATCGGTGCAGGCAGGCGGCGGTGCGCTCTGGGTTCTGCCCTGCAGGCGGCTGCGCAGGATCTCGTTTTCCCGAACCAGCCGGACTTTCTCCACCATGCGCTCCATCACCAGTTGGAACCGCTCCACCCGGAAGGACTTGACCACAAAGTCGTAGGCGCCCTGTCCAATGGCCTGGACCGCGGTCTCCATGCTATCGCGGTCGCCCATCATCGTAACCTCGGTCCGCGGCCAGCGCCGCTTCAACTCCCCCAGCAGTTGCAGTCCCGAGTTCGCGCCCGTCCCCAGGCCTGCCAGCACCAGTTCGGGAGAATCGCTCTCCATCCGCTCCAACGCCTCCCCGGCGCTTTCCACCAGGAAGCAGACCAGCCCCATGCCGCGCCCGAGGGTCGCGCACAGATCGCGGATGCTCCTCTGATCGTCCACGATCAGCATGCGGATTGGAGGCTGATCAGTCATTGTCATTCTCAGGGGGCGACGTAATCTTTCTTATCAGTTCGAGCAGCAGCGCGATCCGGAATGGCTTTTCGATAAACTGCGCGCCGGTTTCCTGCCGCACCCGCTCGGCGTACGGATCGCTGACGTTGCCCGTGATGAACAGGAAGCGGGAGGAAAGATGCGGCCGGTTCTGCCGGACCCAGTCGTAAATCTCCGCGCCGCCCACCCCGCCTGGCATTCTCAGATCGGAAACCACCGCCGCATACTCGCCACGCTCCAGCAACCCCAGGGCAGCATCGCCCGACGCCGCGGCGACCACCTTTACGCCCCCTCGCTCCAGCGCCGTCCTCAGGAACGAGAGCAGGATCTCTTCGTCTTCCACAACCAGTACCGGCAGTGATTCGCTCATATCTGTTCAGTCTCGTTCCTCGCCACGAGCCAAGGATCAGGATAGCAATCCCGTTCCCCATAAGAAACGGCACCGAAGTAATCCACTTCGGTAAGTTCTCAAAAAGGCACCGCAACCTGGGCGCAGCCACACTTCTCTGGCAGAAGATGCACCAGCGTAGGCCCTGTCTCAATTTGAGTCAAGCCGGATCCCGAGTCCAGCTCCCCCGCCGCGCATGATTTTCCATCGCAGGCCGCCTGCCCGGCCCCTGATTCTTTTTTCCCATTTCGTAACCTAACCAAATGAAAACACGTGCATCGAAAACTTTAGGTGTAGACCTTTTGCTGCTTTCGCAATGACTGAAAGATTGCTATCAATGAGAATGGAGCGCATCAAGGTACGTAACTGAACCTGCAGGGACGGTCTCTCCCCTGCCCAGGGTCTGCCTGCAATGGTCTCCGCCGCTGGATTCAGCGGAATCCATGGCAAATTCTCTGCCGGAGGGTTCGAATAGGTACTTGCGAGCGGCGCTCGGACAGGTCATCTTTTTTCTGCGGGCCCCGGCTCGGCTGGCGGCCGCTGGACCGGGCGCCGGAAGTGGCGCAAGCTGTCGAGACCGGCGCGATGGGTAAGGTGGAGGAATCCCGGTTGGGGTTCTGGAGGCATGGAGGCGAATGAAAATCCGCGGTAAGTTGCTCCTGAATTTTGGATTGTTACTTTCGGTGATGGCTCTGGTTTTCGCCGTCAGCACCTTTGCCATGTTTCGTGAGCGTGCCGCCAAGACCGCTCTCAGCAACGCGCTCGATCTTTCCCAGGCCACCGAGAACGTTCGCCACCAGATGATGGAGAACCGCCTGGCGCTCAGCAACTACCTGCTCACCGGCGCCGGAACCGAATTGGATCTCCTCCATGAGGGCAATGGCCGCACCTACGATCTTTTGCGCGAAGCCCAGACCAAGGCAACCGACGCCGGCCAGCGCGCCGGGCTGAACCGCATCGAAGCCATCGAACGCGAGTGGTATTCAACCTTCGCCGACCGCTTTGTCCAGGAACACCAGGCGGTGGACAACGGAAAAATCAACGCCAACGACCTCCTGGAGCAGTACACCAAGGCCGAACCGATGGAGCAACTCAAGCGCTCCAATGAAGTCATCAACGAGGTGCAGAGCGAGAATCGCCATCAGCTCGACGAACGCCGCCACAACGACGAGAGCGCTTCCATGTGGACCACCATCGCCGGCATCCTCGGCTCGCTGATCGCCATGATCATGGGCGTCTTCATCGCTTTCCGCAGCGCTCATTCGATCACCACGCCGCTCGAGCATCTCATCACCGTGGCCCGCGAGGTCGGCGACAAAGGCGACCTCGATCAGGACATCGACATCGAGGGGCAGGACGAAATCGGCATCCTCGCCCAGACCTTCCGCAACATGGTGGTGTACTTCAAGGAGATGGCCACGGTTTCCGAAGCCATCGCCGGTGGCGATCTTTCCGTCGAAGTCACGCCCCGTTCCAACCGCGATACCCTGGCCTCGGCTTTCTCGCAGATGACCAACGGCCTCAGAACCCTGGTCCGCTCCGTGCGCGACGCCGCCGCCCAGGTGGCCGCCGGCTCCAACCAGGTGGCCGACGCCTCGGAGGATTCCGCCAAGATCAACGTGCAATCCTCCTCCGCCATCGACGAAGTCACCAGCACCATGCATGAGATGAGCATCAACGTGCAGAACATGGTGAAGAACACCCAGATGCAGGCGTCCAGCGTCAGTGAGACTTCCGCCTCCATCGATCAGATGGTCGCCAGCATCCAGCGCGTTGCCGACACCGCCAAGGTGCTGCTGGACATCTCCAACCGTTCCCGTGACGAGGTGCACAGCGGCATCGGCACCATGCAGAAAACCACCGAGGGCCTGAACCGCATCAACGCTTCCATCGGTTCCTCGTCCACCATCATCACCCGCCTGGGCGAGCGCGCCGATAACATCGGCAAGATCATCGAGGTCATCGACGACATTTCCGAGCAGACCAACCTGCTGGCGCTCAATGCCGCCATTGAAGCCGCCCGCGCCGGGGAACACGGTCTCGGCTTTGCCGTCGTCGCCGACGAGGTCCGCAAGCTGGCCGAAAAATCCGCCACCTCCACCAAGGAGATCAGCGAACTGATCAGCAGCATTCAGGGCGAGGCCCGCAAGGCCGTTGACAACATGGAAAAAAGTACCGCGATCGTCAACGAGGGACTGGAACTGGGCAACGATCTCAGCCTTGCGCTGCGCAAGATTTCCAACGTCGTCACCGAGGTCTTCAAGTTCGCCCAGGAGATTGGCGCCGCCACCAACGAGCAGTCCCACGGCTCCTCGCAGATTGCCAAGGCCACCACGCGCCTGAATGAAATCACCCACGAGATAACCTCCTCCGTGGAAGAGCAGGCGGGCGGCGCGCAGGCCGTTGTCCGCTCCATGGAGCGCATGCGGGAGATGGTGCAGCAGTCCACCTCCAGTTCCACCGAGCTGGCGGCCTCGGCCGAGCAGATGTCCAAGATGGCGCGTTCGCTGCTGGAGTCCATGGACCGTTTCGTGCTCGACCAGCATCAGGAAGATACCCGGCGGCTGGGCGGCTCCAAGTTCGCGCTGGCCGGATCGCACCGTTAGGAAGCTGGAGATTGGGATGACAAAGATTGAGCAGATCGTCGGCTTCCGCGTTGGCAAGGAGAATTTCGGCGTACCCATCGGCATCGTGCATGAGATCGTGCGCATGATGGAGATCACGGTGGTTCCCGACGCGCCCTCCTACATCGAAGGTGTCATCAACCTCCGCGGCAAGATCATTCCCGTGGTAGACCTGCGCAGGCGTTTTGCCGAGCCGGTCGAACCCAATCGCCGTAACCGCATCCTCGTCGCCGAACTTGACGGCCACAAGGTCGGCCTGGTGGTGGACGCCGCCAACGAGGTGCTCAAAATGAATCCCGAGATCATCGAGCCACCCCCCAGCGTCTTTGAGCAGGGCGAGGTAAATTATGTGACGGGAGTCGGCAAGTTCGGCGGCAAGCTGGTCATCTTGATCGATCTGGCAAAGATCATGCAGCGCGGCGAATTGCGCCGCATCTCTGACTTTGCTGAAACTGCGGGCGCGGTTCCGCCTTCACTATAGGGCACGGGCGTATTCATCATGTCGTCTCCATCGTCACCCATTGCTTGCACCGAATCCGAGATCAAGCTGCTGCAGACCCTGATCTATCAGGAATGCGGCATGTATTTCGACGATCGCCGCGCCCATTTTTTGCAGGACCGCCTGCAGCGCCGCATGCGCGCCTGCAGCGCCAATTCTTTTTATGATTACTATCGCCTGCTCACCAGCCGCGAAGGCCGTCTCGAGTTGTCGGCCCTGCTGGAGAACCTGACGGTCAATGAGACCAGCTTCTTCCGCAACCGCCCGCAACTGGAGCTTTTCCAGAAAACCGTTCTGGAGGAAATGCTGCGCCGCAAACAGGAGCGCCGCGACTGGAACCTGCGCATCTGGAGCGCCGGCTGCTCCACCGGGCAGGAACCGTTCACCCTGGCCATGCTGGTCGCCGACGCCCTGGCCTACTACTATCTGCGCAATCCTCTTCCCTTTACCATGCCGTCGCCCAAGCCTCTGATTCCGCCGCCGTGGAAGGTGGAGATTCTGGCTTCCGACATCAATTATTCGGTGCTTCGCGCCGGCCAGGAAGGCGCCTATCTCGAGCATCACATGGATGCCGTCGATTACACCTACCGCCTGCGCTACTTTGACAAGGTCGGACCGGAACGCTACGCCGTCAAGCCGGCGGTCAAGGAACTGGTTCACTTCGACTTCCACAATTTGAAGACCGAGTTCCTGCCGCAACGCAATGATTTCATCTTCTGCCGCAACGTCATGATCTACTTTGACGAAGCCGAGCAGAAGCGCCTCATCAAGAAATTCTGGCGCTGCCTCAACCCGGAGGGATATCTTTTTGTCGGTCATGCCGAAAGCCTGTTTGGATTGACCGATCAGTTCCGCATGATTCACCTGAACAACGGCACGGCCTACAGCAGGCTCGAGGCACAATTGTGAGTATCTTTTCCGACGAACGCGCCAACGAGCTCCGCAATCTCTTCTTCGAGAGCTCGCAGGAGATTCTCCAGGCCCTCAACGAGGACGCCCTGTTGCTGGAGAAATCCCCGCGCGATGCCGACCTCGTGCGTAACCTGCGCCGTAGCGTCCACACCCTCAAGGGAGACTCGGCCGCCTGCGGTTACAAGGAGCTCAGCGAGCTGGCCCACGCCGTCGAGGACGTGCTGACCGCCGAAATCGCCGCCCGCGACGGCGAATCCCTGGTCGGCCTGGTGCTGCTGGCCGCCGATTTGTTTGACAGTCTTCTCAGCGCCTATCGCGGCGAGCTTCCGCCGCCCTCCACCGAGCCCGTCTTCCGCCTCATCGAGACCATCCGCAATCCGGCTCCGGAGGACTCCTTCGCACCGCAGTTCAACTGGACCGAGTACGAACGGTTGCTGATCGCCAGCCACGCGCCCGCCGGTCAGCAGGTGTACAACCTCGCCCTTGCCATCGATCCCGCCTGCCCCATGCGCGCTGCCGCCGTGCAGCTTGTCCGTAACGTGTTGCAGGAGGCCGGCACCATCCTGGTGATGCATCCCGAGGAAGACGCCACCGACATCCCCAACGTCATCGAGGTGGCCCTTGCCACCGCTCACCCGCTGGACTGGCTGGAGCGCAAGAGTAAAATTCCGACCGTAATCGCCAAGGTTTTTGCCACGCCGCTGGCCGTGGCCGCCGCGGCAGCCGATTCATCCCAGCTCCCGCCCGCCGAACCGCTCTCCAACCCGCCCGCCGCCGCGAGCCCGGCGCCGGAGCGTCCCAAGGCCCGCGAAGAGCGCCCGCCTTCGGCCACCGAGAACGTCATCCGGGTGGAAACCGACCGCATTGACGTGGTCCTCGACCTGGTCGGCGAACTCATCATCGCCAAGAGCATGATGCAGGAGCTTTTCGCGGAGATGAACCGCAGCTTCGGCAACCATCCGCTGCGCGCCAAAACCGCCGACGTGCTGCTCTTCCAGGCGCAGATTCTCAACAAGCTGCAGCGCGCCGTGATGAAGATCCGCATGGTGCCGGTCGAGCAGATGTTCCGCCGCCTGCCGCGCATCGTGCGTGACACCGCCAAGCAGACCGGCCGCGAGGTCAACCTCGTCATCGAGGGTGAGAGCACGGACCTGGACAAGAGCATTCTGGACGCCCTCGCCGAACCCATGATGCACCTGCTGCGCAATGCCGTCGATCACGGTATCGAGCCGCCCCTGGAGCGCGCCGCCGCCGGCAAGCCGCCCGAGGGAACCATCCGCATCCATGCCTATCACCAGGGCAACCAGGTGGTAATCGAGGTCAGCGATGACGGTCAGGGCATCGATCTGCCCAAGGTGGTTGAGACGGCGGTCACCCGCGGCATCGTCACCGCCGAGCAGGCCGCGCGGCTGAATGAAAGCGATGCCTTCGATCTCATCTTCCATCCCGGCCTGAGCACCTCCACCGAGGTGACGGAAATCAGCGGGCGCGGCGTCGGCATGGATGTGGTCAAGGCCGTGATGGACCGTCTCAAGGGAACCGTCAGCGCCCGCAGCGTTCGCCACCAGGGCACAACCTTCCGCCTCAAGGTGCCGCTCACCCTGGCCATCATCAAGGCCCTGCTCTTCCGCGTTTCGGAGCGTCTCTACGCCGTGCCGCTGGGCAACGTGCTGGAGATCCTCCGCTCCCGCGAGAGCGAAATCCATTTCATCGACGGCCAGGAAGTTCTGCAAATCCGTGAAGAGGTGGTGCCACTGGTCCGCCTCAGCCGCATGCATCCCGGCGGCGAGCGTAAAGTGAAGCTGTTCATCGTCGTGGCCAGCGTGGGCGAGCGCAAAGTGGGACTGGTGGTCGATCGCCTCATCGGCGAGCAGGAGCTGGTCATCAAGGCCCTGGACGAATCCCTGGTCAGCAGCGAACTGGTCAGCGGCGCCAGCATTCTGGGCGATGGCCGCGTCGTGTTGATCCTCAGCATCGCCGACGTGGTGGAAAAGCTGGGCCGCGGCTACCCCCGGAGTCCGGTGCAAACCGGGCCGCAGGGAGCGCGCCCATGACCGCTCCCACACAGATGATCCGCGTCCTGGTGGTGGACGATTCGGCGCTCATGCGCAAGCTCATCCCGCAGATGCTCGAGCGTGACAATTCCATCCACGTCGTCGGCACCGCCATGGACGGCGCCTTCGCGCTCAAGAAAATTCAGGAGCTCAAACCGGACGCCATCACCCTGGACCTTGAGATGCCGCGCATGGATGGCATCGAGGTCCTGCGCCAGATCATGCGCCAGCAGCAGGTCCCGGTCGTGGTCGTCAGCGCTCACACCCATCATGGCGCCAGCGCCACCTTCAAGGCTTTGCACATGGGAGCCTTCGATTTTGTCGCCAAGCCGGAGAATGTCCTGGCCGAGGGCATGAATGAGATCGCGGCCGAGTTGATTGTCAAGATCAAGGCCGCCGTCGCCAGTCCATTCCGGCGCCGCCCGTTGCCGGTTCCCGGAGTTCCAGCCCACCCCAAGCCCGTTCGCCCCGGCATCCTCGCTCCTGCCTCCAAGGTGGTGGCCATTGGCATCTCCACCGGAGGCCCCAATTCGCTGGAGTACATGCTCGGCCAGCTCCCAGGCGATTTTCCCGCCGCCATCCTGGTCGTGCAGCACATGCCCGCTGGATTCACCGGAACCTTCGCGCGGCGCTTGAATGACTGCTGCGCCATGGAAGTCAAGGAGGCGCTGTCCGGTGACCTGGTTGCCGCCGGACGTGTGTTAATCTGCCCCGGTGACCGCCATATGCGGGTTCGCCGCATGCCCCTGGGCGATGTCATCGTGCTCTCCGACGACGCCAAGGTGAACGGCCATCGCCCCTCGGCCGATGTTCTGTTCCGCTCCGTCGCCCAGGAGTTTGGAACCGACGCCGTGGGCCTGATCATGACTGGCATGGGAGAAGATGGCGCCGAGGGCCTGGGAGTCCTGAAAGCCCGCGGTGCCCTCACCATTGCCCAGGATGAGGCTTCGTCGGTTGTCTTCGGCATGCCGCGCGCCGCCATCGAGCGTGGCTATGCCAATCGCGTCATTGCCTTGGAAGCTTTGGCCAACAGTCTGATCGCGCATTGCGCAATTCCCCGCGCCCTGCCGGTCAAGGAACCATACCCAGTCCGCTCAGCCGGACTTTTGTGAGGCAACTATGGAGCAATTTCCCGCTCTGCTGCGTACCGCCGATCACCAGCCTGTCGGATACCTTGTGGTCGATGACTCGATCTTTGCGCGTAAGAACCTGGCGCGCATCATCGACTCCTATGGCGGAGTCCTGGCCGGGGAGGCCGGCGACGGTTGCACGGCCATCACCGAATACGACCGTACCCACGCCGATATCGTGCTGATGGACATCACCATGCCGCAGATGGAGGGCATTGAAGCCGCCGAGCGCATCGTGCGCCAGCATCCCGACGCCCGCATTATCATGGTTTCCAGCGTCGGCTACCAGGAAAACATCGTCGCCGCCCTGCAGAAGGGCGCACGCCACTTTGTGCAGAAGCCGGTGAAGCCGGAGTTGCTCTACGAAGTCATAAAATACGTGCTGGGCGATGCCGCCGCTCCCGCTCCCGGCGCCGCCGCAGGAGAGTCGTTGTCATGAGGATGGAGTTGATTCAGCCGTTCATCAACGCAGCCGACGCGGTGCTTTCTGAAACCCTCGCCTGCCCCGTCACCATCTCCGACATTTCCATGAACGAGGAAGCCTACCAGCGCCACGCCACCGCCGCCCTGGTGGAAATCACCGGCGACATCGAGGGACGCGTGATCTTCGACGTGGAAGACGGCACGGCCCTCAAGGTCGCCGCCGGCATCGCCGGCTCTGAGATCGATTCCAACTCCCTGACCCTGCGCGAGACCGTCGCCGAACTGGCAAACCTCGTTATTGGCAACGCTGTCACCACCCTTAACGACGCGGGATTCCGTTTCAAGGTCCATCCTCCGGTCGATCATCCCGCCGCCGAGGGTTTCCGCAGCTCCGAGGACGTCGAGGCTCTGGTCATGGATTTTTCCTCCCCTGCCGGCAGCGTCTTCATGAACATTGCCATCCGTTACAATCGCCGCCGCCGCGCCGACCAGATCCCCGGTTAATCCAGTTCCACCGCGCTGCGCCTGGCCTATGTTGTTATATGGATTGGAGCGGTGGGCACCCACTTAAGAGGTGAGCACCTTCTTGCCCGTGAAGTGTCATCCTTTCCCTTTGAGGTGTCATCCTGAGCGAAGCGAAGGACCCCCGCAAAGCTCAAATCTCCAATGCGGCCCCAGAGGCTTTTCAACCACCCGCGCAGCGTACTCTCCAGACCAACGCGGCAGCAGCGGGTCATCCGGATGGTCAGGTTTGCTCCGGGTAGTGGGTCAGTTTCCGGTTGGCCCGTCACTCGGGGACAAATTCTCGGAATCCGCCAGTTATCGAGTTGTCAGTGGCGGGCCGAGCGTTCTCTCAAGGGCTTAGCGAAGGGTACTGCTTTACGAAGTCCCCCGGCCGAGCTGAATGCTTTTCAAGTGCTTCAGCAGCGCAGATTCAATGTCTGCCTTGCCGCCGATGCTATCACTGTAATACGCAACGCGATAACCACTGATGTCGAAAGGCAATTTCTCTGAATTGCGGTTTGCCAGCAGGATTGTCGGTTTCCCTAATGCGTGTGCATAGCCGAGTTCATAAAAAACATTGACATTGGCAGGCGTAATTTCCGCAATTATGACGGCGCTGTCTACGATCTGTCGGATGATGTCCTGGAGGATGGCACCCGGTCCATAGATGTCGTCGGCCCGAACCGCGTCGAACCCTGCTCGACGGGCGACCGGCCTAATCACTTCTTCCCAATAGACATCGTATGGTTTCCCAAACTGCATTACGACAAAGCACTTCGGCCTGCCGCCATCGATAATAAGGTCTTTGAAGCTGACCTTAGTGCTGCCCCAGACATAGAGGCCCACTTGGTCTCCTTCGGGTGGAGCCGGAAGAACATCTTCCAAGACGCAAACGGAATTGATGAGTAGGGAGACTCGCTGGCCGCTGATGGTGGCCTGAAGCGCCTTCTCTCCACTGGTGAGGATGGACGAGGGTCCTTCGGCCCTTAGCAGTTGTGAGCTAGCTCGTGAAGATTTCGCAAGAACGTATGCGCGATACCAACCATTCATCCCCAGTGAGTAGTACTCGCCAGTGCCACCATTAAAGCCAAACACTAGCCGGGCTGCGGAAGCTGGATTTTGCATGTCCGCAGTAACTGACAGGACACCTGAGCTAAGCCGAGTTTTCGCAAGGCATAAACCGTCCAAGCGGGGCCGGTCGCCAGGTCCGTCATATGGTGCAGGGCCCTCGTAAATTGCACTCGTGCCCTGAAAATTCCAACTGCCTTCGATTGGCACGAAGCCGTTTTCAGGCGCCTTTTCCTTTTCCACAGGGTCAGAATCACTAACGCCAATTTCGGGTTTCGGCATGCCAGTCTCCTTGAGACTCCACCTCTCTCCGGACTATTCTCCGTCTGAGGACGAGCTTCTGCAACAATTTCCCAATGGCAGAGTCTTATTGCACGCAATGGCCGTGGGCAGGACAGCCCCAAGGTGAGTTCCGAGCGGGTCGTCGCCGAACCGGAAACTGACCCAACCCGCTCCCAAGCGCGAACCGCTTGACACACCGTCGTGGTCTGCAATAATCATCTGGCACGCGGGTGAAGGAGTTCACCCTTAACCACCGTCCCACCCATGGCCGGGACAGTTGATGACTCCTGACAGGAATCCTTGTCGCGGAGTCATGCCCCGGCACCGATTCATCAAAATCCAAGCTTGCGTTCCCACTAGCCGGAGGTTGTTGCTCCCTCCGGGGAGGATTGGCGTTCCAGTCGAGCGCCCGGTACACAGCGAGGTGATGGTGAAAATTTTCAGCAGGGCGGAAGAACTGGAATCGTTGCGCAAACGATTCGCGGGCCGGCGATCCACGCTTGTGTACGGGCCCGGCGGCGTGGGCAAGACGCTGCTGCTGCGGCACGTCATGGCCGAGTTCGGCAATGTTCTCTATTGCCCCGCTTCGCCCAGTCCCCAGGCCGTTTTTCGTTGCCTCGCCGGGTTGCTGGCCGCGCGGCAGGATGTCACCGTCGCGCGCATCTGCCGGGGACGAACCGATGCCCTGGCCGGCAAGTCTTCCGTGGCGCTGAAAGGCATTGTCTGCGACGCTCTGCGAGCCCACGAATACCAGGTCGTGCTCGACCACCTGCTGCGTCCGTCGGCGGCAATGGCGGCGATGGCCGGCGAACTGATGGTTTCCTGTTCCACGCCGGTGATTGCGGTCGCCCGGTCGGCGCACATGGAGGACGCTGGCCATCTTTCGCCCTTGCTTCCGGACCGGGGCGAACGCCTGGCCATCCGCAACTTCGATTCCGATCGCGCCAAGGCGTTTGCCCTTGAGGTCTCGGGGCAACAGCATGTGGAGGCCCGGAATCTGCCCGGCGTTCTGGACAGCATCGCCCGATCCAGCGAGGGAAATCCCGGGGCGATCCTGCGCATGATCGCCATGGCCAAACATGGCAAGTATCGCAGCGGCGATCAGATCAAGTTCGCGCCGCTGTACGTCGATTTCCTGATGGAGACGGCTGCGGCCAACGCCATCTAAGCATCGAGTGGGATGATTCCCTCTTGGAGACCGAAGTGTCCAACGGACAACAAACCGGCGCCGTAGAAACCAGCGATGGCGCCACCCGTCTCATCGCACTGGCCACGCTGGCAACCGAACTTGGCAGCGACCACGTCGCCAGCGAGGCCGCCGAACTGGCTGCGCGCCTCACCGAAGGCCGTTTCTTCGTTGCCTGTGTCGGCCAGTTCAAACGCGGCAAGTCCACCCTGATCGGCGCATTGATCGGCGAATCGGTTCTGCCTACGGGATTCATCCCGGTCACCGCCGTGCCCACGGTCATCCGTTTTGGTCCCGCCCGGCGCGCCCGCATCCGCACCACCGACGGCGCCTGGCAGGAAATCGCCCTGCATGACCTGGAACAGTACGTTTCCGAAGAGCACAATCCGGAGAACGTCAAAGGCGTCGCCGGGGCCGAGGTCTTCGTCCCCAGCCCGCTGCTGGCAACCGGAATGTGCCTGGTGGACACGCCCGGCCTGGGATCGGTTTTTTCCGGCAACACGGCCGCCACCCAGGCTTTCATCCCCCATATCGACGCGGCCCTGGTCGTCACCGGCTCCGACCCTCCCCTGGCTGGCGAGGAACTCGTGCTGGTCGAGTCGGTCGCCAAACACGTCGTCCACCTCATCGTCGTTCTCAACAAGGCAGACAAGGCGTCGGAGGCGGAAAAAGCCGCGGCCATCGCCTTCACCCAGCGCCTGTTGCAGAAGCGTCTGCAACGTCCCGCCGAGTTGGTGTTCGAGGTCAGCGCCACCGAGCAGCTTGAAAAACGCGGTCCTCTGCGCGATTGGGGAAAGCTGCTGCACACCCTGGAAAATCTCGTGCAGAGCTCCGGGCGCGACCTCATCCAGGCCGCCGGCGACCGTGGCATTCTGCGCCTCGGCGAGGAACTGCTGGCCATCGTCTGCGAGGATCGCGATGCCCTGCTGCGCCCCATCGAGGAGTCCGAGCAACGCATTGCGGTCATGAAGCAGACCATCGCCGAGGCCGAGCGATCCCTGCGCGAACTCGGTTTCCTGCTCATGGGCGAGCAGCAGCGCCTCTCCGATTTTTTCCTCGACCGCCGCAAACTGTTTCTAGCCGCCGCGCTGGTCGAATCGACCACGGAGTTTGACGTTTTTCTGCGCTCCGCGCCGCACACCGCCGGACCCGCCTATCGCCGCCATCTCAATCACCAGGCGCAGGAGATCGCGCGCCGCCGGGTTACCCCCTGGCTTGAAGGCGAACAGCAGGAAGGCGAGCGCCAGTACCGGCAGGTCGGCCGCCGCTTTGCCCAGATGGGCAACGATTTCCTGGTGAAGCTGGCCGCGGCCGGAATTCCCGAACTGGCGCGCATGCTGCACGCACTCGACACCGAAACCGGATTCCGCGTCCGCTCCGAGTTCCGCTTCCGCGACTTCATCGAGTTGGCGCAGCCGGCCTCACCGCTCCGTTGGCTGGCCGACGCATCTCTCTGCCTTTTCGGCCTGCGCACGCGAATCGACCAGGATGCCCGGAGTTTTCTGCAATACTTGCTGGAAGTCAACAGCGCGCGGGTGCAGAGCGACGTCCGCAACCGGGTGGAGGAGAGCCGCAACCGCCTGGAGGTGGATATCCGCAAACTCCTGCACGAGGTCAGCCGCATCGCCGAGCAGGCCCTGGCCCGCGCCCGCCGCGCCCGCGACGAAGGCGCCCCCGCCGTCGAAGCCGCCCTTGCCCGCCTCGACGCCCTGGAAAACGACATCCGCGCCATCCGCGATCTGTCCGCTTGAGAGCCCTGTTGCAGGCGCACTGATGCTCCACATCTGCCAGTTGTTGGCAGATGTGGAGTTGCTGGCCTTGTCCTTCCCCGTCAATCCTGCGCGCCCTAGCAGCAGCGCGCGTTCGCCGCGCCCGCCGCAATCACCGGCGGCCCGAACGCCTCTTCCGGCACCGGCGCGCCGTTCAGCACCATGATCCACCTTCGCACCGAGTCGATCAGTACCAGCACCACGCCCACGATGAATATCGTCATCAGCAGCGTATCCAGCCATCCGGCAAATCCCAGCCCCGGTTTCAATCGCAGTGGCCAGAAGATGTTGCGGATTGACAGCACTCCCGCCGAGATCGTCGTCACTCCCACAAAACACATCGGCAGCACGGTCAGCCACGCATACCGCGCCTTCCCCATGTTGATCAGGAACGTGGTTGTCACCGCCAGCGCGATGGTTGCCAGCAACTGGTTGCCAGTCCCAAACAGCGGCCAGATCGTCGATATGTTGCCGGTATAGATCATGTACCCCCAGCCGCTCACCACCAGGGTGGTGGCAAACACATTGCCGGGCAGTGACGCCGCGTTGCCAAATGGCTTGTACACCTTGCCCATCAGTTCCTGCAAAACGTAGCGGGCCACGCGTGTCCCCGCATCCACCGTAGTCAGGATGAACAGCGCCTCAAACATGATGGCGTAGTGGTACCAGTAGCCCATCAGCCGGTCCATCCCCGGCAGTCCCTTGAAGATCTGCGCCATGCCGACCGCCAGTGACACCGCGCCTCCGCTCCGCCCGGCCAGCTTTTCGCCAACCTCGCGTGAGAACATGTCCAGGTTCACCGTGTGCAGTCCCAGCCGGGCGAAAACATCCGGCGGGCAGTTGATGGCAAAGTAGTCGCCGGGATTCATCGAGCAGGCGGCGATCAGCGCCAGCACTCCAACCAGCGATTCGCAAAGCATCGCCCCATAGCCAATAAAGCGCGCGTCGCTTTCCCGGTCCAGCATCTTCGGAGTTGTACCCGACGCAATCAGCGAGTGGAATCCCGAGATCGCGCCGCAGGCAATGGTCACGAACAAAAATGGAAACAGGTTGCCCTTGATAATCGGTCCGCCGCCGTGAATGTAGGGCGTAAAGTTCGGGAACCGGATGTTGGGATGCACCACGAACACGCCCACGATCAAAATCGCAATCGTGCCCAGCTTCACATAGGTGGACAGGTAATCCCGCGGCGCCAGCAGCAGCCACACCGGCAGCACCGAGGCCACAAATCCGTAAACCACCATCAGCAACGTGATCTGGTGCGGAGTAAACGTCAGTACGTGGGCAGCCCCACTCGCTGCAAACACATGCCCGCCGGCGACCGCCGCCAGCAGGCACACCACGCCAAAGATGCTGGGTCCCGTGGTCGTCACCGTGCCCGCATGGCTCCGGAACATCCACACTCCCATGACGAGCGCAATCGGAACCGTCATCCCGATCGTAAACACGCCCCACGGACTGTTCGCCAGCGCGTTCACCACCACAATGCCCAGCCCCGCCAGCGTCACCAGCAGGATGAACAGCACCGCGATCATCGCCACCAGTCCGGCAAACGGACTGATCTCGGTGCGCGCAATGTCGGCCAGCGACCGTCCCCGGTGCCGCATCGAGGCGCACAGCACGGTAAAGTCCTGCACTCCTCCGGCTAGCACCGCGCCCATCAGCAGCCAGAGAAATCCCGGAGCAAACCCGAACTGCGCCGCCAGCGTCGGCCCCACCAGCGGCCCCGCTCCCGCAATCGCCGCAAAGTGATGCCCGAACAGAACCCACTTCGGCGAAGGCACGTAGTTGTGCCCGTCTTCATACGCATGTGCGGGAGTCACGCGGCGGTCGTCCAGCACCATTGCCTTGGCGGCGATGAACGCGCTGTAGTACCGGTACGCCAGCGCGTACACACAAAGCGCGCCCAACAAAACAGGAAACGTATTCATCCATCCCTCTGCAATCCCAGGTCGAAACCATCAGCCAGCCAAATTTCGCCAAAAAATTCCCGACCGAAAACTATAGAAGGGATCACACCTCCCCGCAACGAAATTGCTGCCCACGCGCCAGCGCACCGTCCACCCCGCCCGCCACTCCGCAACAATCTGGCAACCGAAGTTTCATCTCCCAATCGCATTCCACATGCCGACTTAGCAGTACGTATCTTTGTTGCGACGATCGCCGAGTTGGATTCGAGAGGCCCACAACGCCTGTCTCACCCCTGTCGAGACAGAGAATTCCAGATACCCAAGAACGCGGGTGGCCCAGAGTTGGTGCGGTTCCAACTCTGGGGCTGTTTAGGCGGCCCGTACACTAGCCCGGTGCCCATTTCTGCCGGGTGCCCGCCCCATAACTGCCGTTGGCGGATGTGGGATGGTTGCCATGTCCTTACTACTGCGGCCCGCGCTCCCCAAAGTCAAACGCCGCCACCTGCGCCCCCATTCTTTTCAATCCCTCGGGAGCATCCAGTTTGTCCATCATCAGCTCGATGAGGGTGAACTCCCCTCCGCGTCCGGCCTCTTCCAGCGCACGCTCCAGCTCCGCCTCGCTGCCAACCCGAAAGCCGCGCACCGGCTGTCCATCGGCAAACACCTCGGCCAGCTTCGCATACTGCCAGTTCTGGATGTCGTTGTACGCCGCCTCCGGCCCACGAATCACGCGCTCGATGGTGTAGCCGCGGTTGTTGACGACGAAGATGATCGGTTTTCCTCCGTGCCGCAAAATGGTGGAAACCTCCTGCGCCGTCATCTGCAACGCGCCGTCGCCGATGAACAGCAGATGCCGCAGGTGCGGCGCCGCCAACAGCGAACCCAGCAATGCCGGCAACGTATAGCCAATCGAGCCCCACGTCGCCTGGCTGATGTAGGTCGTGCAGGCCGGCAATCGTACACCCGCCAACCCAGCCTGCGAACTGCCGCACTCCGCGAGGATCACGTCGCCCTCGCGCAAAAACTCTCCCAGCCTCGGCCACAGCCGCGCATGGCTCAGCCGGGCGTCCGTTGCCGCCCGTGAGCCCGCAGCCGGAGCGGCGTCCTCTGCCGCGTACCCGACTGCCACGCTCTCCTTCGCCGCGCCATCCTCACTGCGCTGCGGCAGCCGCTCCACCAGTGCCGCCAGCACCTCGCGCGCCGTGATGCCCTCAAAAAAACGGCCATCGATGGTCGCGCTGTAGGGATCGAGCACAATCGTCTCCGGTGTCGGAATCTGCTGGCTGAAGTAGCCCGTGGTGGCGTCGAAGAAGCGCGCTCCCACCGTAATCAGGCAATCGGATCCCTCGATGGTCTCCCTGGCCTCGGCGGCGCTGGCCTGTCCGGCGTAAATGCCGCGATACAGCGGGTGTTGCTCGTTGAATACGCTTCTGCCGCTGGCCATGCTCGCAAACGGCACTCCGCAGCGCTCTCCCAGGGCGCACAGATACGGCCGCAAGCCAAAGCGATGCGCGTCGGCATCCACCAGCAGCGCCGGACGCCGCGCCCGCCGGATGCGCGCCGCCATCAGCTCCACCAGCCGCTCCACCTGCACCGCATCTCCGGTGGGAGCCACGGCCGCCAGCGGCGCACCCGGCGCATCGATTTCCAGGTAGGTAATGTCGGAGGGCAGTTGCAGATACACCGGCCGTTTTTCCCGCAGGCAGGTCAGCAGCAGGCGGTCAATCTCAATCGCCGCGTTGGCCGGGGTGATGCGTGCCTGCGCCGCCGTGAATTGCGCCAGGCAGGTCATCACATCCTCAAAGTCCCCCGTGCCGGAGGTGTGGTGCAGAATCTCGCGCTTGTGAATCGCCCGCAGCGGAGGCACGCCGCTGATGCAAACCACCGGCACGTGCTCGGCATTCGCGCCCGCAATCCCGTTCAGTGCGCTCAGGTCGCCCACTCCGTAGGTGATGACCAGCGCCGCCACCCCATGCATGCGCGCATAGCCGTCGGCCGCGTAGGCCCCGTTCAGCTCATTGCAGGTCCCAATCCACTCCATGCCCTCACCGGCCAGCGCCTGCTCCAGAAACGCCAGGTTAAAGTCGCCCGGCACTCCAATCAGGTGCCGAATCCCCAGTTCCCGCAGGCGCGCCAGCAGGTAATTTCCGATCGTAACCTTTCGCACGGCCCATCTCTCCTTCGTTGCCTGCACGGCGGCATAGCCGTCCCTATCTTAGGACATCAACCCCCGGCATCGCCCCCACGCGGTTTCGCTGCCCTGCCCGGGGTTCCCGCCCCAGCTTTGGCAATTCCAGCGCGCCACTGATTGGCAGCTGGTCGTCGTCCCCGGAGGTGCGAGAATCGTCCATGGTTACTTTTTGCCGACCCGGGCTACCCTCCAATTCCAAACCCGGTCAGTTACTACGTGTTACCAAGGTTTCATGTGACTGATTTGAAACCGTCTTTGGCCTTGCATTGTGTTATACACTTCTCAGCACGAGCAGGAGAGTCGCAGCGATGGCGCAGTACCTGTGCACCACACCATTGCGCGCTGACGCCGTGGCGTGGTTTGGGCTGGCTTAGGATCATTGACGACTGGCATGTCCGATGCATTTTGGGTTCGCCCGGGGAGTGGCAATTTGATAAAAGACGGGCGGCAAGCAAGGAATTGAGCGAAATTTAGCGGAATGACTCTCTTGGGATTCCGGCGCTCGATAACGCGCGATAAAAATGAAAGGCCTGTTAGCCTCTTTATGAAAGACGAGCATCCACGGACATTTCTTCCGGTGAGTGGCAGGCGGACGGCGCAGCCGGCGGCTTCCTGCCGCGGCTTTAAGCTGGTTGAACTTATGTTGGTCGTCGCCGTTGCTGGCGTCATCATGGCCATGTCGCTGCCAGCCATCAACCGCACCATCACCTCGATGCACCTTTCTTCCTCGGCCACTTCGATTGCGGGAGTCATCCAGAGCACGCGCTACCAGGCCATCGCCACCGGCTGCCCTTATGAGGTCGCCATTACCGCCTCCAGCGGGTCTTATCAGATCTCCACCGAGCAGGTCGTTTCCACCTCGACCGCTCCGGTCTGCTCCTCAACGTATTCCTACGTCTGCGCCTCAAAAATTTCCTCCACCGCTTGCCCGGTTGTCTTTGCCAACTCCGACGTGATCATCAACGCCAATCAGACCCTGGTGCTCAATCCCGGTGGGACCATCTCCACTACCACCACCATCACCACCCCAAGCACCTTCACCATCGTCTTTTCCATCGCAAATGGAAGCCAAACCAAGACTGTTACCGTTTCAGGAGTGGGCAATGTCAGCATCAAATAGGCTTCGCAACGCCCGCGGCTTTACTCTTATCGAGATCATGATCGCCACGGTGATCCTGGTCATCGGACTCTCCGCGATGGCCGCGCTTGCCGCCGTCATGCTCACTCGTGGACGCCAGTCCCGCTACATCAATGTTGCCGAAACCCTCGCTTCCGAAAAGCTCGAGGACCTGAATCGCTACGACATGGCCGCGCCGCAGATTTGCGTGCAGACAGGCGACACCACGGAAGGCAGCCTCTCCACCCAACTCACTACCAACATCACCTGCCCTGGCGCCGCGGCGTCCACCAGCGTCAGCTATTTTGACTTTGTGAGCATCGATTTCGTTACCACCAGCGACTGCGGCAGTGCCAACAACGGGTGCTTCGCCGAGACCGTTTACAACGGGACCACGTCGCAATACCTCACCACCTATCACTCGCCCGATGGTGTCATCCCCGGCGGCACCGGCGGTTTGCCGGTCACCAGCACTACGGCTCCCACCAACATGACGACCTACGTGCGAACCTGGCAGATTGAATACAATCCGACCCTCGGGTCCAGCGGGCAAAACAAGGTTACCGGGACGCGGCGCATTACCGTGCTTGTTACCAACACCGATAACTCGGTCAAGCCCCCAGTCACTCTCCAGATGAGCTTGGTGCGACAATGACAGTCATTCACAATCCGCATTCCATGCCCGGCTCCCGCGCCGCAGTCAGCCAGCGCGGAACCACCCTCCTGGAACTGGTCGTCTCCATGGCCCTCCTGATGATTATCAGCGGAGCCGCCTTCGGCCTCTTCAACAGTATGTCTGCGGCAAGCACCACCGTGCAGTCGCAACAGGGACTCAGCATGGCGCTGCGCAGCGCCACCTCCCAGTTGCAAATGGATCTCGCCAACGCCGGCAATGGTTACTTCCAGGGACTCAACGTACCCTCGTGGCCGGTCGGCGTCAGCATTGTGAACAACGTGGTCGCTCCCGGAACCTCCTGCTACAGTTCCACAACCGGTTACGGTCCCACCTGTTTTGACAGCATCAACATCATCACCGCCGACCCGGCCATTTATCCTGCCGTCAATCCCACCGATGCCGCCGGAGACGCCAGTCCAGCCAGTTGCCCGTCTCCCGCCGCCGCCGCCGGCGCCACGCCCGGCACAACCACCATCTACGCCACAGCCGCTCCGGTCAGCCAGGCCTTTCCCAGCGGCCTCACCCTGGCTCAGACCGCCGCAAAGTTCAATGCCGGGGATCAGTTATTGTTCCTCCACAGTTCCACCACGGGCACCCTGATCTCCACCGCCATCCTCAAGAGCGTCACGGTCAGCGGCGCCGCCATCGCATTGAGCATCAACCAGACCTATAGCGACGGCAGTAACCTCCTTACCAACGATCCCCTGGACATCACGGCTTGCGACCGTACCACCTTCGTCCAAGCGTACAACCAGACCGGAAACACGAACTCCTGCCCGCCGCCCGGCAGCACGGCGCCCTATACGCCATCCTATTTCTTCGGCGCCGGAACTAATTTCTGCGGGTCCGGCGACTGGATCGTGAAACTCTCGCCCATTCAGTACACGGTCCAGGCTACCGGCAATACCAACGATCCCTGGCAACTCGTCCGCATCCAGAATGGAACCACTACCGTGGTCATGGACCAGATCATTGGATTCAAGGTCGGAGCTTCCATCTGGAATAACGATACCGCCAACGGTTTTACCACCACTTCCTACAATTACGCCGCCGCCAACTACGCGATGGGAACTTTGGCGGAACCCTGGAACTTTTCGTTGGTCCGCTCAGTTCGAATCTCCATGATTGCCCGCACCGCTCCCACCACGACGTTTGGCACTGGTACCTACCACAACTCATTCGATGGCGGGGCGTATCAGGTGCGCGGTACGGCAATCGTTGTCAACCCACGAAACTTGAGTATGAATGACGACCGGACACAGGCACTCCCATGATCACTATGAAAGCTCATCCTACAAAGCGTCGCCGGGCGCAGCAGCCGGAATCAGAGAGCGGCATAGCCCTGATTACGGTCCTGTTCCTACTCATCACCATGACCATCCTCGGCCTCACCATGGTGGCAACCGTTAATTCGGACATGATGATCAACGGCTACTATGGCAACTCCCGCGCCGCCTACTACGCCGCCGATTCCGGGTTGAACATTGCCCGCCAGTATCTGAGCGACCAGCTCCAGAACCAGGTCGTTACCACCGCATGCCTGGGCTGGGGGCCAACGGCGGTAGCCGGTTGCACCGCGGATCCGCTTTCGGGCTCTGCTTCGACGACCGCCCTCGCCAACCTCAGGCAAACTTTTGGCGGCGCCTATTCCAGCAGCAACCTCAACGTCGCAACCACGCCCTCGGCCGCGTCCTGGCCCAGCGCATTCATCATCCAGGATTCCACCGCGTGCGCCAGCAGCTTTGCGGCCGCCACTGGCAGTCCGATCAAAACCCCAAGCCCGCTCAACGCCAATTTGACCGGGACCTACACCTACTCGTTCAACTATGTGATCTGCTCCACCGGAACCGCCGCATCCACCTCATTGCAGCGTGCGTCGGTCAAGGAAAGCGGCACCCTCCTGCTGGTCATCCAGGCGCAGGATACTCCCCCGCCAAGCTTCGCGGGATACGGACAGTTCGTCACCAATCAGGCCTCGTGCCCAGGTGCTTATCTAACTCCCGGCACCTACACCGGACCCACCTTCACGGACGGAACCTGGTCGCTGGGAAACACCGGGCCGTACATCTTTACCGGTAAACTCTCGCAGGTTCAGCCAGACATCGACTACTACGTCGGCAGCAAGTGCACGGCCTCAACCTCCAGTTCCTTCCCGGGGATCAGCGCAACCTTCCAAGCTGGTTTGCAACTCAACGCGCCCGCCATTACCCCGCCCGCCAACTCTTACAGCCAGGCATGGGCCGTGCTTGACGGGTTAGGCACCGGCGAAGGCACGGGGAGCCCCACCAACGCAAATCTCAATGCCGTGTTGAAGAACGTTTCCGCCACCGTCTACCCGTCCGGCGGAGCCACCACAGGCGTCTATCTTCCGTACTACAGTAACGGCTCCGGGGGATACAACTTCGGATACCTGAACAATGGCGTCCCGGCGCAAAGCGGCGGCATCTACGTGCAAGGCAACGCATCCATCATCCTCTCCGCCACCACTGACACCAGCGGCAACCCGACGCAGACCTACAGCATCACCCAGGGGACCACGGTCACCACCATCGTCACCAACCCCACCACCAACACAACCACATTCTCCTCCGGAGGCACGACCCAGACGATCAGCGGCATTCCGGAAAACCTCGCATCCGTTCCCGGTGAAGCAAGCCCTGGTACCATGCTTTATGTCAATGGAACCATCACCGGGCTCTCCGGTCCCGCCGCTCCCGGCACTTCCAACATGAACGCCAACGAGTACACTGCTGCTGCCATCCAGAACAACTCCATGGTTACAATTTCCGGCGCCGGCGACATCGACATCACTGGCAACATCCTCTATGCAACCGAGCCCGTAACCAAGACTCCCGCTGACACCTTGCTCTTGAACCAGGGCACATCGTCTTCCAACCAGGTCCTCGGTATTTATACCGCCAATGGGAGCATCTATCTGAACAGCCCCTACAGCGACCAGGATCTTGAAACCGATGCCAGCATGGCAGCCATCGGAAGCTCAACCACTTGTGGCACCGGCACCTGCGGATTTAAGAGCTCGGACACCATCAACACCTGGAACAACGTCGGAGGACAGATTCAGTCGAATGAATTTGTCTGCACCATTACCACCGCGAATACCTACTACGATCAGAGATTCAGCGCGTGGAGTAATTTCTTCCCGCCATGGTTCCCTTCCACGTCGACCGGTGGTACCAGCTATACCCCGCATGCACCCCAGGTCACGCCGACACAACAGCGCACCAGTTGGGCCTGGGTTGCCGCGCAATAGTCCCCATGCTCTCCCGGCGCGATCCATTGCTCGCGCCGGGAGAGGAAACCATTGACTCTTCGGATAGTAGTCAGAGAAAGAATGAGCAGGCAGCACCCTTTACCACCCAGGCAATCCTTGTGCACCCCGCGCAACCATTGCCTGGGTGGTAATTTTTCGTCCGGAAACCATTAACTATTTCGTCAATGGTTGCGCGCTCCGCCGGTTTCCGGTCTTTTCCCAGGGAGTGCGGGAAATCGCCGCTCGCCTCGTTTCGCCCAATGTTTACCGCGGTTTCACCGCTAGCCGGCGTCCAGCAGCGCGGCCAGACCCTTCAAGTCCTTAATCACGACCTGCCTGGCATCTACTTCCACCAGTCCCTCGGCCTGCAATCGCATCAGGTTGCGCGAAACCAGTTCGCGCACGGTGCCGAGCTGATTGGCTAACTCCTGGTGACTGCCGGGAAGCAGGACCTCAATGCCCAGCGCGGTTTTCTTGCCCTCGCTTTCGGCCAGCCGAACCAGCATGGAGACCAGCCGCTGGCGAATGGTCGTGAAGGACAATTCCTCGATAATATTTACCAGCCGCCGCAGCCTGGCGCCGACAAAGGCCAGTACCTTGAGCGAAACCTCCGGGTGGTCGAGACAGTAATCCTGAAAGTCCTTGCGCGAGATAAATGCAATCTCAGTCTCCTCCACGGCAATCGCCGAAGCCGGATACGGGCCGCCGTCAAACACCGGCAGCTCGGCAATCGACTCGCCCGGACCATTCATGGCAAGAACCTGCTCGCGCCCGCCAGCCGAAGTCTTGAAGATTCTCACCCGGCCACGCAAGATGATATGCAATCCCCTGCACGCTTCGCCTTCGCTGAACAGAACTTCGCCTGCGCCCCAGTGCTTTCTCACCGTCTTCGCCGCCAGCATCCGCAGTTCAGGCTGGGAGAAACTTGAAAACAGGGCTGTTTTGTGAAGCACCCCTGACAGGTCGATCCGCCCAGTACTCATTTGCACCTCTCGCCTCCGCGCCTTCCGCACCGCTCAGGAGCTACCCGCGCCACTCCGCCCCCAACCATGTTCGCCTATTCTATTGCGCCGGCACGGCTTTATCCTTGCCAGTGACTTTAGTCGCTGCGCTGGCCGCTGCTTTCTCCTATCTTGAGGGCACAAGGAGATTGAGATGCCTACCCTAACTGAAACCGTCCGTGAGATTGCGTTGAACCAGCCATCGTCGATTCGAGTCTTTGAACAGTTCGGAATTGACTACTGTTGCGGAGGGCGCAAGCCTCTCGCGGATGCCTGCACCGAGCGCAATCTAGAAATTGGCAGCGTACTCGCCGCGCTGGAGTCCGCTGCGGCCACGCCCTGCCCCGGCACCCAGGATTGGGCCAAGGCATCGCTTGCAAGCCTCGCCGGGCATATCGTCTCGCAACACCATGCCTATGTGAAGCGGGAACTCCCACGCCTGGACTCCCTCGCCCAGAAAGTTGTCGCGCAGCATGGTTCCACTCACCCGGAGGTGCTGCAGATTCAATCCGCGTTGCGCAAGCTGGATCAGGAACTGACCGGGCACCTTGCCAAAGAGGAGCTGATTCTCTTCCCTTACATCGCAGGGCTGGAACACGCCCTGGGCGATGGCAGTGCGAGACCGCAGGGATGCTTTGGCACGGTTGCAAACCCCATCGCGATGATGACCCAGGAGCACGATGCAGCCGGAACACTACTGTCAACTATGCGCCGGTTGAGCGCAAACTTCGTTCCGCCCCAGGGTGCCTGCCCGACTTATCACGCATTTTATGACGGCCTCAAGGAATTCGAGCAGGACTTGCACCAGCACATTCATCTCGAAAACAACATTCTGTTCCCGCGCGCGATTGCCATGGAAGCATCCCCAAACCGATAGCGGCGTCTCCTCCTGAGTTGCCGGCACACCCTGTCCGGCTCTTCTCTGTACGGAGGAGCCGGCATTTCTCGGCGCAGATGGCAAGCCAACTCCAGCCGCGCGGACAGCGTCACCTGTTTGCCGCCGGAGTATGTCCGCGAGCCGTATGCCTGAATTTCCGCAACATCTCCCAGTCCGCCTCTGTCTGGTCGGCATAGGCCACTCCAAACTCCACAATCGCGTTCGCAAAGCTCTCACCGTTGCCGATGTATCCCACGATCATCTGCACATCGCCGGAGCGCGCATGGCCACGCGCCAGCAACTCTCCGCAAACCTCCGCGTAGGCCGCCAAAGCCGGACCCTTCAGGGTTTGCAGATCAATGGAAGCCTTGTGGTCGCTCAGTTGCCGGACAAGATAATCGCGATTGGCAATCGTTGTCCATCCCAGCAGAGGATCGGACTGGAGCTGCATCGCGCGCTGTCCCTCCACTACCGCGCGTCCCCAATGCGCCCGCACTGGGCCATAACCCAGGTAAGGCAGGTACGCCGAGCCCACCTCCTGCTTGATCTGCAGAAACAGCGGATCGCCAACGCCATTGCCTTCCAGGTAGACGCAGTAATCGCGCCTTCCCACGCTACCCGTACCGACCGCCTTGAAGCACACGTCGATGGGCCGGTACTGGGCCAGGAGATGCTGCCACTCCGGCAATAGACTTTGGCTGTACTCCTTCATCGAGGCCAGCACCTGCCTGGCCTGCGCTGCGCTGCTGCGCAGCAGCCCTGGCTTGTTCTCGGCGAAGATGCGTCCCGAGTTTCTGTTCGACGGAATCGTCAGGGTCTCCAGGGTGTGCATCGGAGTCGCCCGCTCGGCCTTCAGCAGAGCATCGGAAACCGGCGCCACCTTGGTCAGGCGATGCACCTGGTAGCGAGCCAGTTCCAGCGCCGGCAGCTCGGAAAAGCCGCGCGCGTGCTTCTGGTACGCCTGCAGAAAGGCGAGCGCGGCTTGCTTGGCGAAGCCGTCCTTTGCGCCCGTATCCCGCGCCGCCAGCACCAGGCTGGTAGCCATGCGCTTCAAGTCCCATTCAAACGGCGCCCGCGTCGTCTCGTCGAAATCGTTGATATCGAAAACCAGCCGTCCGTCCGGCGCGGCATACGCTCCCAGGTTTTGCACGTGAGCATCGCCGCAGATCTGGTTGACGACGCCGGTGTTGGGCACGAGCGCCAGATCGGCCGCCATCACCGGCACGGCTCCGCGAAAGTATCCAAACGGCGAGGCCAGCATCAGTTCGTACTTCAGCGGAACCAGCGCCGGCACGCGTCCGCGCATACTTTCTTCCAGCAGCCGCAGTGGCTCGCGGCGTCGATGCTTCACGTCCCATGCCCCGTGATCCTGCCGCTTGATCTGTTGGCGCCGCGCCCGGCCTTGCGCGCGCCTGTCCTCAGAGGTGCCAATGTGTGTAGTCGGAAGACTCGCCATAGCTGGCTGAACATACACCCGCATTCCAGTTCATTTCAAACGCGGCAAGAGAAATGGCCTCATGCGAGGCCATTTTCCAGAATCTGGTCCGGCGCAAATCTAGCGCGAGGCGCGCTTCTGCAAGGGAAATTTCGAATCCAGGTCCAGGTTCAATTCCAGCACGTTCACCCGAGGCTCGCCCAGGAATTGAAACTGGCGTCCTTCGGTGTGCTGCTGCACCAGCACCAGCAATTGTTCTTCGCGGATGCCGCGCTCCCGGGCAACGCGTGGCGCCTGGAACTGGGCGCTGGCGGGCGTGATCTCCGGGTCCAGGCCGGAGGCAGAGGTGGTCACGTAATCGGCTGGAACCGGCTGCGCGGGATTCTCACTCTGGGCCGCAGCCACATCCTGCTTCACGCGATCCAATAGCTTCTGGTTTGTCGGACCCAGGTTGGTGCCGCCGGAGTTGGCAGCGTCGTATCCATTTCCCGCGGCCGATCCGCGAGGATGAAAATATCCCGCGCCGGTAAAGGGCTGGGCAATGATTCGCGAGCCAATCAGCTTCCCGTCCCGCGTCATCAACTGTCCATTCGCCTTGCCGGGAAACATTACCTGCGCCAGCCCGGTGACCACCAGCGGATACACCACTCCGAGCAGAATCGTCGTAACCACCGTCATCAGAACCGCGCTTATCAGATTGCGTTTCATCCTTCACCTTCCGCCCTATGCCAGCCCGGCGCTTGTAATCAGAATGTCGATCAGCTTGATGCCGATAAAAGGCGCAATAATGCCGCCCACGCCATAGATGAGCAGGTTGCGCCGCAGCAGCGCCGCAGCACCCATCGGACGATATTGGATGCCTCGCAACGCCAGCGGGATCAGCGTGATGATGATGATCGCGTTGAAGATCACGGCCGAAAGCACTGCCGACTGCGGCGTCTTCAGGTGCATGATGTTCAGCGCATTCAGCACCGGAAAGGTTCCGGCGAACATGGCGGGAATGATGGCGAAATACTTGGCAACGTCGTTGGCGATGGAAAACGTTGTCAGCGCGCCGCGCGTCATCAGCAGTTGCTTGCCGATGCCGACAATCTCGATCAGCTTGGTCGGGTTGGAATCCAGATCGACCATGTTGCCGGCCTCTTTCGCCGCCTGCGTGCCGGAGTTCATCGCCACGCCCACATCGGCTTGCGCCAGCGCGGGAGCATCGTTGGTGCCATCGCCGGTCATCGCCACCAGCTTGCCTTCGGCCTGTTCCTTGCGGATCAGATCCATCTTGTCCTTGGGCGTGGCCTGGGCCAGAAAGTCATCGACCCCTGCTTCGCGCGCAATCGCCGCGGCGGTCAACGGATTGTCGCCGGTGATCATCACCGTACGAATTCCCATCGCCCGCAACTGGTCGAAGCGGTCGCGCATTCCACCCTTGACGATATCCTTCAGTTCGATCACTCCCAGGGCGCCGCGCTGCCGCTCAGCCACCACCAGCGGAGTGCTGCCGGCGCGGGAAATCTCATCCACCAGGGCCCGCACTTCCGGCGCAAACACGCCGTTGTTCTCGCGGACGTAGCGTTCAATCGCATCGGCCGAGCCCTTGCGAATCTGGAAACCGTTCAGGTTCACGCCACTCATCCTGGTCTGCGCCGTGAAGGGAACAAACTCGGCGTTGTGCTCGTGCAGTTGACGGCCACGCAGGTTGTACTTTTCTTTTGCCAGCACCAC
>CAZQDD010000030.1:0-42652 GCA_964591805.1 uncultured Acidobacteriaceae bacterium | reverse complement strand
TCTGCGCCTGAGCAGCTCGCAATTGTGCCTGCGTCCCGTCGTGTTGTGCGCGCGCGGCCTCGAACTCGGGCTTCGTCAGGCTCTGGGCTTCGTAGAGGCGCGAGGCACGATCGAAATCAAGCTTCGCCTTCACCGCGGAGGCTTGCGCGGCCTCTACCTCCGATGTCGCCTGGCGTACCTTGTACTGATACTCAGTCGCGCGAATGTGAACGAGAACTTCCCCTTTGCCCACGCTGTCGCCTTCCGCGATATCGCGAATGCTACCGTCGGCGCGCACCTGCTTGAGAGAAGTAACGTATCCGGGAATACGAAACGCCAGCGCAACCTGCGCATAGGGCGTCACGACAGCCGAGAAACGCAGTCCGTCGCTAACGCTCGAAGCGGCCTGGATCGTCTGTACGTGAACGCCTTGCGGCGGCTGCTCGAGCGGCTTGTTGGAATGGCAGCCAGCCATGAACATCGACGCCGCCAGGATGGTTGCAAGAGTGTTTCTCATCATTATTCTTCTCCCATGGCACGGCGAAGATCTGCCAGAGCGCCCCAATAGGACGAGAGTGCCTGTTGATACTGGTAATCCGCTTCCGACTTACGAGCTTGTGCCTCAAGCAAGTCCCTTATCAGTGCTGCCTGTTCCTTGTACTTGGTGCTCACCACTCGGAGCCGCTCGGTATTCGCATCTTGCTGGGTTCGCGCCACCTTAAGAAGCAGAGCATCTTCATGCCACTTGCGATACTTCATCCCGACTTCGACTGCGATCTGCGACTCGGTTTCCGCCGTGCCATTTCGCGCTTGTTCGAGAGTTTTCGCCTTTTCGGAAACCGCGTTGCGCTTGCGGCCCCAGTCGAAGGGCTCCCAGCTGAAAAAGAAACCTGCAACGCCGACGTTTCCTGGAACAAACGAAACGTTATTCATTCCGAGATAACGAACGGAGACGCTGAGGTCAGGAATGTATTCAGCTTTGGCGATGCGGCGGTCGTACTCGGCTTGCTTTTGTTTGAGCTGCGCTTGCTTTATCTCAGGCCGGCTCCGCTCCGCTCGTTCCCTCGCAACCTGCAACGGGAGGTCTTCTGCTTCGGTTTCAGGCATGAAATCAACCCGGAAAGACGTCGCCAGATCGCGGCCTAGTAGTTGGTTCAAGTGTTCGCACTGCGTCGCAAGGCCGTTCTCTGCGACCGACAAATCATAGTGAGCCTTAGCCAGCCGTGCGTCGACTTCCAAGGCATCGGCCCGCAGTACGGTTTGTTCAAGTTGGTACTTCGCGGTTACACGCTGCGCTTCTTCCAGTGCTTTAACAGCCTCGCGTGTCGCATCTACCCCCTCCTGCGTCGCGACGAGATTGAAGTACGTGTTTCGGACCTCGGAGGCGATCTTCTGACGCTCCGCGCGAACATCTTCGCGCGAGATGTCGCGTGCAAGTTCAGTCGCGCGAATGCCGAGGTGAATCTTGTACTGCTGCGATACGGGTTCATCGAAGGCCGCGGTTGTGTTGGTCACAAACTGTGCCGGTGTATGGACCTTGCTATTCGTCGACGGTAGCGGCCCCGTACTCGGGTACGTGCCGAACGTACCAGCAGGGATCGTGAAATCGAACGGCTGCAGCAGTTCACCACCCAGAACAGCGAACTGGAACTGCGGCAGGCGCCGGCTCCGCGCTGTGTCCACGCGAAAGTCGAACTTTCGCGCTTCCAGCGACGAGTTCTTCACCAGCCGGTTGTTCTCCAAGGCGAGGGAGACTGCATCGTCTAGCGTGAGCAGTGGAGCTTGCGTATTGTCGGTCGTCTGTTGCGGTTGACCGAGCAATGTGGACGGCCATACAACCGCGAGTGCGAACAGAATCAGAAATAGGTGGTTGAACTTCATATCGTTACCCCGCAGATTCATCACTTTTCATGGTCAGGATCTTGTCTGTGCCCTGCTCCGTCGATCGCTGTTTGCGACCCGCTTGAAGAACGTCATCTCTCGGCCTCCTGAATGGGCTTCCGTGCTCTGCGAGCGAGCTGCCTCAACACCTGCTTCGCGAACACGCCGCAGCCGCGGAACTTCATTCCTTCGTTCATCAGGACAATCAGTGCGTTTTCGCCCTCATGGTTGATGGCCGTTAGGTTCACCAACTCGACAAGAAGTTCACGTCCGTCCAAGCCCTCCCTGGCCTTGTCGCATGTGCTGATAAGTTCAGCCGACCACGGCGCGATGAGCATGCCTTCCACGAGCAACCGCCGTTTGTTACGGGCCTCGACGATGGAAATCTTCAACATGCCTTTCCCTCTATGCGGGGAATAAATGCAAGGCACATGCCAAATATGTAGGCCCGTAACTTGATGAATTTTAGGGGTGCTGTCGAAAACAGAGGTGTGGAGAGTCGAAACTGTCGAAGGCAGCTTTGACAGCTATGCGGAGTAGATATCTTGGGAGAAGTGAGTCAACTGCCCTGATGAGGCGACCTGGACATTAATGCGGACGCTGCAGCAGAAGGCAGCGCAGGCTTGCCGGCTCAGACGTACTGCCGCGGGTCTATGCCGAGCTTCTTCATGCGGGAGATGAGGGTAGTGCGGTTGACGCCTATGCGAGCGGCAGCCCCGTCGGCGCCACCAACCCGTCCCTTGCTTTCGGTAAGTGCGCCCACAATTTCTTCGCGCTGTTTCTTGGCATATTCGTCGGTAAAATCTTTCTTGCCGTTTAGAGCACTGATCGTTTCTTTCACGATTCTGGCGATGTCGCCCTGCACGGGAGCCATGTTCCGCGCAGGTTGTTCCTCTCCTCTTGGTTTTCGAAGTTCGCCAAGCGGTGCGTCGAGTGCCTTGCCGCGCGTAAGAATCACGGCACGCTCGATGAAATTCTCCAGTTCCCGAATATTTCCCGGCCACTCCCAGGCGGTCAGCCCCTTCATCACCGCCGCAGGAATCGTCTCGATTTTTCTTTGCATTTGCTTCGCAAACTTTTGGACGAAGTAACTTACCAGCAGGGGAATATCTTCTTTACGTTCCCGAAGTGGAGGAATCCGAATGGGAAATACATTCAGGCGATAGTACAGGTCGCTGCGGAACTCGCGGTTAGCAATCATTTTTTCCAAATCGCGGTTGGTCGCCGCGATTAGCCGAACGTTTACCTTGCGAGTGTGAGTACCGCCCAGACGTTCAAATTCCCGCTCCTGCAACGCACGCAGCAGCTTCGGTTGAATCTCAGGAGGAATGTCGCCAACTTCGTCCAGGAACAGCGTGCCCTGATCCGCCAGTTCCATTCGCCCGACCTTTTGGCTGATCGCGCCCGTGAACGCGCCCTTTTCATGTCCGAACAATTCGCTCTCGAGTAGTCCCGTAGGAATGGCGGCGCAGTTGAGCTTTACAAATGTTCGATCCCTACGACGGCTGCGATCGTGAATCGCCCGTGCGATTAACTCTTTCCCGGTTCCGGTCTCGCCCAAAAGCAGGACCGTCGAATCGTTTGGAGCGACGGTCTCAACAAGTTCCAGAGCATGGTTTAGCGCCGGGCTGCTCCCCACGATCTGCTCAAAATACATCTCGCTGCGAATTTCTTCTTCCAGATAGACCTTCTCTTGCGCGAGCTTGTCTTTCAATTCGGAGATCTCGCCGTAAGCCAACGCGTTTTCGATGGCAATCGCGATCTGCCCTGCGGCCTGACTGAGAAATTCGACATCCTCTGGTGTGAAGGAACCCTCAGTCACACGTGCAAGCGCCAGGGTCCCGAGCGCGCGGCCGCGATTCACGAGCGGAATGACACAAAAGTTCTGTACCCCCTCAGCGATCGCTATTTCGTAGTAACTCCAACCGGGGTCGGGTGCGTCGGCGACGGTTCCGATCACTGGTTTCAACGTCTCAAGCGCCTGCTTTCCGGGATCGTTTGGACCGGGAGAAACAACCAGCTCTTCGTTAACATGTCCCTTGCCACCCGGAAAATCCAGCGCGTAGACTCTGAAAGTTCCTGCTTCCTCTCCAGGCAGCGAAATGCCTGCGACATCACAGTCCATGACCTCTCTAATGTTGGCGGAAATGGCACGCAATAGATCGCGTAGTTTGATGTTCGAGGTGATTCGATTCGTCAAGTTTAGGAGCAACTGAAGCCTATCGGTTTGCTGCTGTGCTCGCCTGAGATTAAGGCCGTCATCAATCGCGAAGGCAACGACACGTGCGATCACCTGCAAGAAGGCCACGTCATCGGTGCTGTAGGTTACGCCTGGGACGCTGGCGATACCCAACACACCCAACCGGCGGTGCGGCGTCGTCAGGGGAACGCGTATCACTGAGCCGATACTTCCCGCATCCACGCCCAACGCTGCGCCCAGCTTCTTCAGCGCCGAAAACCGTTCATCTGCACTCCAATCCCGGATGTGGAGCGGTTCCTGGCTGTTGTAAACGTTCCATTCCGGCAGTTCTTCGATTGGCAAATCCGGAAAAGGTAATGGACCTTTGCCCCACGCGTGCCATTCGATTTCGGTGGAATTCTCCTTGAAGATGACCACATCGAGATGGTCGAAGGAAAGGAAATTGATCAGTTGATCGGCCAGAATCGCCGCCAACTCCTGTGGGTCGCCACACGCAGAAATTGCCTCGCTGATGCGAAGCACGGCTGCGTAACGCCGCGAGCTGTTTTCCGGCCTATGAACATCTCCGTTCATATCGTTCTTCTGGGAAAGCCGAACACCCGGGTCATCGGGACAGTTTATCTCAAGAGAGATGATGATTCATCTCGACCGGCGATCACAGTTCTAACTCCAATCGCCAGCTCTGTTGTGTCGCTCGTTTCGACAAGTGTCGAAGAGCTATTTACAGTTTCGACCTTTACTCAGTCTTTTGTCGCTTCTCGCCTTGTTTTTAGCAAGTTAGCGGAATTGTTGTTCTGGCAAGGCAGTTGCATGTGCAATACGTGTTCGAAGGCCAAGGAGGTCCGCCATGAACAGCCGCCATAACCACAGATCAGTGATCGCCGCCGTCGGTGCGCCGTGGTTCTTGAACATTGCTGTGGTCGCAAAAGCTGTTCACTACGCTCGCGCTGCTCAGATCGACGAGCGCAATAGCTTCCTGCTACCATCAGCCGCATTGATGATGGATGCGCCCGTGATCTTCGCTACCGGAATACTCGATCGCACCACAAAGGGCTGCGCTGCCGCGGTAGCCGCGTTTGGCGCCGGGTTGGCCACGGTGACCAGGAAGGTTCCCTCGTGCGCAATGTCGGACGCCAGAATCGTCGCCGTTAGCTCCGTGCTGCTCACATAGGTTGTTGCCCGCACCGCGCCGTTCCACAACACCTGTGAGCCCGAGACAAAGCCGGCGCCATTCAACGTGAGCGTGAAGCTGCCAGAACCCTCCGTGGCATTGCTGCCGGAGAGCAAAAGTATCAGGGGCAGCCCTATGGTTCCGCTTCCCGTGAGGCTGATCGCCTGCGGACTATCCGGGGCATTGTCCGTGATGGTGATTGTTCCGGTCCGCTGTCCTGCTGTGGTCGGGGAAAAGGTGACCGCGATCTCGCAGGTTCCCGAGGTGTCGAGGTATGTGAGACTAGAGGTGCAAGTGCTTGAGGAAGAGAAGTCTCCCGTGGTCGTGATGGAGGAGAAAAACAGGAGAGCCCATCCGTTGTTCGACACGGTGATGTACTCCACTCCGCCGGTCTCACCGAGCAGCACATTCCCAAAGTTCAGCGCAGTGGCAGACAAAGTGGCCGTGGGCTCGAACTGGCCGACAAGAAATTGCAGTGCGCTGGAGGTCCCTCCGCCCGGTGCCGGAGTGAATACGGTCACCTGCGCCGTAGTCGCGTTGGCCAAAAGCGGGTACTTCAAGGTTGCGATCAGGTGGGTGCTGGATATAAATGCTGTGGGGACGGCCGTACCATTCCACTGCACTACGGAACTCGGTACGAAGTTGCTTCCGTACACATCCAGGGTCTGCACGTAGATGGTCGGATTCGAGAATGTGTACGACAGAGAGCTGAGAACCGGCACGGGGTTTGTAGTCTGCGCATTGGCCAGATTGCTGCGGAAAAGGTAAAGCTCCTGATCTGTCAGTCCCGGTCCGGGCGCGATAAATGCGAATCCATCGCTTCCCCATCGAATCAGATCGCTGATAGACGGATCCATCACGCCCGGAAAAGTCAGCTCTCCAATCTCCTCCAGCGAATGGGTGGAGTACGAGAACAAGGCTAGATAGAAGTTCGGATCACTCTGGTTGATGCCAACCAAATAGAAATTCGGCGTAGTTGGGTCCAACGCGATATTGCGCATTTCATAGGCCTGGGTCGCGACCGGGAATGTTCCCGAGATCGTCATGGTGGTCGTGTCCCACACCTGACCCGCATCGTCATAAAGCAACGTTCCACTCGAGACCAACGCACTTCCACCCGAAAACTGGCTGCACGGCCAACCTGTCGGAGCCGGCGGCGTGTACGCCAGACCAGAGGCCCCAAGGGTGACGTCAAAGGGCGCACACTGTTCAAGGGTGAGTGGGAGACCGAAGATGTTGGAATTTCCAACAAAGGCAATCTCGTTGAACTCGAGGATCGAGTTCAACGGTGCCACGATCGAGTTCACCAATCCTCCATCGTTGTAGAGAGCGAGCGATGTTCCCAGTGCCAGGACCACCTCCTGGGGTGCATTGGGAACCACCTGAAGACCGGTGGCATCCAGTGCGCAGCCCCTGCAACTGGTGTTGCCTGGGTAGGGGAAGCTCCGTTCCACTACCCTCGTGGCCAGGTTGATGCGCTGAATGGTCTGGTCCGTGCTGAGTGCAACATAAAGGTACTTTCCGTCTCCGGATGCGGCCAGCAGGACCGGGTTATTGCCTACGGTGATCGGCTTGCCAAGCGCTCCTGTAGCCGGTGTGACGGGAATGACCGTGTTGGGATTACTCGCGGCGGATGCCGGTATCGCAGCGTACAACGTTCCGGTCGACGGAACATAGGCAAGAGCAGAGGGATTGATGGTCAGGGCCCGATATGGCGCGAAGAAGGCGGTGTTACTCGATCCGCCCGGCGAAGGATTGACAACTTTGATTGGCACCTGGCCCACTGCGCCCAGCTCAGACGAGGTGAGCTGGAATTGCAATTCACTGTTGCTCACATAGGTTGTTGGCTGCGCCGTTCCATTCACATTCACAACCGATGCGGGATAGAAGTTGGTACCGAACACGCTCACGCTGACCGGCGTACCGATCGGTGCCGTTCCCGGACTGAGGTAAGCGATCACCGGAGTCAGATAAACGCTGTCTCCAACGCCGCTCAGGTTGACAACGAACCGCGGATTCACCGGATCGTTTGTTGAAAGCAATAGAGAGCCTGTATTTGTGCCCACCACTCGTGGGGCAAAGACAATGTTGATCGGGCATGCGCTACCGCCGAAGTAGGTGCAGGAGTAGCTGGGGACCTTGAAGCTGCTGCCCGTGACAGCGGTGATCGTGATGGCGAGGGGAAAATTCCCGTCGTTAAAAAGCTGCAGAGAGAATGGGCTCTGAGCTCCCACCAACGCGTGCCCAACCATCACGGGGTTTGCCACTGGTTGGATACTGGGGGCCAATCCCATGCCGGTAAAGATCGCTTTCTGTACGCGCACCGCTCCATCATCATTGAACTCCAGGACGCTCTCAAGACTCCCCGACTGCAGTGGATCGAAAGTCACCGTGACGGGACAGGAGACGCCGGCCGCAATCGCGCCGCAGCTCTGGCTGGTGGTGAATGAGGGTTCAGTCGAGGTGATGGACGAGAGATGCAGCGGAGCGTTGCCGCAGTTGATCAGGTTGACCGTCTTGGTCAGAGGCACCCCAGGAGTCGCGTTGCCAAAATTCCACGAATAGTTATCAAGGCATCCCATCGGCGACGGCTTAGCGAGATTGATCTTGGAGACGAACGTTGCCTGAGCCACATCCGAGAGGGGGTACTCCGCCGTAGGAAGTTGCGGTTGGAAGCTTCCCGCGGTGGTCGGAAAATCGTCGGCCATGGTCTTGCCGGTAAGAATCAGGTTGTTCTGCGCGTCTACCGTCATGCTCGTGAAGGTGCTGCCGGGATAGGGCGCGATGGTCGAGCTGAGATAGCTGCCAAACAAGAGTGTGCTCAAGCCGGAGTCGAACTCCGCCACGGCCATGTCCCCATCGGCCATGGCGAATTCATAGATCGGCGTGAACGGATGCTTCATCGGAAACGTGGAGGACATGGTCATTCCTCCGACGAAAACGTTGCGGTTTGTGTCGAGCGCAATTCCCGCCATGCAGCACGTGAAGTAGACGGCAGCCTTCACCGCCGTGGCCCCGCCGCTCAGTTCCATCACGTAGCTGCTGTCAGCAATCCACTCATAGGCTTTTGCCGTGACGGCCGGGCTGGTCTCAGCGGTGGCCCCCACAAAATAGAGATCGCCGCTGGAGTCGACGGCCATTCCGTCGGCGGAGCCGGTGCCGGGAAGATAGCTGGCGAAATTGATCGCGGAGGCCGTGGCGTTCAACTGCAGCACAAAGCCCGCCGTAAGAGCTTCGTCCGTTGTTGAGTATGGGAATGAAGGCTGAACGACGTTGGAGGTCGTCGGCAGGCCCAGGCTGGCGGTTCCGGCAAGCGTCACCTGTCCGCTTCCATCCACTGCAATGCTGAACGGAACAAAAGCGCCCCATGCGGGAGCCCCAAGAATCCCCGTTGCATAAAGCAGTTTTCCGGTCGGGTCTACCTTCATCACGAACAGGGTGCTGTAAGGATAGCCAGGGAGATAGGAGGAGAGCGTTCCCGGTGTGACCGTGAAATTTTCAGCCCAGATGTCACCCGAGACATAGGCGTTGCCGGTGGAGTCCAGGGCAAGTACGCCGGCGCTTCCATAATAGGCCTGGATGCCGGCGACGATGCCTGAGTAATTCAACTGAGATCCGTCCGGCGAAAGCGAGGTCAGAAAGTAGCAGTTTCCGTTGAACTGGCAGCCGGTTATCGGGATTGCTCCTGCATGAGGGAAATCCTGCGAGTCCGTGTAGCCGGCGACAATCGCATTGCCCTTGCCATCCACGCGGATGGCCGCGCCATTGTCCGCGCCCGATCCGCCCAGATAGGTCGAATAGATCAGTTTGTCCCCCGTCGGATCAAGCTTTGTAACAAAGGAATCAAGCGGGGTTGTATTCGCTCCTCCGCTTTGATCCAGATATGGTTGCTCCGGGTTGAGAGTGGGGAAGTTCGTGGAAGTCGTGCTGCCGGTCAAGTAGACTTACCCCGCTGCGTCCGTCGTCACCGCCGCGATCGCATCTGCTCCGCTGCCATCCAGAAAAGTCGAGAACACAAAGACCGGGTCAATCACCAGGGGAGACGTGGCTTCATATGGGCCGATCCGGAAGCGCACCACGCCATCTGCACTCAACAGGAAATCAGCGTCCACGTTGGTGCGCGAGCCATGGCCCGCCTGGTAAGCCACCGGCTTCCGCAGGGTCGTGGTGCTGCCGGCGAGATGGATCTGGAGGTCGCCCCCAGCGGTGCGCTCAATCTTCTCCGCACCGTCAATGCGAAACGCGATGGTGGATGGATCGGCGCCGGCATCCACCAGGAAGTCATGCTCCAGCCGGTCGCCGCTTCCATAAAAGACAAGGGATATGCCGGGATAGAGGTTGGGATACCGAATTCTCTTGTAGTTTGGTACGTCCCGTAGCCAACGGGAGGGATCGTTTCCTCGCAGGTAGTTGCTGCGTCCCTCCTGCAGTTCGGCTCCCACCGGAGAGGATTGTCCGCCGATCAGTTGCAGACGCAAACTCGCCTGGCTGCCTGCGGCGCCAGGCAGGAACAAGTCAACCCGATTGGACCGGAATCCCGCGTTCACACCGCTGTGCCGGAACAAAAACTCATATTCCGGCATCGCCTGTCCTCGATTCTGCTCAAAGGTGAACGGCAACGGCTGCAGTGTTTGGGAGCTCCCGGCTGACGCTCCGATCAGCGCGAACACACCCATTGCAAGCGGCGCAAGCAACCTCAACGCCGAGCGTGTTGCGCGACTACCAACCCGTATCGTGTTGCGCACGTCGAAGGTAGAAATGGCAAGCAAGCGGCCAACCAGGAACATCGCAATCTCCATGAAACTGCAATCTGAGGATGATCACGCGAGTTTAGTCCACCTCCACCCGCTTTTGAAGCAGTATCTTCAACTCATTCAAGGTTCAAATCGGGAGAGCAGCGTCAAGCATTCACGTTTACGCTTCCCCTTTCGGGTTATACTAGGCGCACTTGGAAAGCCACTCCGAGTGACCTGTCCAAGGAGGAGGCTTCGATGGCCACCAATCCCAACGTCGCCCCAACGAGAAGACCGAAGACTCGGGACGGGCCGAGCACGTCTTCGCCCCCGGCGTCATCTCCCGCGGTGGGGTTTGGCCCGGCAATGGTACCGGCGGAAAGCATCGGCACTTTCGATCCCCGCCTCCTGCTGACAAAACTCTCCGCTGGAAAGACGAGTCAGGCGTACCAGAGCGGTGAGTTCATCTTTTCGCAAGGGGACGAGGCGGACGCCGTCTACTACGTCCAGCGCGGCAAGGTAAAGCTCACGGTTGTATCCAAGAATGGAAAAGAGGCTGTGGTTGCCATGCTGCCGGAGGCCAGTTTTTTTGGCGAGGGCAGTCTTGCCGGTCAGCCAATTCGCATCTCCACCGCCAGCGCCTTGGAGGAGAGTACGATTCTCCGGATCGAAAAGCGCGCCATGGTCGCACTGCTGCATAAGGAACCGGAGTTTGCCGAACGCTTTCTCGCTTATCTTCTTTCCCGGAATATTCGCATGGAAGCTGACCTGGTGGATCAACTTTTCAACTCCAGCGAAAAACGCCTGGCCCGGCTCCTCCTACTGATGGCCAACTTTGGTCAGGAATCCAGACCGATCCCACTCATTGGAAAAATTCGTCAGGAAACACTGGCCGAGATGATTGGTACAACCCGTTCGCGGGTCAGTTTCTTCATGAACCGGTTCCGGGAGCTGGGGTTCATTGAATACGATGGCGGCAGCGTACACGTGCATAGTTCACTGGTCAGCGTAGTTTTGCACGATTAGTTGCAGGGATCGGCCTTGCCTGAAAGGTCTACGCAGTGCTCCACGCCTGCTGCCCCATGCCGTTCCCTTCTGAACCGGTTGCGGGGTCTGTTTACCGGCCGGGATTTAATGGACGGCCGCTGTCCGATCCACCGGGGAAGCGTCCGCGTACAGGCGTTCGATGGAATCGCGGTACTGCGCTTCGAGTTGATGCCGGCGCAGTTTGAGAGTTGGGGTCAACGTGCCGGCAGCGATACTGAGATCGTCTGGGAGCAGCAGTACTTTCTTCAACTTCTCGTAACGTGCAAGATTCTGGTTTACCTCGCCAACAATCTCCTCGTACAGCGCCTGGACGCGGGGATGAGTAACAAGGTCAACGTGATTACGGAACCCCACATGGTTTTGGCGCGCCCAGTCTTCCAGTCGCTCAAAGGTCGGCGAGATGAGCACGGCCGGAAATCTGCGGCGATCACCGATCACGGCGGCTTCGGCTATCAGCGGGTTTCTCTTCAATGAGTTCTCAATCGGCTGAGGCGCAATGAATTTGCCACCGGACGTTTTGATCAGGTTCTTCTTACGGTCCGTCACCGAGAGAAATCCATCGGCGTCAATGTGCCCGATGTCGCCGGTCTTGAACCAGTCTCCATCAAAGGAGTTCTCGGTCTCCTCCGGCATGCGCCAGTAGCCCTGAATCACGCTCGGCCCGCGGACGAGAATCTCGCCGTCCTCGGCAATGCGCACTTCAACGTTGGACAGTGGACGCCCAACCGTCCCGATTTTGTTGTAGCCGTGACAGTTGATCGCGACCAGGGGCGAGGTTTCTGTGAGGCCATAGCCTTCAAATATCTCGATGCCGACCTTGGCGTACCACTCGCCGAGTTCGCGGCCCAGGGGCGCGCCGCCGGCAACAAAAATCTGAACCCGGCCGCCCATTGCGGCGCGAATTTTCGAAAAAACGAGTTTCTCGGCTACCTGCCAACTCAGGGCCTTGGGACGCCTGCCCGCCAGGATTTCGTGGATGTGCTCGCCGCCGACCTTGATCGCCCAGTTGAAAAGGCTGCCCTTGATACCTTGCGAAGCCTGGCTGCTGGCACGGTTGTATATCTTTTCGTAGACCCTCGGAACGGCGACGAACAGGGTTGGCCGAATCTGTCGCATGACGCGCGGCAGGTCCTCGATCACCGGACAATACGCCAGCGTACAGCCTCGATTCAGCAACCCGATATCAACGTGCCGCGCCACAATGTGAGCCAACGGCAAAAAGGAAATTGCGATCATGCCGGGCCCGATTTTGAATGACTCAAATGAAACGGCGATATTGGACGCGAGGTTGCCGTGGGTGATCATCACGCCCTTGGGGATTCCGGTTGTACCCGAGGTGTAGATGAGTGTTGCAAGCATCCGCGGGGTGATCTGTTCGGCCATCGAGTCGAATTCCCGATCGCGTTCAACGGAACCATCCTTGTAGAAGTCACCGATCCAACCCACCTCTGGATCGGATCGGGGAACACGATCCATGGCAATGATGCGCTCAAGATGAGCCGGCGCGGGAATGCGGAGGAGTTTCTCGACCTGCACGGCAGTCGAGACAAAGATGACCTTCGCCTCTGAATGCTGCAATATGTACTCACATTGTCCCGAAGTGAGCGTTGCATAGATCGGCACGGTGACCGCGCCAATCAGCAGGGCGGCGAAATCGGCAATCGGCCACTCGGGCCGGTTTTCGCCGAGGATTGCAACGCGATCGCCCCGCTTGACGCCGCAGGCAAGCAGGCCGCGTGCAACCCCGGACACGCGGCGGTACAGTTCGCGGCTGGAGATGCTCTTCCACTCACCAGCTTCCTCATACAGCATGAGCCGGTCCGAGTTGCTTTCTACGGCATTCAGAAAGACGCCGGCAAGGGTGCAAGCTTCAAATGGCTTTTCCGATGATTTCATAACGCGCACCACCGAAGGCAGGATGAAAGATGCAGATCCATTCCCGCCAGCCGCGCCGTCTGGCGCAGCAGTACCGTGTGCAGTCACTTGCGTTATCCGCCACAATTGCCCGGTCAAAATGGCGGTGACGGGCGTGTGCCAGTGCCTGGGCGATGCCGGAAACCTGCGGCGCGACGACGATGGCCGCGGCTGGGCTCCGGTCAATCACATCCTCTTGAAGTAATCCTCTCATGGGACGCCGAATCCTTTGGGGATTGCCCCTGGTGAGAAACGCTGGTTCAGAAGCCCCGTTCACAGTTCCAGACAAATACGTCTGAAATTCCCCGGACTTCGAGTAGTGCGTCAGACGCATTGGGATTTTCCTCCTATTGGGTTTTTGACGGCGTGATGAGAATCACTGTTGTTTGTGCCGCTGGTTTGTAGCCGTTGTGACACCTTCCCCTTGCCCGGCAAGCTACGAACCGTGGCGCATCAGGCAGCGGAACCAATGCCTTGCCTTCTCCTCGCTTTTCGCATCTGCGTTTAGGAACATTTAAGGCAATGTTTATGCGTGTTTTAGGCGCAAAGTTATCCAATGAACCTAAAGCGGACTGGGACACAGTGCATGGCTCAGCCGCGCCGGAGGTTCTCATGTTCGTCCTCGCGGCATTTGTATCGGTCTCCATGGCGGCCATCCTGTTCCTGCTTCGATTTCTGGTTGCGCTCTTCCCGGCTGCAAAGCCCGCATCAGGGCGCGTCGAGCGCATCGCTGCTGTTCGGGCGCCTGGCAGGACTCAACTCCGCACCTCGGTCCCTGGGTTCGCCCTGATTCACTCCAGTGCCTCACGGAAGGTTGTGTATGCGCCCGGTTTCCCGGTGTGCGCCAGTGTCCCACGGCAAGAGTTCCCGGACAAAGGATAAGCACTGATGTCTGTCGAGATGGGTCCGCTCGAAATGCTATCAAGGTTGGCTGATGACCGTAGCAAGGCACTTGAGCGCAGTGCAGATGCAGGCCGGCGTCTTGGCCGGGGAGTAAGGCGATGACAAATTCGATCCAGACCGGGGCGCAGCTTGACCATTACCTCATCGAGGGCGTAGCCGCTCGCAGCGGAATGGCTTCAATCTTCCGTGCCACGGACCTGCGTACCGGGCGGCCGGTTGCGATCAAGATTCCGCATCCCAACATGGAAGGCGACCCGGTTCTTCTGGAGCGCTTCCACCGCGAAGAGGATATCGGCGCAACCCTCGACCATCCCTGGGTAACAAAGGTCCTTCCGGAAGGCAACCGGAGCCGGCTTTATATAGCGATGGAGTGGGTAGCCGGAATACCGTTGCGCCAACTCCTCAACCAGTTGCAGCCCAGGCTTTCCAGGGAACGCGCCATTACGATCACCCTGGCCATTTGTGAAGCACTTGACTACCTCCACCGCAAGGGCGTCGTGCACCGTGATCTGAAGCCGGAGAATGTGATGATCGACGCGGAAGACCACATCAAACTCATCGACTTTGGTCTTGCCACTTCGGTCAGAGCCCGGCGAATCACCTTCGCCAAGGCTTCGAATACGATGGGAACTCCGGACTACATTTCGCCCGAACAGGTACAGGGTAAGCGCGGCGATGCACGCAGCGACCTGTACGCCCTCGGGGTCATGCTTTACGAAATGCTGACCGGCAAAGTACCGTTCACGGGCCCGAATCCGTTTGCGGCCATGAATGACCGGTTGTTGAACAACCCGGTGCCTCCGTGCGAGCTCGACCCAACAATTTCTCCTCAACTCCAGGAGATTGTCTATCGCGCCCTGGAGCGCAATCCCAGCCATCGCTATGCCAGCGCCAGAGACTTTGCCTGGGACCTGCGGCACCAGGAGCGGGTTGGCGTGGCCGACCGCATGGAGTTGCGAGACTGGAAGTTGCGCTCCACACCGTGGCAAAAGAGAATCGTGTCCTGGGTAGCGTTGGCCCTGGTTCCCATTGTGATATTCGGACTTCTGGTGTTTGTTGCGCGGCTCGGATGAACGCCGTACTTGCAAGTTACTTTCTACCAGGAGAAGGAACTGAGCTGCAGGTGTAAACAAGTTTTGTAAACATTCGCTTGTTGAGGCGTTGCCACATACAAGCGCGCCAAAGGACCCCGTGATGGCGAAGGATCTATCCACAATCGTAGACAGTTTGCTTGGCAAGCTGAAAAACCTCGGACAGTCCGAGGAGGACGTCATTCGAGCGGTTGACGCGCAAGGCGATGGGCTTCTGGACAGGTTTGCCCAGGTATTGGCCCAGGCGGCGAGCAAGCCAAGAGAAACTTTCCCTCTCCTGGTCAACTACGATCTCCCGGTGGAAGACGCGGTGAATGCGGGAAACTACCAGGCAGTAAACTCGTCGATCACAACCCGGAATTTTCCACCGGCCCGGCGCGGACAGGCACGGCTGGAAATTATCCTTGTCCGCTTCGACATCCGGATGACATCCGAAAAAGTTCTCGGTGAACTCGGCAAGGAAGGTCTGCGGCCTGTCGAATTACGCGAGTTTCTCGCATTTGGGGCGGAGTACCCTGAGGTACAGCGCAGATTCTCGGTCGTTGCTCTTGGTTCTGAATGCCGCGACCACAGAGGCTATCGAAGCGTCCCGTGCTTGTATGAAGCTTCCGAAGGACGTTATCTCGACCTGCACTGGTGGGATGACGGATGGTACTCGTACAGCAGGTTTGCTGCCGTCCGCGGGTAAGGCCGCCGAACCCCAACCACCAAGCCGTGAAACTAAAGCCGGTAGCAAAAGTAAGCGGACTTATTTTGATTCCGTTGTCCTGCCCGGAGCATCCAGCCGAAATCGAAATTTCGATACCGGGAAAAACCGGATCGCTGCACCGTTCGGGCGCCCGTTAGAACTGACTAAGCTCAAGCTTTACGGTTGAACCCTTCAGCAAGAGTTGTACCGCCGGATGGTCTCCCTGCTTGAGAAGCTGTGAAAATACGGCTTCAACCACCGGCCGGGCGGCTCGTTCAAAGCTATCAATCGCCCAACGCACATCTTCCCGGCTAATTTTTCTTGCATGACGCGGACATGTCTGCTCTTTCGCCACAATGTCTCCCCTGCCGTCAAGCTGCAACTGAAAGCTACCCTGTTGGTCGTGCGTCATGTTGCTGCTGACACACGAAAAGTGTTCCACGCCCGCCAGGGCGTCGGCTGCAATGGTGATCTGCAAACCAAAAGTTTCCTGCAGAAATTGAATCCGTTCAGGAAAGGGGAGCTTTCCAATTTCACTTGCGCGCGCCAGCGCTGCACAGGTGATGGCATCGTTCCGCCATGGCGAATCGATGAGGCCCCGCAATGGCACCGGCTGGTTGTCGCCCATTGCGCGCGGACTCAGGAGAAACAAAAACTGGGTTGTTTCTGACAGGAACGTGTCGAGCAACATGGTCGCGTACATCAAGTGCGCAATGTTCGTGACGTACTCCAGCGATCCCTGCGACTTGCCTGTAATGCGGGCAAGATAACGAAAAACACCGGCTGCGGCGGCATCCTCGCAAGGCAGGCTGCTTGTCCGAGATTCCGTTAAGGCGCCCAGGAGCCTCGCCAAAGCGGATTCGGCCTCCCAGATGCGATCGATTCCCCGGAAGAACGAAGAGGACACATTCAAATATGTTTCCAGCGCCGGGTCGAGTCCCTCCCAAATGGTGTCACGCAACACTGTCCTCATCGTACCTCCTTGAGCTTGAATGCTGGATCAGAACTAAACATCGCCGGATCAACGGTTACGTATCTGTCTTCTGTGCCCCTGCCGAATGAGCCCAATTCGATTAGATTCGAGCCAAGCTAAAGGCCGGATAAATCGTTCCTAAAATATTTCTAAACGCGGCGCTCCGAAAGCGACACGCCGCGCTTCGGAGAGAATCTTCCAGTTTTTTAGAAAGCTTTTACGAACGTTTAAGCTCTCGTTTAGCTTGCATGGCGTACAAGAGAATGTGCTATCGAAAACCATCGATAGTATTGCAGCAAAGTATTGGCGGTATCGAGCCGCTTTAGTCAGGTGGCGTACAAGCCACTGGTTCTGTTCTGACATCAAAGAGCTTTGCCCACCCAGGACGAGCGGCTGAAAGGATATTGAAATGCAGAACACTTCCGTAAAACGGCTGACACTTGTCACGGCGTTCGTAGTGTTCGGTGCGATGTTTGCGATCGCGCAGCAAGTAGAGCTGCAAACTACTCCTGCTTTAAATATGGAACGAAGCTTGACTGGAACAGTGACCTGCGCCGCGCGAATCGTGCATCAATACACATGCCAGAGAAATCAGACTTTGCAAACCTGCACCCTGGCTTGCGTGGAACGCGGATCAGAGTTCGTCCTGATGGTCGGGGACCAACCATATATTCTCGAAGGTGATAGACACAATCTCGACAATTACGCCGGCGGAAAGGCAACTGTCACTGGAACGGTCACAGGAGCCCGAATTCAGGTGCGTACCGTGTCCGATGCGAATGGCAAGGTAAGCAACTCACACATCGGAGGCTAGAAGGCGACAAAAGCGCCACTGAGTCGCGTCGCATTTTACGCCTTGCGGAATGAAGGCCCAGGTGGGGGTGGCAGGGCCGGCATGGGTAGCCGGACCCTGCCTGGCCATGCTATTTTCACAGCGATTAACTCTTGCGTGTACAGGTACGGATGCAGGCCGATCATTTCCAATAAGCATGAATGTCACTATTCTTGCAGGTATTATTACAACATCTTTAATACTGTGCAGTAATCAAAAGATAGTCTTTTCATTTCGTTTCGAGTCGGTGATCATACATGTTGCGCAGGACCGCTCACATCCGTGCGCGCGATCAACACGCACGGGCAATTCAATACATGACATGCAATGGAGTGAAGGATGCAAGAGCTGCGTTGGCTGTGCCGCACACTTATCTTCTTGAGCAGTGTTAGCGTTATGGCTCAGACACAGTTGCCCATGACATGGAACCAGGTGCGCCAGCGCTTCGAACAGAACAATCCGACCCTGATGGCTGGCCAGCTGAACATTGACGAATCAAAGGCACAGGAGATTACCGCCCATCTCCGGCCCAATCCCAGCGCTTCCTTGACCGCCGATCAGTTCAATCCCTTCGGCGGAGGGCCGCCGCATAGTTGTTGCGGCAATCTGCTGACCGTGGCTGAGTTCAGCTATCTGCACGAGCGCGAGCACAAGCGCGAACTGCGATTTGAAAGTGCTCAGAAGGGCACGGCAATTGCGGTTTCAACCCAGGCCGATCTGGAACGAACGCTGCTGTTCGGTCTACGCAGCGCCTTCGTGTCTATTCTTCAGTCCAAAGCGGTGCTGCAACTGGCGAAAGACAACCTGGCCTATTACGACCATGTGCTCGGCATCAGCCGTGTACGCTTCAACTCCGGCGACATCGCGCAGATTGACTTAGACCGGCTGGAATTGCAGAGGGTGCAGTATGAATCCGATCTGCAGACTGCCGAGGTCAACCTGCGCACTGCGAAAATAGCTTTGCTCACGCTTCTCAACGACCGTACTTTGGTGGAACAGTACGACGTTAGCGGGACTTATGATTTCAACGAACAGCTTTTGCCCCGCGATGAGTTCCGCAGGATTGCCATGGAAAGCCGTCCCGACCTGCAAGCTGCCTTGCAAGCAGTAGACAAGGCCCGCACCGACCACAAGCTGGCCATCTCCAACGGTTCCACGGACCCGACTTTCGCTGTCGATGCGGGACGCAACCCGCCCATCGATCAATATGTCGGCTTCAACGTAAGCCTTCCGCTGCGCATCTTTGACCGCAACCAGGGCGAGAAGCTGCGCACCCAAGTTGACATTACGCGCAATGAGCGCCTGCGCGACGCCGTTGAAGCGCAGGTCTTCAGCGACGTGGACTCCGGCTTTGCTACCCTGGCCAGCACCGTGGCGCTGCTACAGCCATACAAAGCCAAGTATCTGCAACAGTCCACGCGGGTAAGGGACACAATCTTTTTTTCCTATCGCAACGGCGGAGCTTCCCTGCTTGATTTCTTAAACGCCGAGAGCGACTACCGCGCCGTGCAACTGGCCTACGTAAACCTGGTGGGTTCCTATTTGACGGCGGCAGCCCAACTGAACCTGGCCGTGGGCCGCGAGGTGATGCAATGAGAATCACGTTTTCCGGCAATATTCTGATGGTAACTCTCTGCCTGCTTTTGAGCGTGACGCTGGTTGGTTGCCGGGGTGGCAGCGCGGACCTCAAAGCCGAGGTTCCGCCACAACCGGTCGTAGTAGCGGACTCGGATGCCAACAACTTCAAGGTGGACCACCCCGAGCAATTTCCGCTGGCCGTCGCCGGCGAGTACAAAGCAGCGCCAGAGTTGAACGTCACCGGCGTGGTCAGCCCGGACGTCTCGCGTACCGTGCCCGTGATCTCCCTTGCCACGGGCAGGGTGGTGGAGATTCACGCGCGGCTCGGCGATTTTGTGAAGAAGGGTCAATTGCTGCTGCGGGTTCAGAGCAGCGATGTATCGGGAGCGTTTTCCGATTACAGAAAAGCCGTCAACGACGAACGGCTGGCGCGAGTGCAACTGGAGCGGGCTCAGCTTCTGTTCGATCAGGGAGCCATCGCCAAGAGCGCTCTGGAGAATTTTGAGGACGCGGAGCAGGACGCAAAAGTTACCTTGGAAACAACCCGGGAACACCTGAATTTGCTGGGCGTGGACAAGGATCATCCCACCGGCCTGGTCAGCATTTATGCCCCGGTATCAGGCATGATCACCGACCAGCAGGTAACCAACTCTGCCGGTGTGCAAGGCCTGTCAGGTCCGAATCCGTTTACCATCTCGGACATCTCTCATGTTTGGATTCTCTGTGATGTGTACGAAAACTCTCTTCCCCAGGTTCACCTTGGCGACCATGCCGACATTCATTTGAGCGCTTATCCCGACAAAGTTTTCAGCGCCCGCGTCAGCAATATCGGGGCGATTCTCGATCCGGCCCTGCGCACGGCGAAAGTTCGCCTGGAGGTCGAGAATCCGGGATTGATGCGCCTCGGCATGTTTGTCTCGGCCGCCTTCCACGGACAGGCAATGGAAACGTTTGCCGCGGTGCCCGCAACCGCGATCCTCCACTTGCACGACCGTAACTGGGTCTTCGCGCCCCTGGGCAATGGATCGTTCGCCAGGCAAGAGGTCGGCGCCGGGGCCATGCTTCCAGGAGGGATGCAGGCAGTGGTCTCCGGCATCAAACCCGGAGCGAAAGTGGTCCAGAACGCCCTGGTGATGCAGAACACGGTGGAGCAATAGATGATTCGGCGAATCGTTGATTTTGCGCTTGACCAGAAGCTGCTGATTCTCGCGTTTACCCTGCTGCTGATTGCCGGTGGCATGGTTGCGTTTCACCGTCTTCCGGTCGATGCCTATCCCGATGTGGCCGACAACTATGTCGAGGTCATCACGCAATGGCCCGGAATCTCTGCCGAACAGGTGGAGCAGCAGGTCACGGTCCCGGTGGAAACCGCTTTGAACGGCATTCCCCACGTGGTACACCTGCGTTCGTTCTCCATCTTCGGCCTCTCCGACATCAAGTTGATTTTTGACGACGACTCCAGCAACGACTGGAACCGCGAGCGCGTTCTTGAACGGCTGACCCAAGCCACTCTGCCGGCCGGGGTCACGCCGCAGATGGGCACTGACTGGAGCCCTGCGGGCCAGATCTATTTCTTCACCCTGCATAGCAGCAATCCGCAGTACGACGTGATGGAACTCAAATCACTGGAGGATTGGGTTGTCGAGAAGAACCTGAAGGCCGTTCCTGACATAGTGGACGTCAACACTTTCGGCGGCCCCACGCGTGAGTACCAGGTAAAGGTTGATCCCAACAAGCTCATCGCTTACGGCCTCAGCCTGGCACAGGTGGAGCAGCAGCTTACAAACAACAACACCAATGCCGGTGGCAGCTTTGTGGAAGCCGGTCTGCAGCAAATCAATGTTCGTGAAGTAGGCCTGGTCAGAAACGTAAGTGATATCGAGAACACGGTCATTCTTACCAAGACTGGAACGCCAATTCGCGTCAAAGACATCGCCGTCGTATCCCAGGGCCCCAAGATCCGGCTGGGCCAGTTCGCACGGGCCATTCGACGCGAGGACGGCAAGATCGTCGATAACAATGACGTCGTCTCGGGAGTGGTGCCGATGCGGAAGGGCGCCAATGCCGAAGCGGCACTGGAAGGACTTGAAGCAAAGGTCAAGCAACTGAACAACTACGTTCTGCCCCCTGGGGTGAAGATTGTTCCCTTCATCGACCGCAGTACCCTGATTCACTTTACAACCCATACCGTTCTGCACAACCTCACCGAAGGATTCATCCTGGTGACGCTCGTGCTGCTGCTGTTACTGGGCAACATCCGTGGTGCGCTGATCGTCGCTCTGACCATTCCCTTCTCGCTCTTATTTGCCTCGATCTGTCTGGACATCCGGCAGATTCCAGCCAACCTGCTGTCGCTCGGAGCCTTGGACTTTGGAATGGTTGTGGACGGAACCGTGGTGATGGTGGAAAACATCATCCGCCATATTGGCCAGGACCCTGAGAGGAAGCCGGTGGCAGACAGGATTCGTGCTGCCGCGCACGAGGTACAGCGTCCTGTTTTTTACGCCATCACTATTATTATTACCGCCTATCTTCCCATCTTCACTCTGCAGCGGGTGGAAGGACGCTTGTTCCGTCCCATGGCCTGGACCGTCGCCTTTGCCCTGCTCGGCGCGGTGATCTTTTCGATGACGATCGCCCCCGTCCTGGCGAGTTTTCTTTTCCGCAAAGAGGCGCGGGACTGGCAGAATCCGGTGCTGGTCTGGTTGACGAATCGTTATCGCCGGGACCTGGCCTGGTCGGTCGATCATCGCTGGGTGATGATTGTGATTGCGATCGCGGCCGTCTGCATCAGCGGGTTCCTTATGGTGACCGACACCATCGGCTCGGAATTCCTGCCTCATCTGGATGAAGGCGCGCTATGGGTGCGTGGCACACTGGCGCCCAGCACCGGACCGACCGAGGGTGTACGGGTCATGAACCAGGCGCGAATCGTGCTCTGCTCATTCCCCGAGGCCACCGAGTGCACGAGCCAAACCGGTCGTCCCGATGACGGCACCGATACCACGGGATTCTTTAACACCGAGTACTTTGTAGGACTGAAGCCGAAAGAGGAGTGGCGTCCCGTATTCCATGAAGACAAAGAAAGGTTGATCGCCGCCATGCAGCGCGAGTTGGACAAGATGCCCGGCGTGGTCTGGGGCTTCTCGCAGCCCATCGCCGATAACATGGAAGAGGCCGTCAGTGGCGTGAAGGGGCAACTTGCTACCAAGGTCTATGGCGATGACCTGCAAACTCTCGAGGACAAAGCCAGTGAAATTTCCGGCGTGATGCGACAGGTCAAAGGCATTGAGGATCTGGGAGTTCTCAGCGTGCTCGGCCAGCCGAACCTGAACATTACCGTGGATCGCCAGCAGGCTGCCCGTTACCAGATTAATGTGGCCGACGTGCAGGATGCGATCCAGACCGCCGTCGGAGGCAACGCCCTGACTCAAGTCCTGCAGGGTGAAGCGCGCTATGACCTGGTGCTGCGCTACCAACAGCAGTTCCGCGACCAGAAGGAAGCGATCCAGAACATCCGCCTGCTGTCGCCGAATGGCGAACGCGTATCGCTGGCGCAACTCTGCAAGATCGAAGAGCGCGATGGCGCTTCTGAAATCTATCGCGAAGGCAACCAGCGTTACATTGCCATCAAGTACAGTGTTCGCGGCCGCGACCTTGGAAGCGCTGTCCAGGAGGCCATCAGCAAGGTCGGCCAGAAGGTCAAGCTGCCGGTTGGCTACCACATCGACTGGGAGGGCGAGTACGAAAGCCAGAAGAGGTCCACGGCGCGCCTCATGATGATCGTTCCCATTACCATTTTCCTTATCTTCATGATCATTTACGGAGCATTCGGTTCCTTCAAATGGGCCCTGTTGAACCTGATGAACGTACTGGTGGCTCCCTTCGGAGGCCTTCTGGCATTGCTCGTCACCGGAACCCATTTCAGTGTCTCGTCGGGAGTCGGATTCCTGGCGCTGTTTGGTGTTTGCGTGCAGACTGGCGTCATCATGGTCGAGTACATTAACCAGTTGCGCACCCGGGGCATGCCGGTAAGAACTGCCGCCATTGAAGGAGCGACGCGCAGACTGCGTCCCATCATGATGACCATGCTGGTTGCCACGCTGGGATTGTTGCCTGCCGCAACCTCTCACGCCATCGGCTCGGATTCGCAGCGGCCCTTCGCCATCGTCATCGTGGGCGGGCTGATGGCCGATCTGCTGATGAGCATATTCCTGCTCCCGACCTTCTACGTCTGGTGGGCGCGGCCCACCGACCACCTGCCCACGCCAGAAGAGTCAAAGAGCGTGTATGAACACTAGGAAGAGACTGCCATGCTGGCCAGAAGGCCAGCTCATCCAGAAAACCGATCTTGCCGCTCAGGGTGAAGACCGATTCTGAGCCGGGGAAGGACAGGCACTTGACCAGAGAAGAAATTCAATTGCAGATTCGCGAGATTGGTTTGATTCCATCCATCCGCGTGGACTCGGCGGAAGCAGCGATCTTTGCCGCCGAGAATGTCGCGGCCGGGGGCATCCCCATCGTGGAAATCACCGCGACCATTCCAAACTCGGAACAGGTAATCCGAGACCTCGCCCGCCGCTTCCCCACTCTCATTGTCGGAGCCGAGGTCGTCGCCGGAGTAGAGCAGGCACGCCGCCAACTCGACGCCGGAGCCATGTTTCTCACCGGACCTGGGTTCGACCTGGTGGTCACCAGATACTGCGTCGAGCATCAGATCGTCGTGATCCCCGGCGTACTGACGCCCACTGAGATCTTGCTCGCCCATCGGGCCGGGGCCGATTTCGTAAAAGTCTTTCCCTGTGCCGATGTGGGCGGCGAACGCTATATTCGTGCGCTCAAGGCGCCGTTTCCCGGCGTGCCCCTCATCGCCGCCGGAGGCGTAACCCAGAGCACCGCGTCCGCGTTCATCCTGGCGGGAGCCGTTGCCCTCGGCGTTGGCGAAGATATGATTCCACCGCAGGCGCTCCGCTTCCGCGAGGGCGCGTGGATACGAGAACTCGCCGCCCGCTTCAAGAACTTCGTACGGCAGGCCCGTGCAGAGCTGAAGTGATGGCCACGAATAGCCTTGCGATGGCGGCCGCGCGCCACAGGCATGCGCCGCCCTCGCCCGTGAGCCCGGCTGAAGAAGATCGCCCAGCGTCTCGACGATCCCACCGGGCCAGTTACGGTTTGCCGGCGGCGCCGAGCAACGAAGAAACCGGCAGCATGGCATTCATGGATCCGGAACGGAAGCCTTCCATATCCAGGGTCACATAGGTGAATCCTATCGACTTGAACGTGCGTACCAGTTCTTGCGATACTTCCGGCGACATGGCACGCGCCAGTTCCTGCCTTGCAATCTCAATGCGGGCGATCGCCCCATGATGGCGCACCCGGTACTGCTGGAATCCCAGGTTGCGCAAGGCATCCTCGGCCGTCTCAACCTGGCGGAGAACTTCCGGCGAGACTTCCCGACCGTACTCAATGCGCGAAGCCAGACACGCGGAAGCGGGCTTGTTCCACACTCGCAGTCCCGCGGCGCGCGCCAGGTCGCGGATGTCCTGCTTTGACAGGCCAACTTCCAGCAGCGGAGCCTTGATGCCGTGCGCCCTGGCTGCCTGTTGCCCCGGACGATAGTCGCCCTGGTCGTCTTTGTTCACGCCATAGGCAATCGCATCGAAATGGTACGCTTTCCGGAAGCTGTCGAGCGCGGCGAACAACTCATCCTTGCAATGGAAGCAGCGCATGGCGTCGTTCCGCACATACTCGGGCCGCTGCATTTCTCCGGTAGCGATGGTTTGGCAGGGAATGCCATTTTCCTGGCAGAACGCAATCGCGTCCCGCAGTTGCGTCCGCGCCAGGCTGGCCGAGTCGCTGATCACGGCCAGCATGTTCCCGGGCAGCGCTTGGTGCGCTGCCCAGGCGAGAAACGCTGAGTCTACTCCTCCCGAGTACGCAACCAGGAGGCGTCCGGAAGAACTTAGCTCCTGGTTGAGTTGGCCCAACTTCGCTTGAAGCTCACAAGTCAATTCCACTGCGACATCCATAACCCCTCTTTGCCTTGCCGATCTGGTATTCCACCCAACCTGCGCCCAACCAGCCGAAGCTCGCTCTTTAGACCATTGTGTATCCGCCGTCTACTGCAAACGTCTGTCCCGTAATGTAGCTGCTGTGGTCGGAGCACAGAAAAACCAGCATGCCGACAAGGTCTTCATCCTTACCCAGCCGCCCGAGAGGTACGCTTTTGATGTACTCCTTCAAGGCAAAGCCCGGAAACGTGGACTTGGCTGTATCGGTTTCAATAATTCCTGGAGCCATGGCGTTGACCTGTATGCCCGCCTGTGCCGCTTCCCTTGCCAGGGCCCGGGTGAACCCAATGACTCCGGCTTTCGCCGCGGAATAATGAACTAAGCCGGCTCCGCCGAGGCGTCCCGCCGCCGACGTAATGTTGATAATTTTTCCATGGCCTTCATCCGCCATGTGTCCGTAAACTGCCTTGGTAACCAGGAACGTGCCTGTCAGGTTAATGTCGATGACCCGTTGCCAATCCTCCTGTGACATCTCCTCAAACATCTTGATGGGAAAGAAACCGGCATTATTTACCAGGATATCAATGCAGCCAAATTTTTCGATGGTCTTGGCAACCAGGTTCGCGATGTCTTCCGCCTTGGCAACATCTGCCTGCACGCCAAGGACTTCCGTACCCTCGGCCTTAATCTCCTCGACCGCCTTCTCCAAGGCTTCCTTGCGGCGGGCGCAGATCACCACGCTGCATCCTTCTTTGGCCAATGCCTCGGCGCAAGTCTTGCCGATGCCCTGACTGGCGCCGGTGATGATCACTACCTTTCCTTTTAGTCCCATGTCCATTGTCTATCCCCTTGTTCTATTCCTTCGTTCTATTCCCTTGCCAACTCGCGTGGCGGACGATACTCAGCCCGCGCACTGAGGCCTGGAACTTCACTTTCCCGGCCCTGCGTGGCTGTGCACGATGCGCGCAGCCACGGCGTTAAGTGCTCTCCACCCGGAATACGCCGGGAACCGGAGCCGATCATGAATGATCCATCTAAGAATCCCTTTACTGGTTAATTCGCCTCCAAGGGTTCGGATGACAACACGGCGATCACCTGCCCCACTTTCACCCTCCGGCCTTCTTCTGCCTTCAGCTCAACAACGTAACCAGCGGAAGGAGCCTCAATGTTGATGGCAATTTTGTCGGTCGCTGCCTCCGCGATTGCCGCACCTTCCTCAAGCCGGTCACCCTTCTTACAGAGCCATTGCTTCAGCATGATTGCCACTGCTCCCTCGGCAAACTTGGGTACCTTCACTTCACATAACATGGTTCAGTCCTCTCAAAAAACAATTGGTCTTTCTCAAACTCCACTTCAAATACCGTTGAAAATTCACACAAAAAAAGATCCCGAATGGGTTGCAAACCAACAACCCCGGCACCCTGCGCCTGCATCGAGGTGACGCCTCTGTTGCGCAACCCACAGGGAACAATGAAATCGAAATACGACAGATCGGGACAAACATTAATCGCAACGCCGTGTTGGGTGATGCCGGACTTGACGGCGATCCCGACCGCAGCGATCTTCTTGTCGCCCAACCACACTCCACTTGCGCCATCTACCCGGTTGCCATTGATTCCGTAGGTAGCAAGCAGGTTGATCACCACTTGTTCAAGAAGCCGCACATACTGATGCACGCCAAGTTCCATCTCCCGCAGTTTGAAAATGGGCGAGATTACAAGTTGGCCAGGACCGTGGTAGGTCACGTCTCCACCCCGGCTTACACTGCGAAGGGTCACCCCGCGTTGCTGTAGCGTCTCTCGGGACACCAGCAGATTCTCCACGCACGCCCACCTTCCGAAGGTGATGACGTGGAAGTTTTCCTGGAACAGAATCGTACCCAGACCTTCACTCTCTTTGCATCGTTGGTGGAGTGCCGTCTGGATGGCAAACGCTTCGTCATAGCCGATGAGGCCAAGATCCATCCACTCGAACTTTGCGGGGCCCTTCAATCTGCACTGTCCACTCTGTACCGTTTGAGGCGCCGGTACAGGGTGCTGCGCGATATGCCGAGCGACCGGGCCGCCTGTTGCCGCTCCCCAAAGTGACGGACGGCCTCCAGAATCGCCTCTTTCTCAACTCCGTCGATGTTTGCGGTTCTGCCGTCAAAGGAAAACTCATCGATTGGCCGGTGCGGCTCGGCGAACAGAAAGTCAGGCAGGTGTTGTTCCTCGATGATCTCTCCATCCACCAGGCTGATGGCGCGCTCCACAACATTTTCCAATTGACGGACATTGCCGGGCCAGTGATAGGTGCACAAGCGTTTCAGGACTGGAAGCGAAACCCCGGTGACGGACTTACCATAGCGCGCGGAAAATGTACGTACAAGATGGTCTACCAATCCCGCAATGTCTCCGCTTCTCTCACGCAGGGGCGGGATGCGAATTTCGAACACATTCAGGCGGTAAAAGAGATCCTGACGAAAATTGCCCTTGGGAACTTCGATGGCCAGGTCCTTGCTGGTCGCCGCGATTACCCGGACATTGATCGGCGTGGGGCGATGCCCGCCAATCCTCACCACCGACCGCTCCTGCAATACCCGCAGCAGCACTGCCTGAATGTTGAGTGGCATCTCTCCGATTTCGTCGAGAAAGATGGTGCCATCGTTGGCCAGCTCAAACTTACCCGGCCGTCCATTCCGGTTGGCGCCGGTGAAAGACCCGCCCTCGTAGCCAAACAACTCGCTCTCGATGAGGGTCTCCGGAATGGCGGCGCAGTTCAGCGCGATGAAGGGCTGGCCGGTGATGCTGGCGTTATGAATGGCCTGCGCGAACAGTTCTTTTCCGGTTCCGCTCTCCCCCTGAATCAACACTGTGTGCATGTTTCTGGCTGCAACCTGGGCAAGATGGATGGCCCGTTGCATTGACGAGCTTTCCCCAAGAATGTTTGCAAAGTTGAACCTGGCTTCCGCGCCGGTGATTTGATTCACCACCCTTTGCAACTTTTTCATCTCTTTTAAGGTGGCCACCACCCCAACCACCTGGCCGTCGGCGCGACGAATGGGCTTGGCGCTGATGTGGCACTGGGCATAGCCTCGACGGGTCTCCATGGTGGTTTCCATGTCGGTCACCGGCTTGCCGTCGGTAAGCACTTTCCTGAACAACGGCTGTTTGCCCACAAAAATCTGAATGTCTTTTCCCCGGGCGAACAGGCTGTCCGTGGCTAGGATATTCGCTGCCTCCGAATTGATTTCCTTGATGAAACCGTTGGAATCAATGGCCACAATGCCATCCGACACCGAGTTGATTACGGTCCTCAGGTATTCGTTGGCCAGCCAGATCTGGCGATGGTCCTCCTCGACCCGCAATTGATTCGTGATCGCCATGCTCGCAACCACCACGATGCCGAGGGTGTGAAGGTGAGCCTCTTGCCTGGGACCACTGACGTTGAGAATTCCGAGGAGGCGGTTGTCATGATTGAAGATCGGGGCGGCAGAACAGGTCAAATCGTGATCCCGTTCAAAAAAGTGCTCGGTGCCGACCACCTGGACCGGCTGTCCCATGCGGAGGACAAGTCCGATGGCACCGGTTCCCGCTTGTTCTTCTCTCCAGATTCCACCGAGACTCAGATTTCCCTCCGAGCCGGCGTCCCGCAACATTGGGCCCGAAAGCATCTTCAGGATGACACCGTCACTGTCGGTGAGTAACGTCAGAAAGCCCAGATCCTGAACGAGAGCCTGCAGTTCATCGAGGATGGGCAAAGCGACTGTCAACAGGTCACGGTTACGCGCCACGCGCCGTTCCAGATCCTCGGGCTCGACCAGTGCAATGGCGGGTGCCAGTTTGGGATCGTATCCAAGCGCCCGGCAACGGGCCCAGGATTCGGCAATCAAAGGAGTCACTCCACGAACGTTCTCTCCCGTGGCGAGAGACTCGTTTTGAGCATCTTTGGTGTTTGCGCTGTCCATCATATTGGCATGATTCATACTGGTGACCTGCTGGCGATTGTCCGTTACGATCGGCAATGATTCGCCTGTATCATAATGACACACGGGGCGCCTGGCTTCCCCCGAATGCGCAGAAGCCCCATGTTGTCCCAAAACGGGAATCGGTTCAATTCGGATTCCAGCGGATGGCCGTAACCGGCGCAGTCCATCGAACTACTTGATTCTTCTATCTTTTGTTGCCTTGCAGTACTGATCTTTGCAGCCCTTCCCTCGCTCCCCCCGGTGGGAGCCGGATGACCGGTCCCCACCGAGGAGACAGCATGGAGGTAAAAGCTCCGGGTAGCCCAATCCCGCTTGCTTAGTGGGCAGCCGGCGCAGGAGTCACAGAACCAGTTTTGGCTAACTGCTGCAGATCCGTGTTCAATTGCGCGAAGATGTAGACCGGTGCGCATCCCGGATAGTAGGTTACCGATTTGGCAACCTTTGTGGCCTGGCGGATATTGTCAGCGGTGGGGAAATACTCCCAACAATCGCCGCAAACGAAAAGGTGCTTGCCCTTCGCGTCCTGCGGATCAAAGTCGGGCAAGCCACCGGCCACGACCAGGACTTCACCGCGCTCTTTCAAGAAGTCCGTCATGGAAATGCCGCTGTTGTGGAACGAATCCAGGGCGCCGCGTACGTTAACGTAGCAACCGGGGCAGGTCTGTTGTGCAAGCACGGTCAAGCCGTTGTACATGCCCACGGGATTGTCATTGGGACGGCGGAAGTTCTTCCGCACGGAGTCCGCGGTTTCGCCGACCACGTTGATTTTCTTGACGTCGATTTCGCCGAGCCCTTCATTGCCGGCGCAGCGGACGGTGGGAATTTCCATCGGATCAAAGCCCATCACATAGGACGTGATGGCATCCGTAGCAACCGTATCGGCTCCGGCGATGATCAGATTCATTTCGATCGGCACGCCAGCGTGCGGTCCCTGTCCTTCCATGCCGATGATGGCATCGACGATGGTGAGATCTGCCTGCACGGCGCGATAGATGTCGCACATCTTCTGACCCAGATCGATGCGGTGAGCGCCCTGCTGCTGCGCGCTGGGATGCACGTTGGGAATGATTCCATTCCAGTTCTTCAGACCCAGGGTAACCACGCCAGCAATGTGGACCTTCATCTTGGGCAGGTTGATGATGACGTCGGCATCAAGGACCGGCTTAAAAATAGCTGCCTTCTTGAATACCTTCGCATTCGGGATATCCACTTCGACCACGTCGGTTTCATCGAAATAGATGACCTTGTCGGCGCCGCCACGTTTCGCGGCTTCTTCCATTCCAGAAACAGCAAAGGCGGGCTTGGCGCGGCCCACGTGCATACCCAGGGAGGGATTATCGCCAACCCAGACTTCTCCAGCCTTCGAGTATTCCTTAATGTAGGAGACAACCGCCTCGATCGTGCGGGGATCGACCACGGCGAAGCTTTCCGGTGGGGCCTGGAAAGCCAGATTGGGCTTGATGAGAACCTTCTGTCCGGGCTTGATGATTGTGTCTAGTGAGCCGATGGCCAGTTCAACCGCTTTTTTCACTGCCGCCTTGATCTTGGCGACATCGTCATCACGGCGGGTGTATTTGCCGGCGATGAAAGCAGCGTTACCTTCGGGGCGTTCGCATTTCGCGATTGCAACTTTGGGCTGACTCATTTTATGAACCTCCGTGTATCTAACATCGATTTCAAGCTAAAACACTTCCGTTCCAAAACTTATACGCCAACAGCTTCTTTCGATTCGCGCGCCTTGGCCTTGATTTCGGCCGTTAGCTCGTCCTCTACAGGGGGCACAACAGGGAAAAGCGCAGGTGCACCTTGTCCTGGAAGAATCCGCCGAACACTTCGCCGACGCTCTGCATGGAGAGGTATCACCTTCGTGGCAATGCAGCCCAAAACCTCGAGGCTGATTGCCGGAGCATAGATATTTGTTGATTCAACAACTTGGGCATCCCCCTGAAACCCGATTCAATTCGTTCCCTCTTGCGGATCTGCTACCGCTCTACGTCCCTTTCAAAACCCAGCATTCCTATCTGACTGCAAATGAAATGTCTGGAGATTCGGTTTTGTATGTGCAAGAAATGGGCCATTCTGAAGAGGTACTTCTCGGCGGGAAAACATTGAGCAGACTGGGACTTCCCCGACTTCAAGGGCTACAACAGCGTGTCATGTTTCACAATCTGACACATTTTGATTCACGTTGACACGTCGTGAGACACGTGCATTTGCACCTACAAGCTACGCCAGGTATCAAAAACAAAATCTCCGGCAGACGTCTGAGTCCGGATTTCCCGATCAACGGCTCTGGATCGTGGCGGAAAAGCTCTTCTCGCCGACGGTGCACTTGGCAGTCGAGCTTGCTCATCTGGAGTATCTTCATGCCATCGCGAACGGGGCTACCCTGTCGAAGATACTTTTTCTATCTTGCCGTTCATTGCCTCGACCTCACGGGAGCGGCGTTTGCGCGGCACCTGGAATCTGTCTTCGCCGCGCGATCCAGCGGCATCTTCCCGGGCTCCGGCAGAAGCATCGCCCGCGCCCGGGTCAGCGTGTCAAATTTCGCCCACGACACACGACACATGCTCGCCGCAATCGAAGTCGATCAACACCGTGGCCAATGGCTTTTCGCGGGTCCATTTCCGCACCGTCCCGTGGTGCAGCTGGCGATCCTGAAAGTCCCGCTCGACTTCATCGAGGGTCAAGGCCGAGGCAGGTTTCATCGTCCTATGCAAGGCTGCATTGTGCACGATGGCAGATGACGGTGCCAGCCAGCTTGCCGCCTCTCCGATTGCCGTTCCGCGGCGCCATCCCGCGGAGCCATCCTTGACAGTTCTCCCAGCGGGTATCAGAATCGCAAGCTGAAACAAGATTTGATGACAGGAAGGATGGCGTGGAAATTCCTGCGCCGGAAAACTAGCCAATGAAAATCGGATACCTGGAATGCTTCGCGGGAATCAGCGGAGACATGCTGCTGGGAGCGCTGGTTGACGCGGGAGTCTCCGCGGAGCTTCTAAAGACATCGGTAAAGGCACTGGATCTGGGAGCGGAGTTGCACGTCGAACGGGTCAACCGAAGTGGAATTCAGTCCACCAAGGTAGAGGTGCTGGTGGATGGACAACCCGCGGATGCTCCGCAACCAGAGGCGGCAACTCAGGCTCACGACGAACATAGTCACAGCCATTCTCACGGGGCACACGAGCACGGCCACGGTCACGAACATGGCCACGAACACGGTCACGAGCACGAGCACGAGCACCCTCCCGACCACGAGCACCCGCATGAAGCGCATGGACACAGTCATGTGCATGGCAGAGACTGGGCCAGCATCCGAAGTTTGATCGGACAGGCCACGTTACCGGAAGATGCCAAGGAATTGGCACTGCGGACCTTTGAGTTGCTCGCCCGCGTGGAAGCCGGAATTCACAACGTTCCGGTGGAAAACATTCACTTCCACGAAGTGGGAGCCGTGGATACGATTGCCGATATTGTGTGCGGAGCGGTAGGACTCTGTTCCCTGCCGGTGGACCAGTGGGTGTGTTCGGCAATCAATGTCGGTGGCGGATTTGTGGAGTGTGCTCATGGCAAGTTTCCGGTGCCGGCTCCGGCCACCGCCGAACTTCTGAAAGGGATGCCAACCTATTCCTCGGGCTTGCAGATGGAGCTGGTGACGCCGACGGGAGCGGCCCTGCTCAGGGCGCTCGGGTGCAGCTTTGGCGATGCTCCCGCCATGCGAACTCGTTCCATTGGTTATGGAGCCGGGACGCGCAATCCGGCGCGTTTTCCAAACGTCTTGCGGCTCAGCATTGGCGATGCGGAATCCACCGCGCAGCTTCCTCAAGAAACCATCACCGTGCTCGAATGTGCCGTGGACGATCTGAGCCCGCAGGTAGTGGCGCGCGCCATGGAGCTGGCAATGGCACGGGGCGCGCTGGATGCCATGTGCACTCCGGTGACGATGAAAAAGAGCCGGGTCGGCCTGCTGCTGACGGTGCTCTGCGAATCCCAGGCTGCCGCGGCCCTGGAAGAACTGCTATTCCGGGAAACAAGCACCCTGGGCATTCGAGTACGCCAGGAGAAGCGGGTCGTGCTGGAGCGCAGCTTTGTGGAAACGCAGACGGCATTCGGAACCATCCGCGTGAAGCTGGGACTGTGGCATGGAGTCGAGATGAATGCCATGCCGGAGTACGAGGATTGCCGCGCGGCCGCAGAAAAGCACGGCGTTCCCGTGAAGCAGGTGATGCAGGCGGCAGTGGCTGCCATGGCGGAATCCAAGGCGCGGGGATAACCCTGGAGAGTTCGTGCCCGGCTGCATCCTTGCTCAGCAAGCTAAGGATCAGCCCGGCCAATTCTCTGCCGGCGTTTCGCCCCTAAGGGTCCGAGCTTCTTCGCGCTTTGAGCCACTCACCTGCGGCTTTCGGGGAGGTCTCGGACCAGGTTCTGCCATCCATACTGGTGGCGGAAAGAGCAATCGCCGAGGCCTCCAGAGCCCAACCAGTGAGCAATCGAGCACAGATTAACAGGTGATGGAGCTCTACCATACTCTCTGACCAAGGTAAAAAGGAGAGTCAAGTGAAGTCCAAGAAGCTGTTTGCCGCCGTCCTGGGGTCGATCGTTGTCCTCGCCCTGTCTCTGCCCGTCATGGCGCAGAACACCACGCAATCCACCACGACGGCGACACAGGATTCAACCGCGCCCGTTGCCGCTCAGACCACCACCACAACCACCCAGGACACCACCTCCTCCGACGCCAACCTTCCCATGACCAAGGGTGAGATGAAGGACCAGAAGAGACAGCAGAAGCAGGAGGAAAAGTCTGCCAGGGCGAACGCCAAAGAGCAGAAGGAGGACGCCAAGGCAACCAAAGACCAGGCCAAGGCGCTCAAGCAGGAGCACAAGTCCATGGATGCGCAAGAGAAGGCCGACGCAGAGTAATTTTGCAGTCAGGCCTCATGTCTTCGTTTCCTGCTAATGCTAGCTCTCGATCGATTTTTCCGCGGCGGTGGCATCGCCATCCGCCGCGCCGCTGTTTTCTCCCCGGAGTCGATCCGGCGCTTAGACACGTCCTGCCCTATGGAAACTTTGCGATGGAATTGCGATAACTCCTTTCTTTTGCTTATCCTGCGCACGCCTATGGAATTCCACGGGAATCCTGAAACGGGAAGCTGACTTTTTATCCTTTGCGAAACCGGGCGCAGCCGTCACTGAAAAATGTGGCTCGGGTGGATCATGATAGGAGGGGAGCACTGGAAAGATGGGCAGGTTGTCCCGGCGCCGGTGCAGAGGAGAACAATGTCTCTCATTGACGACGACACATTCATCCCGGATGACGACATGCTTGAAGAATGGCTGGCTCAGGTTTTTGATGTTGCCGGGCTGAAACCACGGAAGGAGCCAACGCCAGGTGCCGGGTACCGGACCACTCCACGGAGAATTCCCCGATCCCTTACTCTCGCCCACGGATCAATGATTGCACCAAGATGACTCCGCTCTCCCCGCTCTATCTTCTGCGCTTGCGCAACAGCACTACAAATGACAGCACGCCGTTCTGGTCGCGCACTCCCACAATGGAAACGCCCTTGTCAAGGTTGTACTCAAACTGGATGATCTGCTGCGCCGTCTGGTTCAGCGACGAAATGTAGGTAAGCGTCAGCCGGTTGGAAATCTGCTGCTCCACGGTGACGCGCGCCAGTCCCGAATTCAGCGCCTCGCCCACATTCGGATCGATCTTCACCCGGCTGGCGCCAAACAATCTCTGTGCCCGGCTGCTCATGGTCGCGCTCAGCGCCTGTCCAATCAGCTCCGTCGATGAGCCCGCCGAAACCGATGGCTGGTATTGTGACGTGCCCATCAGCGCGGGATTCATCGACTCCCCGGCCGTGCCTCCCAGCGCCAGCAAGGAGATGATGTCGTTGCTCGAAAGCGGCGGATCGGAGCGGTAGGAGCTGTTCAACTTGTTGATGGGTCCATGGAAACCCAGCGTAATGTCGTAGTCGCGCACCCTGGTTGAGATTTCAATGTCGAGCGCCGGCTCGATCCGCACCGGATTGGTGAACGTAAGGTCGCCACGCTCCAGCCGGTACTTGGTGCCGTTGAAGTCAATCATTCCTTCCAGCAGGTTGATGCGGCCCAGCACCACCGGGCGCAAGAAGGTGCCGCGTAGCCGCAGGTCCAGATTGCCGCTCACCCGCGCCGCCGCGGTCTGCAACTGAAGCTGCGGCGTCGAGGTCACGTGCACGTCCAGGCGCAGGTTGTTGCGCGGCGAAGCGATTCCCTGCACCGTGCCCCGGGTTCCCTCCGCCAGGTAGGCCCCAAAGTCGAATTGCGGATTCAGTCCCAGCCGCGTCACCGTCACGTCGCCTGAGAGCAATGCATCCTTCCTCGTCCCGGTAAACGCAAACGAGGCGTCAACCGTCGAGCTCACCCCTTCCGGATAGCGCAATCGAATCTCGTGCCCGCTGGCCGAGAGATTCACAAACAGCCCCTGCGACGCGGAGAACGCAATGAAGCCTTCGGCGCGCAGCAGTCCGCCTCCGGTGCGCGCCGTCAACTCCTGCACCTGTAAGCGGTCCTGGTTAAAAACCAGCGTGCCCGTGATCTCGCTCAGGCCGTTGGGGAAATCCTGGTAGGTGAGGTTTGCGTTCTGCACCTTCAAGCTGCCGCGCAGCGAGGGCCGCGCCAGGGTTCCGTTGATGCGCAGATTCAGATCGGCAACGCCGCCCGCCGTCAGTTTCGGGTCGACGGTCTCCAGCACTTTCAGATTCACGCTGCCATCGGCGTGCAGATCGATCTCGCGCTTGCCGCCCAGTTCTATCTCCCCTTGCAACTCCAAAAAGCGGGTTCCCCGCTCGCCCGCCATGCGGAGCTGTTCCACCCGCACCACCTGGTTGGCCATCGTCAGCCGCATCGGCCCGTCATTGGTCACCGTGATGCCGCCATAGTTCGTGACCCAGTGCTCCACCACCAACTCCGCGGTCACGTCCCGGGGACGCAAGGCGTCGCCCTTCACCTCCGCATGCATCTTCACCTCGGTTGCGGCGCCGTGGTGCAGCGGCAGAAACGCTTCCAGCAGCGGGTTCAGGTTCGCGCTCTCCACTTCGGCCGTCCACTGCATCGGCATTTGGCCGCGCAAAAGAATCTCCCCGCTCAAATTCACCTCTGCCGTCTTGAAGTTCGAGCGCGCCGTTACCTGCATCTGGGCGCCGTGCGTCACCGCGTCCACGTCCATGTCGCCCAGCGCCTGCCCGTTCACCGCAAGATTGCGCAGGCGCAGCCGCCCGTTGATCCGCGGCGCTCCCAGCGTGCCATCGCCGATGGCCGTAAACGTCGCCCGCCCGCTCACCTTGATCTTGCCCTCGCGCACCACGCGCAGGTTTTCAATCTTCACCTCGGTGCCCTTCAGGTCAAAACCAAACTCGCTGGTTTCCACGTTGATGCGCGCATTGCCGCGCAACTGCATCGCGTCGCTGTTCACCAGGATGTTGCGCAGCTCCGCCTCGTTGCGGGTGAAGTTCACGTCGGCGGCTGCCGAGCGAACCGCCTGGCGCCACGCCGTTCCATCCCGCAGAGAAATCCGCCCGCTGCCGTTCAAGTCGTGTTCCGTGCCTTCCACCCGCACTTCGCCGCTCACCTGCCCGCTCACCGGATAGCTGGAGCCCACCAGCGCCTGCAGATCGCCGGCCGCCACCTTGTCCATCCTCACGTGTGCCGAAAAAGGTTGGGTCGCATCGTAATCTCCGTTCACCAGGGCCACGCTGGCATCCAGGCGGATGAGCGCGCCTCCGCGCCGCAGCAGGCCATTGCGAATGCTCTCGCGCGCCGCTGAATACTCCACGTCGCCCTCGAGCAGCTCCCACCGGGTGCGGATCAGGTGCTCCACCGGAGCCTTGCCGTTCTCCGGCTTTTCCCCGGCTCGCAGCACGGTGGTAAAGTCATGCAGTTCCAGGTACCCGGCCAGCGCGGGAGAAGTCAGCCGGCCGCGCACCGTTCCCCGGAATTCCCCGCTGCCGTTAAACTCCATCGGCAACTCGTGGGCGCGGATGCCGCGCCAGGAGATCACCAGCGGCTCCAGTTCCTTGAGTTCCCTGGCCGCCACATCCAGTTGCAGGTCCGCGTTCGCCGACAAGCGCCCCTGGGTCACCAGGTGCGTCTCCCGGGTGCTGGCGTCCACGTTATGCACCTCGACCGACTGGTCCCTGAAGTCCACCGTGGCCTGGACCACGGCGGTCACCGGCAGGGTTCCCGCGCGCTCCACCGGACGCACCCGCAGATCCCCGTCCATGCGCGCGTCCAGCAGACTGCCAACCCAGTGCACGTTCAATGTTCCCGCCGTCAAGCCGGCCAGCGGCAGCCGCTCCAGGGGAAGCTCGCGGGTGGCAAAAGCGCGCAAGGCCTGTTCCAGCTCAATCCCGTTTACTTCCAGGTCCATCCGTCCCAGCGGCTGGCTGCCGGGCAAACTGCTGGCGTCCAGTTTCCCGTGCACCGTGCCTCCCAGCGCGGTGGCAAAGATCGACGATACGTTGAAGTGTTCGCGGTCCAGCGAATACGCAAAGCCGCCGTTGATTTTCTCCAGCCGCACAATCGGGTTGGCCCACGTCACCCCAGCCGCCTGGGCCTTGCCGGTGAAGGCATATTCGTTCCGATCCCAGTGGTAGGTTCCTTCGCCGCTCCATTGCGCCTGGCCGCTTTCCAGCTCGCGGTAACGCACCAGCCGTGCCAGTTCCCGCACATCGCCCGACCCGCGATAGGCAAACTGCGCCACCGGCGAGCCCAGTCCGGTGATGGCGCCACTGGCCTCCAGCCACGAGTGGCCCTGGCTCACCCGCAGCCGCGGCACTTCCAGACGGTCGCGATAGAGTCTGAAATCGGCGCTTGCGCCCAGCGTCATCGGCTCGAAATCCCGAACCCGCAGGCGCACCCCGTCCACCTTGGCCGTGCCCTCGTAGTGCTCGTCCCCGGCGCGGTAGCCAACCGCCACGGCCACGCCGTCGGCCGCCCCGTCCAAACGGATCTTCTCGTCATTCCATTGCAGCAGGCCATCGGAAAGTTCGGCATGATCCACCGCCAGCCGCAGCACCTCCTCGATCCTGTCCGGCCTCGCCCCAGGACCCAGTTTCGGCCTGGGAACATTGGTCGAGCCATCCTTGTACACATCCACGTGCGCCAGCGGACGCCGCACCCTCAGCTCGCGCAAAGCGATGCGGCCGCGCAACAGGGGAGCCCATTTCAGCCGGGCCTGTACCAGCTCCGTGCGCAGCAGCGGAGCCTCGGCCCCGGACTCTTTGCCATGCACCACCAGCCCGGCCAGCTCAAACTCCAGCCGCGCAAAACTCAACGTAACGCTCTGCAACTCCACTCGTCCGCCGGTCGCGCGCTCCACCTGCGCGATGACAAACTGCCGCGCCCGTTCCTGGAACCGGGCGCTGCGCAAGTACCGCGCCACGCCGATCGCCCCCAGCAGCACCAGCAGCGCCAGCGTGACGAACCCGCGCAGAATCCACCCGCGCCACCGCCGCGCGGCAACCGGCGCCCGCTCCACGTTCGCTGCGGAGCCTTGCACTTTCCCGGATTCTCTCGGCTCTGGCTCTTCGCTCATCGTCTGCGCACCACGGCTACCGCACTCCGTCCCACAAAATCTGCACCCGGCTCTGCGCCTTCAAATTCTCCAGCCACTTTTCCATCTCGCGCGTCGTCTTCTGCTCCACCAGCAGTTGCCGGATTTTCTCCGTCACCGACTCCAGCGGCTCGGGAGTCTGTCCTCGCGCCACCACCTGCGGAGCCAGGGTATTGGTGTAGTACTGTTCCACTTCCTCGCCTGAGACCCGCACCAGCGGCCGCACCCGGAATTCCATGAAGTGCCAGATTTCCACCTGGTTTGCCGCCAGCTCGCGCAGTTCCACCGCCGAGAGTCCATAGCGGTCGAGCGTGGCCGCCCACTTTGTCTCGTCCTTTTCCTGGTGCCAGATGGCGCGCACATCGCCAATGCGAGCCTCCACCTCGGAGGCCGTCGCCGGTGGCGTGCCCTGCATCTGGTCGCGCAGAATCCGATCCTGCACCAGGTGCTCGAAGGCGCCCTGCCGCTCCGCGGCGCCCAGCTGCTGCAGCGGGCGTCCATTTTCCAGGGCCTCAAAGCGCATCTGCTCGTCCAGGTCGCTCCACGTCACCAGGTGGCCGTTGACCACGGCGATGATGCGGTCCACCACCTCCGCGCTGGAAACCGCACACAGCAGCGCCAGCAACCACGGCAGGAGAGTTCGAGTCCTCATCATCAGAATGTCTGCCCAATGCTGAAGAAAAAGTTAAAATGCCGCACCTGGTCGGAATACGGCGCGCCGCTGCTGGGTTCCTTCACCGGAAACACCGGCGGATTCAGGTTGTATCCCAGGTCCACCCGCACCGGCCCAATCGGGGTGCGATAGCGCACTCCGGTTCCCACCGCCTGTGACATATAACTGAAGTCGCAGGTCGCCGCCAGGCTCGTGTTGCGGCAACTCGCCTGGTCCAGCTGGTTGAATCGCGCCAGGTTCTTCCACATCTGGTTGGCCGTTTCAAAGACGTTGCCAATGTCGTGGAACAGCACCAGGCTCAGGTTGTCGCCCACAAAAGGCAGCGACACCGGCGGCAGCCTCAGCTCCAGGCTGTTGACGAACAGAGCGTTGCCGCCCAGCGGTGCTCCCGAATAGCGGTCGCGCGGCCCCGCCTGGTTGATGGAAAATCCACGATGCGAGTTCGAGCCGCCTAGGAAAAAACGCTCCGGCAGTGGAACGAAGCCCAGGCTGCCGTAGGGAGTCTCCGCCCCGATGCGCAGCGAGCGCGCAAAGACCCAGTTGTGGTGAAACTTGTAGTAAGTCGCGTTCTGCGCCAGCACCCGGCCAAAGTTCGCCTGCGAGCCAAAATATCCCGACGCAACCCCGATGTCGGCCGTGTTGTAGGTGCCCTTGGTCGAAGTCACCGGATCATCGCGCGTATCCCGCAGATAGGTCACACTCGGCATGGCTACCCGCACCGGCTGTGAGTACAGCGGAAGCAGGTCCGGACTGTAGCCCGACGGGAAGCTGTTCGGATTCACCGTGACCCGCCGGTACGAGTACCGGTACAGCCACTCGGAAGCCTTCGTCGCTTGATGGGCCAACTGCACCGAGCCTTCTTCCCGGTTGCTGCTGAAGGTGGTTACGTCGTTTTCGTTATCGTAGAGCGCGGTCAGCGTCATCCGCCAGTCCGGCAGATCGAACCAGCGCGGCTGCACAAAGCTCAACGAAGCCCGCTTCTCCAGGGTGCCCACGTGTGAACTGAAGATAAGCGACTGATCGCGCCCCCGGAAATTGATCCGCGTCACGTCCAGAACCGCCCGCGGGCTCACCCCGGTCTGCCCTTGCGGCGAACCGCCCTGCCCCGTGTTCAACCCGGTTCCAATTTCCACTCCTCCACCGTAGTTGACCGTCCAGCGACTGGCTTCCCGGATCTGGAACAGCACGTCCTTGCTCTTCTCGTCGCCCTCGGGATTCTCAATCGCCGTCTGCACCTCGTTGAAGATTCCCAGGGCGTACAGATTGTGCTGCGTCTGCAGCATCTTCTCCTGGCTCAGCGGCGCGCCCTCGCGGATCACCACCCCCCGCTGGACGATGTGCGGCTTGGTGTGCGCCACCCCGCTGATCAGCACCCGGTTGACAAATTCCTGTTCGCCTTCGTGGATCTCATACACCACGTCCATCAGCGTCTGGGCGTCATCGGAATACTTCGCCGAGCTTTCCAGTTGCACTTGGGCAAAGCCCCGGTTGAAGTAGTCGTTCAGCACCAACTGCCTGTCTTCGGCCACCATGGCCTCGGAAAACGGCTCACCGGCCTCGGTGCTGATCAGGCGGCGGATCTCCGCCTCGCTCACCGCCTGCGCTCCCCGGATTTCCAGCCGTCCCACCTTCACCAGCGCACCCTCGTCCACCTTCACCACGATCTTCATTTCGCCGCGGCCGCCCCCAGGGTCGGCCATCAACTCGCTGGTCACATTCACCCGCGCATAGCCGTTGGCGCGGTACAGATTCTTGATCGCCTCCAGGTCGCTGGACAGCAACAGTTGGCTGTAGTGGCCGTGCGGCTGCAAGGTGCTGGAAATCTGCGTCTCCATGCGCTCGCGCAGGGTCGCGTTGTCAAAGCGCTGGTTGCCCTGCAACTCGATCGCCCGCAAGCGGCAGCGCTGGCCAGTCTGGATCGAGTAGACAATCTGCTGGCGCTCGTGCCCGGCGTCTTCCTCCGTCCGCACCTGCACCACGGCGTCAAAGTATCCCTGCCGCTGCAGATAGTCGCGCAGGTTCCGCCGTCCTTCGTTCAGCAGGTCTTCATCCACCGCGTGTTCCTCGTACACCGGAACGTAGCGCTTCAGGGTGGAGCGGCTCAGGCGCGCGCCCTCGGCGCGAATTTCCACCACCGGCCCCGCTTCCACCGTGATGCTGTAGTCCACCGTATTGCTCTCCGCCTGGAACAGCGGCAAACCCGCCGTCAATTGCGCCCGCAGCCGGCCCTGTTTCACGTATCGTTTTCGCAGCCGCGCCAGCGCGTGCTCCATCAGATCCTCGCGCACCCGCATGCCCGGATGCAGCCGGCAGATTTCCACCGCTGCTGCGGGACTCAACTCCGCATCGCCCGTCACCGTCAGCTTGCCCATCCGCGCCACTTCGCCCGCCGCCAGTTGGAACTCCACGTCCACCTGCTGTGTCTCCTCGTGGTGAGTCAGCTTGGCCACTACCTGAGCCCTCCAGTAGCCATGCTGGTGCAGCAACTGCAAAATGCGGCTCTTGGATTCCTCCAGCTTCTCCGGGCTGAACAGCGTGCCCAGTTCCAGCCGTCCGGTGTTCACCACCTGGGTTTCATTCGGACCACCCTTCGGCGCGCCCGTCACCGTCACATTGGCGTTGAAGTAGTTCGGCCTGGTGCGGAACTCGATACTCACGCCCCCGGATGGGAGTTGGCTGGCATCGGCTTCCACCTCGGCAAAACGTCCGCTCTCGTAGAGCGCCCGCAGACTGTCGCGCAGATTGCGCCGTCCCAGCCGGTCTCCGTTCTTCAAGGAAATTTTCTCCAGCAACTGCGCCTGCCGCGCGCCCGCCGACGGCACCCGCACTTGTTCCACAATTCGCCCCAGCAATTCTGTCTGTGCGCCTGGCAGCGCGTTCTCCGGCATCTGGCTCTGCCGCGCTTCCGCGCCGGCTGCGTTTCCCGGCGCGCCCTGCTGCGCCGCCGCCAGCGGGCACAGCACGGCAACCAGCAACATCAGGATTGCCGTCCATCTTTGCGTGCCTGTCACTCCGGCCGCCAAACTATTCACTCGCACCACCGCGGCTGTTTCAGTTATCCAATCCATGAACCCGACCACCATCATAAGGCTTCGCGGCAATGATCATGGAGATCATCCTGCAACTCCTTGCCTGTTATTCAGAATAGCTTGTTTACCATTCTTTCCCGCGCCATCCTGCGCAGTGCTCCCGCCCCTGTTCGCCTGCACTCCCGAGCGCCGTTCCGGCGGCGGCCTCAGGCAGCCACCGCCTCCCGCAACTGGCAGCCCATCCCCTGTTCCTGCTACATTCACTCTTGCCAAACTCACTCGCCGGAAAGGTCCCCTCATGTCCCAGCCCGTCCCCGCAACCCAGCCCAGCAAGCTCTATCGCTGGTTGGTCCTTCTCTGGCTCAGCATCACCATGTTCGGCAA
>CAZQDD010000029.1:0-42789 GCA_964591805.1 uncultured Acidobacteriaceae bacterium | reverse complement strand
AAATCAGATGCTCTACCAGCTGAGCTACGCCAGCCCACCAAAGCCGCTTCCAACCCAGCCACAGCCGCGCTTCGGATACTGAACCGGCGTCCGGGACTCCAAAGCGAAGATAGCACGCCAACTTGCCTCGTGCAACTCACCTCCCACACCGGTGCCCGGCGCCGCCATGCAGGACTCCAAGCCCCGCCGGATGCTATCATTCGGCACCAGGCATGATATTACCTGAAAAGTTTTCGAGCGGCTACCCGACCGGCCAACCAGGCATCGCCGGCATCTCCTTTCCCACGGCCTACCTCGCCCAGTCTGCCGGTGCGCAATCCGGCCAGCTCCACAGCCCTTGCGCCTTCCATTCATGAGAGCCCGCCGCCGCGTCTTCATTGTCTCGCTTTGTGTGCTGCTGTTTATCGCCGCTGTCGGCGCCGTGGTGCTGCTGCGCAAGCAGGCCGCTCCGGAAGCCGCGCGCTTGCTGCCCAATGCCGATGCCATTATCTACGTCGATTTCGGCACGGTTCGCAACCTCACCGCCCTGGATCAGCAACCGCTGCCCAAACTCGCGCCCGGATATGACGAGTTTGTCCAGGACACCGGCTTCTCCTTTGAGCGCGATCTGGACGAGGCGGCCATGGCCGTGCACCGCGGGTCCGTGAAAGATGGCGCCCGCGGCGACACCCGCTATACCGAGATCCTCGTCGGCCATTACGACCAGATCAAGCTGGCGCAGTATCTGAAGCAGCATTCGCGCTCCGTCGAAAGCTATCGCGGCGTCGATGTGTTCACCATTCCCATCGAAACCCGCACCGTGCGCGTGGCCCTGCTCGCCATCGATACGGTGGCCATTTCCAACGTGGACGACGCCGGCATTATCCACGGCATCATCGACCGCTTTAAGAAAGTTGCCTTGCCCTTTGGGGGTCCGGCGCTGGTTCGCCTCTACTACGCCAGGGTTCCGCTGGGCAGCCTGCTCTGGGCCATCGCGCGCATTCCGGCCTCGCCATCGGCGAACCCGGCGCCGCCAGCTTCCCCATCCCAGGGTTCTCCGTTTGCGCCCCACGCCGCGCCTTCGTTAGCCCTGCCTGGCGGCATCGACATTGGACTTCCCGGGAACAGCGATGTGGTGGTCTCACTGCGCCTGTTGACCATCATCCACGCCCGTGCCGACTTCTACACCCAGAGCGAGGAAGCGGCCCGCAACTTCACCGACCAGACCACGGCCTTTCTCGCCATCTTCCGCAGCATCCAGGCCAACGCCGCGCCCGCTCCCGCCGACCCTGACGTGAGAGCCGTCATCGACTCCATCAAGGTCATCCAGAAGGGCGACCGCGCCGAAATCCTCGCCACCATCCCGCCCAGCTTCCTGCGCAAACTGGTCAAAGAACCCGCCCGCAACGCGGTGCAAGGCGACACCGCACCGGCAAAGTAATCCGGTGGCCCACATCCGCCCTCTTTTGGCGAATGTGGGATGCAGGCGAAAGCGGGATGCGGCAAAGCGTGCACTGCATTTCATGCCGACGGAACTCAAACGCTTTCATCACTCCGGGCAATCGCATTTTGTGACCTTTACCTGCTACTGGCGGCGTCCTCATCTGGAAAGCGCCGAAACCTGCCAGGCGTTTGTGGCGGCTCTCGAGCGGGCGCGCGTGCGTTTTCGGTTCCGCGTGTACGGGTTCGTCCTGATGCCGGAGCATGTCCATCTGTTGATCTCGGAGCCGGAGCGCGAAACCGTCGCCACGGCGGTCCAGTCCATGAAACTTTCCTCATCCTTGCGCACGGCTGCGCGCCGCGGGCGCAACGGAAAGCGCTCTCCGCTTTGGCAGAAGCGCTACTATGACCGCAACATTCGCGACTATGATGAATTCGTCGAAAAGCTGCGATACCTCCATCGCAACCCGGTCAAGCGGGGGTTGGTGGAGACATGTGAAAACTGGAAGTGGAGCAGCTTTCGCCACTATGCGACGCGCGAGGATTGTGGAGTAGAGATCGAGTCGCAGTGGACGGCGGACAAAAGAAACGCCGCCGGAGTGTAAGTTGATCGCCTCCCCACATTCGCCAAAATAAGGCGGATGTGGGCCACCCGCGGGGGACGCCGTGAAGAACTGGTCTTGGCATAGGTTCGCTTGGTTGTTGATTATCGTGGGCATGGTACCTATCGTCTATTTCTACTGCTGGAAAATCACTCATAACGCCATTCGGCTTTCGGTTCCGCTTTCGCTAGCGCAGGGAGAGTACACGTCTCCTTTGTTTAGAGTAAGAGTGGATGATTGCTGTGGAATTCGAATAGCGCTGAATCGAATTCTGGACGGACAGGATTCGTCTTGCATGCAGGGCACCAAGGTAATCGATTCAACGGAATGCCAGGGTATCGGAAGGATTCTGGACGCGGACTGGGAAGTCGTGAGCGACCGCGGAGAAGTGATCAGCCGGGGAACCTACAAGGACCGGATATACACGGGCACCAGCAGTGAGGCTTGGATTGGCAGGTACGTGGCAACGCGAGGGTCACGCCAGAGAATTACCCTAAGAATTCATGAGGACGTTCAAGGCTATGAAACCGCTAATCCGAGGTTGGAGATTCAGGGGCAAGGGGATGAAGAGAGAGCTGCGTACGCGGGTTCCGCGGCCATTCTCTGGGCCTTTGTTTGGGCTGGCTCCGGCGTGATCATACTTCTTGTCTTGAAGTTTCGGCGTTAATCGGCAAGGTACCCTAATTGGCGGCTCCCAACCGGACGGGCGCTGAGTCTGTTGCCATTTTCGGCTAGCGGCCCGTGTCTCTGTAGCAAGCGACGCTGAGGGTGCCCGAAATCTGCCGCAGTCCAAAAGAAGGCGGGCCCACACCCGCGTAATTGGAGACGCTCCGGGAGGCTCTCTTATGCCTCCCGAAGCTCTGCAAGAAGTTTGCGCGCAGCTTGGATGTCGCAACGCATAATTCACTTGCGCCGGATCGCCAAACCAGTTAGAACTCCCACTGCAAGGCCGGTGGCTAAGGTTACTGCTACTGTGGTCAGCGGATTTCGCTGAATGCGTCGCGTTGAATCGTTCACAAACTCTTCGGCAGCCTCGCCGCTCTGTTTGGCTGCGCGCTTGGCCACCCCCACGCCATCTTCGAACGCGTCTGCTACCGCTGCGGTTACACGGGAAGCCTCGCGGACCGAGTCAGCGATGTGTTCACTAGCTTTTCCTAATATGCTTTGCGGCATTGAATCCCTCCGTAATTATGATTCCGCCTATTCCATCAATAGTCTGCCGCCGGCAGGACAGGAAGACTGGTCAATCCAGCACACCGGACTGCATTTCCGGCGTGTGGCCCACATCCGCCCTCCTTTGGCGAATGCGGGCGCGAACAGAAAAGCCTCAGCCTCACCCTCTCGGCCCCACTTGTGTTCCAATACCTCTCGTGCTCCTGGAGCTGCAAAACCTCACCGTAGAGTTTCCCTCGCCGCAAGGCCCCGTGGCTGCCGTGCGCGACGTTTCGCTCTCGCTCGACGCCGGAGAAACCCTCGCCCTGGTCGGCGAATCCGGCTCCGGCAAGAGCGTCACCTCGCTGGCCATCATGGGACTGTTGCCGCCGCAGGCGCGTCTCTCCGGCTCCGTCCTCTTCGAGGGCCGCGACCTCGCCGCCGCCCGCCCCGTCGATTTGCAAAAGCTGCGCGGCGCGCGCATGACCATGATCTTCCAGGAACCCATGACCGCGCTCAATCCCGTCATGCGCGTCGGCGACCAAATCGCCGAAGCCGTCCTCGCCCATGCGCCTGCGGCCGCCCACGCGCCCGCGGCCGGCAACAACGCGTTACCCCACGCGCCCGCGGCCGGCAGCAACGCGTTACCCGTCTCCGGCTCTCGCATCACCCGCGCCCAGGCTCGCCAGCGCGCCATCGAGGCCATGCGTGAGGTCGCAATCCTCACACCCGAGCGCCGCTGGCGCGACTACCCGCATCAGCTTTCCGGAGGCCAGCGCCAGCGCGTCATGATCGCCATGGCCATCGTCAACCGTCCCGCGCTGCTCATCGCCGACGAGCCCACCACGGCGCTCGACGTCACCGTGCAGGCACAAATCCTCGGACTGCTGGCCGGCCTCCGCCAGCGCCTCGGCCTGGCCATGCTCTTCGTCTCGCACGACCTGGCCGTGGTCAGCCATGTCAGCCAGCGCGTGGCCGTCCTCTATGCCGGAAGAATCGTCGAATCGGGCCCGGTGCGCGAGATCTTCGCCCACCCCGCGCATCCCTATACCCGCGGCCTACTCGGCTCCATCCCCACCCTCAGAACCAATCGCAATGAGCCCCTGGCGGCCATCGCCGGCGGAGTTCCCTCACCCGGCGCGCTGCCTCCCGGATGCTCGTTCGCCCCGCGCTGTCCGCTCGTGATCCCCACCTGCCAGGCCGCCATGCCCGCGCTGGTCGCCATCGCTCCCGGCCATCATGCCCGCTGCATACGAGCCATGGAAGGCGCATAGCCAACTCAACTCTTTGGTCGGGGCGCTAGGCTAAAACCGATGAAAGTTCACTTCCACTCTAATTTCTACCGGCACCGGTTCTCCGTCTTTAGTTCCCGGTTCGAATCTCCACTGGCTCACGGCCTCAATCGCCTTCTCGTCCAATCCATGCCCGGCGCCCCGCAGCACCTGAATGTCGTACGGGAGTCCGTCCGCACCAACCACCATGGACAGAATTACCAATCCATCTACTTTGTCTTTCCTCGCTTGCGCCGAGAATTCGGGTTCGACATGTTTCAGGAGTTTCGGCGCCGTCACGCCTCGGCCCACCCGGTAAACCTGCTGCGCACCCGGCGGCTGCGTTCCCGTCGCCGCGGGATTCGACTGCCCACCCGAAGCCGCATTTTGCGCAAAGCAGGTCACGTTCAATACCGCGCTCAAGACAGCAGCCGTCGCAATAGCGCAAAGAAGCTGTTTGCCAGTCATGCCCGCCAGTGTACGCGCACTCACGGCTTCGGCCGCGGATTTTTCGCCGCGCGCCACACTCGCGGCCCGTCCCCGCCCAAGTCAAAGTCCCATCCCGGCACGCGGTTCCGCTCACGAGCCACGCGCTCATTCGCCTGTTGCGCCGCAAAGCGCATATCATCGTAGGCGGGGGTTGCGCCGCCCCATCGGAGGCCTCTTCATGTTCGGATTCACGCGCTACAACTACGACCGTTTTCGCCGTGAGATGCTGCAGAACGATGTGGCGGACCGCTGGGGCCGTGCGCCCGAGCCCGGCGATGAAGCGCCCGGCTTCGAGTTGCGCTCGCTGGCCGGAGACCTGGTGAAGCTTTCCGATTTCAAAGACTCCCGCAACGTCGTTGTCACCTTCGGCTCGGCCACCTGCCCGCAGACGGCGGCTTCCATCGGCGGCCTGCGCTCGCTGGCCCGCGAGTTTCCCCGCTCCGAAGTCGAATTCCTCCTCATCTACGTGCGTGAGGCGCATCCCGGCGCCTCGCTCCCGCCGCACCACTCCATGGAAGACAAGGCCCGCGCCGCCCTGTTGTTGCAGGAGCAGGAGCAGATCGCCTTCCCCATCCTCATCGACGAACTCGGCGGTGAGATTCATCGCCGCTACGGCGCCCTGCCCAACGCATCGTTCGTCATCGACCGCAGCGGACGTATCGCCTACCGCTCGCTGGCCAGCCACACCGGCTCGCTCGGCGCGGCCCTGGAAGAGTTGCTGGAGCGCCAGAAGGAGCGCGGCATCGATCACGCCGTCGTCCACGGCGGAGAAGACGCCATCACGCCCTCGCTCAAAACTTTTCTCAACGCCTATCGCGCCATCGAGCGCGGAGGCTACGACGCCATGGTCAACTTCCGCGGCGAGCTCGGCATCCCCGGCCGCGTCGTCCTGCGCGGAGGCCGCATGGCGCGTCCCATCACCGAGCATCCCGCCATCACCATCGCCTCGGCCATCGGCGTAGTGGCCGCCATCGGGCTCGGCCTCTGGGCCGGATACGAGCTGCGCAAACGCCGCATCGCCCGCCGCCCCTACGACGCCTATCGCAAATTCACAAAAAAACGCCGCCCCGGCGAAGACGACTACACCGCCGTCGGAATTTAGCAACGCGAATGGTTTTCGGATTGCCGCCCGGAACCCGGAAAAACGGCGGAGCCGCACGCTGAGTGCATTGCCCCGCCGCAAAGTGAGCCGGTACACCATCGCAGCCGCTTAATCGGAAAAAATCTCCAGCGCAAATTCGATGTTTACCACGAACTCGAGCCTAACCGTCAACGATCCCTGCCAGCCATTCCGCGAACACGATGCGTGCGGCCCGGCGCAGTTGCTCTCCCCATTGCGCCGCCTGGCGCCGCAACTCGCGCGGATCGGTCCCGGCCGCCGCCAGTTCGACGGCGTGACCCAGCAGCCAGCGTTCGAACTGGCTTCCCCCCTCCACTTCCAGGTGGAACTGCAATCCCAGCATCCTGGGTCCCAGCGCAAAGGCCTGGCTGGCGCAGAGCTTGGTTGCAGCCAGGTGCTCGGCTCCCGCGGGAATCGCAAAGCTGTCTCCGTGCCAGTGCAGCACGGGAATCCCCTCCAGATGCCGCAGCGGCCCGCGCCTGCCCGCCTCCGTCAACTCCAGCGGAGCAAAGCCGATCTCTTTCCGCCCCACCGGCCCCACTTCGGATCCCAGCGCCGCGGCCATCAGTTGCGCTCCCAAACAGATGCCCACCGTTGGCCGCCCTGCCTCCATCCGTGCCTTTACCCACCGTTGTTCGATGGCCATCTCTGGATATGCCGCCGTCTCGTAGACCCCGATTGGCGCGCCCAGTACGACTGCCAGCCCTGCCGCTGCCAGCTCGTCTGGCATCTCCTCCACCCCGGCCTCGTAATAGCGGATTCGATAACCGGCATCCTGCAACACCGCCTCCAGGGTTCCCAGGTCCTCAAAATGCACATGCCGGATCGCCACTACCGTCTTTTCCATCGCTTTTCCCCGCCTCATTCGCTCGCAACAGCACTTCGCCGGGTGCCCCCACATCTGTCGTAGTCAGCAGATGTGGGTTCAAGCTACCCCAGCAAGCAAAAGGCGCGTTTTTTCCTCCGCGCCTTCCGCTCTTAACCTTGAAACTTTGAAACCTTCGAACTTTCGAAACCTGCTCTTCACTTCAGCAACTGCCGGATCACATACTGCAAAATCCCGCCGTGCTGGTAATACAGCACCTCCTGCGGAGTATCGATCCGCAGCGTGGCCTTGAAGGTTTTCACCGAGCCATCCGTGGCCGTCGCCTTCACTTCCACCGTCTTGCCCGGAGCAAACTCCGCCAGCGCCGCATCCAGCCCCACAATCTCGTAGCTCTCCTCGCCCGTGATCCCGACCGTCTCCGGTGTCTGCTCCGGCAAAAATTGCAGCGGCAGAATCCCCATCCCCACCAGGTTCGAGCGATGGATGCGCTCAAAGCTCTCGGCGATCACCGCCCGCACCCCCAGCAGCAGCGGCCCCTTGGCCGCCCAGTCGCGCGACGAGCCCGACCCATACTCCTTGCCGGCAATCACAATCACCGGCACGCCCAGCCTGCGGTACTCCATGGCCGCGTCGTAAATCGGCAGCTCCCCGCCGCCCGGAATCAGCTTGGTGAATCCGCCCTCTATGTGCGGCACCAGTTTGTTGCGGATGCGCGTGTTAGCAAACGTGCCGCGCATCATCACCTCGTGGTTGCCCCGCCGCGAGCCATACGAGTTGAAGTCCGCCGGCTGCACTCCGTGCGCCACCAGGTACTTGCCCGCCGGGCTGTCTTTCTTGATGTTTCCCGCCGGCGAAATATGATCCGTGGTCACCGAGTGCCCAAACCGGGCCAGCACCCGCGCCCCTTGGATCGGGGCCACCGGATGCGGCTCCGCCGTCATCCCCTCAAAGTACGGCGGATTCTGTATGTAGGTGGACTTCGAGTCCCAACGGTAGGTGTCGCCCGCCGGAACCCGCAGGCCGCGCCAGCGCGCGTCGCCTTCCAGCACCGTGGCATAGGTCTCGCGGAACATCTCCGAGGTGATCACCCGCCGCACCACCTCGTCCACTTCCTCCTGCGCCGGCCAGATGTCCTTCAGATACACCGGCCCGTTTGTCCCCGTGCCAATCGGGTCGTGATACATGTCGATCATCTCGCCCGCCAGCGCAAACGCCACCACCAGCGGCGGAGACATCAGGTAGTTGGCGCGCACCTCGGAATTGATCCGCCCCTCGAAGTTCCGATTGCCCGACAGCACGCTGGCCACCACCAGGTCGCGGTCCGCCACCACGTCGCTCACCGCCGGCGGCAGCGGTCCGGAGTTGCCAATGCACGTGGTGCAGCCATAGCCCACCAGGTTGAACCCAAGCTGGTCCAGATACGTCTGCAACCCGGCGGCCTGCAGATATTCGGTCACCACCTTCGATCCCGGAGCCAGCGAAGTCTTCACCCACGCCGGACGCCGCAACCCCAGCCCCACCGCCTTTTTCGCCAGCAGCCCGGCGGCCACCAGTACATACGGATTCGAGGTGTTCGTGCAGCTGGTAATCGCCGCAATCACCACGCTGCCATGGCGCAGCGCCGTCAAATAATCCTTGGAGTTCCGATCCGCGCGCCCGGCGGATTGCATCCCAACCTTCGCGTCCGGCTTCATCAATCCCGGCAGCGCCGCCGCAAACGAGGCTGCCGCCTGCCCCAGCTCCACCCGGTCCTGCGGACGCTTTGGCCCCGCAATCGAAGGCTCAATCGCCCCCAGGTCGATGTGCAGCACATCCGTGTACTCGGCCTCGGGAGATTGCGAGGTGTGGAACAGCCCCTGCTCTTTGCAGTAGGCCTCCACCAGCGCAATCTGCTCCTCGCTGCGTCCCGTCAGCCGCAAATAGCGTAGCGTCTCCTCGTCTACCGGGAAGAAGCCGCAGGTGGCGCCGTACTCGGGAGCCATGTTCGCAATGGTCGTGCGGTCGGCCGCGGTCAGCGTTCCCAGGCTGGGACCGAAATATTCCACAAACTTCCCTACCACGCCCTTCTTGCGCAGCGCCTCGGTCACCGTCAGCACCAGGTCGGTTGCGGTCGAGCCTTCGCGCAGCCTGCCGGTAAAGCGCACCCCCACCACCTGCGGAATCAGCATCGAAGCCGCCTGCCCCAGCATGGCCGCCTCGGCCTCGATTCCGCCCACCCCCCAGCCCAGCACGCCCAGCCCGTTCACCATCGTGGTGTGCGAATCGGTCCCCACCAGCGTGTCCGGGTACGCCATCGGATTGGTGCCCCATCTCTGCCCGTCTTTGGCAGATGTGGAATTCTGCTGCTCCAGCACAAACACCACCCGCGCCAGGTACTCAATGTTGATCTGGTGCACAATCCCGGTATCGGGCGGCACAATCGCAAAATTTTTCAGCGCGCCCTGGCCCCAGCGCAAGAATGCATAGCGCTCCTGGTTGCGTTGGAACTCCAGCGCCGCGTTCAAATCAAACGCCTGCGGCGTGCCAAACTCGTCCACCTGCACCGAGTGGTCAATCACCAGCTCGGCCGGCTGCAGAGGGTTGATCTTCGTTGCATCCCCACCCAGCCGCGCCATTGCGTCGCGCATCGCCGCCAGGTCCACTACGGCCGGAACCCCGGTGAAATCCTGCAGCAGCACCCGGCTCGGCATAAAGGAAATCTCTTCCGCGCTCCTGGTCACGGCGGTCCAGCCGGCCAGCGCGCGAATCATTTCCGCCGTCACCGTCGCGCCATCCTCGCGGCGCAGCAGGTTCTCCAGCAGAATGCGCAGCGAAAACGGCAGCCGCGCGGTTTTGAACCCATGTTGGTCGAGCGCAGAAATGCGGTAGAAGTCGTACTGCCTGCCACCAACGCGAAGCGAAGAACGGCTGTCAAACGTGTTCATAGATCGCCTTGAGTGTGGAATTTTTCAGGCCATGCGCAGCCACCCCGCCGCGCCACCCGTCCTCTGGCCGGCCCCGCTCCCCGCGCGCACCCCGCCGCGAATCGCCGCACCAGCCGAACGTATCAGTGTATTCCGATGCGGGAAATCAGGAAACAGATAGTAGGGAGCGGTAGTGGTGCAGTTAAGGTTTGGAGAGGATTTAAGTCAGTAGCATTCGTGGTTACGGTCAAGCCACAATATGTAATAGATTCCGCGATCCACATAACCGATCATCGGAGACTTTCCGTGGAATCGAACTGCGGTGAAAAAGCTCTGGTCTTCGCTAACGTGCAGCGGCACAGCGACTTTCATTCGATCCCTTGGAATTTTCTCAGAGCCAGAACCGTGCTTGCTCGACTGTAGGATTTCAAGCCAGGTGCGCTTTCCGAGCTGCAAGAGCGTACTTGCGAACGAAGCCTTCTCTTCCTGTGTGCAATTGGCGACACAATATCCAGTAACGGTGAATTGAAGGGAGAATGCGGGGTACTTCTTCCTCCAATCCTCCGCAGCGCTCTCACTTACGCCTATGCCAATGCGTTTACCGCTGGTTGGTCTGCTTGGGCGGATCGTCATCTTCGAGGATAAGAGTCTTGAAAAACTGCTTCATTGAGTCGTGGGAAATAATCTCATTGTCTGGAGTATTGATCCAGGGCGGCTCGTTGTGAGTCATGCTGCGTAGTTTGAGGGCGCTGAATTGACCGTAGACGGAATAGACTTCATCCAATAATTCGCGAACGTTCTGACTGTAATCAGTTAGGTCAATTTGAACTGGGGGAATCGCGTTGGCGCCATAGTTTTTGTACTCGTGGTAAATCTGCGGCACCACAGGACCGTGTGCCCACTTTTTGATCGCTTCTGGAAAGAGAGTGGTGTCATACAGCGCCAGATGAAATCCCTGTGCGTAATACAGCAGCTTTTGGAGCTTCAGGTTAGAAATGGAGTCTCCGGCTTCTTCATCAACAAGAGACAAAAAATATTGTGCAATGGATTGGGCAGACTGTGCGGGAAAAAACAATTTCATAGATACACGTCCTCCCGTGCGAAAGTGTATCACAGGTAGAATATCTATTCGCCTTATTTTCGCCCTGAATTCCGTTATTGTCAATGCCGCGCGCCCCGGTCTTCCGTCTTTGTGATATACTCCGGTATATACCACGCCGCCGGAGGCCCTCATGCCGCGCACTGCCAAGCTGTTCACCAATGGACGCAGCCAAGCCGTGCGCCTGCCCGCCGATCTCCGCTTCGAGGGCGCCGAGGTTTTCATTCGCCAGGACCCCGATACCGGAGACGTGATCCTCTCGCGCCGTCCCGAATCGTGGGACAATTTTTTCGAACTTACCCGCCAGGCCAACATTCCCGAAGATTTCATGTCTGACCGCCAGGACGCCCCGCCGCAGAAACGCGACCTCTTCTGATGGCCCGCCGCTACTTGCTCGATACCAACACGGCCAGCTTCATCATCAAGGGAAACGCCGCCGTCCGCCGCCGTCTCGCCCGGGTTCCCATGGCGCAGCTTGCCATCTCCGCCGTAACCGAAGCTGAACTGCGTTTCGGCGTTGCCCGCCGCCCCGAGGCCACAAACCTGCAACGCGTCGTCGAGGAATTTCTCCTGCACGTCGCCGTCCTGCCCTGGGATTCCGCCGTCGCCCGGCACTACGCCCACCTGCGCGCCTCGCTCGAACGCGACGGCCACCCCATCGGCAACCTTGACACCATGATCGCCGCCCACGCCCTCGCCGCCGGCGCCGTCCTTGTCAGCAACGATCACGTCTTCGCCCGCATCCACAAGCTCAAGCTCGAGGATTGGACAAGCGTCCCGCAGCGTTAGCCCGGCACCTACTTTTTCCGCACATGCACCACCCGTTCCACCACGGCCACCACTGCGCCGCTCTGGTCCTTGATCGTCACCGTGAACACCGGTTCCACCTTGGCCTGCGCATCCGCCCCGCACCGCACCTCGTCAATCTGCTCCGCCGTCAGCCGGAACTCCGCCCGCACCGTTCCCTTCGCCGGACGGCGAAACCGGATCGACCCCGCCTTGTCCCACACCACGTAGCCGGGCCCAAGGTTTTCCATCAGCATCAGCATGTAGAACGGGTCGGTCATGGCAAACAGCGAGCCGCCAAAATGCACCCCTACGTAGTTCGTGTTCCAGAAGCGGTGCACCATCTCCACGTCTACCTCGCGCATATCCGCTGACATGCGCCGCACCCTCACGCCCATCCCCAGGTAAGGTGGCCACAGGCTCAACCACAACCGCAGTTTCCGCCGCATCGGCATCCCGCTCAGGTCTCCGTCCTCTATCGTTTCCGCACTCCGCCGCTAAGCACCGTGCGCATTCCCCGCGCGGTTTCAATCCGTAGGAATCCGCGCTCATCCAGCCCGCGCGTCACCCCCAGGTAGCCGCCGTCTTCTTCCACCTCCACGGCGCAGCCGCAGCAGTAGGAGGAGTGCTGCTCAAAACGCCGCAGAATCCGTTCCCGCGCCGCGCCCACGCCGTCTTCCAGGGCCGCCTGCTCCCGGTCCAGCGCCCGCAGCAGGGACGCCACCAGCTCGACGCGTGGAAATCTCCGCCCCGCCTCCATCGCCAGCGAAGTCGCTATCGCCTCCAGTTCCGGCGGAAACTCCTGGTTGTTCACGTTCATCCCCACCCCAACCACCACGTAGCGAACCCGCGTCACCTCGGCGTTCAGCTCCGTCAGAATGCCGCAGAACTTCCGCCCGCCCATCATCACGTCGTTGGGCCAGCGCAGGTCGCCCCACAACCCCGTCACCTCGTGCACGGCCTCCACCACGGCCAGCCCTGCCGCCAGCGACCAGACGATCACATCCACCGGCGCCAGCCGCGGACGCAGCAGAACCGAACAGTAGATCCCGTCCCTGGGATTCGACTTCCAGACGTGTCCCGCCCGGCCTTTGCCCGCCGTCTGTTCCTCGGCCAGCCACACCGCGCCCCGTTTTCTTTCCTGCTTCCCGCCTTGCACAACGTCGTGGCCGGCGTTTTGAATGGCGTTCTGAGTGGTCTTCTGGTTGGCCTTCTGGGCGGCGGCTTCAGCCTCGGCGCCCGCCCGCATCGCCGCCGCATTCGTCGAACCAATCGTCGAAAAGTGGCGCACCGCTCCGGCAAAAATCGTTCCCGCGATCTTCGGCGCCAGCACCTCGGGCAGGGCCACGTCGGCCTCACCTGCCAGCCGCCAGCCCGCCGCCGCGCCCTCCACCTCCACTCCCAGGGCGCGCAATTCCGCTGCCAACTGGCAGATATCATCCTCGGCCACGCCCGCCGCCGCCGCCCACTGGCGCGTGCTCAGCCCGCCATCTGACTCTCGCAGGGCCAGCAGCGCCCGTCCCAGCCGCGCCTGGGTCGGCAACGTCCCGTCATTCATGATTCCTGCCATCCATTCACGCAAAAGTATAGAGTCTCACCGGCAATCTTCGCGCAGTCAAAAACTCCCAGCCACTGCCGGGAGTCTCTTCGTCCTGCGCCCTACCCTGCCTGGAATTACTTTACCGCTTCCACGCTCAAATCGATGGTGACGTCTTTGCCCACGATCAGCCCGGTCGAATCGTAGCTCACGTGGTAGTCAAAGCGATTAATCGTCAGCGTCGCTTCCACGCCAATCCGCGCCTCGCCCTTCGGCCCCTTGCCCTGCGCCAGGGTAAACGGAATCTCCACCACCTTGGTCACATCGCGAATGGTCAGGTTGCCGGTCGCAATGTACTTGCCGCCCGCATTGCGAATGCTGGTGCTCTGGAACTTGATCTCCGGGAAATTTGCGGTATCGAAAAAGTCCGGGGTGTTCAGGTGTTTGTCGCGTTGGGCGTTGTCGGTGCTGATCGTGGCCGTTTTGATCACCGCCGTTACCGAGCTTTTCTCCGGCGCCTTCTCGTCAAACACAATGGTCCCGCTCACATCGGTAAAGCGTCCGTGTACGGTGGAAAGTCCTAAATGCTTCACTGCAAAGTTGGTGGACGAGTGCGCGCCATCAATGGTGTAGGTATCTGCGGCCAGCGCCAGCGAACTGGTGGCCAACATCGCGGCAAACAGCAGCAACAGTTTTTTCATGCTCAACCTCCATCCCTAAAATAGTTGTTGAAACAACTATGTACCTCATGTGATTCCCAAACCCACCCTCGCGATGCAGGAAATCTTGAACGACCGATTTAGGAGGGTCCTTGCAACGTCCCTAAAGCGGACGAAGGCGCGCTGGATGAATTTCCGCTCTAACTGTTTTTCATTCCGGGGGCCCTCCCAAACAAATACCTTCGAAGCGGGGGGCGTGTTCGGACGCTGCCCCGGCTGTGGCGAATTGGCAGCCTGGGTGAAAATGCCTTGACCAGACTTCAATAGGGCGGCCTGTTGAAATTGCCACCGTCAGCCGGACGATCTTCCTCTACCTTTCCGCCGTCTCAAACAGCGTCTGCAACTCATACCCGGTCACCCGTCCCAGCAGCCAGCTCGCGCCGTCGCGCTTCTGCTCCCGGAACAGCAATACGTAGCGTCCGTAGCCATCCGGATCCACCGCGTCCACCAGCCGCACCTCGGGATACAGGTCCAGCTCCCGCGGATCGCTCACCGCGCTGTAGAGTTTGACCAGCTTGTCCTCGTCCTGGCGCGCCACCACGGTCACCACCCAGCTTTTTCCCCTTGCGCCCGCACCCGGCGAGCCCGCGTCCGGCCCAGCCGCGCCCGTTGCCTCCGGCGCATAGCGCGCCGAAAAGACCACGGTCGCATAGTTGTTGTAGTCCAGGTCGTAGGGTACAAACTGCTCATCCTCAAAGGCGAGCGGCGGCGCCACGGCCTTGGCCGCCGCCTTCCTGGTCTGCGCCGCACTCTTGGCGGCCGGAGCCTCCGGCAGCCGCAGGCCGCGCTGCGCCGCCAGCCGACGCAGCTCCGCCCGCGCCAACTCGCGCGCCAGCTCTTCCAGTTGCTGGCGCTCCTGCTCGGGACTCACGTAGATCAGCGTTGGCACCTCCGAGGGCCCCGCGTCGCTGACCGCCACCTGCCGCAGCACCGGCTCTTCTTTCTTCCAATCCGGCAGATCGGCCGCACTCTGCTCAGACAACGGCTTGCCACGCCGCAGAATCGGATGGTCGGGGTCCTCGCTCGGCGTCAGCTCCGCCGGTTCCGGGGCCACCGCCGCCGCCGGGGAAGCTGCCGCCGGACTTCCTGCCGCGTTCTTCCCCGCCGTCGAGCCATCTCGGCGTTGCAGTTTCGGACGATCCGGGTCCTGTCCGGAAGCATCTGGCGTTGAGCCGCCCGGCGTCTGTGCCGTGCCCGGAGCCGTGCCCGGAACCGGAGCCTGTTGGGTGCCCGCGGTCTCCGCCGCGCCACCGCCCGACCCCTCTCTCCGGTGCAGTTTCGGACGGTCCGGGTCCTCATCCTCTTCCGGCGCCGTGGACGCGGCCGCCGGATGGGCCGCTGGCCGGTCGCCCTCGCTTCCGGCGCGGCGGTGCAGCACCGGACGTGACGGATCGTCAATCACTACCGGACGCTGCGCTTTCCGTCGCGCCAGCGTCGCCTCATCCGGAGCCGCCTTGAAGCGTCCATTGCCGAACCACTCCGCCGCCCTCCGGCTTGCGCTCTGCACCGTAAAAGTCCCCAGCGGCTTGCCGAACCGCTGCACCTCGTACACCGTCTGCGAATACAGTGTGAACGGCACGGGGGTCGCGTGGTAGAAGGTCGCGTCGTAGTAGTGCCCGCCGTAGAAGAAGGTGACTGGAACCAACCGCGCCGATCCGTTCTTGAACGTCTCCAGCACGGCAATCGCGCGCGGCGTTTTCCGCTCCGGCTGCGGGGCCCGGTATTGTGCCTGCACGGGAAATAAAATAACCACCAGGGCGGTCGCCAGGGTGACGGCCTGCATCAATTTGCGGTATAGATACATGGTCATGGACGTCAACGAGAAAGCTCCCGACTTTACTCTGCCCGACGAAAACGGAGAGCCGGTTACACTCTCCTCCTTCAAGGGTAAACCCATCGTGCTGTTTTTCTATCCCCGCGCCAACACCTCCGGCTGCACCACCGAGGCCTGCGGATTCCGCGACAATTACGCCAAGCTCACCCGTGCCGGACTCGTCGTGCTCGGTATCTCCCCGGATACAGCGCAGGCGCAGAAAAAGTTCCAGGATAAATACTCGCTCCCCTACACCCTGCTCGCCGATGCCGATAAAACCGTCGCCAAACTCTACGACGTCATCCGGGAAAAGAACATGTACGGCAAAAAGGTGATGGGCATCGAGCGCTCCACCTTCCTCATCGCGCCCGACGGCGTCGTTCGTCATGTCTGGCGCAAGGTTAAACCGGAAGGCCACGCCGACGAGGTCCTGGCCGAGGCCAAGCGCCACAAATAGCCAGAGCCGATACCTCCTCGCCCATCCCCGCCCAGCGGCGTCAACCACGCGTCGGCTGGCTGCCGCGGGCCTGACCTGCCCTGGAAACCGGCGGCAATCCCGGCGCCAGCCAGAACGGCACCCGGCTTCCCGGCAACCGTACCGGGCTTGCCATTCCGTACACCTCGGCGCGGAGTACAATCCGAGCGTGGTAGAGGTCAAAAAAGGAGATGCCGACTTAACACCTCCCTACTTAAGGATCACGGCAATGTTTAAATTCCTGGAAAATCATAATTACTTCATGCCCGCGCATTTTGGCGGATATGAAGGGCAGCCGAAACCATGCGTCTATAGTGACGTCACCGCCATGGTCATCAACTACCAGACGGACCCTGAAATGTTGGCTCAATATGTCCCGGAGGGCTTCGAGCTGACTCATCCCGTCTTATCCCTCGCCTACGTGATGAATCACGGTGTGGATTGGATGGCCGGCGGCAGCTACAACCTGATCTGCGTGCAAGTTCCCGTGGTCTATACCAGGGAGCACCTCGATGGATTGTATGTTCTGGCCGTATGGGAGAATAAGACCGAACCCATTCTCCCCGGCCGCGAGACCACCGGGATTCCAAAGATCTTCGCCAACATTCCAGACCATCGTCAACTTGGCGACCGGTCCTTCGCCAATGCCAGTTATGACGGCTCGGCGTTTCTCAAAATGGACTTCAAGAGAACCCGGAAGATGACCCCGGAAGAACTGGCCGCCAAGAACCAGCAAGGCAAGCTGAATTGGTTCGGATGGCGTTACATTCCCAACATTGGCAAGCCCGGCGCCGCCTTGAGCCATGCCACCCTTTATCCATTGGAATCCACCTTCACCGCGGGTTGGCTGGGAGACGGCCAAGTCAAGTGGGAGGCCCTAACCTGGGAGCAGCATCCCATGCAGGCCCACATCGTTAACGCCCTCGGTCAACTCCCGATCAAGGGTTACATCGGCTGCGAAATGACCCAGAAAATCCAGGTCTTGAGAAACGACATTGCCCGGCAGTTGCCCTAGCTGATCTGAGCCGGGTGCCGCGCCGGGCGCCCCATCTTATCCGCGCCGCTTTTGCGCGGATAAGATGGGAAGCATCATCTCCAGGGAATCAGTGTCTTTGCTTTGGACCTTGAAAGCGCGAAACATCCAGCACCCGGCCCCATGATCCCGTCCCCGCCCACCGCCCGCGTCCTTGCCCAACTCCCACCCCTGCCGCGCGCCTTCTACGCCCGCGATTCCCGCATCGTCGCCCGCGAACTCCTCGGCAAACTCCTCGTCCGCCGCCACCTTGGCCCCAATCCGCCCGGGCTTGGCGAACCCGCGGAGCAAACCCTGCTCGCCGGGCGCATCGTCGAAACCGAAGCCTACCTCGGCGTTCTCGATCCCGGCGCCCACGCCTACGGTGGCCAAACCCCGCGCAATGCCGTCCTGTTCGGTCCGCCCGGCCACGCCTACGTGTACTTCATCTACGGCAATCACTACTGCACCAACGTCAGTTGCCAGCCCAACGGAGACGCCGCTTGCGTTCTCCTGCGCGCCCTGGAGCCGGTCTGCGGACTTTCCGCCATGGCCGCCCTGCGCGGCCTCACCCTCCCGGATCGTCCCCGCCCTTCGCAGTTGCGCCTGCTCACCAGCGGTCCCGGCAGGCTTTCGGCAGCCCTGGCCATCACCCGCGCCCGCGATAACGCCGCCGACCTCTGTTCGCCCCACGGCGATCTCTACCTCGCGGACGACGGCGCACCCGAGGTCCCCATCTCCGCCACTCCCCGCATCAACGTCACCCGCGCCCCCCACGACCCGTGGCGATTCTTCGTCACCGGCAATCCCTTCGTCTCCGGCAAAAAGCAGCGCTGAGCCACCGTCTTCCGCGCCTCGCAAGCCGGCATCCCATCTGTTTTCAGCCCGGCCTGCTCTGCTCTGCCGCGCCTGTTCCTGTTACAATCGCCCTGCCATGCGCCCACGCTTCCAATGGGATCTCGGTAGCCGTTCGCTCCCGCTCGGCGAGCGCACCCTCATCATGGGCGTGCTCAACGTCACCCCCGATTCCTTCTCCGACGGAGGCCTTTATTTCGATCCCAAGGCCGCTGTAGCCCACGGCCTCCAACTGCTCGACCAGGGCGCTGACATCCTCGATATTGGCGGCGAATCCACCCGCCCCGGCACGCCCACGGCGTCCAGCCTCGCTCCCGGACTTGCCGGCGCCGTCTCTGCCCAGGAGGAAGTCGATCGCGTTCTGCCCGTCATCGAGGCCATCAAGAAGCAGCGCCCGGACGCCATCCTTTCCATCGACACTTATAAATCCATGGTTGCCCGCTTCGCCATCCAGGCCGGGGCCGAAATCGTAAACGATGTCAGTGGCTTCACTTGGGACCCGGTCATGAGTTCCACCGTGGCCGAGCGCCCCTGCGGCGCCATCCTCATGCACGTCCGCGGCCTGCCGCACCAGTGGTCCACTCTTCCCAGCCAGCCCGATGTAGTCGCCGTGGTTCGCGAAGAACTCCGCGCCCGCGCCACCGAAGCCCTGGACGCCGGCATCCCCCGCCGCTCCATCGTCCTCGATCCCGGCTTCGGCTTCGGCAAGAATCTCGACGACAACTATCCCATGATCGCCCGTTTCGCCGAGTTCCAGGTTCTGGGCTTTCCTCTGCTGGTCGCCGTCTCGCGCAAGGGCTTCCTCGGTTACACGGCGGCCGCGCGTCTCACCCAGGTGGCGGCGCGCAACGCCCATCCCGGCGCCGCGCCCGTCGCGCCGCCCGAACCAGTTCCGCTTCCGCCCAACGCACGTGACACGGCAACCCTGGCCGCCACGGTTGCCGCCGTCCTCGCCGGAGCCCACATCGTCCGCGTCCACGCCGTCGCTCCCGCCATCGAGGCCCTCGCCATCGCCGACGCCATCCTCAACGCCCAATAACGCGCCATCCTGGTCCGCACGATGTCGCGCCCGAACGTTAGCCGTGCGCTCTCGCACCCGAACGGTTTTCTTTGTTTTTGAACTGGTGTCATGCTGAGCGCAGCGAAGCACCCCAGCCCTGCTCAAATATCCGTTGCGGCTCCAGAGGCATTTCAGCCGGCAACGCCCCGGGCCTTACCTCGCCCATCGCCGCGCGGGCCGCCAGATCGACTTCCAGCCCATGCGCGACACGACCTACAAACAGGCTCCCAGGTCGAAGGGAAAGAAAGCCGAGAACCTGACGCTGGATTTGGGTTAGCGCGGAGAGCTGCCTTCGCTTTTGCCCTTCACCTTGAAACCTCTGAAACCTTGAAACTTTGAAACCTTTCGCGCCTCATTATCAATTTCGCCAACAGTCGGGCACAAAATAATGACTCTTACGCCAATCCTTGCGGATATTGCGGAACGATTTACTACTGAGTAATTTTCGCTTCGAAAAGGATTATCCAGAAAGTATATGGTCAGAAGGTTTTCTGCGAGTCCAGCAGAATCGTCACCGGCCCGTCGTTCACCAGTTCCACCTGCATTTCAGCTTGGAATTGCCCGGTTTCACAGCGCAATCCGCAGCCGCGGACGCTCTCGACGAAGTGTTCATACAGCCCGCGCGCCTGTTCCGGCCTGGCCGCCGCGTCAAACGATGGCCGCTTGCCGCGCCGCGCGTCGCCGTACAGCGTGAACTGGCTCACCGCCAGCACCGCGCCGCCCGCTTCGCTCACGTTGCGGTTCATCTTTCCGGCGGCATCCTCAAAGATCCGCAGCGTCGCAATTTTTTCCGCCAGGTATTCCGCGTCGCTCTCCCCGTCGCCGGAACCCACGCCCAGCAGCACCATCAAGCCCCGTTCAATCTGCCCCGTCGAGCGCGCATCCACCGTGACCCTGGCTCGTGAAACCCGCTGCACAACTGCTCGCATTTCCTCAGTAGAACCTATTGCGGCGTCCATTGAATAGTGCCTTTGCGGCTTCGGCCAGCCGCCGCCATGGCAACATTCGCCCCCGCAAAACGAATTGCGCATTGACCTTCACAAAAACGAACGGTTAGGATGCTATTCGGCATTGCTCGGGGCATCGAACGTATTCTAATGGCGCGACCCTTCGCCCGGGCGGCTCAACTTTTTGCAGGAGGCGCCAACAAAATGGCTGCTGTGGAAGAGAAACTGAAACAGATTATCGTGGAGCAGTTGGGTGTGGATGAAGCCGAAGTCACTTCCTCTGCTTCGTTCGTGGATGACCTGGGCGCCGATTCGCTGGACATCGTCGAACTCGTGATGGCCTTTGAAGAGGCTTTTGACATTGAGATTCCGGACGAAGACGCCGAAAAGATCAAAACCGTGAAGGATGCGGTGGATTACATCAGCGCCCATTCCAAGACCTCCAAGTAACCAGCTAGCCGCGCACTCCGGTGCAATGAAGAGAACGGCCATCCCAGTCAGTCCGCCGGGCATCCGTGCCCGGCGTGTGCCGTTCTTACTTCAAGAAGGAGAACTCAATGGCCTCCGCAGAGGAAAAGGTCAAACAGATCATTGTGGAGCAGCTCGGGGTAGACGAAGCTGAAGTTACCGGCGGCGCCTCTTTCCAGGACGACCTGGGTGCCGATTCGCTGGACATCGTCGAGCTGGTGATGGCCTTTGAGGAAGCCTTCGACGTTGAAATTCCCGACGTGGATGCCGAAAAGATCAAGACCGTGAAGGACGCGGTCGACTACGTCAATGCGCACGCAAAAGGTGGGATGCAATCGTGAACCGCCGAGTTGTTGTTACCGGTCTTGGGATGATTTGCGGCGTCGGCAACACCACGCCGGAAGTGTGGGCAAGTCTGCTGGCGGGCAAAAGCGGCGTCGCTCCGATTACTTACTTCGACACGGCCCAATATACCTCCCGGATCGCGGCCGAGGTCAAGAACTTCGACCCGCTCAACTTCGTCGAGAAAAAAGAGCTGAAGAAGATGGGCCGCTTCATTCATCTCGCGTTGGCGGCGGCCACCGAAGCAGTGAACATGTCAGGCCTGAAGGTAACCGGGGAAAATGAGGAGCGGGTCGGCGTCTACATCGGCTCCGGCATTGGCGGCTTTGATGTCATCGAGCGCGAGCATACGGCGCTGATGGAAGGTGGGCCGCGAAAGATTTCGCCTTTCTTCATTCCCGCCAGCATCGTTAATCTGGCTGCCGGTCAAGTCAGCATCCGCTTTGGCGCCAAAGGCCCAAATATGGCCAGCGCCACGGCATGCACCTCCAGCGCCCACGCCATTGGAGACAGCTTCAAGATCATTCAGCGCGGCGACGCCGATGTGATGATTGCCGGTGGCTCCGAAGCCGCAATCACCCCCATGAGCGTGGGCGGATTCTGCTCCATGCGCGCGCTCTCCACACGCAATGACGAGCCTGAACGCGCCAGCCGTCCGTGGGACAGAGATCGCGATGGCTTCGTCGTCGGCGAAGGCTCGGGCATTCTGATTCTCGAAGAGCTTGAGCACGCCAGGGGGCGGGATGCGCAAATCCTGGCCGAAGTGGTCGGCTATGGATTGGGCGGCGACGCCTACCACATCAGTTCGCCTGCGCCCGAGGGCGCGGGTGGATTCCGGGTGATGCGAAATGCGATCCGCGATGCCAAACTGCAGCCCGCAGATATCGGTTACGTGAATGCGCACGGCACCTCGACTCCGGTAGGGGACGGACTGGAAGCCACCGCAATCCGCAATCTGTTCGGCGAAACCAAGGTACCAGTCAGCTCCACCAAGTCCATGACCGGCCATCTGCTGGGCGGCGCGGGCGGACTCGAAGCAGGCATTTCCGTGCTGGCGCTGCGCGACCAGATTTTGCCGCCAACCATCAACCTGGAAAATCAGGATGAACAGACGCTGGGCATGGACTTCGTTCCCAACCACGCGCGCCCGGCCTCGCTGGACTACGCGCTGTCGAATTCGTTCGGCTTCGGCGGAACCAACGGGTCGCTGGTCTTCAAGCGCTGGAGCGAGTAGCCTTCCGGCACTACGACAAGCTCCGGAAGACAAGAAACCCCGCCGCTGGCGGGGTTTTGCAGCCTCGGATGGCAACGTTTTTCCTAGCCAGCCGATGCCCCGTTTCTACCTCTCCGGTGTGCCGCTGGCTTGGCGCCGCGCGCGGCGTGGTCAAACACCAACCCGCAAAGCTGATCCACAAACGCGGGTGTCAGGGTGTCATGCCGGATCAGGAAGCGCATGTAGATGGGGCCGTAAAGAGCGTCGAGCACGAAGTCGAGGTCGAGCTTCGGCGGCAGCTCGCCGCGTACGATACCGCGTCGCAGGGTTGCGTAGGCCTCGGCCCGGCGCGGCTGCATGAAGCGCTCGCGGAAGGCGCTGATCAGGGTGGGGTCGCTTTGTCCGGCGCCAAGAATCACCGAGACAATGTGGCCGCGGCGGCTGCGCAAAATCTTCACCAACTGGCGCATCTGCTGGCTTATGTCCTTGCCCACCGAACCGGTATCCGGGAAGCTGAGCTTCCGGGTAACACTGCTGGCGAATGCGTCGGCCACCAGCGCGGCCTTGGTGGGCCACCAACGATAGACCGTGGCTTTGCCGACGCTGGCCTGCTCGGCCACATGCTCAATCGTCAGGTCGTCGAATCCGTTTTCCTTCCGCTCCAGGAACTGGAGCGTGCTGCCCAGGATCGCCTGGCGGGCGCGCTCGCAGCGCGGACGGCCCGGGGACCGCTTGCCGCCGGGCTCCCCGCAAACAATATTTACTTTTCTGTCCATCGCCCGATGCTAGCATAGGGCAAGCAGGGTTAGGATTGAATTTTCGATCCAAGACGAACAGTATCGTAATCTAATAGCCAGTACTGGAAATCCGTTCGTACCGGTGCGGAATCCCTGTCCGTACCCGACCGAACTCTGGAGTGAATCCTAATCCATGTGGATCGTTGCCTTAGCCCTCAGGCGTCCTTATACATTCATCGTGATGGCGCTGCTCATTATCCTCCTGACGCTGATCACGGTTCCGGCGATGCCTGTCGATATTTTTCCGGACATCGATATTCCCGTGGTCTCGGTGGTCTGGTTTTACACCGGCATGTCTCCACAGGACATGGCCGACCGCATCGTCTACAGTTCCGAGCGGGGCATCACGACGACGGTCAACAACATTGAACACCAGGAATCACAGTCGGTAAGCGGGTTGGGAATTATCAAGATTTTCTTCCGCCCCGGCACCAGTATTCAGACGGCGATCGCGCAGGTGACGGCTATTTCGCAGACTGCCGTGCGCTCCATGCCGCCCGGCACCACGCCGCCGCTGGTCATTTCTTACAGCGCCTCCACCACGCCGATCATCCAGCTCGGATTGAGCAGCAAGACTCTACCCGAGCAGGAACTATTCGACCTCGGGCAAAATTTCCTGCGAAACTCGTTGACCACGGTTCAGGGCGCTGCCACTCCTTATCCCTACGGCGGAAAGATCCGCCAGATCCAAGTGGACCTGGACCTGCCGAAGCTGCAGTCTTACAACCTTTCGCCGATTGATATCGTCAATGCCGTCAACGCGCAGAACCTGATTCTTCCCACCGGAAGCGCCAAGCTTGGCGCGCTGGAATACAACGTGGAGATGAATGGCACGCCGCAGACCGTGGCGGAGTTGAACGATCTTCCGGTAAAGACCAGCAACGGCAGCACGCTTTACATGCGCGACGTGGCGCACATCCGTGACGGCTTTGCGCCGCAGACCAACATCGTGCGCCAGGACGGAAACCGCGGCGCGCTGATGTCGATTTACAAGAACGGAAGAGCGTCCACGCTGCAAATCGTCGCCGGCATCAAGGCAATTGTTCCGCTCGCGGCGCAGTCGCTTCCACCGGAGTTGAAGATCAGCGCCCTGTTCGATCAGTCGCTGTTCGTGCGCGCCTCCATCGAGGGGGTGATCCACGAGGCGCTGACCGCCGCGTTGCTGACCGCGCTGATGATCCTCCTGTTCCTTGGCGACTGGCGTCCAACCATCGTCATCCTCATTTCGATCCCGCTCTCCATTTTCTGTTCCATCCTCGCCCTGGCAGCCATCGGTGAGACGCTCAACATCATGACCCTGGGAGGACTGGCGCTGGCCGTCGGTATCCTGGTGGATGACGCCACCGTCGAGATCGAAAACATCGAGCGCAACCTTGGCATGGGCAAAGAGATGCGCCATGCCATACTCGACGGCGCGCAGCAGATTGCGGTGCCCGCCTTTGTTTCCACGCTGTGCATCTGCATCGTTTTTGTTCCCATGTTCTTTCTCACGGGCGTGGCGCGATTCCTGTTTGTGCCGCTGGCCGAGGCCGTAAGCTTTGCCATGCTGGCCAGCTACCTGCTCTCGCGGACCCTGATTCCCACCCTGGTGATGTACATCATGCGCGGCCACGAACATCGTGCCGCCGGGCCAAAGACGTTCCTGGGACGCTTCCAGCGGGGCTTTGAGCGCAAGTTTGAAAACTTCCGCAACGGCTACCAGGCGCTGCTAGAAACCACCCTGGAACATCGTGGCATCTTCGTAACTTTCTTCCTTCTGTTCTGCCTGCTTTCGCTTGGGATCATCACCTTCCTCGGGCAGGACTTTTTTCCGCAGGTGGATGCCGGATTGCTGCGCCTGCACGTGCGCGCCCGCCCCGGCCTGCGCGTGGAGGAAACCGCACGCCTGTGTGACGAGGTTGAGGCCGAGCTGCACCGGCAGATTCCGGGCGACGAAATCCAGACGATTCTGGACAACATCGGATTGCCCAACTCCGGCATCAACCAGTCCTACAGCTCGGCGGGAACCGTCGGCAGCAGCGACGCGGAGATCCTGATTTCGCTCGACCCGGAACATCACCACCCCACGGCTGACCACATCCGGCGCCTGCGCCAGGTGTTGCCGCAGCGTTTTCCGGGGGTGGAGTTTTTCTTCCAGCCCGCCGACATCGTCACCCAGATTCTCAACTTCGGACTGCCTGCTCCCATCGACGTTCAGGTGATCGGCGCCGACCAGCAGACCAACTACGAAATTGCGCAGCGGATCGCCAACCGGATGCGTCACGTTCCCGGCACCGCCGACGTGCACGTGCAGCAACTGCTCTCCTCGCCTGCCCTGCACATGGAACTGGATCGCACCCGCATCACCCAGGTGGGTCTGAATGCGCGCGACGTGGCGCAGAACGTGCTGGTCTCGCTCAGCGGCAGCTTCCAGACGGCGCCCAACTTCTGGCTGAATCCGAAAAACGGCGTTACCTACCAGGTGGCCGTGCAGTCGCCGCAATATCGCATCACCAGCCTTGACGATTTGATGGCCGTGCCGGTTGATTCCGCGCAGGGCTCGCAATTGCTCGGCAACCTGGTGCAGGTGCAACCGGTGACGCGCCCGGCGGTGGTGAATCACTACGCGGTGCAGCCCGTCATCGACGTGTACGCCAGCACCCAGGACCGCGATCTTGGTTCGGTGGCGGCGGCAACCGACAAGATCATCAAGGAGTTCAATCCGCAGCTGCCGCGCGGCACCCACATCGTTCTCCGCGGCCAGGTGAGCACCATGCGCTCGTCGTTCGTCGGACTCGGCGTTGGACTGCTGGGCGCGATCCTGCTCGTCTACTTCCTGATCGTCATCAACTTCCAGTCCTGGCTGGATCCGTTCATCATTATCTCGGCGCTGCCGGGAGCGCTGGCCGGTATCTGTTGGTTCCTGTTGCTGACCCGCACTACGTTGAGCGTGCCGTCGCTGACCGGCTCGGTGATGTGCATGGGAGTGGCCACCGCGAATTCCATTCTGATGATCAGCTTCGCGCGCGAGCAGATGGATGAGGGGATGGCTGCCATCCCGGCCGCCATTGCCGCCGGATATACGCGCATGCGGCCGGTTCTGATGACCGCCCTGGCCATGGTGATCGGCATGGTGCCCATGGCGTTGGGTTTCGGCGAGGGCGGCGAACAGAACGCGCCCCTGGGACGTGCCGTGATTGGCGGTTTGCTATTTGCCACCGTTGCCACCTTGTTTTTTGTGCCCAGCGTTTTTGCAATCTTCCACAGCCGGCGGGAAGCCCGGCGGGCGCGCCTCGAGCAGGCGTAAACAGTCTTTGTGGTATTGGAGTCAAGTATGAGTGCAGAGAACGAAGCTAAACAGAGCGATCCGCAGGAGCAGGCGCCGCAGCAGCAGCCCGGGCATCGCTCATCTCAGGTCCAGCGCGACGAGGAAATCGAGGCCATCCAGCAACACTCCAAGCATCAGCATGCAGGCATTCAGCGCCCGCCCGAGCGTCCGCCCGCGGCGGGCGGCAAGGCGCTGCTCATCGTCGGCATAGCCCTGCTGGTACTGCTGCTCGCTGGCGGTCTCACCCTGCTGGCTCGCTGGAGCCAGAGCCGGGCTCTCGCCAAAGAGACCGAGCAAAGCGCCGTGCCGTCGGTGGCCGTGGTGCATCCACAGGCCGAAAAGCCCGACGTGGAACTGGTGCTGCCCGGCTCGCTGCTGGCCTACAAGGAGTCGCCGATCTATGCCCGCACCAACGGCTACCTGGTGCGCTGGTTGAAAGACATCGGCAGCCGGGTGAAGAAAGGCGAACTGCTGGCGCAGATCGATACCCCGGAGGTGGATCAGGAACTGAACCAGGGCCGCGCCGCCCGGCAGCAGATTCTGGCGCAGATGGAGCTGGCAAAGATCAGCTCGGAACGTTGGGAGAGCCTGCGCAAGTCCGACTCGGTCTCCGCCCAGGAAGCCGACCAGCAGACCAGCGGATACCAGCAGAGCAAGGCCAACCTGGTCGCCGCCGACGCCAACGTGCGCCGCCTTGAAGAGCTGGAGTCTTTCAAGAACGTATACGCGCCCTTCTCCGGTGTGCTGACCCGCCGCAACGTAGACCCCGGCGCACTGATCAATTCCGGCGCGGGCGGCAGGGAACTGTTCGACATGGCCCAGGTGGATACGTTGCGCGTCTACACCAGCGTCCCCCAGGCCTACGCCCCTTTCATCAAGGCCGGCGGCCGGGCCACGGTCACTTTGCAGGAGTTTCCGGGGGAGAAGTTTGCCGGCGTGGTGGCGCGCACGGCCGAGGCCATTGACCCGGCAACCCGCACCCTGCTCACCGAAGTCGATGTAGTGAACCAGGATGGCCGCCTGCTGCCCGGTTCGTTCGGGCAGGTCCACTTTGCGGTTGGGGCCAACGTGCAGAAGCTCACGGTGCCGGTCAACACCATGCTCTTCCGCGCCGAAGGCCCGCGCGTTGCCGTAGTCGGTCCAGACCACAGGGTGGAACTGCGTCCGCTCAACATTGGCCGCGACTATGGCACGTCGCTGGAGGTTTTGGGCGGTCTGGCAGTCAGCGACCAGATCATCGTCAATCCGCCCGACTCGCTTGAAAATGGCCAGCAGGTCAACATCGCTCAGCCCTCCTCAGGGCAGCCGGCGCAAGATCCGCCGCCAGCGGAAAAGCAGAAAGGGAGCGCATCGTGAGGCGCAACTCAAGGCGCGGAGCACCGCCAGCCGTAGTGGCCACTGCGCTTGTCATCCTGGGACTGGCCGGCGGATGCACCGTTGGACCGCGCTACCAGCGCCCCTCGGCCACCGCTCCCACGGTTGCGCCACCTGCCGCCTGGAAGACCGAGCCTGGGTGGCAACCGGCCGCACCTAAGGATGCCATTCCAAAAGGCGCGTGGTGGAAGGTGTTCCATGACCCGGCGCTCGATGCCTACGAGCAGCAACTCCTGGCGGCCAACCAGTCCTTGCTGGCGGCGCGCGAGCGTCTGCAGCAGGCACGCTCCATCGCCCGGGTTGCAACCTCGGAGATGTTTCCGCAACTCTCAGCCGATCCCAGCGCGATGCGTCAAGCCGCCGGCGCCAACCGTCCTTTGAGCGGCGCCGTGGTTCCCACCTCGTATACGCAGAATGTTTTCACGGTTCCGTTCAGCATCAGCTATGAGGCCGACCTGTTCGGCGGCGTGCGGCGCAAAGTCGAAGCCGCTAATGCCTCGCTGCAATCCAGCGCTGCCGACCTCGAAAACTCGCAGTTGGTGCTGACCGCCGAGTTGGCCGCCGACTACTTCACCTTGCGCGAGCTCGACGCTGAGTTGCAGGTGGTGGAGGAGAACGTTGGCTACGAGCGCAAGGGTTTGGAACTGGTGAACAACCGGCACCACGGCGGTATTGCCAGCGGACTGGAGGTTGCACAGCAGGCGGCGCTGCTGGACGCCACCCTGACTCAGCTCGCGCTGGTGAAACAGTCGCGGGCGCAGTATGAGCACGCCATCGCCGCGTTGATCGGCCAGCCGGCGCCGGATTTCAGCGTTGCCGGGGCGCCCTTGCGCGCCACGCCGCCGCCCCTGCCGCTTGGAGTGCCCTCCGACGTGCTGGAGCGCCGTCCGGACATCGCAACCCAGGAACGGATGATCGCCTATGCGAACGCACAGGTCGGCATCGCCCGGGCAGCCTTCTATCCACAGATCACGCTGGGCGGAACCGGAGGCTGGCAGAGCCGGGACATCGCCACCCTGATGAACGCGCCCAGCCTCTTCTGGTCGCTCGGCGCCGACGCCCTGGAACCCATCTTCCAGGGCGGACGGAACCGCGCCAATCTGGCCGCCGCGGGTTCAGCCTATGACGCCTCCGTGGCCACCTACCGCCAGTCGGTGCTGACCGCCTTTCAGCAGGTCGAGGACGGCATCAGCAACCTGCAGACGCTGGCGCAGGCGGCGGCCACACAGGCGGCAGCCGTGGAGGACGCTCGCCGTGAACTGGCCATCGCCAACAATCGCTACCTTGGCGGGATCGCCAGCTACCTTGACGTCATCACCGCGCAGAGCACTCTGCTCTCCAACCAACGGCTGGCCACCCAGTTGCTCGGCCAGCAAATGGTCAGCTCGGTGTACCTGGTCAAGGCTTTAGGAGGAGGCTGGCAGGCAAGCGACCTGGGGCAGCAGCAGGTTCATCCCCGGGCAAGCCAGATCGTGCAGCCCTGAGCAATCCCCGGGGCTGGAGGCAAGACTGGACAGCGGCTAGAGAGGGTTCTTCATGGCTTCGCCGATGGCTTCCAGCAGGGAGTGCAAGTGCAGCGGCTTTTGCAGCACGGCCGGTCTGCGCACCATGGGCAGATGCTCCAGCAGGCGGTGATCGGTGTAGCCGGACATGAAAAGGGTGGAGATTCCAGGCCGAAGCTTGGCCAGTTCGCTGGCCAGTTCGGCGCCTTCCACCTTCGGCATCACAACATCGGTCAGCAGCAGGTGAATCTGGCCTGCAAAGCGTCCTGCGACCTGGAGCGCCTCCTCACCGTTGGAAGCCTCCAGCACGTTGTAACCGTGCTGCACCAGGTAGGCGGCAATCGACTCCCGCAGTGCGACTTCATCCTCGGCAAGCAGGATGGTCTCGCCCTGCCCCGGAACCGGAGCGCCTTGGTCGAGCTCGACGATACTCACCACTTCATCCACTGCCGGAAACAGAATCCGAAAGCTCGTGCCCAGTTCGAGTTCACTCTCAACCCAGATGTGTCCGCCGCTCTGCCTGACGATGCCATAGACCATGGAGAGCCCGAGTCCGGTCCCTCGCCCCAGCGGCTTGGTGGTGAAGAATGGCTCGAAGATGTGGGACTGCACCTGTTGCGACATTCCGACGCCGTCATCGCTGACCGTCAGCATGGTGTACTGTCCGGGCGCAACTACCGGAATGACTCCCTCGTCATCGCGGCTGATGTTCGTGCTGTGGGTTGAGATTGTCAGCTTGCCGCCTCTGGGCATGGCGTCGCGCGCGTTGACACAGAGATTCAGCAACACCTGCCCGATCTGGTCCGGATCTGCTTTCACCACCCACAGCGGCCGCTCCAGCGAAAGTACCAACTCGATGTCTTCGCCAATCAGACGGCGAATCATCTTTGCCGTCTCTTCGACCACCGTATTCAAGTCAAGGATGCGCGGTGAAAGGATCTGTTTGCGGCTGAAGGCGAGCAATTGCTGAATCAGGGCGCTGGAACGCTGCACGGCCTTCAAAACCTGCCGGGTGTTCTGGCGTAGCCGGTCCCCTGGCGCCAACTCATCTTCCAGCATCTGGGTGTAGCTGGAGATAATCATGAGCAGATTGTTGAAGTCATGGGCCACGCCGCCCGCCAGGTTTCCAATCGCTTCCATCTTCTGTGCCTGGCGCAATTGTTGTTCGAGCTCCGCGCGTTTTGAAATGTCTTCTACGTACACCTCGATGCGCAGAGCGCCGTCGGCTCCACGGGACTGGCGGCCACGCACCCGAACCTGCAGTTGTTTGCCATCTCTGCGTTTCCAGGCCATGTCAGACTCGAATCGGCCCACCATGCGGCACTCCTGCACAAAGGAGGCGTATTCGGCAGGATCGGTATACAGGTCCGTCGAAATTTCGATGGCCAGCAGTTCCTGTTTGGAGGCATAGCCGAGCATCTCAACCAGCGCCGGATTCACATCCACAAAACGGTCGCTGCGCGGATCGCATTGGTAAATGCCATAGGGAGCGTTGTCGATGAGCGAGCGCAGTCGCGCTTCGGACTGCTGCAGTTTCTCCTCCGCCAGTTTGCGCTCGGTAATGTCTTCGACGGTTCCTTCAAAATAGAGAATCTTGCCATTGGCGTCGCGAACCACCTTGGCGTTTTCGCGCACGAACAAGACCGAGTTGTCCCGCCTCTTCCAGACCGATTCAACGCCACGGGTCTCGCCGTCGCGCTCAATCTGCGCCCGGAACGCTTCCCGCTGGTAGATGGGTCCGCAGCCCTCCTCGTCCAGGTTCTGGCCCGTCAGTTCCTCGAACGAGGTGTATCCCAGCATGGAGACCAGCGCATCATTGGCCATCGAAATCAGCCCGTCGCTGGTGGTCCGGTAAATCCCAACGGGAGCGTGGGCAAATAGGTCGTGATAGCGCCGTTCGCTCTCGCGCAGCGCCCTTTCGGCACGCTTGCGCGCCGTGGTGTTGCTGAAAACGCCAACCCTGCCGGCAAACTCTCCACTGGCGTCGGAGATCGGGCAGAGCGTCACGCTGACCCATATTTCGGAACCATCGCGGTGGCGAAGCCCGATTTCGTTTTGCGGTCTGCCGCCAGTGCGCAGCAGGCTTTCCAGGTCCTCAGCCTTGCCGCCGGACGCGGTCTCGGCCCGGAACTGCCCGGAAGTCATCCCCACCATCTCCTGGGGTGCGTAGCCGAGCATGCCTGCCATCTCTGAACTTGCGAAGATCGTAGCCCCTTCGCGATTGAAGACCCAGACGCCTTCCTCCGCCAGTTCAACCAATCTTTGGGAACGATAGTCGCTGTACTTTAGTAATTCTCGAAGAAGGTTGCGCTCAGGCCCATCGATTGACAATTCCATTCCCCTGCGCCCGATCGGCGGATGTTGCACGAAATAAAGAATATTTCAGTTTTGATGGTCCAAATGCGCGCTGCCCTGGGTTCGGGTTCATGTTCTCCGAACCCAGCGTCGGGTCCGCGCCGAAAGCCTGCCGGAGATCGCGCACTTTTCACACTACCACTGGGCGGCGCGGTTTATCCGCCTCTCACTATTTATCTGGCGCTCAAGATTCATGCTAATTTGGACCGTAATCTTCTATGGATTACAAGAACCTTTGAAGTTACGGAATCTAAGGCGATAATATCTCTGCGGGTAATTTTCTGCAAAAGCAATAGCGACGTGGATTCCTGAACGTTGGCGCAATTCCCAGGGCGTTCTAATCTCCTCATGCGGCAATCTACCGCCTGGAGATTAGGAAATGATCACGCGTGTTACTCTTTTTGTAATTCTGGTGCTGTCGCTTGCCACTTACGCTTCCCATCCCGCCGCCGCCGCAAGCTCTGCTCACGCGAACCCCGCCGTCGTCTGCTGCGATGGTGACCCGATCGGTCTTCCGTAACTGGAATACCCGCGCATTTCAATTCGGCCTGACCGGCCCGGTTCAAGGATAGGTGGCCGGTGCGCTGGACGTGGTCGATATGGACGATCAATGCGGTGCTGCAATGGGGATTGCTGGCACTGGTTCTGCGCAAGAATAGCTGGCGACAGCATCCAGCATTCGCCGTCTACGTCGCATTTTGCTGTTGCAAGACAAGTTTGTTGCTCTGGGTCGGTCTGTTCGCACGGCCCTTGTATTTTTCAATTAATTGGGGGTCCAGGCTCATCATTCTCCCCCTGATGATTGCGGTTTTAGTGGAAGTCTTCGCCGCGGTGTTTCGGCCTTATTCCACGCTGCCCAACGGTACCCTTCGCTGGTTCAGAGTCGCCTTTTTCTCGCTGGTCCTGCTAACCGCCGCCGCCGCATTTCGTTTTCCCGGGTCGGCTCCTGGGAACTGGGTCAACACGGTCATGGTGCTAAACCGCTCGGCTGCCATCATTTTTGGCGGCTCATTTGGCGTGACCGCGCTTTTTTCTTCCTATTTTGGGATTCCCTGGCAACCGCGAACATATGGCATTGGTATTGGATTCCTCCTTTTCATGTCCGTGGATCTCTTCACATCCAGTTTGGCCGCACTGTACGGCTTCGGAGTGGGTTTGGCCATCAGTAAAGTTGCCATGCTGGGCTATACACTGGCATTGATCACATGGTTAATTTACTTTTTTAGACCTGATATCCCTTTTCGCACTCCTACTCTTGAACAATTGCAACGCTTGCAAAAAGCACTTGACTATCCTGCAAAGAAAGCAGAATCTTTTCGAAAGTTACATTAATGTGTTTACTGGTTTGGTTCCTAGAAGGCTAGCGATGATTGATGTCCGGAAAATTGAGGTGCGGTCGATCGGAGAACTGATCCTGGCTCTGCACCCGGTGCAAGCCGCCGCCATCAATTCCAATCGCTTCGAGGCCGCGATCTCTGAATTGCGCCTGATGAAGAGCAACATTTCGGCAGTGCTTTCCTTTACCTCCTACTCGTTGAGTGAAGACACGGCCAATGATCCCGAGTTTCGCCATGTGGTCGACGAAGTTCGTCGCGAGTGTCTGCTGATCAACGGAATGATCTCGCGAATCATGTTCCGCCAGCGCTGGTTGTTCTCGGTCAGCAAGATCGAGGATGCCTGCGAAGTCCTGACCCACTATCAAGACATGGCTGGCGCTGCCTGTCGCATGTGTTTATTCCTGGCTCCCGAATTGGGCAATAACCTGCTCAGCGCCTTTTAGAGCCACCCGGCGGGCGCCTGCGGCTGGCAAAGTCCTTAGTTGGCCGCCGCCTTCGACGTGCGCGGACCTTTCCTCTACACAGATTCACCAGTCGGCATCGTCGGCACGCAGTCGGGAATGATCAATCTGGCCTCCGTCGCCGCAATGACCTGTTCCGTGGTGATCCCTGGGGCCAATTCGCTCAGCACCAGTCCCTTTTCGGTTGGCTGCAGCACCGCCAGCTCAGTCACAATCATATCCACCCGCCGAACCGATGTCAGAGGTAAGGTGCACTTCTTCACAATCTTCGACTTGCCTTTGGCCGAATGGGTCATGGCAATAATCACACGTTTCGCGCCGGTCACCAGATCCATCGCTCCTCCCATGCCTGGCACCATCTTGCCGGGAACCATCCAGCTGGCGAGTTGTCCGGTCTCGTCCACTTCCAGGCCGCCTAAGACCGTGATGTCGAGATGACCTCCGCGGATCAGGCCAACGGAGAGACAACTATCAATGCTGGCTGCTCCAGGAATAGCACCCACGTAGCCGCCACCCGCATCGGTCAGCGAAGGGTCTTCCATACCATGTCCCGGAACAGGCGCCAGACCAATGATTCCGTTCTCGGACTGGAAGTAAACCTCCACTCCGGGAGCAATATACTTGGGAACGGTCGTCGGCAGACCGATTCCGAGGTTTACCAGGCTGCCATGCTTCAACTCCAGAGCAACGCGTTTCGCGATGATGACCTTACTATCCACAGTTGCTCCTTTCGATGATGTGATGGACGCAGATGAACGGGGTCGCCACCGCGTCCGGCGGAATCACCCCGATCGGAACGATGTGCTCGGGTTCGGCGATCACCGTCAGGTCCTTGCGTCCCTGGCGTACAAGTTCGTCAATGATCCGATGGGGAGAGCCTACGCCCATAAACCCACCGATCATGAGGGACGCGCCATCGGGAATCATCTCGACCGCGCTTTTGCAACTCGTCGCTTTGTCTATCATGGAAGCCTCCGGGGTTGCGCCGTCCGGCTCAAGCGATTTTTGCAAAGCAGGCTTGGCCAGCCCGAAATCCAGAGCCTTCCCCTGTCCCTTGCGAATGACAAAAACCTCTCCGCCGCGCGCTGGCAGGCGGCTTTAGTCCAGCGATTTGTGGAAGCGCAGCACGCTTGCCAGGAGGATCAGCACGGCAAAGACGGCAAGCGACGCCATCTGCGGCCAGAGCACGGCGAAGCCAACACCCTTCAGAAATACTCCGCGCAAAATTACGATGAAATAGCGCAAGGGATCGGCGTAGGTCAACAGTTGCAGTGCGGCGGGCATGCTGCTGATGGGAGTGGCAAAACCGGAAAAGATGATGGCCGGCATCAGGAAGAAGAACGCCGAAACCATGGCCTGCTGCTGGTTTTCCGAGAGCGTGGAAATCAGCAGACCGACGCCCAGCGCGCAGAACAGATACAACACGGTTCCGGCCAGCAGCACCAGCAGACTTCCACGCAGCGGAACTCGAAACCAGAGCGTGCCTACGGCCGTGATCAGCGCGGCGTCCAAAAGGCCGATCAGGAAGAACGGAATCGTCTTGCCCAGGATGAACTCCGCCTGGCCGATTGGGGTCACCATGATTTGTTCCAGGGTGCCGATTTCGCGCTCGCGCACAACCGCAAATGCGGTCAGCACGACGATTACAATCGTGATCAGGTTTCCCATCACCCCCGGCACAAAGTACCACTGGCTGCTCAGATCGGGATTGAACCACGGCTGCCGCTCCAGCACGATGGACGGGATCTGCTTCATGATTGCCGGCGAGGTGCGGTCCAGCATCTCCAGCTGGTAGTCCTGGGCAAACTTTGACGCAATCTGGTTTACATAGCCAAGCGAAACCAGGGCGGTGTTGGAGTTGCTGGCGTCCAGGATCACCTGCACTGGCGCCGTCTGTCCCTTGCGCAGTTGCTCGGAAAAGCCGGCATTGACCTGCACGGCCAGCAGCACGTCGCCGTGATCCACCAGGCGGCGGACTCCTTCGCGGTCGAGCGTCTGCGCCCGAACCTGGAAGTAGCGGCTTCCCTGAAAACGGGAAACGAAGTCGCGGCTTACCTGGGAATTCTCGTAGTCAAGAATCGCCATCGGCACGTGTTCAATTTCCAGGGTTGCAGCATAACCAAAGATCACCATCTGGATAATCGGCGGGCCGAATAGAAGGAAGCGCGTACGCTTGTCGCGAAACACCTGCAGAAATTCCTTCACCAGCATCGCACGCAGTCTGAGCCACATATTCAACTCACCTCAACCGCTTATGGAAGGAACTGGTGGCAACCAGCACCAGCACGGTGGCGAATACGAATAGCGCCAGCATGTCCTCCCAAAGCAGCACCAGCGGGCTGCCTTTGAGAAAGACGGCACGGATGATGGACATGAAGTAGCGTGCGGGAATCACGCGGGTCACCAACTGGATGAAAACCGGCATCTGGTCGATCGGAAAAATGAATCCCGAAAGCAGGAAAGCCGGCAGGAAAGTTGCAAGCAACGATGCCTGGCTTGCCGCCAGTTGTGACTTGAGCGTCACCGAAAGAAAGTATCCAAGCGAGAGCACCACCACAAGAAACAGGGTGGCGCTGATAAAGAGTACGGCCAGGCTGCCGCGGAAAGGAACACCAAACCACCAGACGCCCATCCCCGCGCAGAGCGCGGTATCGGCAAGCCCGATGGCAAGATACGGAAACAGTTTTCCAATCATCAGTTCAAGCGGCGAGACCGGGGTGGAGATCAACTGCTCCATGGTGCCGCGCTCCCACTCGCGCGCAATGGTCAGCGAGGTAAGGAACGTGCCGATGACCGCCATCACGATGGCCACCACGCCGGGCACAATGTTCGCCATGCTTTCCAGGTCTTCGTTGAACCATGTGCGCGCATCCACCGTGAGCGGGGGATCCAGGACGCGCTGGCCCTTCCGGCGCATCCAGTCGAGTTGGATCTGCTGCGAATAGCCGAGCACAACCGCTTCCGCGTAGTTCATGCCAACGTTGGCACTGTTGCCATCCGTGCCATCGACAATCGCCTGCACGGATACCGGGCCGCCTTCCCTGAGTTGCTGCGAAAATTGCGGCGGTATGACAATCGCCAGCTGGCACTCCCCCGAATCGATGGCGCTGACGAGATCGCGATAATTGTCCCCGGACCGGCGGACATCAAAATATTCCGAAGAGCGGAAGTGTTGGATCAGGTCGCGGCTCTGCTGGCTGTTTTCGCGGTCGAATACATACGTTGGCAGATGCTTGATGTCAAAGCTGACGCCGTAGCCGAAGGCCAGCATGAGAATCACCGGCATCGCCACGACGATCAGAATGCTGCGCAGGTCGCGCCGGATCTGAAGAATTTCCTTCCATGCGATGGCGCGAATCCGGTTGATCTTCATGGCGCCACTCCTACCGGCGGCTCATGCGAGGTCAGCGAAACAAAAACATCCTCCAGCGATGCCGGGATCGCTTCCATGCGAGTCACCGTGATGGCCTTCCGCCCCAGTTCCTCCCGCAGCCGGGGAATCGATTGCGCTGCACTTTGCACCACCGCGTGCAGGGCGTTGCCGAAGACGGCCACGTTCACCGCCTCTGCGCTTTTCTCCAGCGCTTCCAGGGCGGGGCCAAGCGGTGCGCACTCAATCAGCAGCAACTCTCCTTTCATGGCCGTGCGTTTGAGCTGGGCGGGAGAGCCGGAAGCAACAATCCTGCCTTGGTAAATCAGCACCAGGCGATTGCAATATTCCGCTTCGTCCATGTAATGCGTGGTCACGAACACGGTGACGCCGCTGGCCGCCATCTCGTGAATCAATTCCCAGAACTTCCTCCGCGAAATTGGATCGACTCCGGAAGTCGGTTCGTCGAGAAACAGCACTGCAGGTTTGTGCAGCACCGCGCAGCCGAGAGCAAGCCGCTGTTTCCATCCGGCGGCGAGGGTAGCGGTCAGGGTGTGCTCGCGGCCTTCGAGCCCGGCCATTTGCACCGCCCAGCGCAGACGCCCGCCCATTTCCGAATCAGGAACCTGGTACATGCCGCCGAAGAAGCGTATGTTCTCCTCCACCGTGAGATCGTTGTAGAGTGAGAATTTCTGCGACATGTATCCAATGTTCTGGCGCACCCGTTCCGGCTGTTTGGCAACATCGATTCCGGCGACGCTGGCGAGTCCAGAGGTGGGATGCAGCAGCCCGCACAACATGCGAATCGTGGTTGATTTCCCTGCGCCATTGGGTCCGAGAAATCCGAAGATCTCTCCCTTGCGGGCCTGAAAGCTGATGTGGTCCACGGCGCAAAAGCCGCCGAAGCGTTTCACCAGGTCTGCGACGATGACGGAGTATTCATCACTCATGCCGCACCTCGGCTCCGCGCTCCACCGCGTTCACAAACACATCCTCCAGAGAAGCGGTCACCGCTTCCACCGACACATAGTTGGCCGCGGCCGCATCTAAACATTTGCGAAGGTCCGGTATAAATCGCACGGCATCGTCCACCACGAGATGAATCCCGTCTCCGACCAGCACCACGTTGCGGATGCCGGAAAGTTTCTCAATTGTTCCGCGCACGGCGCGCGGCTCCGGCGTGTGAATTGCGACCACGGAGTCATGAAGATGGCTCTTCAGGGTGTCCGGTTTCTCGCAGAACAAGAGATGTCCCTCATGCAGAAGCGCAACGCGGTGGCAACGCTCGGCCTCATCCAGATAAGCGGTCGAGGTTAGAATGGCCACGCCTTCCCCGAGCAGCGAATAGAGTATTTTCCAGAAATCGCGGCGCGAGACAGGATCCACTCCGTTGGTTGGTTCATCCAGCAGCAGCACCCGCGGGGTGTGAATCAGGGCGCAGATGAGCCCGAGTTTCTGCTTCATTCCGCCGGAGAGTTTGCCGGCGAGCCGGGCGCGAAAACTCTGCATGCCAGCGGCCTCGAGGAGGCGTTCACTGCGCTCCCGGTACACCTGGCGCCTGACTCCGTATACATTGGCGTAGAAGCGGGTGTTTTCCTCCACGGTCAAGTCTTCATAAAGCCCGAACCGTTGCGACATGTAACTGATGTTGTGTTTCACGCGTTCCGGATCGCGCGCTACGTCAACACCGGCGACTTGCGCCGAACCGCCATCGGGCAGGAGAACTCCGGCGAGGATACGCATGGTCGTCGTCTTGCCCGCGCCATCAGGACCCACCAGCCCGAATATTTCGCCGTAGTTCACCTCGAAGCTCAGGTGGTCCAAGGCCTTCACGCCGGGAAACCCGCGTACGAGATCGCGAACGATGATGGCTGCTTCCACGGGCATCGCGCCGCTACTTTCCTAACTCAATCGTGACATCGGCGGGCATGCCCGGCTTCAGTTCGCGGTTTGGATTCTCTACGTCCACCTTGACCCGGTACACCAGAGCGACACGCTCTTTGTTGGTCTGCACCGTCTTGGGAGTGAATTCGGCCTCCGGGGAGATGAACGCGATGGTGCCTCGATAGGACTTGCCCGGATAAGTGTCCGTCCGTATCGTCGCTGGCTGTCCCCAGCGCACCCGGCCCAGGTCCGTCTCACTCACATAGGCGCGCACCCAGAGATGATCGAGGTCGGCGATGGTGACAACGGGTGTGCCGGGCACAACGTATTCGCCAAGCTCGGCTTGGCGGACGGTGACCACGCCCGTCACCGGCGACTGCAGCACCGTGTAGTCGCGACGCACCTTGGAGAGTTCCAGGTTCTGCCGTGCCGTTTGCAGGGTGGCGCGGCTGACCGCAATCTGCTCTTTGCGTGTTCCTTCGCGGGTTTCCGAGAGCGTCTGCTGGGCCCGGTCGTAGACCGCCAGGGCGCGCTTGTAGGCTGTCTCCGCCTGATCGTGGGTCTGAGCCGACACGGCATCGCGCTTGTACAGCGCGCTGTATCGCTCCAGGTCTGAGCGCCTGAGTTCCAGGTCGGCTTTGGCGTCGGCCAGCGTCTGCTCGGAGGCCCGGATGTCCTGGGTGCGACTGCCCGCCTCGGCGAGGTCCAACTCTTTTCCCCGCGTTTGCAGCGCCGCCTCATCGATGCGGACTTGCTGCTTATAATCGGCGTCGTCAAGGCGTGCCAGCAAGTCCCCCGCGGTTACAGTACTGCCTTCTTCCACCGGCAGCGCCACGATTCTGCCGAGAGTGCGGAAAGCCACAACACTCTCGTGCGCCTCAACATTGCCGGAAAGCAGAAGGGTGTTCGCCGGCGCCTTGGTGCGGTGCAGAACACGGTAGTAGTAGAATCCTGCGCCGATGGCTACCACCAGCAGAAAAGGGACGATGAATCGCTTCATTGGCTTGCTCCTTTCCCTTTCGGCCGCTCAGCGGCTTCCAAGATACTCCGTATAGGACGCTTCCGTATTACCCAAAGCACGTACCAGCGAAATGCGTGCGTCGGCGTGATGGGTGAGCGCCACAATGGAATTCTGCTGCGCGCGGGAAAGTGCATCCTGCGCGGTTACGACTTCGATGTTATTGGTTACGCCCTCACGGAATCGCAGTTGCGCCAGGTCAAGTTCCTTTTGTGCAAGGTCGAGTCCCGCCGCGGCGACGCTTACTTCTTCGGCGGCGGAATCAAGATCGAGCAGCGCCTGCCGCAGTTCCTGCTCGACTCCCAGCCTGGCGTCATCCAACTGCCTCTCAACGCGGCGGATTTGCGCTGCGATTTCCAGCTCTTCGCCATTGCGGTCACGATCAAAGACGGAGAACGAGAGTGAAACTTGCGCGGCTCCGGTTGCGTTCACGGTGCTGAGTGTGCGCCCGATGCCACCATAGTTTCCCGATGCGTTGAGGCTGGGAAGAAAGCGCGCGCGGGCGGCACGTTGCTGCTCGTTGAGCGCGTCACGCTGCCGCAGAAGGGATTGATAGTCAGGCCGCACCTTGAGCGCCCGCGACAGGACGCTTTCCACGTCCATGGATTGGGCGGGATGAAACGTAAGAGGATCGGCCAGCTCAATCGCGGTTCCCGGAGACATGCCAATGTTGCGCGCCAGCACCAGCAGCGAACTGCTGGCAAGGTTGCGCGCCCGCACCAGCGCCTGACGTTCGTTTGCCAGTTGCACCTGCGCCCGCAAAACATCGATTCCCGTAGCGACGCCGGCATCGCGCTGCTCCACCGCGAGTTTGGCCAGTGCCTGTGCGGTATCTACCTGGGACTCGGCGGCCACGACCTCGGCAAACTGCGCTTGCGCCAAGAGATACATGGCTGCAACATTGCGGATCACCTGGTCGCGCGCATCCTGATAATCATCCCTCGACGCGGCCGCCGATTGTCTTGCCGAACGCAGTCCGTGCAACAACTGCATGTCCACCAGCGGTTGATCCGCATAGGCTCGGGCTTCGTAGGTGCTGAACGGACCTACGACTTGCGGCAGGTGCAACAAGGGGGTGTTGATGCTGATGCCTTCGGCGGCAAGACTGCGGCTTTGCACCGCGACCGGGGTTTGGATCTGCACCCGGGGAAGCAGCAACGACTGCTTCCGCCCGGCTGCGGCCCCCGCTTCCTGGGCGCGCGTCTCCGCGACCAGCACGCCAAGGTTGGCCTGCAGTCCGCGATGAATGGCATCTTCCAGGGTGAGCCGATAGGACAAAGCCGCGTTATTTTGCGCCCAGGCAGAAGCCGCCGTCAGGAGAATCTCAACGAAGACAAAGTGAATCTTCCTACAATGGATCATCTCGACTTCCTTTCGTGCTGGACGGCCCTGGGCGGCGCTTTGCGTCTCACTGGGCACGACGGCCTGCGCGCTGCGTTGAGACCGGGAAAAACTCTTCTCGCGGTGTTACCGAACTGTCTATCCAAGAATGATATTGGGTCAAGCGCAGAAAGCGGAATGGTTGCGAATTTGGAATTTTGATGGAGGCGGTCCGACGCGATTTTCTGCACCTAACCTGGTGCAATCTAGAACCAACTATTGGCGACATAGGTAATGGTTTGATGGGGTAGGAGTAACTGGGTCGTGAATAGTTTGGCAGGGTTGCGAATGATTACATTATTGGTTACTAGGTGCCAGTTTGTTAGTTAACAGATAGGTACGGGGGATGAGCGTTTCTGGTTCTTGATTGCTGGGCAATCCGGCGAGTTGCCTCCCCCAGAGTTTCTTGTCCGGATTCGCCGACGGCGCTGGGCAACCGGCTACGCGGTGAATTCCGTTCCGGCCGCGAATCTTTCGGCTGCGCGCCTTCGAAGGTGATAGGATGAGGCCGAGGCGAGTATTCCGTTCTCCTCTTTCAGGTCTTCTGAACTAAGTCAGTCTGTCTGAAGCCCGCCCACCTTAGCTGTGCTCGTCCGAAATCAGCGCATGCCATGCCGTTCGAGTCCATTCTGCAAGAAGTCCAACACCTCAACAACGTCAGCGAACGCCTGGAGTCGATGGCGCCCAATCACCCCCACATGGAAGACGCACTTCTGGCCGTCTCCGGGAACATCCGTAACATCGCCGCGTTCCTGAAGGTTCTCGTCATCATCCGACAGGTCTGACTCCGGGCCGGGCATGGCCGGATGGGGAACGAGGAGACTTGTGTTGTGGCGGGCCTTGCCGGATCGAGATAAGCCCTCGCCTCTCCGAATCCCCATTTGCCAACTCCGGGCACGCGCTTTGTTAGCACTCTAACGCGCGGAGCAGGGGCGGAAGCGACGGGCCGTGTCTTCGCACTCTCGCGCCTTACCCCAATTTCTTGACCAACAATTCATTCAGCACGGCGGGATTGGCTTTGCCTTTGGAGGCTTTCATAACCTGGCCTACGAAGAAGCCGATCATGGTGGTTTTGCCGGCGCGATATTGCTCGACCTGTTTGGGGCTGGCGGCGAGGACCGCGTCGATCATCTTTTCGATTTCGGCGCTGCCGGAAATTTGCTGCGGCTTCTCTTTCTCGTAGATGGCGGGAAAATCCAGGTTCTGCTGGAAGGCGTGGTCGTAAAGTTCCTTGAGCATCTTGGAACTGATGGCGCCGTCTTCGAGGAGGTCTGCGGAAAGGCGCGCGCCAGCCATGGTGATGGGAGAGTCTTCGAGTTCAAGGCCGGCGGCTTTGAGGCGGCCTTGCAGCTCACTGATGACGAGGTTGGCGAGGCGCTTGGGAGACTTGGCTTTGCGGGCCTCGGTTTCAAACAGGGCGGCGCGGGCCTGGGTTGCGGTTAAGGTGGCGGCATCGCCTTCACTGAGTCCGTATTCAGCGGTGAGGCGCTGGCGTTTGGCCTGGGGAAGCTCGGGGAGGGTCGCGCGGATGGCGTCCTGCTGGGCCTGATCGACGATGAGCGGGAGCAGGTCGGGCTCGGGAAAGTAGCGGTAGTCGTGCGCCTCTTCCTTGCTGCGCATGGTGTAGGTTCGGCCCTCGGCGGGGTTGTAGAGCCGGGTTTCCTGCTGGATGACGCCGCCCTGGTCGAGGACTTCGGCCTGGCGCTCAATCTCATATTCGAGGGCCTGTTTGACGAAGCGAAACGAGTTGACGTTCTTGATCTCGACCTTGGTGCCGAGCGTTTGCTGGCCGCGGGGACGGATGGAGACGTTGGCATCGCAGCGCAGCGATCCCTCTTCCATGTTGCAGTCGCTGACGCCGGTGTAGAGGATGATTTCCTTGAGCCGGGTGAGGTA
>CAZQDD010000028.1:0-50270 GCA_964591805.1 uncultured Acidobacteriaceae bacterium | reverse complement strand
AAAGCCGCTCTTTCTGGTACGGTTTCAATCCCCACTTCCACATGGCGGGCATCAGCACGGCCGCAATCACCAGCAAGACAATTCCGTGCTTGGGCCTCATGCCGCCAAGAACCAGCGCCATGACCGCAATCGGAATATAGGTCAATGCCGTACCAAGATCCGGCTGTTTCAACACCAGCAGCATCGGGAGCAGCACCACCAGTCCGGCCTTCACCAGTTCGCGAAAGGGCAGGTCGCTTTCCCTGTACTCGGCAAAATACTTCGCCATGGCCAGAATCAGAATGAGCTTGACCCATTCTGAGGGCTGAAAGTGGAAGAGCCTGAAATCGATCCAGCGTTTGGCGCCCAGGTAGCGTTTGCCGAAGACCAGCACGGAAACCAGCGAGACCAGGCTGGCAGCGTACATCCACGGTACCAGTTCCAGCAGCGCCTGGTAGTTGATCAGGCTGGCCAGAAACATCAGGGCCACCCCAGCCACAATCCAGTACACCTGCCGGATGTGCATCCCTTCGAACTTGGTGTGCAGCGTTGCCGAGTAGATTTCCGACACGCCCAGCAGGCAGATGATCAAAACGAAGATCAGCAGCACCCAGTCAAAATCACGGAAGTGAACGTAACGGCTCAGTGATCGTCTCCTGTCCGCCATCGCGGTTCCGGCAGCGTGGCCACCACTCCCGGCAAATTCTGCCACGACGCACGCTTCTTTCGCTGCGGCAGAGGATTTTCTCTAGGCGGCTCATTCTGGGCGAACTGTTCCATGCCCGGAGCGGCCACGGCGCGGTGAAATTCTTTTTCCGGCCCTGGATCCACGACAAACCGGGCCGCCTCCAGATGATCGCTTCCCGGATCACTCCAGAAGCTGGAGACCGCAAGAGTTTTTTGCCGCGTGCGGTTGCTGCCCAGCGTCCCTGGCTGCGGCGCTGGGACACCCGGCTCTTCGCTTTCCGGGGGTGGCTTCAAATGTTCCAGCGGCCGGTGGTTCTTCTTATCCACATAAACCTTGATGACCTGGGTTGCCAACCGTGCCGCCAGCCTGCCGTGCTCCCCGCCCTGGAACAGGACGCAAACCACGATGTCAGGATTGCGCTTTGGAGTAAATCCAACGAACCAGCCGTTTTGCGCAAACTCAGCCTTGTTGGCATACTTGGCGCGAAGCGCCAGCGAGACCGTCTGCGCAGAGCCGGTCTTGCCGGCGATTTCTATCCCCGGGATGTGCGCGCTCGGAGCCGTGCCCCCCGGGAGCAGCACCCGCGCCATCGCATCCGTGATCGTCTCCCAGCCGGCCGGATCGATGGCGATCTCCTGGGTGTCCGAGTAATGCAGCGCGTTGCGATAGGTCTCGGAAACCTTGTCCGGAAAGACCACGTGCGGCCGAACCATGTGACCGCCCATTGAAATCGCGCTAGCCGCGCGCAACAACTGGACCGGCGTGACCGCCACTGCGCCTTGCCCGATGCCGACCGAGATTGTTTCTCCCGCATACCACTTGCGCCGGAAATTTTTCAGCGCCCACTCTTCGCTTGGCATCACTCCGCTGGCTTCCTGTGGCAGATCGATTCCCGTCTTTTGTCCGAGCCCAAACATGGTGGCATACTTTGCGATTCTTTCGATGCCCAGCCGCTCGGCGAGGGTGTAAAAGAAAACGTCGCACGACTGGTAGATGCCTTTGGGCAGGTCTACGCCGCCATGTCCGCCTTTAAGCCAGCAGCCGAAGTGGCGTCCATAGAACGTGGCGCCGCCGTTGCAGTTCACGTGCAGAGTCTGCGCGATTCCTTCCTGCCATCCGGCCACACTCATAATCACTTTGAAGGTGGAACCCGGCGCCAGTTGAGCCTGAATCGCCTTGTTCAGCAGAGGTTTGCCGGGATCATTCACGAGCGCTTGCCATTCCTTGTTCGAAATGCGCACGGCGAACGCATTGGGGTCAAAGGCCGGCCGGCTGGCGAGGGCAAGTATTTCGCCCGTCTTCGGGTCCATGGCGACGATGGCGCCGTTCTTGTTATCTCCCAGAACCTCTTCGGCGGCGATCTGCAAATCCAGATCGATCGTCAACTGCAGCGGCTTGCCGGGAATCGCCGGCGTGTCGTTCAACTCGCCGACTTCTTTTCCCTTGCTGTTCACCAACACGCGCCGCGAGCCGTTCTTGCCCATCAGCATGTCGTTGTACTCGGCTTCCACGCCGCTCTGCCCGACTACGTCTCCAGGGTTGTAGAGTTCAAAGCGCGGGTTGTTCAGCATGTCTTCGCTGACCTCGCCGACGTAGCCGATCAGGTGCGCCATGAATCCGTTTTTCGGATAAAGGCGCCGGTGCACGGTGATGGTGTCCAGCTCCGGAAATTCGTTGCGATGCGATTCGATGAAGGCAAGGTCGTCCGGCGTGATGTCGTATTTGATGAAGATCGGCTGATAGCCCGGCATGGCCGAGAGCCGCTTCACCCGCGTCTTCAGGTCGTTGGCATCCAGGTGCAGTCCAGCGGCGATCGCCTCCAGGCTGGACTCGCTGACCTTTCCCTGCGAGTGCAGTAGCAGGGCTGAAAACGACGGATAGTTATCGACGATGGCGCGGCCTTCGCGATCCAGCAGTTTGCCGCGCGGCGCCAGGATCGGAACCTCCTTCACGCGGTTCTGCTCGGCCATGCTCGTGTAGTAGTCCGAGTGCAGGACCTGCAAGCGCCACAGCCCAAAAATCAGCAGCAGAAAAATACCCAGTATGATGTACTGCGTCAGCGCCAGACGAATTAGTGGAACCTTTTCTTCGCGACCGTTCATGAAAGAAATTGCGACCAGGTAACGCTTCCTAAATCCTGATCTTGAAGCGGTTCAAATAGGCGAACAGAAACACGGCCATCACTGAATTGCAAACCGCTGCGCCGGCTTCGTGACCAAGATTGAGATGGACTGACTGCCCCATCAATTCGCGCTCAATGGCCACGACTACCGCTTGATGGACGCCATAAAAGAAAAAAACAAGCAGGAAGCGCGAGCCCGGGTTTTCCACGTCGATCCGGATTCCAATCGACGACGCGCCATAGCCAACCAGTGTCTTTGCAATTCCAAAGACGCCGAAGGGAGTGTGCGTGAAACAGTCCTGCAGCAATCCGATGGCGGCGCCGGTAAGCAGGCCACTTAACTGGCTGCGGCGCGAAACCGCAAAAAAAACTGTCAGTAATAATCCAAAGTCGAAGATACGGAAGAAGTGCAGCCTCACGGGCACAAACGCCTGCAATCCCACGAGCAGGATCGGCAAGCCCACCGAGAGCGGCCAGGAGAAGCGATACACTTCCACCTGTTCGCGCGACGTATAGCTGAGATTCGCGGCTCTCATTGTGGAGGTGTCCCTTCCCCAGCGGCAGGCTTGGGCTTGGATCCCTCCGCGTGCGCAGGCGCCGGAACGGCGGGCTTGGGCTTGGATGCATCCCCATGCGCAGGCACCGGAGCGGCGGGTTTGGGTTTGGATCCCTCCGCGTGCGCAGTCACCGGAGCGGCCGCCGCCGAGGATGGCTGCGGCGGGGCCACGCTCGACGCCGGTACGCCCGGCAGATGCTGGGCAAGGATGTCGGCGGCGCCGATCGAACCCAGATCGGTTGTGTCCGGCGCGCGCGGCTTCTGCTCGGTGACGATCAGCACTTCTTCCAGACGATCCAAATCCACTGCCGGTTTCAGCTTGATGTCGAGAAACAGGTTGCGCCCCATGCTCACATTGACCACCGTACCGATTGGCAATCCCTTGGGAAAGACCCGGTCGCCGCCGCTGGTTACAAGCGCTTCGCCGGGCCGCACCGTCTCATCTCCCATGATGTAATTTAGCCGGAGTTCGCCGCCGGAAGTGCCGTTCACAATGCCCTTGAGACGGGAGTTCGCCAGGGTAGCTCCCACTCCGCTGGTCGGATCGCTGATCATCAGAACCTGTGCGGTTTCGTCATACACGGTGAGCACCTTACCCACAATGCCATCCGGTGTAATCACCGGCATATCGGACCGGATCCCATCCTTTGTGCCTTTGTCGAGATACAGCAGATTGGAACTTTCGCTGCCGCTGGTGCCGATCACCTGGGCGGCGACCGTGGCATCGATCCACTGTTCCTTGAATCCCAACAGGGCTTGCAAACGGCGCGCCTGGCGGGCATCCTCCTGCTCCCTGGCGCGATCCAGGCGCATCTGTCCGGATTCGGCCTTCAGGCGCAAATTCTCGCGGCGCACGTTGCGCAGGTCGATGTAGTTCGCCCAGACTCCGCGTACGCTTTCGCCGGTATGAATGAACAGGCGCTCGAACGGAGCCAGGGAACTGACGGCCACCAGGCGGATCACGCGCACCGGACCCTCGGCCGTCTGGCGCTTCACCTGTACCGCCAGTGCCAGCAACTGGGCCAGCAAAACCGTTGTCAGAACCACCGTATTCTTGTGCCGCGAGAGTACATTCATCGCTTCAGAGTTTCAGTCCTGGCGCCGGGTTTGCCAGCGGCGTCCCAAGCCATGGGCACCGGGAAGCGGAACTTTGCGTCAGCGGGAAAATCACGGCTCCCGCAAAGTGCAAGGCCGGAGCACCGCTCCGGCCGGCCGTCTTTGTTACTCGATGCTGATCTTGCGCAGAAGTTTGAAGTCACTGAGCATTTTGCCCGTGCCCAGCACCACGCTGGCCAGCGGATCGTCGGCGATGGAAACCGGCAGGCCGGTCTCTTCGCGGATACGTTTGTCCAGATTCTTGAGCAGAGCGCCGCCACCCGTAAGCACGATGCCGCGATCGCTGATATCCGCGCTCAACTCCGGCGGAGTACGCTCCAGCGCAACCCGAATCGCGTTGACGATTGTACCCACGCACTCGCTCAAAGACTCGCGAATCTCGCTGTCGTCGATGGTGATTGTCTTGGGCACGCCCTCGATCAGGTTGCGTCCCTTAATCTCCATGGTCAGAGGCTTCTCCAGCGGATAGCCCGAGCCGATTTCGATCTTGATCTGCTCTGCCGTGCGCTCGCCGATCAATAGATTGTACTTGCGCTTCAAGTAGTTCATCACGGCTTCGTCCATCTGGTTGCCGGCCATGCGAACCGAGCGCGAGTACACGATTCCACTAAGGGAAATCACGGCGATGTCCGTGGTGCCGCCGCCGATGTCAACCACCATGTTGCCGCAGGGCTCGGTAATGGGCAGCCCCGCGCCGATGGCCGCCACCATCGCCTGCTCCACCAGATGCACTTCGCTGGCCTTGGCGCGATAGGCCGAATCCATGACCGCGCGCTTTTCCACCTGCGTGATCTCGCTGGGCACGCCAATGACAATTCGCGGATGCACCAGCATCTTGCGGTTGTGCGCCTTCTGGATGAAGTAATTCAGCATCTTTTCGGTGATCCGGAAATCTGCGATCACTCCGTCTTTCATCGGTTTGATGGCAACGATGTTTCCTGGCGTGCGGCCAAGCATCTCCTTGGCTTCCTTGCCCACCGCTTCCACTTCGTTGGTGTTTTTGTTGATCGCGACAATCGAGGGCTCATTGACAACGATGCCTTTGCCTCGCGCATAGACAAGCGTGTTCGCCGTACCCAGGTCAATTGCAAGGTCGCTTGAGAACATGCTGAACAACGAACGCAGATTCCCAAATCGCGAGCCGGTGTGGAAGCCATTGTTTGACATCTTTTTGCTGTCTCTCTTTTTTCGTGCGAAAAGAATCACGCCCCGGCAAGTCCGCGCATGCGGATTTCACCCCCGGCGCCACCCTTTCCGTCCAGGAAAAATCAGTCTTAAGATCTTCTCTCTGAATAAAACGGGTGGGACTCATGCCTGCCATTTGTGAATAGCACTCGTCGCGACTCACCTCCTATCTTACTACTCCGCCCGCCTTCGCACCCGCAGCCGTGCAAATTTCATCTCGGCAATACGCCGGGAGAGCCGGCCATTTGCGCACACAATCCGCCGGATGAGGCGCACATCGACCCTGACCTTGCTTTTGGTTACCGCCGCATCCTTCTGGAGCCGGACGCCGCCGGATATCCCGTTTCCGGGCACGGCTCCTGCTTCCCAGGCCTCGGCGGCAGCTTCCGCCGAGGGCAAGCTCCTGCCTGATTCAGTCCACGTCATTGTCAAGGAAAGCTTTCCCGTAATCGACTCGAAAAAGGCGGAAGACAAGACACTCGACGGCACCGTCGTCTTCGCCGTAACTATCGGCAAACATGGAATGGTCCGCGAGATTTATTTCATAAGCGGCCCACCCATGCTCACAAAAACGGGCTGGGATGCGGTTCGCCAGTGGCGCAACAAGCCGTACATCTACGGAGGTAACCCGGTCGCCTGCGACACGCGTATCCAGGTGAACTTCACACTTGCGTCTTTGTGATTGGCGGAGCCGTTTTCCGCCGTCGCCGCTTGCCATCGCGCATCCCTGCCGATTACGATATGCGGTCGATTATTTGTTCCTCCGGCTCTGCGGTCTGTCCCCGGCAGGTCGAACTTCCAACTCAACGATTCTGGAGAACTACTTCCGATGGCTACTACTGCTTCCGAAGTCAAAACCTACTGCAACTTCATCGATGGAAAATGGGTTCCGGCCAGTTCCGGCAACACTTGCGAGAACCGCAACCCGGCGGACACGCGCGACCTGGTTGGCGTCTTCCAGCGCTCGGCCGCCGCCGAGGTCAACCTCGCCGTTGAAGCCGCTCACGCCGCGTTCAAGAAGTGGAGCCGCGTGCCCGCGCCCCGCCGCGCTGAAATCATCATGAAGGCCGCAGCCATCCTGGAGCGGCAAAAGAAAGCATTCGCGCACGACATGACCCGCGAGATGGGTAAAGTCCTCAAGGAGACCCGGGGCGACATCCAGGAAGCCATCGACACCGGCTACTACTTCGCCGGCGAAGGACGGCGCATGTATGGGCTCACCACGCCCAGCGAACTGCCCAACAAGTTCGCCATGTGTACCCGCAATCCGATTGGCGTCGTCGGCATGATCTGTCCGTGGAACTTCCCCATGGCGATTCCTTCGTGGAAGCTGTTCCCCGCCCTGGTCGCGGGCAATACCTGCGTGATCAAGCCCGCCGAGTACACGCCCCTGTCGGTCTTCAACTTTGTCGGCGCGCTCACCGAAGCTGGAGTTCCCCCCGGAGTCGTCAACATCGTCACCGGCCAGGGCGCCGAGGTGGGCGCGCCACTGATGGAACATGCGCTGGTGCGCGCCATCTCGTTTACCGGTTCGGGCGAGGTGGGCCGCATCATCGGCGCCAGTTGCGCCAGCACCTTCAAGCGCTGCTCGCTGGAACTGGGCGGCAAGAATCCGATGATCGTGCTCGACGATGCCAATCTCGACCTGGCGCTGGAAGGCGCGCTCTGGGGAGCCTTTGGCACCGCCGGACAGCGCTGCACGGCCACCAGCCGCATCATCCTGCAGAAAGGCGTATACCAGCACTTCATCGACGAACTGGTGCGCCGTGCCAAGTTGCTTAAAATCGGCAACGGACTCGATGAGAGCGTGGACGTAGGCCCGCTCGTCAGCAAGTCCCAGATGGAGATTGTGCTGAGCTATATCGAGACCGGCAGGAAGGAAGGCGCGCGCCTGGCCACCGGCGGCAATCGCCTGGACCGCCTTGACTACGCACACGGCTTCTTCATCGAGCCGACGGTCTTCGCCGATGTCGATCCGAAGATGCGCATTGCCCAGGAGGAAATCTTCGGGCCGGTCGTCTCCTGCATCGCGTGCGATTCGCTCGAACACGGCATCGAGATCGCCAACGATGTGAAGTACGGGCTTTCTTCCGCGCTCTACACCAGGGACGTGAACCGCGCCTTCGCCGCCATCCGCGACCTTGACGCCGGCATCACCTACATCAATGCGCCTACCATCGGCGCCGAGGTTCATCTCCCCTTCGGCGGCGTCAAGCAGACTGGCAATGGCCACCGCGAGGGTGGAGTCGGCGCGTTTGACTTCTACACCGAGTGGAAGGCCGTCTACGTCGACTACTCCGACCGTCTGCAGCGGGCCCAGATCGACCGCCAGGAATAAGACTTTTGCCGGAAACGGGATGATCGCGCACAAATCAGAAGCGCGAAAGGTCTGGTAAACTCCTTGAGGGGCGAGCCACTGGGAATTTTGTGAACATCGCGGCGTGGTCTTGCCACTCGCCTTTAAGCTGACGTCGCGGTAACCGCCGGGGCGCTGCGGAGGATTGAAGTCGTTTCCGCCTGCTCCGCGCGCTCGCGCTTCGCCGCAGCACAGGGTTCAATAAAAACGGGATCTCTAAAACTTAATGATTACAAATTCGACTTTTCAGATAGCCCCGGCGACTCGCATGGCCAAGGTGTGCTATGCCATCCGCGACCTCGCAGTCGCGGCCGACCAGGTCGCCAGCCAGGGTCACAACATCCTCTACCTCAACATTGGCGATCCCGTCATGTTCGACTTTCCCACGCCCCCGCACATGATCGAAGCCGCCGAACGCGCCATGCGCGAGGGTTTTAACGGTTATGGCGATTCGCTCGGCGAACGCTCCGCCCTGCGGGCGATCCGTGATCGGGCCGAGGCCAATGGCTTTCAGAACATTCAAGGCATCATGGTTGGTTTCGGCTCCGGTGAACTCATCGACCACTGTCTTACCGCGCTGGTTAATCCCGGCGACAACGTGTTGACGCCCTGCCCGGACTATCCTCTGTACGCAGCCGTGCTGGGAAAAATTTCCGCCACGCCGAACCCGTATTTTCTCCAGGAGGAGAACGGCTGGCAACCCGATGTGGATGACATTGCGGCGCGCATCAATCCGCGCACCAAGGCAATCCTGCTCATCAATCCCAATAATCCCACGGGTGCGATCTATTCGCGCGCCACGCTGGAGGGGGTTGTCGAACTGGCGCGCCGGCACAAGCTGCTCATCCTGGCCGACGAGATTTACGACAGACTCATCATCGACGAAGACTGCGAACACGTCTCCATCGCGGCGCTGGCGCCCGATCTTCCGGTGATCACGTTCAACGGACTCTCAAAGGCCTACCTGGTGCCCGGCTGGCGTATTGGCTGGGCGATCGCGACCGGCCCGGCGGGATCACTCGACGACTATCTGGAGTCTGTCTACAAACTGCTGCGGGCACGGCTCTCGGCGCCGCACCCATTCATGTACGCCATCGCACCCGCCCTCGAGGGACCTCAGGACCATCTCGAACAGGCGCGCATCAAACTGCGCCGCCGCCGCGATCTCACCGTGGAGTGGGCCGCGCGCACGCCACACGTCTCTCTGACCGCGCCGCAGGGAGCCTTCTACGCCTTTCCCAAGCTCGACATTCCGGAAGACGATCTCCAGTTCGTCACCGAGTTGCTGCAGCAGAAACATGTTCTGTGCGTCCACGGCACCGGCTTCGGACAACGCGAGGGCGAGCGCCACATGCGGATGGTATTTTTGCCGCAGGAAGAAGTGCTTCACCAGGCTTACGCCGCCATCACCGAATTCATGGCGGAGCGGTATTGAGACGGAAATCGGCACTCTCACCCGCCGCGCGCGGGTGGGAGCTTTTTCGTCTCTTTTCCTCGGAACCGAAAACAACGGCCCGAGCAGCTTCCCCGTACGCTGCTCAGTGCAGCCAATCGGGCCAGAAGCCAGGTAAACTGGAAAACTAGCAGGTCTTCGCAAATTACTCTAAACAATTGGGATAATAGTCTATCACCCGAAGCCATACACTTAATCAAATCATTTGATAGCATTTTGATCCCGTATTCACCATCCTGATACCCAAAGCGCCTATCATAAGAAGTGACATGAGTGAAACGATTATCAAGCAGTATTTGTTTGTTAGTGATTTCGACCAGACCCTGAGCTTCAACGACTCGGGCCTGATCCTCACCGAGCTCCTTGGCATTCCGGTGGATGAGTTCAAAGACAAAGTTGCGGGTATGGTGCAATTGAATCTGGTGCAGCAGGGCGCGGAACTTGCATACCTGCTCCTGCACGACCCGGCGTTCAGTTCACGGGTTCGCCGCGAGCATTTGATTGAAACCGGCAAGCGCATGCCGCTCAAGGGAAACATCGAGCTTCTCTACCGCACCTTGCGCAATGGCATCCCCGGCTACGAGTTCGATTTCTACGTTCTTTCCGCCGCACCGGTGGAAATCGTGCAGTCGGCGCTGGAAGGCATTGTGCCCGCCGAGCACATCTACGGCACCGAGTTCCAGTACGGAGCCAGCGGCGCGATCGAGCGGCTCATCCGCTGCACCGCCGGTTACGGCAAGGTGACACGCATCATGCAACTCCAGGCTGAGCATTCCATCGGACTCGATCACGTGGTTTATGCCGGCGATGGCAGCTCGGACATGAACGCGATGCTGCACGTCAACGAGGGCGATGGGCTGACCATCGCGGTTTCCGAATCGCGCTGCGTGACCCAGATTGCCAAACGCACCGTGCTCGGCGATAACGCACTGAGTGTCCTGGTTCCCATCCTGGAAGAGGTGGCGCATTGGACGCAGCCGCAGATTCGCCGCTTCTTTGAGTCCAACGGTTTTCTGGTGCAGGAATGGGCGCGCATGCGCACGGATTTCCTAACTCTGCGTTCCACTTCCGCAACTCCTTCCGGGCTCGCGTCTGGCACGGAGAATCAGTGATGCTCGGCTGGATTGGCTGGGTTGCAACGGCTTGCTTTGGCTTATCTTATTTTTTTAAGAAGCCGGCGACGCTACGCTTGATTCAGGCGGGCGCCGCAATCTTATGGATCAGCTACGGCTTGCTGATCCACGCCGCGCCTGTGGTTGCGGCAAACGTGATCGTCGCGCTGGCGGCGTTATACTCCACCTTTGCCGCCAGGCCGCAGCGGACCAAAAGCGACGCCTGAGACGGCGTGGGTTTCCGAACAAGATCCACCTGGTTGGTTTTTGCGTGCATGCAAAACCAGCCCGCGCTCGCACCGGGCTGGCAGCGATGCTCGCGCATCAACTGTTGCTGGTGGAGTTTGTGGTGTAAGCGGATGTGACCGTAGACGATGACGCGCCCAGACCCTCCAAAATTTTGAGCAACTCCTGCGCCTCCGCGGACGTGCTGGAGGTGGAAGAAGCGCTGGAGGATGAAGCAGAATCCTCGGCCTTCAGGTCGTTCTTCAGGGCGGTGTAGGCTTTCTCCGCCCCGGTTGTGTCTCCGGATGTCAGATCCTTGCCGAGAGTGATCAGGTCCTCGACCACCGGATCGGTGGATGTGGTGGTACTGGAGGTGCTGGTTGAGGAATCGCCCGTCAGCGCCGCAAAATCGGATTGCGCAGCAGACAGGTCTCCCGATTGCAAATCTTTTCCGAGTTGATCGAGCTCACTTTGTTTCTTCTGGGAATCGTACTTGTATAGCTCCTCCATTAGCGTGCTGCCGGAGGAGCTGCTGATCGCAGAAGTGGACATTCTGTTTCTCCTTTCCAAACATTAGGCGAACTCCCCGGCACGGCTTGTGCAGCCGGGGCACGGAATGGCACGCCGGGAATTGCCACTCCGTTCCCTGCAGTTTGTAGTCCAGCGCAATTAGGAAAGCCTTATGAAGGCATCGCGGAGCGGCGGGCACATCGCGAACATGCAGATTTCATGTGCACGGCGAAACGCATTTATTCCATCTACCCGAATCGAACCATTGTCTCGTGCCCGTAACGGCCGTCGCGGCGGACGCAACGTCTGCCGCCTATCCAAACTTGGGAATCCCGCGCGCGATTTCACGCCCTGGCTTTTACCTTTGCGCGCCTTGTGCCATCCTGTTGCAAATGCAAACGCTCCGATTCACTCGCACTTTGAGTTGGGTGCTCTTACTCCTGGTCTCCGCGCCTATGGCTGTTGCTCAGCTGCCGCCACCGCCTGCGCAGAATCCCGCTCCCGCGCCCGCCGCGATTGCCGTACGGGTAAAGGAGGTCAACCTGCTTGCGATTGTGCGCGACAAGAAAGGACAGCCGGTCAACACCCTGAACAAGCAGGACTTTGTGCTGGAGCAGGATGGCCGGACGCAGACGATCACGCAATTTGCGCACGAGACCGACTTGGCGCTGACTCTGGGCATACTGGCCGACACCGGGCCAGGACAACGCAAGGCGTTGGCCGATGAGCGCAAGGCGGACACCGACTTCGTCAATCGTCTGCTGCGCGACGGTAAGGATAAAGCCTTTGTGCTGCACTTCGACAAGGAAGTGGAATTACTGCAGGACGTGACCGGGTCGCACGACAAACTCGCCAAAGGGATCGACCAGATTTCAGTAGGTGACGCGCCGCGCAACTCCGGGGGCGGACGCGGGCACGGTGGCGATGACGGCCAGAGCCCGCACTACTTTTTCGGCGGCGGCATGCTCTACGATGCGGTTTACCTATCGTCCGATGAAGTGCTGAAGGCGGTGGCGGGACGCAAGGCGATGGTGCTGTTCTCCGATGGCGTGGACCGCGATAGCAAGACATCCCTGGAGCGCGCGATCGAATCGGCACAGCGCGCGGACGCGCTTGTTTACTGTGTGTATGTTGCCTCCGAGCGCGAAGAACGCGAGGGCGGCGGCAACGGCGGCGGACGCCACGGCGGCGGCTTCCCTGGCGGCAGCGGTCCGTTTCCGGGTGGAGGGGGTGGGTATCCCGGCGGCGGGCGGCGCGGCGGACAGGGGGGCACTTCGCGCGAGAACAAGACCGATGGGAAAAAGATACTGCAACAGATTTCAAGAGAGACCGGCGGAAAGTATTTTGAGCTTTCGAAAAAATTGAGCGTTACGGATATCTACGCGCAAATCGAGGAAGAGATGCGGCATCAGTACAGCTTGAGCTACACCCCGGACAAGGCCGAGAGTGGCTATCACAAGCTGCATTTAAGCACTCGAAACGCGGATTTGACGGTGCAGACGCGCGAGGGGTTCTACGCCGAGTGAGCGGACAACGATTGACGGAAGTGATAATCGTTTCGGAGGCGAAATTTACTCTTCAGACAATCGTTGTGCAAGGGCCGGAAGGATTGTCTGCCTAGATACAATCTTGAATTGACATGTTGGCGAGTCAGTTAATATCGCAAAGAGTGAGTCAAACGGCCAGCGGAGGAAAAATCCGATTGCCGGTTGAACCGCTTTGATCCGTACGGGAAATTCGTGCGGCGCCGGCGAGGTTCGCTGCGTTGCGAACCGTCCCCGCGACGACGGAAGCGAGGCTGAGAAAAAAGAAGCGCGACCGATGCGGCCGCGCTTTTGTATTTAGAGAAATGATTGCCCGTTCCAACGATTGCTAGTTCGATCCGCCGGGAGAAGATTTTTCAAGACCGGACTGATACGGGTTGGCGATGGCGGCGCTCTCCGGGTTGAGCAGGTTCTGCTGACTGGGGCCGAGGCCAAGCTTGATGAGGGCCCGGGCATCGGGAAGAATCTTCGTCTGCCAGTGGTTATCGTTTTGGAAGCGGATGAGTGCGTCGCGGGTTTCCTGGTTCCATTCGCCGGTAGCCTCGCCATCGAGGTAGTGCTCGCGGATGAGGGCCTGCTGAATTTCCATGGTGCGCGCCTGATCAATGGACTGCTGGCCATGGAACTTGGCCTTGACGGCCTTGACAAGGTTTTGCATCCTGCCCCTGGTTCCCCGGTGCGTACTCGCGACCTGGACCTTGGCGGCCGGGCGCGCGGATTTCCTGGAGGAGGCATGCGTTCGAGAGACCGTTGCCGGGGTTCGCGCCTTGACCTTGTTGGTGCTGAATTTAGTCCTGGCGGCGGCCATTGGCGCACTGCACAGCAGGGCTGCTGTGGCCAACAAAATCGCAGTTCTCATCCTCATCCGTATCCGTGACCAGATCAAAGACACCTCCCGGAGATGAAACTAAACTCGTGGTGCGTCAGGACCCGGCCAGGAACAAATCATAGCGATACGAACTTGCAAAAGAATCGGCCGAAATCCACACGCCGCCGGACTTGAAAGAATCTAAGTCCGGCAACGTGGTTGGGAATGCACAGCTTACTACGGCAGGGTGCCGCCTAGGAAGGCATTTGTTGCATCGTGTCCCTGCCCGGCCTGGCGAACGACGAAAACGACGTCCTGCCCCGATTTTAATCCCGATTCGATTCTGGCAAAAGTTTCAGGATCGCCGACGGACTGGCGGTTGATTTCCAGGATGACATCGCCGCGTCCGAGTTGCACCGAATCAGCAAAGCTGCCGGGCTTGACATCGAGCACGAGCACACCCTGATTGGGTTTCAGATTCAAGCGCTTGGCGGCCGCAGCGGGAACCGGCTTGACGGTGATCCCGAGCTTGCCTTCCTTGGGCGCCTGCTCCTCGTTATCCTCCTCTTCGGTACCTAGTTGAGCACCCCAGAGTTTCTGGCGATCGGCCACGGTGACGGTAGCCTCTTCCTGCTTCCCATTACGGAGGTATCCGATCTTCAGTTTGTCTCCGGGATGGTGCGAGCTGACCTCGGCGACCAGTTCATCGCCCGTGACGACGGTTTTGCCGCCGACCGAGGTGATGGCATCGCCAGCCTTGAGTCCGGCTTCGGCGGCTGGGCCGCCGGGATTCACGTCTTGCACGACAACACCCTTGCCGCCGCCGTACATGCGGGTGACGGCCGGGCTGGTTTCCGCGCTGAAGGTGATACCGATGGAACCGCGCTCGACTTTGTGGGCGGGCGAGACCAACTGGTTGAAGACCTGGGCGATGGTGTTGGAAGGCATGGCGAAGCCGACACCCTGGTAGCCGGAGCTTTCGGTGTAGATGGCCGTGTTGATGCCGATGACCTCTCCATCCATGTTGACGAGCGGGCCGCCGGAGTTGCCCGGGTTGATGGCGGCGTCAGTCTGGATGAAAGACTGGAACTGGCGTCCGGGGACGATGTTGCGTCCCTTGGCGCTGACGATTCCGGCGGTGACCGTGGACTTGAGGCCGAAAGGACTGCCGATGGCGAGAACCCAGTCGCCTACCTGCATGCTGTCCGAGTTCCCCAGCTTGGCGAAGGGCAGGGGGTGGTTGACGTCGATCTTGATGACGGCGAGATCAGTTTCGCGGTCGGTGCCGATGACCTTGGCGGGATAGCTGACCAGGGAGGGCTCGCCCATGAGCGAGACACGGATGCGGTCGGCCTTCTCGACAACGTGGAAGTTGGTAATGATGTAGCCGCTGGAACTGACGATGACACCGGAACCGAGCGACTGGGCAGTCATGTCACCGCCGCCACCGGGAAAGCCGGGATTGGGCTCCTGGCCGAAGAAGTGGTCGAACCAATCCTGCAGGCCGCGATTGTTGTCATCAGGTGCCTGCTCGTCGTCGGGATTTTGCGGCGACGGCATACGGTGCAGGTGCTTGTGAACATTCTTGATTGTGGATTCGGTGTTGATGTTGACGACGGCAGGCTCGACGGCCTTGGCGACCCGGGAGAATTCGTTGTCATGCTGGCGGACGGCGGGCACGGCCAACTGCGGCGCGTCGGTGCTGTCCACGGATTTGGCACGAGCCGTGTAGGTGAGAACGGTGCCGATCAGTAGCACCAGGGCCACTGTGACCGACCCTACAAAAAGCTGCGCGAAACGATTTTTCTTTCTGTTTGTAATCTGATCCTGCGACGATCCGCTTGCATCGTTCAGCGGTTCCATGTGCCCTCCGGCGAAGTCAATCTGCAACCTATTTTATCGCGTCTGGATAAAAAGGCGTGCGCGGTCCGGACATGGATGAGCCATGCCGGTTCTGCATGGTTAGACGCCCGGAGCTGGGAATACGTCAACACAAATTGGGCGGGGGATGGTTATCGCGGATCGGGAAAACGGCGGATTCCGCACAGAGAAGCCGCAGGCGCGAGGCGCGAGGCGGGTAACGCGTTGCTGCCGGCCGCAGGCGCGTGGCGGGTAACGCGTTGCTGCCGGCCGCAGGCGCGTGGCAGGCGCGGGGTTAGCAGCAGTCGCAGCTCTGGCCGCGCATGGCGCGGCGGCCCTCGACAATGAGGATGGGGACGGCGGCGAAGGCGGCGGCGGAATCGGTCCAGGCGATGTGGAACAGGGCGTTGAGGCCGACTCCGGCGAGGGTGATGAGGGCGAGATAGGCGCAGGTGGCTGATTGGACCGCGTCGGCGGCAAGGACGTTGTTGGCCGTGCGCCGGGCGAGGGAACGCTTTTGCCAGGCGAGCAGCGGCATGACAACCAGCGCAGCCACGGTGATGGCGATGCCGGGCAGACTGACCTCGGGCTGAAGCTTGCCGGCGAGAGCGAGAGTGGAGGTAAGGCCGACGACGGCGGCGAGAACGAAAAGCAGAGTACCGGAGGCGCGATCAATGTGGCGGCGGTGGAAGCCGAGGGATGGAACGAAGGCGAAAAGGACGAGCGCGGCGGAGAGCAGTTCGATGAGACTGTCAAAGCCGAAGGCGAGCAGCGCCGGGCTGTGGGCTCGGGCGGCGGCCCAGAGCGCGATGGCGCACTCGATGAGCATCCAGGCGAGAGTGACGGACTGAAGCAGGATGATGCGGCTATGCGGCGGCGAGAGCGAGTGGGTGGGGAGGGTGGTCATGGCGGCGCACTAACGATCCGATGCACTGGCGAGGTCATGTGATTCAGAGGCTCGGCGAAGGGGTGAGGCGAAGGCAGAAACAAAAGCAACAACTTCTGATACCCGGCGCGGTTCCTTGGTCCCCACAATCGCCAAAAGAAGGCGGTTGTGGGCCACCTGTCAGAGACAACGTCAAGAGCAAGAGCAGCGGTCAGTTTGGGATCAGGTGGCTTCTTCGGCGAGTTCCTGCTCGGGCTTCTGGACCTGGCCGAGGAGTTCGCTGGCGAGGACTCCGGCGAGGATGAGGGAGGCGCCGACAAGGCCACGGCCGCCGAGGCGCTCGCCGATGAGGAAATAAGAGGTGAGTCCGGCAAAGACCGGCTCCAGAGAGAAGATGAGGGCAGTGTGGGTGGGCGGCGTGAATTGCTGCGCCCAGGCCTGGATGATGAAGCAGGCGACGGTCCCGAGCAGGGCGGTGACCCCGAGAGCAGCGAGCATGGCGGGGGTGAAGCGAATGAAACCGTGACGGTCGGCAATGGGAATGCTGACGATCATCCAGGCGGCGCAGACGGCGATTTCGATGGGAACGAGGTGGGCGAAGCCGTAGTGCTGGGCGCTGCGCCCGACGACGATGATCTGGAAGGCGAAGGCGACGGCGCAAGCCAGGGTGAGCAGGTCGCCGCGATTCAGCAATGCGAGCGAGAGTCCCTGGCCGGCGGGAACGCAGAGAAGATAGAGGCCGGCGAAGGCGGCGCAGACTCCCGCAAGCGTGTAGCGATTGACGTGCCGGCGCCAGAAGAGGGCGAGCAGCAGGGGAACCAGGGCGACGCAGATTCCGGTGAGAAAGGCCGACTTGGAGGCCGAGGTGTAGAGCAGGCCGGCGGTTTGGAACTCATAGCCGAGCCACATGATGGTTCCGAGCTCAAAGCCGGCGCGGAAGGCTCCGGCGGGCAGGCGGCGAAGCTGGCGCAAGAAGATGGCGCAGAGCACCAAAGCGGCGATCGCCATGCGGACGGCATTGAAGACGAGCGGGGAGGCGTCAGACAAGGCAGACTTGATGACGATGAAGGTGGCTCCCCAGACAAAAGTTGCCCCCAGGAGCAGAAGATGAGCCTTGAGCGAACGCGACATCAGGCGGACCTCCGTGCATTGGAGTCGCCGGACACGGGCGCGCCCTGCGCTGGGAGTCCAGCGAGGAGAAGGATGAGCAGGGCGAGGCGTTTGAGCGCCTGCTCGCGCCCGGCGGGATTGAACCACTCGTGCAGGGTGTGAGCCCCGCCGCCGGAGCCGCCGGAGCCGAGCGAGATCGCCTCCAGGCCGAGCGAAAGCGGAATATTGGCGTCGGTGGAGGCACGCAGGATCTGCGACCCGATGCCGAGATGGGCATCGACGGCGCGGATGGCGGCGAGCAGAGGCGAGGCGGCAGACAACTCTCCGGCAGGACGCTCGCCGAGCATGGCAATGGTGTGTTGAAGACAGGGACGGGCAGGCGACGAATGCGCCTGGGTCTCAGCACAGGCGTCTTCAACCACGCGGCAAAGACGCTGCTCAAGACCGTCGAGCACCTTGGGATCGGCGGAGCGAAGATCGACCTTGAGGACGGCGCGCTCGGGAATGGTGTTGACGGAGGTTCCGCCCTCGATGCTGCCAATGTTGAGAGTGGTGCGGGGATCGGCGGGCAGAGGGATGCGGAACAGCGCCTCGACCACCAGAGCGGCGGCGACGATGGGATTGGGTGCGCCGTAATCGCTCCAGGAATGGCCTCCGGGGCCAGAGATGACGATTTCAAAACGGCGGCTGCCGAGAGCTTGCGAAATGATGCTTTCGCTGCCGGCACCGTCGAGGGCGATGAGCAGACTCATGGACGGCGCGGGAGATTGGACGGCGGCTGGTGACTGCGCAGCAGCCGGGAAGCGCTGGCGGTACAGGTGCTTCATGCCGCGCAGATTGCCTTCTCCCTCCTCGCCGACATTGGCGATGAAAAGCAGGGGCAACGCGGTGGGGATTGCAGCCTCCTGAAACGCGGCAGCCAGGGCCCAGAGGGCGGCCAGTCCGGAGCCGTTGTCACTGATGCCGGGACCGAGGAGAAGCGCCTGGTCGCGGCGGACGTGGAGCGGGGTTGAGGCGGGAAAAACGGTATCCAGATGAGCGCTGATGGCGATGACGGGAGCCTCGGGATGGGTGCCAGGGGGCAAAGCGGCGTCCGGGTCCGCCATGGCGGTGGAGACCGACGGTGGATTGCCTTGGGGCCGCAGCGCCAGGAGATTGCCGACGGCGTCCGTTGTGGTCGCGAGGCCGAGGGCCTGGAGACGCCCGGCCAGCCAGGCGGCACGGGCCTGCTCGGCAAAAGGCGGCGCGGGAATGGCGGTGATGGCGAGCTGGAAGTCGGCAATGGCGAGCTGGTGGCTGCGAAACCACTCGAAAAGACTGTGGACGCGCGCGTCGGCGGCGAGGCGAACCACTTCCTCGGCGAGCGTACTGGGCTGAGCGCGCTCGGACTTCCATCGAGTCCAGGGACGGAAAGGCATTGCTTCCATGATGGTACACGAGGGGATGCGGTTGGCGGCGTTCCTCAATCCCACATTCTCCGAAAGAAGGCGGACGTGGGCCGGCCTCGATTGGAAGCCGGTGCGGCGGGCCGCGGGGCGGGCGGGAAATGCCAATTCTGCGCCTGGATTTCTGTTGCCTTGGCGGCCATTGCGCGGAACAATAAGGGCGATTTTGGGCCATCCAGCTTGTAACGCAATTTCGAAGACAGGAGTCGAACCATGCGAATTCGCGCAATTCTCATCGTCGCCGCGCTCTGTGCCGCCTTGCTTGGCGTGGTACAAGGGCAGCAGGCAGCCGCCACCTCGTCTCCCAAAAGCCCCAACGGCCTCGGCTTTGCCTTTGACGCGCCGAGCGGCCAGTTGACCGCCAGCGGCTTTAGCCTCAACCTGGCTCCGAATAGCAGCGGCATGACGAACATTACCGGCACCATTGACATCACCATCAACATCAAGGTGGTATCGAGGTTTCCCGCGGGCACAACCTTTCCGTGCGCGGCCATTGCCATCGGCGGCCAGGTGAACCTCAACACGATGGTCGTGGACGGAGGCATCGAGACGGCAAATGGGACGGCAACCGGCACGTCGGCGGCGGCGTCCACCGTTACCTGCTCGCTGACCATTCCTTACGAGTGGATGGTGGCAGGCAGCAGCAGTGGGGATAACGGTCTGTTGATGGCCTTCGCCGTGGGCGCGGTCACTCCGGGCGGGAAAACCCTGCGCTCCACCATTCAGCTCAGCGGCGTCGAGTCACTGCCGGCGAGCGGCGCCACCAGCAGGTTCGCGTTCCATGCGGAGCTTTAGCCGCACGGTTGCAGGGATGGCGGGGCGTTGGCTTTCATAGGCGGGAGAGCAGGACCACACATTCGCAGAAAGATGTCTCTCAGGGTACGCGGCTACCGAGGCTGCTGCGGCTGCGGAGGCTCGGCAGATGTGTGCCCTGCTCGGGTTTCGGTGGCGCCGGAATGCGCTTCCCGGTATCCTTAGTTGCGTATGGCTTACCCAATCCAAGAAAAACTGACGCCGCTGGCGGCGTTGTGCTCGCAGTACGGGGTGCGGCGGCTTGCCCTGTTTGGCTCTGCGGTGCGCGACGACTTTGATCCGCAGCGCAGCGACTTGGATTTTCTGGTCGAGTTCCAGCCCCTGGCCGCCGGGGCGCACTCCAAGGCTTACTTTGGCCTCTTGCGCGAGTTGGAGTCGCTGTTTGGCTGCTCCATTGACCTGGTGGAGGCCGGGGCCATTCATAACCCCTATGTACTGCGCTCGATGGAAGCGGAGCAGAAGACACTCTATGCCGCGTGACCTGCGGGTATTCCTTTGGGATGCGATCGAGGCGGCCAACGACATCGAGGAGTTCGTCAAGAACATTGCCGCTGAAGACTATGCCAGGAGCCCGATGCTGAAGGCTGCGGTTGAGCGGAAGTTTGAAGCCATCGGCGAAGCGTTGGCGCAGGCGTCGCGACGCTTTCCAGAAGTTGCAACGCGCATCGCCAACTGCGAGCAAATTATCGCCTTCCGGAATCGCCTGATTCACGGGTACAGCGTGGTGAGCGACGCATTGGTCTGGGACGTGATTGGAAGCGATCTCCCGAAACTTAAGAGCGACGCCGAAGCTCTGCTGCAAGAGTGCGAAGACCATGAGGCGCCGCAGTCGTAAGCGCGGCGAGGCGTTGGCTTTCATAGGCGGGATTTAGTGACTGGGCGTGGTCCACATCCGCAAGCACAGACGGATGTGGACGCCCTCCGCCTGTGCAAGAAAATTGCCAGCAGGATCAAAGATAAAGTCAAAGTCAACAATCCCACCTTAGGTCGCGCGAAGAGCGCGCGCCGAAGGTGAGGCACCCAAACAAAATCCACTGATCAGAATCCGCAGCCAAAATCTAGCGATCAGAGTTCACGGAATTCACCGGCAAATCTACCGGCAAAATCCAGCAGGCTGGATCGGTGAAGGGGTGGAAGCCTCCGGGAGCGGCAACGATGGCTGGAGGCGGGCGGCGATATTTCGCCATGCGGGCACGCTAGCGGCGGCGATGGAGGAGGGCGGGGATGGATTTGAGGGCGGCGGAGAGACGGCGGAGGAGACTAGAGGCGTGGATGAATTCGGTGAAGGCCGCCATGGCGGCAAAGTTTCCGGCGTAGGGATACCACCAGAGTTTTTTCATGCGGGGAGCGAGATCGATATCGAGGTAGACGGGACGGATCATTTCCTGCATGCCGAGACGTCCGTGGGTGCGTCCGATGCCGCTGTGCTTGAGGCCTCCGTGGGGCGCGGCGGCGACGGCAAAACCGGAAATCAGGTCGTTGACCAGGACCGCGCCGGCCTGGATTTGGCGGGCGACGGCGGTGGCGTGCGCGGTGGCGCCCCAGACGCTGGCGGCGAGACCGAAGTCGCTGTTATTGGCGAGCGCGATGGCCTCCTCGTCACTGCCAAAGAGCATGATGGGAAGGACTGGGCCGAAGGTTTCATCGCGCAGCACACTCATGGAAGGGTCGAGATCGGTGATGAGGGTGGGAGCGTAAAAGTTGGAGCCCAGCAGCGGCAGAAGCTCTCCGCCGGTGTGGACGGTGGCTCCCAGGACGCGGGCTTCGTCAACCTGGCGCTCGACAATCTGGAGTTGCCGGAAGGTGATGAGGGGGCCGAGATCGGTATCGGGAAGCGAGCCATCGCCGACCTTGAGCTTGGAGATTTTATCCAGACAGCGGACGAGGAAGCGGGAATAGATGCTGCAGTGGACGTAACAGCGCTCGACCGAGATGCAGGTCTGTCCGGCGTTCATCATGGATCCCCAGACAGCGGCGCTGGAGGCGGTGTCCAGATCGGCATCCTCAAGGACAATCATGGCGTCTTTGCCGCCGAGCTCGAGGACGACGGGAAGAAGGCGCTCGGCGGCGGCGATGGCAACCCGGCGCCCGGTGGCGACGCTGCCGGTAAAGATCAGCTTGTCAATGGCACTGGCGATGAGGTGCTGGCCGGTGGGGCCGAGGCCGGTGACGACCTGGAGGGGACGCGGCAGTTCGGTGAGCCCTTCGGCGTCCAGCGCGTGGGCGACGAGGCGCTCGAGTTCGAGGGCGGTTTGGGGAGTGAGTTCGCTGGGCTTGAGGACGACGGCGTTGCCGGTGGCGAGGGCGGCGAAGACATCAGCCGCGGGAATCGAGAGCGGATAGTTCCAGGGAGCGATGATGCCGATGACGCCAAGGGGAGCAAACGAAAGCTGGGCGCGCTTGAAGCGCAGGGCCGGATTGGAGTGGGGAATCCGCTGGGTTCGCAGCACCGCGGCGGCGTTTTCGGCGCAGAACAGGGCGGCATCGGCGGCGACCAGGACATCGCTGAGGAGCGCTTCCTGCAACGGCTTGCCGGATTCGCGGGTGATGACGCGGGCCAGCGATTGCTGCTGGCCGCAGAGCAATTGCGCCAGGCGGCGAAGCACGGCGGTACGGCGCACGAGCGGCAACCGCGACCACCAAAGCTGCGCTTGGCGGGCCCGGGCGACGGCGGCGGTGACATCTTCCGCCGAAGCTGCGAGATAGTCGGCGAGCGGCTCGCCGGTGGCGGGATTGAAGGTGGAAAAACTTTCGCGCTGTCCAGACTTGCCGACGAGATGAATGCCTGAGTCCATCAGAAAAAGTTGTACCGCAAGTTGGATGCGGAGGGAAGTACTAGCTGAAGCAAATTTGGAGCCGGGGTGAAAACGGCGTTCCAGAAGAGGCGGACGGCTCGCTGGTTCGGGGCTCGATTGGCCTGCCCTCAATACTCGACTTCGACCAGGTAGAGACCCTCAGCGGGAGCCGTGGGACCGGCGGCGCGGCGGTCACGGGCCTTGAGGATGGCGAGGACGCCGGTGGGGGCGATGCTTCCCTTGCCCACAAGCAGAAACGTGCCGACGAGGTTGCGGACCATGTGATGGAGGAAGCCGCTGCCGCGGACGATGTAGACGAGCTCTTCGGCGCGGCGTTCGAAGCGCGACTCGTGGATGGTGCGGACGTTGCTGGGGTGAGGGAAACCGGCGGGAGGCTCGGTGGAGGCTTCGGCGAGACGCAGGGCGCGGTCGGGATCGGCGGCGGCGAACGAAGTGAAGTCGTGCTCTCCGGCGACCAGGGCGGCAGCCTGCCGCATCGCCGGCTCATCCAGTGGATAGGGGTGGTGGGTGACATAACGGGCAAGGAATGGCGGGACGACATCTCCGCGCCAGATGCGGTAGTGGTAGAGCTTGGCGCGGGCGGAATGGCGGGCATGAAAGTCCGCCGGCACCTCATCGACAGCCAAGACGCGGATGGCGGCGGGAAGACGGTCGTTGAGCACGATGCGGAAATTGGCGGACGGAATGGAGCTGGCGGTTTGAAAGGTTGCGACCTGGGCGAGAGCGTGCACCCCGGCGTCGGTGCGTCCGGAGCCCTGCGGCAGGAGATTTTCTCCGGTGAGGCTCTGGAGGACCGCGGCCAGCGTTCCCTGGATGGTGGGCCGGGCGGGCTGGACCTGCCAGCCGTGGAAGGCCGAACCGTCATAGGCGAGGGTGAGTTTGAGAGTGCGCAACATGAAGGTTCCAGGCTGGCGGATGGCCAGCATTCACCGGTTGCAAGGGTGGCGAGTTCTGGCGGCAAAGTCAAGGTTTCAGACGCTTCGGCGCTGGTGAAGCGGGAGAGCAGCGGCCGCTGCGGTTTGCAAAAGTTTACAGGGGCTGGGAGGCTGGGATGGCAGAATTGTGTACGAGTGGTGCTGCCCGGCAAACGCGGCCCTGTTGATTTCCGTTTGCGCAGCGGGGCGCGGGCCGGGACAGAACCACCAGAATTCATAACGGAGATGAGCGAATGCCGGTTTCGCGTCCAGCACACATGTTCCAAAGAATGGTTGCGTGCGCATCCATTCTGGCCTTGCTGACCCCGGGTTTGCCGGGGCAGACGGCGACGGCGGCAGCGGGAGCGATTCCGAGTGGTGCGCCGCAGATTACGCCGCAGTCTACGCAAACCAGTGCGCAAACCAGCGCGCCGCAGGCCACACCGCTGAACCCGCCCGGCCAACCCGAATACAAGGCCCCGATGGGCGAGTACACCGAGGCGTATGGGGTTTGGGGAGTTTGGAAATCTTATCGCCCGCACGGCTTGCCACTGCCGGTGCTGCGCAACAGCGACCGGCTGCACAGCCTGCTGCGAGAGGGCAAGCTGATGCTGTCATTGAACGACGCGGTGGCGCTGGCCCTGGAAAACAATTTTGACATTGCGATTGCACGCTACAACCTGGACATTGCCGACACTGACCTGATGCTGGCCAAGTCAGGCGGCACGGTGCGCGGCGTATCGACCGGGTTGCTGACCGGCACGCCGGGAGGCAATGCCAGCAGCACCAGCACGGCGGGCGCAACCGGGAGCGGCTCGGGCGGCACATCGACCGGTTCAGGCGGCGCGGGCGCGGGCGCCAGCGGGGTGGTGTTCTCGGTGCAGAACGCGGTGGGCTCGCCCATCGATTCCTACGATCCGATCCTGACCGGGACGCTATCGACGGACCACGCGCGGATTCTGGACACGAACCCGGCGGCGTTCCTGGTCAGCTCCTACCAGCAGAACACGAACATTTACGACTTCAACTATGCCCAGGGATGGGCGACGGGAACGCTGGCGCAGGTCAGCTTCTCCAACCAGCGGCTGTGGAACAGCCTGCCTGCGGGGAGCGCGGATTACAGTACGTTCAGTCCCGAGCTTAGCGGTTCGTGGAAGGCGCAGGTGCGGCAACATCTGCTGCAAGGGTGGGGGATCGATAACAATCGCCGCGAGATCATCATTGCGGAAAACGACCGCAAGGTGACCGACGCCAGCTTCCGGGCGCAGGTGATCGCGACGGTGGCGCAAATCCAGAATATTTACTGGGACCTGGTGAATGCCTACGAAGACGTGCAGGTGAAGCAGACGGCGCTGGAGTTTGCGCAACGATTGCTACGGGATAACACGAAGCAGGTGAAAGTGGGGACGCTGGCGCAGATCGAGGTGGTGGCAGCGGAGTCCGGGGTGGCCGCGGCGACCCAGAACCTGATCACTTCGCAGACTAACCTGGAGTTTCAGCAACTGATTACCAAGAACGCGATTGCGCGCAACTTCGACGATCCGCTATTGACGGCGGCGCAGGTGATTCCGACCGACACCATGATTTTGAGCACCCAGCCGGTGCCTCCGGCGGGAGAGCTGGTGAATTACGCGCTGGCCAACCGGCCGGAACTGCTGGAGAGCGAGCTGAACCTGAGCAACAATGAAATCACCAACAAGGCGGCGAAGAACGCGCTGCTGCCAACCCTGGACGTGGTTGGCTACTACGGCTCGTCTGGACTGAACAACAACTACGGGGACGTATTCAGCAGCCTGGTAAACCGGGGAGCGCCGGACAAGGGCGCCTATGTTTCGCTGTCGGTTCCAATCCGCAACCGCTCGGCACAGGCGAACCAGATCCGCTCGGAGCTGGAATACCGCCAGAACCAGTTGAACCTGCAGCAACAGAAAAACCAGATCAACTTGCAGGTTCGCAACGCGGCGTATGCCCTGCAACAGGCCCGCGCCGGGGTGGAGTCAGCCCAGGCGGCGCGCGATTACGCGCTGCAGAGTTTGGACGCCGAGCAGAAAAAGTACAAGCTGGGAGCTTCGACCAGCTACCTGGTGCTGCAACAGCAGAGCAACCTGACGCAGGCGGCCTCCAACTACGTGGCGTCGCTTTCAACCTACGAAAAAGCGCAGGTGGCGCTGGAACAGGTTACGGCGACGATTCTGGATCATAACGGGATTTCGATGGAGGACGCGGTGGCCGGGCATGTGTCGCATATGCCGGCGATTCCGGGGCTGGAGCCGAACCAGACGCCAGCGACGGTAACGGCGCCGCCGGTGGCAAAATAATCCGCTAACCTTTCCCGAAGGCGCGCGTCTATCCCGTGTAACCTCCTGATGAAAACTTCAGGCCGGACGGGTTCCTTGCAACAGGAACCTGCCGGCCTTAACTTTTTGCGGCCAAGTTCCACATCATGCCGACAGCGGCAGACGGGGCACCACACCAGACACCAATGTGGGACACCAAGGCAGCGGGGTTTGCTAGGATGGGGCCATGGCAGACGCGAGCTCGACGGTGAGGCCGGGAAGCGGCGCAGGCGGCATCCGCCCGAACCCGCGCCAGTCGCTCTCGGTCGCCATGGTGGCGTGCAACGAAGAGGCGAACCTGGCGCGGACGCTGGCCAGCGTAATCGAACTGGCCGATGAGATCATCCTGATCGATGGCGGGTCCGGCGATGGCACGGTGCGGATTGCACGGTCGTTCGGGCCAAAGGTCAGGATTTTCGAGGAGCCGTGGAAGGGATTTGCGCGGCAGAAGAACTCCGCCATCGACAAGGCGACTGGCGACTGGGTGCTGCTGCTGGATGCCGACGAGGCGGTGAGCGCGGAACTGGCGGCGGAAATCGAAACCTTGCTGGCCGGGGAGCCGGAATACCAAGCCTACTGGATACCACGGCTGAACCTGATCTTCGGGCGTTGGATGCGCCACGGAGGATTCTATCCCGACCGCAAGCTGCGGCTGTTCCGCAAAGGGACAGCGCGACTGCCGGAAGACGTCGAGGTGCATGAGACTCCGAAGACCACGGCGGCGGCCGGAAGGCTGAAGCACGACCTGCTGCACTATCAATATCCGACCCTGGCTTTGTACATCGAGCACATGGACCGCTACAGCACGGCCAGCGTTGGGGGACTGCTGCGCGCGGGGCGGACGAGCCGCGGGCTGGCGGCGTTTGTGGTGAACACCCTGGTGAATCCGGCGGCGACGTTCGTGAAGAACTACATCTTCCGGCTGGGATTTCTGGATGGGCGCGAAGGATTGCTGCTGCATCTGTACCACTCGGCGTATGTGAGCTGGAAGTACGCCAAGGCTTGGGAAAAAAGCCGGAAGTAGAGGGATTGGGCGGCGGAATCGTTCCGTGGGCGAGGAACAACGGCAGGAGCAGGAACTACATCGGGAGCAGGAGCAAGAGCAAGGTCAACGGCCCGACCTTAGCCGCGCAAAGAGCGCGCGTCGAAGGTGAGGCACCCGGCATCTGAAGAAGGTGCGATCGAGGAGACCGAAATGGCGGAGAAGAAAGCCGGGTTGAGTCCGGTGGAGGAAGTGCTGCGCGGAAGGCGGCCGAGTGCAAACGAGCGGCGCTGGGCCGAGACCACCCTGGCACGGGCGCTGGAGCAGCAGCCGGAGCGGCCGATCGGCGCGGCTCGGGGAACGAATCTGGATAAGGATGGAGCGGCGCGGTTTACGACGATTTCAGGCAGGCCGGTGCGGCGGCTATACACCCAGGCGGATCTGCCGGAAGACTGGTCGGAGGAAAAGTACCTGGGATTTCCGGGCGAGGCTCCGTACACGCGCGGGGTACACGCCACGGGATACCGCGGCAAGCTGTGGACGATGCGCCAGTTCTCGGGATTCGCCTCGGCGGAGGAGACCAACGAACGCTATCTGTACCTGCTGGAGCATGGCAGCAACGGACTGTCGGTGGCCTTCGACCTGCCAACCTTGATGGGCTACGACAGCGATCATCCGTTTGCCGAGGGCGAGGTGGGCAAGTGCGGAGTGGCCATCGATTCGCTGGAGGACATGGAGATTCTGTTCCGCGGAATCGACCTGGAGAAGACCACGGTTTCGATGACGATCAACTCCCCGGCCAGCGCGCTCTGGGCGATGTACCTGGTGGTAGCCGAGAAGCAGGGAGCGGACTGGAAGAAGATTTCCGGGACGCTGCAGAACGACATTCTGAAGGAATACATTGCGCAGAAGGAATACATCTATCCGCCGGCGGAGTCGATGCGGCTGGTGATTGACACCTTTGAATTTGGCGCGAAGTACACGCCGCGCTTCAACACGATTTCAATTTCGGGGTACCACATCCGCGAGGCGGGCGCGACGGCGCTGCAGGAGCTGGCATTCACCCTCTACGACGGGGTGGAATACGTGGAGTGGGCACGGCGGCGCGGGTTGGACGTGGACGAATTTGGGCCGCGGCTGAGCTTCTTCTTCAACTCGCACAACGATTTTTTCGAGGAGATCGCGAAATTCCGGGCGGCGCGCAAGATTTGGTACCGGCTGATGAAGGATCGCTTTGGCGCCAGGAACGAGCGCACCTGGCTGATGCGCTTCCATACCCAGACGGCGGGGGTTTCCCTGACGGCGCAGCAGCCATTGAACAACATTGCCCGGGTGGCGCTGCAGGGGCTGGCGGCGGTGCTGGGCGGAACCCAGAGCCTGCATACCGACAGCTACGATGAAGCGCTGGCGCTGCCGACGGCGGAAGCGGCTCGGATTGCGCTGCGGACGCAGCAGGTGATTGCCTACGAAAGCGGCGTGGCCAATACGATCGATCCCCTGGCTGGTTCGTACTTTGTGGAACGGCTGACCCTGGACATGGAGAACGGCGCGTTTGCGTATTTCGACAAGCTGGATGCGATGGGCGGAATGGTGAAGGCCATCGACCGCGGCTTTCCGCAGAAGGAAATCGCCGAGGCCAGCTACCAGTTCCAGAAAGCCACGGAGGCGCGCGAGAAGATCACCGTGGGAGCCAATGATTTCCTGATCGAGGAAGAGGCGCCGAAGATTCTCTACATTGGCGAGCGGGTGGGCGAACGGCAGAAGGAAAAACTACGGGAGCTGCGGGCAAGGCGCGACAACGAAGCGGTGCGGCGGTCGCTGGACGGGCTGAAACGGGCGGCGGCGACGGCTCCCGACGCCGGGCGCGACGGCAAGATCTCCGCGGCGAACACGATGCCCTGGATTCTTGAGGCGGTGCGGGCGTATGCGACGGTGGGGGAGATTTGCCAGGCGCTGGGCGAGGTTTATGGCAGCTACGAAGAGTCGCCGTTCACGTAAAAAACAGTTTGCGCGGGAGAACGGATTCTGTACACTGGCTGCATGATTCGTGAATTTTTTGCCAAGCGTACAAATGCACCGCAGCCGGTCCTGATATTCGCGCTCACGATCTGGGCCGTTGGCCTGTACTGCGTGTTCTACGGCACCAGGCCGCAGTATGGCTGGTACGTGTTAGCCATTGCGGCGCTGGACACGGTCTATGCCGGGTGGTGTTTCTGGTCGTTTTACGGAAGACGGAAGGCGCGATAACCGGAACGCGGTCAAAAAATGTTTTCACGCGGTTGCAATGCCCGGCGCAACGCCGGGCATTTTGCTGTACCGTGAGGAAGACCGAAAAGGAGGGGGGCGCGATGGCGGAGAACAGAGGGATTGAACCCTGGATGCGAGGCACGCACGAAGAGGTTCCGGCCGTGCTGCGGGCGGTGATCCACGCCCTGGAACTGGCGCGCGAGGACGTGGAGCGCTGGTGCTCCCACCTGACCGACGAGGAATGGAATCTGCGCCCGCGGGAACTGGCTCCGGCGGCTTTCCATGTGCGGCACATGGCGCGCAGCATCGACCGCTTGCTGACCTACGCGGAGGGCGAACAGCTTTCCGGAGGACAACTGGAACGGATGAAGACCGAGCTGGAACAGCGGGCCAAGGGGCGCGAGGTTTTGGAGGAATTCGAGGCGGCACTGGCGCGGGCCGAGACGCGGATTCGCGCCTTTGCCGGCAGTGACCTGGAGGCCAGGCGAACGCTGGGGCGCAAGGCCCTGCCGACGACCGTGGGCGGATTGCTGGTACACGTGGCCGATCATACCTCGCGCCACGTGGGGCAGGTGGTAACGACGGCGAAGCTGGCAATTGCGTTGCGGGGAGTGTTTTAGGAGCCCAGGGAGGATTTTCACCATGGTCAAGCGCATGTGGGGGTCAGGCTGGACAACCGGCACGGCGTTTTGCATTCCCGCAAGCGGGTGAGGCGGGGTATCATGGATGGAGTATTTCTATATTTTCCACGGGACTCTACGCAATTATATGGCAAATGAAGGCAAAATTCGGATACTGGTAGCTAAGCCCGGCCTGGACGGCCACGACCGGGGTGCTAAAGTGATTGCCCGCGCCTTACGCGACGCCGGCATGGAAGTGATCTATACAGGACTGCGGCAGACGCCGGAGATGGTTGTGAACGCGGCGCTGCAGGAAGACGTGGACGTGATTGGATTGTCCATCCTTTCCGGGGCGCACAACGCGATTGTTCCGCGGGTTGCGGAACTGCTGAAAGAGCAGAAGATGGACGACGTGCTGGTGCTGGTCGGCGGGATCATTCCCGACCAGGATATCCCGGCGTTGAAGGCCGTGGGAGTGAAGGGCGTGTTCCAGCCCGGCACACCGATGGACGAAATTGTGCAGTTCATACGCGACAACGTGAAGCCGCGCGGGGTTACCGCGTAGGAGAGAGAAATGTCTCTCCCGGAGCAACTGAACAAGCTGGTGCAATCCACGACCGGACCGGCGCCGTGGTTCTGGGAAACTTTTCCCGAGGTGCACGGCGGCGGTTCGCGAAAGTACCGATGGCGCTTCCATGGCCAGGAGCAGGGACTGAACTTCCTGATAACCCTGCATGAGGAGGGCGAACCGGACCGGCCCCGGCTGGCGCTGAATACCTATTGCCGGCCATTTCCTATCGCAGAGAACAGGGTTGGGGTGTGGTGCCCGGAAGGACGCGTGCTGCGCTTTGTGTGCTTTGAGCCGGACTGGATGCAGACGTTCGGCCTGAAGGAGATTGCGGCGTGGTTTGCGGCCTCCCGCGAACGGATGTATGCCGGCACTGCGCCGGTGGCGGAGTTCACCATCAACACGGAACTGGCGGCGGGGATGCACGCGCTGGAGGTGCCCGAAGCCTTCCGCGCGGTGGACGAGCTGCTGACGCCGACCAGCTACACGGCTCCGGCTAAAGGCGATCCCGAATTTGCAATTTTCGTGGTGTACCCGCAGGCCGAGCTGGTGGAGGTTCTGCCCCAGAATTGGATCACCGGCGAAACCTACGACGTGGCCAACCACTGGATCACACGGGCGGCACGCGACCCGGAGACGCATCGCATTGTGGGCGAACTGTCGCGGGTGGGAGTGTTTGAGCTGGCGGACAATGGCAGGGACTTCAGCCGGTGGCTGTCAGGTAAAGAGTAAGGCCAAGTAACCCACGGCAGGCAAGGGATGGGGAACGTGGGGCGCCCGGCGAGAACCAGGGCAACGATCCCATATCTGCCAACAACGGGCAGATATGTGGCACCAGTCAAAAGGTGAATTGCGTGGACAGAGGCACCGGCCCGTACGTCCTGTTGACAGCAGCTTACAACGAAGAAGCGTGCATCGAGGCGACGATCCGATCGGTGGACGCACAAACTGTTCGTCCGTTCCGGTGGGTGATTGTCAGCGATGGTTCCACGGATCGGACGAATGAGATTGTCCGCCGGTGGGCGGCGGCGAGCGACTATATTCTGTTCCTTCCCAGGCAGAAGGATCAGCATCGCGGCTTTGCCTCGAAGGTGTCCGCACTGGGCGCAGGATTGAAGTTGCTGAACGGTGACGACAGTCCATTCATCGGTCACATTGACGGCGACGTGACCCTGGAGCCCAACTATTTCGAAAGCCTGCTGAAGAAATTCAGCGCGGATCCGGAACTGGGCATCGGGGGCGGATGGATTTGGGAACGGGTGAATGGCGAGTTCCAGCAACGCCGGGGAAACTCGACCACATCGGTGCCCGGCGCAGTACAGATGTTCCGGCGGAAATGCCATGAGGATGTCGGCGGATTATTACCGATGGAGTTCGGGGGCGAAGACTCGTACGCAGAGGTGAAGGCCCGGATGTGCGGGTGGCGAGTGCAAGCATTTCCCGACCTCAAGGTGTGTCACCATCACAAGATGGGAAAGACGGCGCTGCGGTTGCTCTACTGCTACCGCCAGGGGTTCATGGACTTTGCCCTTGGAAATCATCCCCTGTTCGAACTTGCCAGAGTGATTCGAAGAGTCCCGTCAAAGCCCTATTTTGTCAGCGCCGCGGCCAGGCTGTTGGGGTTCGGCGTGGCCCACATTTCAGGCAGGAGAATGGTGCCTGAAGATTTTATTGCTTACCTGCGCAGGGAGCAGTTGAACAGGTTACGAACTTGCCGGCGGTTTCGCGGCATGGTGCTATGAACTTGCTGCGCGCCGGCGCCTAAGCGCAGCAAAGCCGCGCACTGTGCCCGCCGGTTGCGGGCTTGGGTGGGCCACCCGGCGAATCCTAAATAGCCTCCTTTTTCCCTCCGGCATTGCTTGTTGGCTCCGCCTCGGATAGGCTGGTGCGTTTGCATCTGGTGCATCTGACTCTGGGGTGAGGCGCACGATGAGCGAGTTGAAAACAACTTCCCTCGATAACCAACTGAAGACCGCGGTGAAGACCGACGCGCCGCGCTATCTGCGCAACGTGGAGGTGATGCGGGCGCTGGTGGCCACGCTGGGCGCCGAGGAGGCGAAGATTCGCGAGGGCGGCGGCGCGGCGGCCATCGCGGCGCAGCACCAGAAGGCGCGGCTGACGGCGCGGGAGCGGATCGGGCTGCTGCTGGATGAGGGCACCGAGCTGTTCGAGCTGGGGCTGCACGCGGCGCATGGCATGTACGAGGAGTGGGGCGGCGCTCCGGCGGCGGGAGTGGTGACCGGACTGGGACGGGTGCAGGGACGGCTGTTCATGCTGATTGTGAACGACGCCACGGTGAAGGCCGGCGCGTTTTTCCCGATGACGGCGAAGAAGGTGATCCGGGCGCAGAACATCGCCATCGAAAACAGTTTGCCGACCATCTACCTAGTGGACAGCGCAGGGGTGTTCCTGCCGCTGCAGGAAGACGTGTTTCCGGATCAGGACGATTTTGGGCGGGTGTTCCGCAACAACGCGGTGATGTCCGCCAAAGGGATTCCGCAGATTACGGCGATCATGGGAATGTGCGTGGCCGGAGGCGCGTATCTGCCGGTGATGTGCGACCACATTCTGATGACCGAGGGGAGCGGACTGTTCCTGGCCGGGCCGGCGCTGGTGCAGGCGGCGATTGGGCAGAAGGTGACGGCCGAAGAGCTCGGCGGGGCAAAAATGCACGCGGAAATCAGCGGCACGGTGGACTTCCGCGAGGCCGGCGACGAGGCGTGCATCCGGCGGGTGCGCTCGCTGGTGGACAAGATGGGAGCGCGGCCCGAGGCGCCGTTTGACCGGGCCGAGGCGGTGGCGCCGCTGTATGCGAGCGAGGAGCTGTACGGGATTTATGAGAGCGACACGTCGCGCCAATACGACATGCGCGAGATTCTGGCGCGGGTGGTGGATGGGGCGCGCTTTGACGAATACAAGGCCGGGTATGGCGAGACTCTGCTGTGCGGATATGCGCGCATTGACGGGCACGCGGTGGGGATTGTGGCCAACCAGAAGACGCACGCCACGCAGATCGATCACGAGGGCAACAAGCGCACGGAGTTCGGCGGGGTGATCTACACGGAGAGCGCGGAAAAAGCGGCGCGCTTCATCATGGATTGCAACCAGGGGCGGATTCCGCTGGTGTTTCTGCACGACGTGAACGGCTTTATGGTGGGACGCGACGCGGAGTGGAGCGGGATCATCCGGGCCGGGGCGAAGATGGTGAACGCGGTGTCGAATTCGGTGGTGCCAAAGATCACGGTGATCGTGGGCGGCTCGTTTGGCGCGGGAAACTACGCCATGTGCGGCAAGGCTTACGATCCGCGCTTTGTGTTTGCCTGGCCGACGGCGCGCTACTCGGTGATGAGCGGCGAGAGCGCGGCGGGAACCCTGGTGGAGATCAAGCTGAAACAACTGGAGCGCGCCGGCAAAGCGGTGGACGAGACGGCGCGCAAGGAACTTTATGATTCGATTCGCGCAACCTACACAGCGCAGATGAAGCCGCAATATGGCGCCGCGCGGGGATGGATCGACAAGATCATCGACCCGGCCGGGACGCGGACGGCGCTGGCGTGGGCGCTGGCGGCGGCCCGCTCGAATCCGGTGGTGGAAAAATTCAGCGTGGGAGTGCTGCAAACATAACGGCAGCAAACTTAATGGAGGCGGAACGGTCCGGATGGAAACGGTGCACAAGGTTTTTGAACTCGCGATTACAGTGACGGAAGCAGACATTGATCAGCTTGGGCATGTGAACAACGTGGTGTACGTGCGCTGGGTGCAGGAAGCGGCGATGGCGCACTGGAACGCGCTGGCCAGCGAGCAGGAAAAGGAGCGGCTTACCTGGGTGGTGATCCGGCACGAGATCGACTACAAGCGCGCGGCATTGCTGGGCGACCGGATTGTGGCGCGGACCTGGGTGGGCAACGCCGATGGGTTGGCGTTTGAGCGCCACACGGAGATGGTGCGGGCGGGCGACCACCATCTGCTGGCCAAGGCGCGGACCTTGTGGTGTCCGGTCCATGCCCGGACCTTGCGGCCGATGGAGCCGGGCGAAGACGTCCGGGCGAGGTTTTCAGCCTCGGCGCCGCGGCGGCTGGCGCCGGATGTATTCTGAAAAGTTATGAGCGAGAACAAGGTAAAGATCGTCGAGTGCCCGCGCGATGCGTGGCAGGGGCTGGCGCGGCAGATTCCGGCCGAGACCAAGGCGGCGTACCTGCGGGCGCTGGTGGGAGTGGGGTTCAAGCAGATCGACGCGGTGTCATTTGTTTCGCCCCGGGCGGTGCCGCAGATGGCGGACAGCGAAGACGTGCTGAAACGGCTGGACCCGCCCGACGACGTGGAGATCATCGCCATTGTGGTGAACGACAAGGGCGCGGAACGGGCACTGGCGACCGACGCGGTGCGTACCCTGGGCTTTCCGTACTCGATCAGCGAGACTTTTCTGCGCAAGAACCAGAACCAGTCGGCGGAGGAAAACAGCGAGGCGCTGGAATCGGTTTGGCGCCAGGCGGAGGAAAACGGGCTGGCGATGGTGGCCTACGTTTCGATGGCGTTTGGCAATCCGTACGGCGACCTGTGGAACGTGGATGAAGTGCTGCAGGCGGTGCGGAACATTGCCGACCTGGGAATCCAGACGGTTTCACTGGCGGACACCGTGGGCGTGGCAACACCGGAGATGGTTGCCGAGATTGTGGGCGCGGTGGTCACGGAGTTTGACTACATCGAAGTGGGCGCGCACTTGCACGGACGCAAGGAGAATGCGGCGGCCAAGATTCTGGCGGCATACGAGGCGGGCTGCCGGAGATTCGATTCGGTGCTGGGCGGGCTGGGCGGATGTCCCTTTGCGCAGGATGCGCTGGTGGGCAACGTGCCCACGGAAGTAGTGCTGCGTACCTTGGCGGAACACGGCGCCGAGGTGCCGATCCGCAAGCCGCTGGAGAATGTGCTGCGCATGAACGAGGATATTGGGCTGAGGTTTACGCGGTAGGGCGCGGCGGGAAAGAAGCGGTGCGCCTGGCCCGGGGTTGCGATACAATCGCGCCGGATCATGAAAAAAACTCAGCACATTACCCTGGGTCTGCTGGCGGGCATGGCGCTGGCGTTCACCTCCGGATGCGGGCGGCGGGCGGAGCGGCGCGACTGCGTCGATGAGGCGGGACGCCTTGCCAATGACCAGAACTGCCAGACGGTGGAGCAGCAACGGCGCTCGGGCTACACTGGAGTACTTCCCTACTACCACTATCTCTATGGCGGAAGCTCTGGAGGACACATTGGCGACGCGGTGGTGAACGGGAATCCCGTGCCGGGGATGGGCAGCGGCGGCGGTGGATTCTTTGGCGGAGTTTCGCGTGGCGGATTTGGCAGCACAGGCAGCGGCGGGCACGGCGGCTCAGGAGGCGAGTAATGCAGCGGCATAAGGCGACGCCACGGGACGGCTGGAAGGCAAAGGTGGAAAAGGTTGGGATGGTCTTCCACACCCTAGACGGCGACAGCGGGAACTACTGGGACGAGTCGGCCTATTACGAGTTCACCGCGGCCGAGGTGGACCGGCTGGAGGCGGCGACGGAAAAGTTGCAGGAGATGTGCCTGGCCGCCGGACAGTTCATCATCGACAAAAGCCGCTGGAGCGATTTGAAGATTCCGGTGGAGGCGATTGCGCAGATCAAGAAGACCTGGAACGACGAGCCTCCGGCGCTGTACGGACGCTTTGACCTGGCCTATGACGGCGCCCGGATCAAGCTGCTGGAGTACAACGCCGACACTCCGACGGCGCTGCTGGAGGCGGCGGTGGTGCAGTGGTACTGGCTGCAGGATTTGTTTCCCGGGGCCGACCAGTGGAACTCGATTCACGAGAAGCTGATTGCGAAGTGGAAGGACCTGAAGGACTACGTGAGCGAACCGGTCTCATTCGGCTACGTGGACACGGTGGAAGACGAGTTCACGATCGGGTATCTGCGCGATACGGCCGAGCAGGCGGGAATCAAGACGCAGGCGCTGCGAATGCTGGACATCGGCTTCGACTTGAATACATTTACATTTCTCGATCTTAAGAATCGGCCGATCAAGACGATCTTCAAGCTGTATCCGTGGGAGTGGATTCTGCGGGAACGGTTTGGCGCGCGGGCGCTGGACTTTATGGACAAGACGCAGTGGATCGAGCCGATCTGGAAGATGATGTTCAGCAACAAGGGATTGCTGGCGATTCTTTGGGAGATGTATCCGGGACATGAGCTGCTGTTGCCGGCGTATTTTGATGGGCCCCGGCAGATGCGGGACTACGTGCGCAAGCCTTTGCTGGGACGCGAGGGCGCGAACGTGCAGGTGTTCCGCAACGGCGAGCGGGAACAGTCGTATGGTCCATATGGCGAAGAGGGATTCGTTTACCAGGCGCTGGCGCCGATTCCCTGCTTTGACGGCAACTACCCAGTGCTGGGTTCGTGGATGATTGCCGACCAGGGCGCGGCGGGGATGGGAATTCGCGAGAGCGAGACGATCATTACGAACAACCGCAGCCGGTTTGTGCCGCATCTGTTCCGGTAAGTGGAGAGGCTGCGAGTGGCGGCTGGAGCGAGGTGGCAGCCGGGGTGTAGATTCGCAATTGGAGTGGTGAGTGGGATGGCCCGTTTGCGACAACTAGCCTTCACTCTTTCGCGCTAAACCATTTCCAAGTCACAACGGACAATGCGGCGAGCAGCAGTATCCCGGCCAGCAGAGATGCCAGATACCTGAACGGTGCTGATTTGACATCCACCGACTGGGAAAAGTTCAGGCATAATGCAGCAGGAACGCCGCCCCACAGCCACAGGATTACCAGCTTTCCGACGTGCCATTTACCTATTTGCATGGTGCCGCCGCGGCAGTTAGGAACGCTGCGTGAATAGTCAGGTTCCACCTGCACCCCAAATCACGATTGTTAGCCTGAATGATTTCAAGAATTCGGACAAAGATGCTTGGCGGAGACACAGGTGCGGGTGTCTGCACCTTTCCTCGAAGCAGGAGGTCATCCGTTAGCTTCGCTAGTATCCTAGACACTTCGGTCGGAGATACGCCCCCCAATTGGAAGACAGCAAAATCTCCCTTGGACTTAGGCGCTGCCTCGTCGGGATACTTGGTGGTGACCAAGACATAAGGGCTTAAGCTTGGCTTCAACCCGTACGCCCGACAAAATCTGATACTTCGTTCGACGTCAACGTTTTCAGCAGAGATTGTATAGCTTGTTTTTTTCCAAAACCAAACGGCAGCATTGTCGTCGCCAATTGTTCTGCCGAAGCCAGTGAATCGCTCGTAAAGTGTGGAAACGTCTTGAGGTTTGTCCGCACTGAGCCACCCGGGATTGCAGACCAGAAACAAGGACCAGCTCTTGTAATCCCGTGGGATCTCGGATCGTTCAAATACCTGAACAGCAATTTGGGCGTGCGCCACATTTTGGGCGGGAAAAATCACGAGACCAACGAACCAACACATCGCGAACAGAGAAAGTCGGCGCAGTATGTACATTCGGGAAACCCTACTCGAACATGCTAGCGGCGAAAGTCTATGCTGACTACATTAATTTCAATCATGGGGGCAACTTACGCTTTATGAGCGGCACAGGGTGCGGTTACGGTACATGCACAGCACAGCAATACTAGGGGGTAAATCGCAAGGGCGCTCAGTATCCGCAATCGGAGTTTTCTCTGGCTGGATATTTCGTGGGTTGCCGAGAACCCTCACACGAGGGTAAGCTTTGGCCGCTATGTATACGACACTCAAGCTGACATTTGAAGGTAAGATTGCGACTCTGACCCTGAGCCGCGCGGAGAAACGCAACGCGATCTGCCATGCGCTGATCGATGACTTTATGGCGGCACTGCGGGAGGTGGAAGCGTCCCCGGCGCAGGTGCTGATTGTGGCCGCCGAGGGCAAGGCATTCTCGGCGGGGATGGACTTGGAAGACATGCAGGCGCTGGCAACGCGCACGCCGGAGGAAAACCACGCCCACAGCGAACGCATCGCGACGCTGTTCCGCTCGCTCTACGACTTCCCGAAGACGACGATTGCGGCGGTGAACGGCGTGGCCATTGCCGGCGGCGCGGCGCTGGCTACGCTGTGCGACTTTACTGTGGCCTCGACGGCGGCGAGCTTTGGCTACACCGAGGTGCGGATTGGATTGGTGCCAGCGGTGGTTTCGGCGTTTCTGCTGCGGCAGGTGGGCGACAAGCACGTCCGCGATCTGCTGCTGACCGGGCGCATTATCAAGGCCGAAGAGGCTTACCGCATGGGACTGGTGAACGAAGTGGTGGAGGCGGCGGAGCTGCGGGCGCGAGCACAACAACTGGCGGAACAGTTGCTGGAAAATTCGCCGGGATCGCTGCGGGCAACCAAGGCGCTGCTGCGCAGCTACGGCGACGACAAACTGACCCTCGACATCCGGAATGGCATGGAGGCCAACGCGTCCATGCGCCAGAGCGCGGACTTTGCCGAGGGGGTGCGGAGCTTTCTGGAACGGCGCAAGCCGAGGTGGAGCGAGTAAGGCGCGGCTCCGGGGTGGTTGGCCGCAGGGGGTTGTCTGCATCCCACATTCGCCAACTGCGGGCGGATGTGGGCCACCGTGTGCCGAGTTGAAATCAACAACAAGATCAGGAGCGAGCGCAAGGACAGGGTCAACAGCCCCACATTCACGCAACCGCGGGCGGATGTGGGCCACCGTGATGTAACCTGAATACATGAGCACAATCTGCGAGACCACGCTGCGGGTGCGCTATGCCGAGAGCGACCAGATGGGGGTGGTGTATCACGCCAACTACCTGGCCTGGTTCGAGGTGGGCCGGGTCGAGCTGTTGCGGCAACTGGGCTTCAGCTACCTGGAAATGGAAGCCGAGGGAATGCACACGCCGGTGGTCGAGGTGCAGTGCCGGTACAAGCATCCGGCGCGCTTTGACGACCTGATCACGATTCGCACCCGGCTGGCGCAGATGCGGACTTCGCTGCTGCGCTTTCAATACGAGATTGTGCGCACGGCCGACGGGCGGGTGCTGGCCGAGGGCGTGAGTGTACACGTGGTGGTGGGAACGGACTTGAAGCGTACCCATCTGACCGAGAAATATCGCCAGGCGCTGCGGGCCGCCGCGGAAGCCTCGGAGCCGGCGGCAGCGCCGTGCGCAACACCGCCGGACACGACACAATCATAAAAGGGGAATCGATGGCTGCACTGCAATTGGATGGGAATGAGCTGACGTTGGAAAGTTTTGCCCAGGTGGTGCTGCATGGGCAGCCCGCGCGGCTGGAGCCGGAAGCGCGGGAACGAGTTACGCGGGCGCGCGCCGTGGTGGACGCGCTGGTGGCGGGCGACCGGGTGGCGTACGCGATTACGACCGGGGTTGGACAGTTGGCCGATGTGCGCATCTCGGCCGATCAGGCGCTGGAGTTGCAGATCAACCTGGTGCGCTCGCACGCGGTGGGAGTGGGAGAGCCGCTCAGCGAGGCGGAAGTGCGGGCGATGATGCTGCTGCGCGCCAACTCGCTGGCGAAAGGGTTGAGCGGGGTGCGCGCGGTGGTGATCGACACTCTGTGCGACATGCTGAACCGCGGGGTACATCCGGTGATTCCGTCGCAGGGATCGGTGGGCGCCTCCGGCGACCTGGCGCCACTGGCGCACCTGGCGCTGGTGCTGATCGGCGAGGGCGAAGCCTGGTTTGAAGGACGCCGCTTGAGCGGCGGCGAGGCGATGCGGGCGGCGCAGATTGCGACCATCCGGCTGGCGGCGAAGGAAGCGATTTCACTGATCAACGGCACCCAGGCGATGCTGGCGGTGGGATCGCTGGCGCTGCTGGAGGCCGAGACGCTGGCGGCGACGGCCGATGTGCTGGGTGCGATTTCACTGGACGCGCTGCAAGGCACCGACGTGGCGTTCGACGAGCGCATTCACCAGGCGCGTCCCCATGCCGGGCAGATGCTGGTGGCCAGACATCTGCGCGCGATGCTGGAAGGTTCGGCGCTGCGGGAGCGGCACCGCGACTGTAAGCGGGTGCAGGACGCCTACTCGATGCGCTGCATTCCACAGGTGCATGGGGCGGTGCGCGACGTGCTGGCCTATGCGCGGCAGGTGTTTGAAATCGAGATGAATTCGGCGGTGGACAATCCGCTGGTGTTCGTGAAGGCGTCCGCGGCAGGCTGGCCCGAGGCAGACGAGCTGGCGGAGGGAGAGGTCATCTCCGGAGGAAACTTCCATGGGCAGCCGATTGCGTTTGCCCTGGACTTTATGGCGATCTCGATCTCGGCGCTGGCGGGAATCAGCGAGCGGCGCATCGAGCGGATGGTGAATCCGGCGCTGAGCGAGGGACTGCCGGCGTTCCTGGCGACGGGTGCGGGATTGAATTCCGGGTTCATGATGCCGCAGGTGACGGCGGCGGCGCTGGTGGGCGAGAACAAGGTGCTGGGGCATCCGGCGTCGGTCGATTCGATTACCACCAGCGGCAACAAGGAAGATTACGTTTCGATGGGGATGACGGCGGCGTTGAAGCTGAAGCGGGTGATCCAGAATGTGCGCTACGTGCTGGCGATCGAAGCGCTGGCAGCGGCGCAGGCAGTGGACCTGCTGGCCCCGCTGAAGCCGGGAAGCCGCGCGCAACGGGCGCTCGGCGAGATTCGCGCGGTCTCGCCCATGGTTGCCGTGGATCGCTCCCTGTCACCGGATATTGCCCGGGTCGCCGAGGTGATCCGGCAGGGAAAACTGGCCGCTGTGCTGCAGTAGGCACGGATGGCCACGCCGGGATGACGGAAATTCTATGGAATTTGGGAGGCTGGTCAGCAGGAAGGTACGGATTTTGAGAGATTTCATTGATACCTCCGTGCAATGCATTGATTTTAAATGGTTTAATTTTGTAAATTTTGGCCAGTGGATTGCATGTACATAAATGCATTCCTTAAACGTCGTTCCCTGAAAATACGCGATAGCGGCGGGGGCAGATGTGTGAGTGTAAGCCGGGTTTTTGCGAGATTGGCTTTTTCGCCAACCGTTACCGGCCTCAATTGCAAGATTTGTGCACAATGTGCCTTTGTTATCAGGAACAGTCTGCACAGGGCCAACTAACCGGTTGGCTCGTTTTTTGCGCGGACAGCGGGGGAAGATTCGAATCGTTCCCCTGTAGCGGCGGGATGCGGTTGATTCTGTGGCGATCGGGGCGGACGCGAATCTGACTGGTTACCCCGCGGAGATCCTGCCGGCTGAAAATTTTTCTCCGGTTTTTGCTTGGATATTGACCGGCCAATGTCCTTTATTGCAGAAGATTGCCCGAGATAGTTCTTGACATTACGGGGTAAAACCGTCAAATTACAATTCGTCACCGGTTACCAACGTTTTCGGCACAGTGTGAAGTGGCTGGGATTTCCGTTGACAGGAGTTTGCCCCGCTCTGGCGGCTCCGTAAAATTTGCATGGCTACGACCTTAGCGCCCGTGGATTCGCGGGAAGTGGTTCGTTGCGACGATTGCCATCTAGTCCAATTCCGGACATCCAACAATATTTGCCGCAGATGCAAGACTGCTCTGGACGCGGTGCCAGAGGCTGTCGTCATGTGCGCTCCCGTGCAGGCCACACGCACGATAGCAACGATGCCCTCCAACCAACTGCCGGTGGCGGCGGCGATCCGTTCGTTGCGCATGCGGGCGGGGCTGAGCCAGCGGCAACTGGCAATGCGCATGAACGTGCCGCGCACCTATGTCTCGAAAATTGAAAACGAGAAAGCATGCCCGACCCTGGGTTCGCTGGAGCGGCTGGCCGGAGCGCTGCGAGTGCGCATTCCCGACCTGCTGACGATGGGACGCACCACGGAAGACGATATCCGCGAACTGTCCCAGGACGAATTCATCTCCGAGCTGATGCCCTACATGCACAGGCTGAACGGGTTGCAGTGGACGAGCGTGCTGAACCAGGTGCGCGAGTTGACGGCGATGACACGGCGCTCTGCCTGAACCGGAATCAAAGGTGCGCCTCCGGCGATGCGGCCGGAAGCGCCGGGGCGGCATAGCTGAGCTGCCCGGAGTGACGCCGCGGGCCGGCCCGATGCACGGCACCGACGCCTGGCGATGCGCAAAGGCGCGGCGTGGGCGGGAGTTGAAGCGGATGGGCGAGGGCTGGCGGCGCGCGCGTCCGGCGGGTGAGAACGTCAAAACCACGATTCCGGGGCGCGGCGGCGGCGGAATGGCGTGGTTCCGTTTTATTTGCGCGCTGGGCGGGACCAGCGGGAGTAACATGGGGCGCGGCACGGACGTGCGGCCCCGCGCCAGGGCGGCGCGTTCCTTTCATTGCAAGAAGCCGAAGCGTGTGCTAGCTTCGAACTACTCGTGATTGAGGCTATGCTTTGCACACCATCGCCCCTGCCGGGCTGAGTCGAAAGCAAGCAGAATTATTCGCCAAGCTCGATCCAGAACGGCTACCACAACACATTGCAGTGATCATGGACGGCAATGGGCGCTGGGCCCAGCGACGCCACCTGCCTCGCATTGCCGGACACCGGCAAGGGGTTCAGGCGGTGCGCGACATCATCAAGCTGGCCTCGCGCATCCACCTGCGGGCGATGACGTTGTATGCATTTTCAGTCGATAACTGGAAGCGTCCGAAGACCGAAACCAGCTTTTTGATGGCGTTGCTGCGGAGCTACCTGAAAAAGGAAGTTCCGCTGATGAACGAGTTCAACGTCCGGCTGCGCTACATCGGGCGCATCCACGAACTGCCTCCCGCGGTGCAGGAGCGCATGGCCTGGGCCGAAGAGCAAACCGCGAAAAACACCGGCACCATCATGACCCTGGCGCTGAACTATGGGGCGCGGGCGGAGCTGATCGACGCCTTCCGCTCCATTGTGGACTCGGCGGCCAAGAACGGCGGGCTGGCCGATTTGGAGATTGACGAAGAAATGGTTTCCCGCCACATGTACGCCGCCGATCTGCCGGACCCGGACCTGGTGATCCGCACCAGCGGCGAGATGCGGCTTTCGAACTTCCTCCTGTGGCAACTGGCTTACACCGAGATTTACGTGACCCCGACGCTGTGGCCGGACTTCGACGGCGTTCACCTGCTGGAAGCGCTGGCGGACTTCCAGAAACGCGAGCGGCGCTACGGCAACGTGGGCGCGGCGTTTTAGGAAATCGTCTCCGGGGCCATGAATTTTCTCTCCTGCTTTGCTTCCTGAGCGCGCCAGAAGGTACCCTGCTGGTATCGACATGAAACGTCTCCTGACTGCTGTCATCCTGATTCCCCTGGTACTGCTGGCCGTATTCCGCGCGCCGCTCTGGCTGTTTCTGCTGATCACCGTGGTGGTGGCGTTGCTGGCGGTGTCGGAATACATGGGCATGATGGCCAACTACGGCCTTGAGGCCTTCCGGCTGATGACCTACCTCTACACTGCCGCGTTTTTCGTGGTCTATTTTTATGCGCAGACATTTGGGCTGGGGGCGTTGCTGGCGGGGATTGTACTGCTGCTGCTGTTTGCGCCATTCCTGCTGATGATCAACGCCATGGGGCGCCAGGATTTGAAGGTAGCGCTGCCGTCGGCGGCCATGAGCTACCTGGCGCTACCCTACATTGGGCTGCCGCTGCTTCTGCTGGCGGTGCTGCGGGATTCCCCGCGGGGATGGGTGGGCGTGGTGTTTACGTTCCTGGCCGTCTGGGCGGGCGACACGGCGGGGCTGTACGTGGGCAGGAGCCTGGGACGGCACAAGCTGGCGCCACGGATCAGCCCGGGCAAAACCATCGAGGGCACGGTGGCGTCGGTGGTGTTTTCCGTGGGCGTCTGCTGCCTGTTCGCTCACTACCTGCCGGAGATTGCCGCGGCCCTGGGCAAGGCGCACCTGCTGCTGGAGCCGCTGCGGGAGTCGCTGCTGATCGACGTTCCGGCCTATGGCAGGGCGCCGCTCTGGCTGGCCGCCCTGCTGGCGGCGGCCATCAACGCGGCGGCACAGGTGGGGGACCTGGTGGAGTCTGCACTGAAGCGCGGCGCGGGGGTGAAGGACTCGGGAAGCCTGGTGCCGGGACATGGGGGAATTCTGGACCGGCTCGATGCCCTGCTGCTGGCGCTTCCGGTGGCGTTCTTGCTCTTTCTCGCTTTCGCCAACAAATTCGTGCAAGGGTAGGCTGGGGAGTTAAACTGGATGAGTATCGTGATGAAACGAATTGCAATCCTGGGCTCGACCGGCTCGATTGGTACGAGCACTCTGAAAGTCGTTGAGAGCTATCCGGACCGCTTTTCGGTGGCTGCGCTGGCGGCGGGCTCGAACCTTGAGCTTGTCCTGGAACAGGCGCTGCGCTGGCGTCCGAAGCTGCTCTCGGTGGCGCGCGAGGATGACGCCGCACGCTTGCGGAAGCGTCTGCGCGAGGCCGGCGCCAGCGAGATCGAGGTGGTCTGGGGCACGGTTGGAACCGTGGAAGTGGCCACCCACTCCGAGGTTGATTTCGTAGTCAGCGCCATTGTCGGCGTCGCCGGACTGGAGGCGACCTACGAAGCAGTGAAGGCGGGCAAGCAGATTGGGCTGGCCAACAAGGAATGCCTGGTGGCGGCCGGCGAGTTGATCACCGCCGAGGCGCGGCGGCAGGACAAACCGCTGCTGCCGATCGACAGCGAACACAACGCGGTGCACCAGTGCATGCGCGGCGGACGGATGGAGGAAGTCGAGGCGGTGTGGCTGACCGCTTCGGGAGGTCCGTTCCTGCACACGCCGCGCGAGCAATTCGAGAACATCACGGTTGCCCAGGCATTGAACCATCCGACGTGGAAGATGGGGCGGCGCATCACCATCGATTCGGCCACGCTGATGAACAAGGGGTTCGAAGTGATCGAGGCGGTGCGGCTGTTCCATAAGCCGCCGTCGCGGGTCAAGGTTGTGGTGCATCCGCAGAGCACGGTACACAGCCTGGTGGAGTTTGTGGACGGCAGCATCCTGGCGCAAGTGAGCGTGACCGACATGCGGCTGCCGATTCTGTACGCGCTGACATGGCCGGAGCGCATTGAGAGCGATTTGCGCTTCGATGTGCTGGGGCTGAAGCACCTGGATTTTTGCCCGCCGGACCTGGATAAGTTTCCGTGTTTGCGGCTGGCCTACGAAGCGGTGGAGGCAGGCGGAGCCAAAACCGTGGCCCTGAATGCGGCGGACGAAGTTGCCGTGGCGGCTTTCCTGGAAGGCAAAATTCCTTTCCTGGGTATTCCCGCCACGATTCAAGCGGTATTGAATGAAACGCCAGCCACTAAACCGGAATCTATATACGAGGTGCTGAGCATGGATGCGGAAGCCCGCGAGCTGGCACGACGGTTTGTGAAGGCAGGCGCGACTGGCGCGCAGGTACCGGCCGCCAAGTAAGTACCCTGGTGTTGGAGAGAAACCATTCTGTTTATGACGAGCGCTTTTTACACTCTGGTCGGCGCGGTTGTGGTGCTGGGAGTGATGATCCTGGTGCACGAGTTCGGCCATTTTGCCGCGGCTAAATTGCTGGGCGTGCGGGTGGAGATTTTCTCCATTGGCTTCGGGAAGCGGCTGTTCGGCTTCCGCCGCGGGGATACCGACTACCGCATCTCAGCCCTGCCTTTGGGCGGCTATGTGAAGATGACCGGAGTCAACGCCGTCGAAATGCCGGAGGACCGGCCGCAGGGCGCGACCCCGGATGAAGGCGAATTTCTGAAACATCCGCGCTGGCAACGGCTGCTTATCGCGGTGGCTGGCCCGGCGGCCAACATGGTGCTGGCCGTCGGACTGCTGACCGTTGTGTTCGCCCTGCATCATGAAATTCCTTACGGGTTGTATCAGCCGGCGGTGGTGGGCTGGTGCCTGCCCGGATATCCGGCAGAACAGGCGGGGGTGAAACCTGGCGACCAGATTCTACAGATCGCCGATACCCAGAATCCCACCTGGCAGGACGTACACAACAAGGTTCTGATCAATCCCAACCAGCCCCTGGCCCTGCGCGTGAAGCGCGGCGGCGAAGTGCTGCCGATGACCCTGCTGCCCAAGGCCGACGGCAAGCAGCAGAGCGGCGAGGTAGGCTGGCTGCCGCAGGAACCATTCGTGGTGACGGCCTTGGAACCGGACATGCCGGGGACGCAGTCGGGATTGCAGGTGGGCGACGAAATCACCGCCGTGGACGGGACTCCGATCCACTCCACCGGAGCCATGCAGGCTTATCTGCAGACGACCAAGGACAAGCCGGTACACCTGGCGATTGTGCGCGGCAATCAGAATCTGGCGCTGACGGTGACGCCGAAGCTGAGCCCGGTGGACGCGCACACCGAGAGCTACCGGATCGGCTTTATCTCCGAGCCCATGCAGGTGGAACAACTGCCTTTGCCGGAAGCGTTCAGCCGGTCGGTGGAGGAGTGCGAAAAGCTCTCTGGCCTGATCTATGAACTGGTTGGACGCATGGCCGAGCGCAAGGTTTCGATGAAGCAGATGTCAGGCCCCATTGAAATCGTGCGGGTTTCGGGCGAGATGGTGCACCATCGCAGCATCAACGACCTGATGGAGTTCATGGCAATGATCAGCCTGCAGCTTGGGCTGTTCAATCTTTTGCCAATCCCCATTCTGGACGGCGGCCTGATCGCCATGCTGCTGGTGGAATCGGTGATGCGGCGCGACATCAATGAAGGCATCAAGATCCGGCTGTACCAGGCGGCGTTTGTGTGCCTGGTGCTGTTTGCGGGCATGGTGATCTTCAACGACGTGGTGAAAATGCTGCCAGGACAGTAAGGCAAGACCGAGGCGGCCAGGGCGCCCGCGGGCGCCCTTTTCCCCACCCCACAACGTGCTCATAAAATTTAAGAGAAGAGTCCTCATGGCAATCCTCAAACGCAGAAAAAGCTACACGGCAAAGATTGGAAACGTGCGGGTGGGCGGCAACGCGCCGGTCATGGTGCAGTCGATGACCAACACGGACACGGCGGATGTGAGCTCAACCGTGCAACAAGTGGCGGCCCTGGCGCGCGCCGGCTCCGAAGTGGTGCGGGTCACGGTGAACAACGAGGCCGCCGCCGCCGCCGTCCGTCCGATTGTGGACCGGTTGGCGGACATGGGGGTCGATGTGCCCATCGTGGGCGACTTCCACTACAACGGGCACCTGCTGCTCAGGAATTTTCCGGAGTGCGCACGGGCGCTGTCGAAGTACCGCATCAACCCCGGCAACGTTTCCATTGGGCGCAAGAACGACGATAACTTCCGCACCATGATCGAGTGCGCAATTGAGAACGGCAAGCCGGTGCGCATCGGCGTGAACTGGGGATCGCTGGACCAGCAGTTGCTGGCGCGCATGATGGATGAGAATGCGAAACTCGCCGCGCCCAAAGAGCCGCGCGAGGTGATGATCGAGGTGATGATCACCAGCGCACTGCACTCGGCCGAGCTGGCCGAGAGCTACGGTTTGCCAGGCGATCACATTCTGCTGAGCGCAAAAGTGAGCGGCGTGCAAGACCTGGTGGACGTGTATCGCGACCTGGCCGCGCGCTGCGAATATCCCCTGCACCTTGGGCTGACCGAGGCGGGCATGGGCGCCAAGGGCATTGTGAGCAGCACCGCCGGGCTGGCAATCCTGCTGCAGGAAGGCATCGGCGACACCATCCGCGTCTCGCTGACCCCGGCTCCAGGTGGCGACCGCACGGAAGAAGTGCAGGTGGCGCAGCAGGTGTTGCAGTCGCTGGGAATACGCAGTTTTCTGCCGCAGGTGACTGCCTGTCCTGGCTGCGGGCGCACCACCTCGACCTACTTCCAGGAACTGGCGCAGCAGATTCAGCTCTATGTGCGCGAGCAGATGCCCGGGTGGCGCAGCAAGTTCGAGGGCGTGGAGGAGATGAAGCTGGCAGTCATGGGCTGCATCGTGAACGGACCGGGCGAGAGCAAGCATGCCAATATCGGCATCTCACTGCCGGGAACGTTCGAGGATCCGAAGGCCCCGGTGTTCATCGACGGGCGCCTGGCGACCACCTTGAAAGGCGACCACATCGTCGAGGAATTCAAACAGATCCTCAGCCAGTATGTGGCAACCAGATACGCGAAGAAAACCGAGCCGGCCGAAGTTCGCTAGCCCGGAGTTCTCTGCTCTCCAGGGTTCGCGCCCATGGAAGGCGCGAACCCTGGGACAGCCGGCTTTTGCCCAGAACCTCCCTGGCTAACCGTTGACGGCGAGAATCATAAGGCCGAAAGCCGCCCCGAACCAGGCGGCAAATGCGGCAGCGTGAATGGCAATTCGAAGTGGCTTGCTGTCGATGATCCAGTTGTATGCGCCTTCCATGGCTGGCACCTCCTGCGCCAGCAGGCTGGCGCATGGCAACCTATACGAAGGCAGGGCGCGGAAAGTTTCGGTCCGGCAGGAAATCGTTGCAGCTAAAAGTAGGTCACCACGACGATCCAGAAGACCGGATTTTCGTAGGTAGCACTGGACTGGTAGCAGGCGCCGACCGCGAAGCTCCGGGCCTGGCGTGTTCGGAGCCCCTCCAGGGACGCGGACGTCTGGGCGAGATCGACTGCGGTGAAGGCCAGGGAGCTGGCCACCCTGGAGGACATCAGGGAACGTGGATCCAGCTTGTTGCTGGCCGCCATGGCGCAGGCATGTTTGCGCAGGTCGGGCGCGGAGACACGGCTCAACACGGGCGCCCCGGCAGCGCGCCGCAGCTCGTTCAGATGGGAAGCCACCGTGGCTTCGGCTTCCTCGACGCTGGCCTCGGGAAAGCCGCGGATGAAATCCTGGGTCACGTAGATTCCGGTTGGCGTTTGCAGCACGCCGACGCCGATGGAGTTATATTGCTCGGCGAGAATGTTGGCGCGATGGCCGGGGGAGTTCATCAGCGACGCGTGGGCATGGGCGGCATCGAGGTTGAAGGCAATATTTTCTCCGCTGGCGTCATAGCGCAGCCGTTGCGCCTGGAGGCGGGACAGGAACCTGGGCTCGCCCGGAAGCTGATGATCGACTTCGCCGGTGGACGCCATGAGCGCGCTGTGCTCGCGCGCTACCCGCCGCAAGCGCTCGTCCATGACCAGCGCGGGCAGACCACGCGCCTGCCGCTCGCGATTCACCAGGCGGGCAATCTCCTGCTCAGCCTGCGGCGCGAAGCTGTAGGAAGCAGACGGGGGCGCGGATTGGGCGCACAACGCTGTGGCGAGCGTCAGCAGCAGCAACAGCAAGCGCACGGCGCGCACGGATCATCCTCCAAAATCTGGCTTGAGTTACAATCCAAGAACCTGAGGCCAACCCCATGTCCATGATATCTCTTAGCGCCATTATTCTCGCATCACTTTTTGGAGCCTGCATCACCGCCGTGATTTTGGGCGGGCGGCGGGCGGCGCTGGCATCGCGGCTGGGGGCACTGGAGGCGGAGCTGGCGGCGAGCCGGAACGAGGTCATGGCGGCCGGGACGCGGCTGGATGAGTGCGCCGGCGAACTTAGGACGAACGTGGAGGCGCGATCCGCGGCGGAAAAAGAAGTGGCGCGATTGACCGAACAGCTCAAACAACTGGAGTTGCAGTTTGCGCAACAACTGAAGCAGCAGGAACAACAGGCGGCGGAAAAACTCGAGTTGCTGTCCGCCGCGCGGGTCGAGCTCTCCAACCAGTTCAAGACGCTGGCCAATGACATTCTGGAAGAAAAAACAAAGCGTTTCACGGAGCAGAACCAGAAAAATCTTTCGCAGTTGCTGACGCCGCTGTCGGAGAAGATCAAGAGCTTCCAGCAAAAGGTGGAAGAGGTGTACGTACAGGAGGGCAAGGATCGCTCGGCGCTCTCCGAACAGGTGCGGCTGCTGATGGGATTGAACCAGCAACTTTCCGCCGACACCGGCAACCTGACAAGGGCGCTGACGACTTCATCCAAGGCGCAGGGCGACCTGGGCGAGATGATCCTGGAGAAGATTCTGGAGTCCTCCGGGCTGCGCAAGGACGAGGAATATTTTGTGCAGAACAGCTTCCGCGACGAGGACGCACGGCAGGCGCGGCCCGACGTGATCGTGAAACTGCCGGAAAACAAGCACCTCATCCTCGACTCCAAGGTTTCGCTGACGGCCTATAACGATTACGTCAACGCGGAGACGGA